>NZ_FLQX01000101.1 GCF_900089955.1 Candidatus Accumulibacter aalborgensis | reverse complement strand
ATCACTGCCGCCCCCCCAAGCGCCCTTGAGTGCCAACGGAGTCAGGTGAGGGTAAGGATCAGCAGTATGCGATGGGGGCGCTTGGAATCTGTACAAATGCCTCAGCCCGAGCCTCGAACATGTTGGCCGGATCGTGATCGAGGAAGACACCCTCCTTGTCTGCGGCGCGCGGCGCATCATTGAGGTTCTGAAATGATCCGACGTAACCAGCAATCCTGTTTCCTCGAACAGAGAACACTGTTGCGAGGGCGACCTTCGAGTTGAGTGATGGAAAACTGTTGTACCCGATGTGTGCCATCGTGGTAATGGTTTTTTCCCGCAGCATTCGCTCGCGCATCTTCTCGAACGATGACAGGAACATCCAACTTTGCATAGTGACCATGGCTTCGCGACCACCGTCGTTCGCAAGTGTGTATCCACGCTCAATAAAACAGGCGAAGAGGTCACTCTTGCTGTCGGGGAAGTGGTTCTTGGCAAACTTCTTGAGGAGGCCGTTCATGCCACCAGCTCCCATATACGGCGGATTCGCCACCACAGCGTCGTACCGCGCCGCGAGCAACTCCGCCTGCTGCACCAGCGGCCCCAAGCGCTTGAGCGCCTCCGCAACGAATAGGTCCAGCGTCGCCTCACTCAGCTCCTTCAGCGCCGGCAGCTTCTCCACCACCCCCTCCGGCACCTGAATCAACGAGCCAAACGTTGTCGCGTGCTCGAACAGCCGCTTCAGCTCCGAAAGGTCCCCCGGCTTCAGCCCGCAGTCTGAAAGCTCCACCCCTTTCGCCAAGCCCTCCGCATCGAAGCCCGCGCTATCCACCAGCGCCATCACATTGAGCTTCACCCCCCGCTCGAACAGCCGCCGGTCATCCGCCCGCCCCTTCATCATCAGCGCAAAGCCGGTCAGTTGCGCCGCCCGCTCGTCGATGTCGAGGCCAAAAAGGTTCTTCTCGAGGATCAACTGTGCCACGTCCCGCTGCCGATAACCGCGCTCCAGGTAGATGCCCTTGAAGAGCTCATAGGCCTCGACCAGGATGTGCCCCGAGCCACACGCCGGATCGATGAGTGTCAGCTCCTCGGGGTCGAGCTGGCTGGGCGTGATGGCCGCGAGCTGCGCCTTGACCTCGTCGGTCTGCTCGGCCGGCTCGATGTAGTAGGCCATCTGCGCTTTGAGCGGCGAATCGGGATAGGTCGCCAGCCACTGCGCCCCCAGCGAGTTCTGGACCATGTACTTGACGATCCAGTTGGGCGTGAAAAGCTGCGTTGCCGCCGGAATGTCTTCCGACTTCACCACCTTGCCGATGACCTGGTCCTTCTTCTCGGAGATGTAGAACTGGTAGAGCCAGCCGATGATCTCGATGTTGGACCAGTCGGCTTCCGGGATTTCATCGACCAGCGAAGCGATCAGTGAATCGCTGCGGATGAGCTTGTCGGGCAGCAGCAGTTCGGATTCGTCGTCGATGCGCTCGAAGAGGAAGGGCATCGCGCTGGAGAGCGCGTTGCACTGCGCGACCAGCAGGAGCCGATAGAGTTCGCCGTCCTTGTCGCCAGCAAGCCTGAAGTCGGCGATCTGGGCGGCGTTCAGGCCCGGTAGGACGCCGACGAGTTCGCTGGCGTGGGCGAGGATTTCGGGCAAACCACCCTCTCGGCTCGACAGCGCCCGGTAGCCGTGGTCCAGATAGTCGTGCAGCTCCATGTAGCGCAGCGCGGCAAAACGGTTGAACCAGGTGTAGGCCACCGCGTCGATGGTGTGGGCAAAGCCGTCGTCGTTGATGCGCTGAATCAGACGCTCGCGCTGCTGATGCGCCTTGGCAGGCCATGCCTGGCCGGCGATGACGACGATGTCACCCTTCAACTCGCCGGCGGCAATGCCAAGCTTGCCGCCTTTTGCAGACAATCCGAGCTGGTTGGCGCGGGCCTCGATGGCGGCGATGAAAGCCTTGCGGGCCTGCGGGGCGTAGGACTTGAGCTTGGCGGTGTTCATGGCTTCATTGGATGCGTACGCGCTGGCCGGCCTTGATGGCGGCGAGCAGTTCGGACTTGAGTTTGCCGACGTAATTTTCGACGTCGGCTTCGCTTTCCAGATAGATCGTGGGGGAAAAGTCTGCCGCCCGAATGACCTTCGAGGGTTTCGGCGCTGCCGTGCCGGCACCGGTGGTCAAGACCTTTTGCGTCGTCGTGCCTCCCGGATCTTTCACCACCGTTGCCGGCTTCTGGCTGGCCAATTCGATGATCAACATCGCATCGTCCAGCAGATTGCCGCCTTGATCCTGAAAATAGAGGATCTTCGGAATGCTGGACAGACCAGCGACCTTGGTCTTCAGCTCCTGCAAGGGCAGCAAAGCCTTGTTGCGCAGCTCCGCAGCGGCCTGAACCTGATCGAGCGATTTCACGACCTCGGCGATCCGGGAGTCGATCGAATTGAGCGCGCGTTCGCGCCGTTGCTGCGCTTCGGCTTCGTTGGCGGCCTCAACGGTCTTGATCAGCGCCTCGACGCGCGGAACCTGGCTGTACGGCGCCGGGTTGTCGCGTATCGACTCCAGCTCGGCGAGTGCGGTCGCGACGTCGGGAAGCTTCAGCAAGACTTCCCGGTTGTCGGCAAAGCCGGTCAGCGCTTCGAGCAGCTTGCGCCAGGAGAGAAGCTGGGTTTTGTAGAAGCTGACGACATCATGGATGTCGTCGCTGGCGTCCAGCCAGTCGCTTTTCGCGCTCAGCAGGGTCTCTATGAATTCGAAGGCGTCGCGGATTGCGAGCTGCTTGCCGATGCGGGTACTCGCCGCGTCGATCACGTCCTTGCCAGGATGGTGCTTGATTGCGGCGGTCTGAGCATAGCCCTTGAGGTCGGACAGCCAGTCGCCGAGGGCAGCACGGTAATCAGCGACCAGCGCATCCGCGTCTTCGCGAGCGATCCTGGCGAAGAGGTCCTTGTAGAGCGCCCGCGCCCGCTTGAGAGAATCAGGGTCCGAGATCTTTCTCTTGAGGATCGAGACCTGCTTGAAACGAACCGACTTGGTCAGGGAATCGCCGGCGCTCTTCGGGTCGAGATCGTTGCCTTCGCACATCAGCTTGATCTCGCCAGCCATGAACAGTCGGGCAACGAGCAGCACCACTTCCCATTCGGGCTTCCATCCCCAGGGGATGCCGGTGAAGCGATCAACGACGTCGGAGAGCAGGACGCGCTCGGTGCCGGCCTTGAGGTGCAGGTAATCGCGCAGTTCCTTGATGGCGAGGTGGTTGCCGTCTACACCCTGGAGACCGAGCGCCTGCTGACCGATGACATTGGCGGCGAGCACGGCCTTGATCTCGGCGATGGGGTCAGCCTGACGCTGCTTGAGGTAGGGGAGCTTGGTGTAGGTGTTGGTGATCAGGTAGTTGAGCAACTGGTCGAGCAGCGTGCCCGGGCTCGCGGCCTTGACTTGCAGTTTCTGACCGAGCGCATAGCAATCGCCGGTGCCCATGAGATCACCCAGTTGCGCGAGGATGCGGCCCCGGCGTTCGCGGTTCTCGTCCTTGCGGTCCATCAGGATTCGCTTCATCGATGCAGCAGCCATGCTGGCCTTGGGGCTGTCGATGTACTTTTCGATCTGCAGGTAGAGGCTCAGCTCGATGTCGAGCCGATCGCCTTCGGCGGTCCGAATCAGAGCCCGACCGCCCGATTCGGAGCTGCGCAGAATGCATCTGGCTTCGCTGAGGAGTTCGTAGTCATCACCGAGTGGCGTGGCGATTTCAAGGCTGAGCGGATGGCTGGCGTTCTTCCAGGGTGCTCCGTCGAGCAGGCGGTTGAATTCGTAGTCGGCCCTGGTATCCCGGTGACGCACCCTGGTCTGGCCGGCGAGGATGTCGTCGTAGAGCAGTTCGCTGAGCAGCCGCCATTTTTCGTTGGCGGATACTGCGACATGGCCGATCTCGCGGGCCACGTCGCGCTCTTCGTTGGTCAGGAAGAACCAGAGATCGCCATTGCGGCTGATCAGTCGCTGCTTTTCGAGTCGGGCGAGGCTTTCCTGGATGCGGCGTTTGAGTGCCAGCTTGTCGGCGTCGATTTCATTGACGCAAAGCGTGGCCAGGTTGTCGATGTTCGGCTTGACGATGTCCGGGATGTAACGAATCAGGAACATCGCTTTGAGAAGCTGGGCGTCGTAGGGCTCGAGTGCGGCATTGCCCGGCGCTTCGTCGATCGAGCGCTTGGCCGAGGTGTCGATGAAGCTCTCGATCGACGGATAGAAGTCGTAGAGCGGGACCAGCGCATCGATCCCCCGCTCGGCATTGCGAACGGCGGCGGACTGGAAGGCGTCGAGTAGCGAGCGCTCGCCTTTCGAGAGGTGCTTGCCGGTAGCACCGACCTTGCGGATCGATTCGAAGATCTTCTGGAGCAGCGTGAACTGATACGGGGCGAAGGGGTAGCAGGCAACGAATTCGGCCGAATCCTTGTAGCTCTTCATCGTCACCGAGTTGCCAACGAAGGCGAGCTGGTTGTTGATGATGTCGCCCTTCTTTTCGAAGCGGTCGCGCAGAGCGGCGTGAGCGGCTTCGGTCTTGGCGAGGAGACGCTCGCCGATGACCTCGTCGGTGTTGGAACTGGCCAGCGACAGACGGGTGTGGAAGCGCCCCTGAATCTTGGAGAAGTCCTGCGACCTGGCCTTGTTGGCTTCGCCGATGGCGGCGTCGATGTCTTCCTGGCTGGTCACGATGACCCATGCCCGGCCCTGGCACAGGGTTCCCAGTTGCTCGGCAATGGTCTGCAAGTTCAGCATCAACTGTGTGTTGTTACCGATGAACTGACCGACTTCATCGACCAGGAAAACAATCCGGTGCCCCGCCGGCTTGCTGTCTAGATAGTTACGAATCAGCCTGGCGAGCCCTTCGATATTGATTCGATAGGTTTCCCGAGCGCTGTCGAACCAGGCGCCGGCGGACTCCTCGCTCTGCTTGAGGGCGTTGGCCAGCGCAAAAACCACCTCATCGCGAAGGAAGCCGACGGCGTCGCGTTGGTCGTCCCAGGTTGAACCGCTCTTCTCGGCGAAGGCAGCCTTGAACGTTTCGTATGCTCCCTTGCTGACCAGGTGACGTTCCATTTCAGCCACATGCGGGGCGTCTCCGCTGTAGCCGAGCTTCTCATTGAACACGCGCAGGAAGACTTGCAGGATGACATCGCGCTCATCCTTGCTGTCCGCCTTGGCGTCGATGTTGAACAGGATCACGTCGGAGCTGCCGTGCACCGCACGCTGAACGTCAGCAAGCAGCATGGCGTCCTTGATCTTGTGTTTGTCGAAGAACGCTGCGGCCCGCTTGGTCGTGCCGTTCGCCGGGTTGACTGCTTCGATGTTCTCCAGCAGGTAGGAGAGGATCTTGATGAAGTGCGACTTGCCCGAGCCGAAGGAGCCCGAGACCCAGACGGCCATCCTCGCCGAAAGCACCGGGTCTTTCGGGTTGTCGGCGGCGGCCAGGAAGGCGTCGAAGAAGCGGCGGAGGTATTCGGTAAGCTGCTTGGTGACTACATACTCGTCGAGTTCCTGCCAGATGCTCTCAGCGTCGCGCTGGTCGGCCTTGATGACACCATTGATCGGGCGGTCGATCGGCTTGGTGAAGATCTCCCTGATTTTCATTGTGGGTTGTTCCGGGAAGTGGAGTTCAGGAAACGAGACGGAAGGCGCGGTAGTAGTGGTCGTCTTTCAAGCGGCTGAAGAGGCGTAGGGAATAGCCGTCGTACTTGCCTGGGTAGAACATCACCAGCGGCTTGTCCTGCATGTGGGCATGCAGCGCCGAGAGCAGCGTATGGGTGCGGAGCATGGGATAGACCGCGCCGACATTCCAGAGAATGAGCAGGTCAAGGCCGGCGATGTCGTTCTTGGTCACTAGCCGCTTGGCGAGCTTGTCTTCCTTGAGTACTCCGCTCAGCTCTTTGAGCGTCTTGACATCACCCTGCGTGCGCTGCATCTCGATGGCCTTGTCGAGCAGCTTGCGCTCTTCCAACAGGCCGATCACGAGGTCGAAGAGATTGACCGCCGCGACCCGGATCGTGGGCTGATGCCTGGCCAGTGCCGGCAGGACGACCTCCTGGAGGAAAGTCCGCACGGCCATCTCGTGCTCGGGTGGGTAGTCGAAGATCCAGAAGCCGATCTCGCCGCCGGAACCCTTATTGGCCAACACGTCAGGCGAAGTCAGTTTGGGCAGTAGCCGGTTGAGCCGCTCGTCGAGGCCGTGACTCATCGGGCCATGTCCATGATGGCAAGCACCGAAGTTGCACCGTGGCGCTTGAGGTAGCAGACGGCGTCCGGGTGCAGGTGGGGCGGGGTCAGCCGCAATGTCTTGGTGGAATCGACATAGCGGCCCTCGGCGAGGACGCGGAGGATGACCTGCAGTACCTTCGCTTTGGTGGAAGCGCTGAGATTCGCGACATCTGGATCGCGCTGTACGCATTCCGCCAGGAACGCTTCCCAATCTTTGGCGGGAGACAGGTTCTGCTCCAGCCGGCGAAGTTTTCCGGCATAAACGTCATGCAGGAAGTCTGCGAAGATGCGGCTGTGCTTGATGGCTGCAGCAAACAAGAGCTGCGTCGCGACCTCGTGCGAACCACAGGCAATCAGCTTCAAGCCCTCCTCCTCCAGCGTCTCCAGGCGTTTGCGGATCAACTGCGCCTGGCGGCGGGCCGTAGCCGGGGCCTTCTTCTGCAGCAGGTTGTCGAGCTTGAGGGCATCGAACCACTGCTCCCGGGAAGGACTGGTCAGAAGCAAAGCTGCAATCCTGCGGCTTTCGGGCAACATCAAGGAACCTGCCGAGATTTCCGCATTGTAGACTCCCATTAGATTCCCGTTCAGAAGGTCCCTCAGCCCAGGTAATGATTCTTGCATAGCTTGACTCGCCATTGTACGGGAACAGAACAGGCCACCGTGTCCCACTGACGGAAAAGCGAGGAAATAGACGTTCACCGGCCAACTTGCGAAAGCTCTTCCGTCACCGGAAGGATTCCGCCCCAGCGAGGCAACCCGTGCATAAGTTCCCGCAGTGCGCTGTCGTGCTGCGTTCGCCACTGCTGCCATCGCCATACGCACAGCCGCGAAATGGCGAGCTCTTTTTTTTTTGATAGACATGAAACGACTAGAATCCTTTTTATTCGTTCCCCAGTCGTTCCCCGAGTTTTCCAAGGAGACCTTCGGATATGCCCCGCAAACACCTGTCACCGACCAGCATTGCAGCCTTCAAGCCGGCGACCGAAGGCTTCCTTTGGGACGATGTCGCGCCACGACTGGCAGTTCGTTCCCGGCACTCTGGTGCGAAGACGTTCATCTTCAAAGGCACGTTGAACTACCGCGACATCCGCGTAGAAGTGCATGAGCAGGATGCATAACCCGGCGCACCCCGGCGAAGTGCTGCGGGAATGGCTGCCGGAAGACATGACGGTGACACAAGCAGCGAAGGAACTGCAGGTGTCCCGCGTGACGCTTTCCAAGGTGCTGAACGGCAAGGCCGGCGTCACCGCAGGCATGGCGCTGCGTCTGTCTGCCTGGCTGGGCACATCCGCCGATCTATGGCTGGGCATGCAGAGCCAGTGGGATCTATGGCAAGCCGAGCAACTGCCAAAGCCGAACATCAAGCCGCTCGAAAATCTCGCCGCCTGACCGAGCACCGCCGCCACCTGATGGGTTCAGGCAATCGGGCCGCCGGAAGGTCGGTGGTGGCAAGCAAGCCTTGCTGCGCGCCTTGCGCCACGTCGCCCATGCCCAAGGAATGCAGGAGGTAGCGGCACACGCCGGCCTGCGCCGTGAGAGCCTTTCTCGTGCACATTCCCCCAAAGGCAACCCGACACTCGAAACCTTGCTGGCGGTCCTGTCGGCCGCCGGCCTGCGCTTGGCCGTGGCTCAAAGGGAAGAACATCCGGCCTGACCGAGGTTTGCCGCGCCTATCTCGACGGGGAGAAAACCGGGACACCTTCACCCGGCTGGCGCGGCACCCCCAAACGAAGGAGCTCTGAGAAGGAGCGCCAAGCATGCAAGTCACATTCCAGTGCTGTCCCGATTCGGTAAGAGTTGGAGACATTGGTGAATCCGTCGCGGAAGCCGACGATTCGTTTCGCCGTCAGTTTTTTATCCTCGTGCTTGCGGCTGCCCGCAAGAGAGAAATCCCACTCCGCAACAAGAGCAGGTTCAAGATTCCACAGGAATCTCTAGACATCACTGAGACTCAGACGCGCGACTTTGCGAAGCGTCACGTCGAGGAAAAGCTACTTCCCCCTGGCGGCGCCTTTGATGCGGACCTGCAACGTGCACAGGGCCTTCTATCCGCCCAGCCATGGATACAGCAAGCCGTGGCGGCCGGCGACCTTCTGCCCGGCGAGGCCGCGACCCTGGCCGGCAACTAGAAGAAGTGTTGCTGCCGAAGCCCAGGCCACCGATCTGCATGTTGAGTGAGCCGGCGAGCGATGCCCCTGCCGAGAAATGGGCGGAATACCGGCTGCAGGTTGATGAAGCGAAAGCTCGTGGGGACCTTCTCATCCTGCTGGTGCCGATGAGGCCGGCAGACAGTCCGAGAACCGAGAAGGGGGTGACCTACTGCGGCACGGAACTGGACGCGCTGCTGGTCAAGACGTCGATGCTTCCCTCCAAGCTCGGCAACAAGAGCCTGCTGGACGACGTGATGAAAAATTTGGCTGGTAACGTGATCAGGCCAGTGGCAAACCGGGAAGCGGTCGAGGATGACGGCCAGCCGGGCATCGGCGTGGCGATGTGATAGGCGCCAGACTGAACCGTTTGTCCAACTTCAGCCGGCGCGTCGCGCTCGACTTTGGCGGGGGTGCCGACGGAGCGCGGGGACACTTGCAGTCTGGTCGTTCCCCAGTCGTTCCCAGAAACCCAGAAAGCAAAAAGCCCCGGCTTTCGACCGAGGCTAAGTGCTTGATTTTCTGGTGCCGCTGGACGGAATCGAACTGTCGACCTTCGCATTACGAATGCGCTGCTCTACCGACTGAGCTACAGCGGCACGGCGGTACTGCCAGCACCATGCAGGGGCCGCATTTTAGCAGCGCAGCCCGATATTTGGAACCCCTATTTTTGCCGGCCCGTTCCACCGCCTTCGCGCTCCCCGGAGCAGTCGTCAGACCGGCTAGTCGAGTCTCGCCAGGGTCGACTTGGCCAGCGGCGGGTTCTTGGCCAGGTATTTCTTGATCCCCGAGAGAATCGCCTCGGCCATCTTGTCCTGGTAAGCGTCGTCGTTGAGCCGCTTCTCCTCCTCGGGATTCGAGATGAAAGCGGTCTCGATGAGAATCGAGGGAATGTCTGGCGCCTTGAGGACCGCGAAACCGGCCTGCTCGACGCTGGCCTTGTGCAGCCTGTTGATGCCGCCGAGTTCACCCAGCACGGCCTTGCCGAGCTTGAGGCTGTCATTGATCGTCGCCGTTTGCGAGAGATCAAGCAGAGTGCGCGCCAGTATCGGGTCCTTGACGTCGATATTCACGCCGCCGATCAAATCGGCAGCGTTCTCCTTCTGTGCGAGATACCGCGCCGCTGAACTCGAGGCGCCACTTTCCGAAAGAACGAAGACCGAAGACCCGTTCGCATCGGGCCGAACGAAGGCATCGGCATGGATCGAGACGAAGAGGTCGGACTGGATTCGTCGCGCCTTTTGTACCCTGGCGTGCAAGGGCACGAAAAAGTCTGAATCACGCGTGAGGGCGACGCGCATGTTCGGCTCGGCCTCGATCTTGGCGCGCAAGCGCTTGGCAACGGCCAGCGTGACGTTCTTTTCCTGGCTACCGCCACTGCCGGTGGCACCGGGGTCTTCACCACCGTGCCCAGGGTCGAGGGTAATGGTCACCAGGCGATCAATCACCGGCCTGCCTTGCCGCTTGGCGACCGGCCTGGGTTCGCTGACCGGCTCGGCTCTTGGCTCGGCTCTTGGCTCGGGCTTCGCTTCGGCAAGCGCTTCCGGACGCGCCTCGGGCTTCGAATTGGCACGGTTCTCGACCGGCGCCGGACGAGCTTCCTTGCCATCAAGCAGCGAGAGCAGCGGATCGGGCGGGTTGAGGGGATAAACGTCGAGAACCAGGCGATAGCCGTAGCCACCCACTGGCGGCAGGACGAAGACCTGTGGATTGGCCTCTCCCTTGAGTTCCATCACCAGGCGCACGACGCCCGGCTTGTAACGCCCGGCGCGCAACAGCCTGATGTTGGGATCGTCCGGAGCGATCTTGTTGCCGAGGCTTTCGAGCACGCTGTTGAACTCTATTCCTTCGAGATCAACGACCAGACGTTCCGGGTTCTTGACCATGAAGTGCGTGTATTTCAGCGGTGCGCCGTACTCGATGGCTACCCGGGTGTAGTCTGCCGCCGGCCAGATGCGCACGGCGAGAATGCCCAGTGAGCGATTACTTGCCGCCTGCGGTCGCTGCGTCACCGTCAGAAACAGCGATGCACCGGCCAGCTTGATCAGTCGGCGGCGCCCGGCCAGCCGCTCTTGAGCACGTTCAGACATTTTTGCCCCTCCTGGCTACACGCGACGAACTCCAGTGTCCGCCCGTTCTCGACAAAGTGGAAGCGTACAATGATGTCTGGCGACGGCACGTGGTCGGCGGCTTTTTCCGGCCACTCGACCAGACAAACGGCATCGTCACGGAAGTATTCGCCGAGCCCTGCATCCACAAACTCTTCTGGAAAGTTGAAACGATAGAAATCAAAGTGATACCAGTATATCCTCGAAATCACATAAATTTCAACTAATGTGTAGGTAGGGCTTTTGACCGGCCCGACATGACCGCATGCGCGCAACAGTGAGCGCACCAGGGTTGTTTTTCCGGCGCCAAGGTCACCATCGAGCCAGACCACCATGCCGGCATGCAGCAAGGGAGCCAGGTGACGGCCAAAGCAGGCGGTGGCCGCCTCATCGGCGAGGTGCAGGCCAAGCGTGGACTGGTTATGATCGGGGCTATGCAAGAAAAGGACTCCAAAACCAATGCTGCTGGCGGCCAAACGCTGGGCCAGAATGCGTATGCCGAAATGGCGAGAAGGATAAAGGACTGGGGACAGGAACTCGGCTTCGCTGCGATCGGCATCGCCGGCGCCGATGTCTCGGCGGCAACGCCGCGGCTGATGGCCTGGCTGGCCCTGGGCCGGCACGGCGAGATGGATTATATGGCCAAACACGCGTCGCTACGCGCCGATCCCGGGCGACTGCTGCCGGGAACGCTGTCGGTCATTTCGGCCCGCCTGACGTACTGGCCGGAGGCTGCCGATGCCGAGAAGGTGCTCGCCGATCGTGAATTGGCCTACGTCTCCCGCTATGCGCTCGGCCGCGATTATCACAAAACGGTCCGCCAGCGACTGCAGGCGCTAGCCGATCGCCTGCGCGGCGACATTGCGGCGCTCGCACCGGCGCAGCCCTTTTCGTGCCGCGTATTCTCCGACTCGGCGCCGGTCCTGGAAACCGAGTTGGCGCGCCAGTCGGGTATCGCCTGGCGCGGCAAACATACGCTTTCGCTGACGCGCGGCGGTTCCTGGCATTTTCTCGGCGAGATCTACACCAACCTGCCGCTGCCACCCGACGCGCCAATCGCAGATCACTGTGGCGACTGCCGTCGTTGCCTCGACGTCTGCCCCACCCAGGCCATCTTCGCCCCCTACGAAGTGGACGCCCGTCGCTGCATCTCCTACCTGACGATCGAACTGCAGGGCGCCATCCCGGTGGACCTGCGCTCGCTGATCGGCAACCGCATCTACGGTTGCGACGACTGCCAGTTGTGCTGCCCGTGGAACCGGTTTGCCGGCCTCGGCGACGCCGACTTTGCCGTCCGCAACGGTCTCGATGCGATGCCACTGGCAGCACTCTTCGCCTGGAGCGAGGAAGAATTCAACCGCCGACTGGCGGGCAGTGCGCTACGCCGCATCGGTCACCAGCGCTGGCTACGCAATATCGCCGTCGCGCTGGGCAACGCGCCAGGCTCGCCGGCCATCGTCGCCGCGCTGGCTTCGCGGCAGGATGATCCTTCCCCGCTGGTGCGCGAGCACGTGCGCTGGGCGCTGGCACAGCACACAGCTCGCGGCGTTTGATGGTCACATGTTCGGATAGTTCGGCCCGCCCCCCCCCTCGGGAGCGACCCAGCGGATATTCTGCGTCGGGTCCTTGATGTCGCAGGTCTTGCAGTGGACGCAATTCGACGCATTGATCTGCAGGCGTGGGCCGCTGGCTTCCTCGACGATCTCATATACCCCTGCCGGGCAGTAGCGTTGCTCGGGGGACGCATAGACATTGAAGTTGACGGCGATGGCCTTGCTGCTGTCAAGCAACTGCAGGTGACAGGGCTGCTCCTCCTCGTGGGCCGTATTGGACATGAACACCGATGACAGGCGATCGAAGCTCAGCTCACCGTCTGGTCTGGCGTACTGGATGGGCTGATAGCCGGCAGCAGGGCGAAGTTGCTCGTGATCGCTGGTCGTGTCCTTGAGCGTGAAAAACATCTTCCCGCCGAACAGGTTGTGCTGGATCCAGTTGAAAGCGCCACCCAGAAAGGTGCCGAATTTGTGCAGAGCGGGCCCGAAATTGCGCGCCTGGTAAAGCTCGGCGTACAGCCAGGAGTCCTTGAAAGCAGCCTGATAAGCGACCAGATCGGTGCGCCCCTGGTCGCCCGCCTGCAGCGCCGTGTGGACGGTCTCGGCGGCAAGCATCGCCGACTTCATCGCCGTGTGTATACCCTTGATCTTGGCGAAATTGAGCGTGCCGGCGTCACAGCCGAGCAGCACGCCGCCGGGGAAAGTCTGCTTCGGCAGGCTGTTGAAACCCCCTTTGGTAATCGCCCGCGCGCCGTAGCACAAGCGCTTGCCACCTTCGAGATACTTCCTGATCTCGCGCTGCGACTTGAAGCGCTGAAACTCCTCGAACGGGGAAAGATAGGGATTGGCGTAGTTGAGATCGGCGATCAGACCCACCGCCACCTGATGATCTTCCATGTGGTAGAGAAATGAACCACCGGTCGCGCCATGCTCGCTGAGTGGCCAGCCGGCGCCATGTACCACCAGGCCAGGCTGGTGCTTGGCCGGATCGATCTGCCACAGCTCTTTGATGCCGATACCGTAATGCTGCGCGGTGACGCCGGCGGCAAGGTCGTATCGAGCGATCAGCTCCTTGCCGAGCTGACCGCGTGCGCCTTCGGCGAACAGCGTGTATCTGGCGTGCAACTCGATCCCCGGCTGAAAACTGTCCTTCGGCTCGCCCTTCTTGTCGCGACCGAGGTCGCCGGTGGCCACTCCCTTGACCGAGCCGTCATCGTGGTAAAGCACTTCGGCAGCGGCAAAACCGGGGAAGATCTCGACGCCGGCTGCTTCGGCCTGCTCGGCCAGCCAGCGGCACAGGCTGCCGAGGCTGATGATCGTGTTACCTGCGTTGTGCATCGGCGCGGGAACAGCAAAACCGGGCAACTTGGTCGCTGCGCTCTGGCTCCGATAGAGATAAACCCGATCTTCGCTGACCGGGGTATTCAGCGGGGCGCCCATCGCCCGCCAATCGGGTAGCAATTCGTCGAGCGCCCGGGGCTCAAACAGTGCGCCCGACAGGATATGCGCTCCGACCTCGGAACCCTTCTCCAGAACCATGACCGCCAGCTCGGAATTCAGTTGCTTGAGGCGAATCGCCGCGCTCAAACCAGCCGGACCCGCACCGACGATTACTACGTCATACTCCATCACTTCCCGTTCCATTGCCACTCCCCAAGGTTGCTCAATCGATCCGGACCCGACCGTCGGCCCGTTGGCCGAAGCGGATTCATCGTGGTCTAGCGCCAAAAACCGCGTGCACACCCCCGCGTATACCGTAGTCAAAGACCCGGGTCAACCTTCGCAGCGCAGCGAGTGCCTCGTCCGCCACCGCCGCAACGGCCAGATGAATCCGCAGCCGTCGGCGCAGGGCTGGCAGCGACCTCGCCGCAGCTTGGTCTTTCAGGGGCTGCAGTTCGTGGTTAGAATGCGCCATCTTCAACCCATTATTCATCGACCATCGTGCTTGAGCGACCCCGGAGTCAGATACGCATCGTGTTCATCATCAGCGCGCTATGGCTTGGTCTGAGCGGCTGTGACCTGATCCAGCAAAAACTGGGGATCGAGGCGCCGGCGGTCAAGGCGGCCCGCCAGGAAGCTGAAGGCAAGGCGGTCGGCGGTGCATGCCGACAGTCGGGCCGGGCCATCGAGGACTGCTACTCGATCTATTCTTGGTTACCCAAGGCAGCCATCTATGATGGCTGGCGTGATATGGACATCTATATGCGCGAAAACAAGCTGCCCACCGTCGAGCCGCAGTTGCCTCCGCCACAACCTCCCGGCAGCAAGAAGAAGAAGATCGCGCCCGCGCCAGAGGAAGCGGCCGCCGAGGCGAAGACCGATACCAAGGCGGCCCAGCCGCATTAGGTGCTTCGTGCCGGCTTGTGGTCAAGTGTATAGTTGGTGAGGATCGACGTAGGCGGTCGGCAGGTGCGCCAGTGGACCGTCGACCTGATACGATACACGGATTCGCTTGCTCATCTCGTCTGGCCTGTAAACCATGTCCGACCCTACTCGTCTGCCACCGCCGCCACAGGATGACTTTTCCAGACTCCTGCACGCGACCAGGGATCTGTTTCAGCGCCGGCTGAAGGAGATCGTCAGTCGGTCCGGGATCCGCAGTCCTTTGGAGCTCGAGGCTTTCGGTCGTGAGATTGGCGAGGCGCATGACCAACTGGCATCAGCCAGCCCGCTTGATGACTTTGGCCAGGCCGCCGACCTGACGGCATCACGGCTGACCCTGATGGGTGACAGTGATCTCGACCTGGAGATTCGCATCGGGGAGATCGGCAGCCACCTCCGCGAGGCCGGCGGTAGGGAACTGTGGCGAACCCAGTTGCGCTACAAGGCGCTATTGGGTCGGCCAACGCTGAGCGAGGCCGACAATCCGGTCGGCCCGGAAGTGATCTGTCTGGGCCTGTGGATGATCTGCCGGCAGAGCGGTGGCACCCTTGAGCAGCAACTCGCCCTGCTCGACCGGCTCGACGGACACCTCGGCGAGGAACTGCCCACGGTTTATCGGGAAATCGGCGAACTGCTGGCGCGCGCTGGAATCGAGGCGGCGCCAGGGCAGATAGGGGCGGGCGCAGCCGGGCCCAGAGAGGACGCAGAACCGGCGAGCAGGGGTAACCCGACGGCGCCCAACGCACTCTCAGCGCTGCAAAAGGTCGTCCATCGACGGCTTGACGTCGACCAGGTGGCGAGTCCCGGAGAAGGCCCCGGCGGCCACGGCGCGAGGTCTGGAAATGCCGCTCTCGATGCTGCGGCAATGGTCATGCTCAACCATTTGCTCGCCCGTCTGACGGCGCTCGAGGCGCGTTCGCCGTCCGCAAGCAGCGACGGTGCCGTGGACAATTCAGCCACTCGCCCCGTGCTGTGCGCACTGAAGTCGGAGGATCTCGACCTGCCCCTCGGCCAGGCGGAGGCCGTCACGCTCGATACGATGGCTCTGATCTTTACGGCTATCTTCGATTCTGCCGACCTGCCCGACGCGATCAAGGCGGCCATCGCACGCCTGCAGATCCCACTGCTCAAGCGGGCGATCATCGATCCGTCGCTGTTCGCCGACACCAGGCACCCCGCACGACTGCTGGTCAATCGTATGGCACGTGCGGCCATCGGGCTGCCCCGGAACGCTGGCTGCGAACATCCCGTCTGCGCGCAGATAGACCGCTTGACCGTCGCGGTACGTGAGGTTCTGGCCGTCAATGGCGCGCTGCTCGACCCCTACCTCGCCGAACTCGACGCGTTGATCGACGAACGTGATCGCGCCATTCGGCTGGCTGCCAACGCTCACCTGCAACTGGTCCTGGCGCACGAGAGCCGGCAATACGCCGAGCGCCTGGCCCATACCTGGCTGCATGCCAGGCAGGCGACAACACACTCGCCCGACGTCGAGGAGTTTCTCGAAAAGTACTGGTGGCGGGTGATGGTCGGCGCCGCCCTTGATGGCGGAGCTGACGGCAAACGCTGGCAACAGGACAGCGCGACTGCCGATGAGCTGATCTGGAGCGTTCAGCCCAAGCAGACCGCCGAGGAACGAAAGCGCCTTGCCGGCCTGGCCTCGTCGCTGGTCAGGCGAATCGGCGCCGGCCTTGATGAGATCGGCGTGTCAGCCGCGCAAAGAGGCCCCTTCCTCAACACCTTGTTCGATCTGCAGACCGCTGCCCTGCGCAGCGCCACACAGATCCGCGTATCGGCGTCAGCGTGCGAGCCTCGCGACAAAGCGCCCGCCGACGCGAGCAGCAGCGCGGCGTTGAAAACCGGACCCCGCCTGCTGGCGCGTGATGGGCAACGGGTCCATTATCTGCGGCTGGCGACGGAATCCGCATCGCCCCATGAAGATTCGGAAGAAAGCTGGCAAGTCGGTGACTGGCTGCGTTTTCATGCGTCGGACCACGAGCCGCTGTGCGGCCTCTGCTGCTGGCAAAGCCCGTCGTCGGGAACGGTCCTTCTGTTCAACCCCGACTGGGGCCACGCCGTCGCCATATCACCTGCGGTGCTCGACGAGCAGCTGCGCGCTGGCCGAGCACAGATCGCTTCGCGTATCGCCATCTTCGACGCTGCCGCCGAACAAGCCCTCAACCGGCTCGACAAACGGTCATGACCGTTCCCCTCACCCCCGCCCCCTCTCCCGCGAGCGGGCGAGGGGAGATTCGCGAGTCGCTTGCGCGACTTTCATGGTAACGCTGACCTGCGGCCCGCCGGAGTTGGCACTATGGCCGGCGCGGGCGGTCAATCAATGTATAATAGTGCTTTGATCCCGTTGATTCTGGACTGTTTTGACTGATTTCAGGGCTTCACCCATGCGTTTCAATGAACTCGGCCTGGCACCTGATCTGCTGCGAGCCCTTGCCGACCACGGCTACACGGAGCCGACACCGATCCAGGCGCAAGCCATCCCCATTGTACTCGCGGGACAGGATCTGATGGGCGGCGCCCAAACGGGCACCGGCAAGACGGCCGCCTTCACGCTGCCGCTGCTGCAGCGCATCCTTCCCTTCGCCAGCTCGAGTCCGTCGCCCGCGCGACACCCGGTACGCGTCCTGATGCTGGCGCCGACGCGCGAACTGGCGATCCAGGTGCACGAATCGGTGAAGACTTACAGCAAGTACGTTCCGCTCAGAAGCGCTTGCGTTTATGGCGGCGTGGACATCAAGCCGCAGATTGCCGAGGTTCGTCTCGGCGTCGAGGTGCTGGTCGCCACGCCGGGCCGCCTGCTCGATCTTTTCGAGCAGAAGTGCCTCAACTTCGGCAGCGTCCAGGCACTCGTCCTCGACGAGGCCGATCGCATGCTGGACATGGGTTTCGTGCCTGACGTGACGCGGATCATCAACCTGCTGCCAAAGCAGCGCCAAAGCCTTCTCTTCTCGGCGACTTTCTCGGAAGAGATCAAGAAGCTGGCTGACCGGATGCTCAAGTCGCCAGTGCTGATCGAGGTCGCCAAGCGCAACACGGTTTCCGAGACGATCACCCACCGTGTGCATCCGGTCGCTGCCGAGGCCAAGCGAGCGCTGCTGGTCAAGTTGTTGAAATCGTCCGACTTCAATCAGGTGCTGGTGTTCACACGTACCAAGATTGAAACCAACAAACTGGCGCGCGACCTGCAGCGGGCAGGTATTGCCGCCGACTCGATCCATGGCGACAAAAGCCAGCAGGAGCGCTTGAAGGCACTTGAAGCCTTCAAGGACGGTTCGGTGCTGGTGCTGGTGGCCACCGATGTCGCGGCGCGCGGCCTCGACATCGACGAACTACCGCATGTGATCAACTTTGACCTACCGCGCACACCGGAAGACTACATCCACCGCATCGGCCGCACAGGCCGTGCCGGCAAGCCGGGCACCGCGATTTCGCTGGTCTCGGCGAGCGAGGTGCAGTATCTGGCCGACATCGAGAAGCTGATCCGGATTCAGGTCGAGCAGGTCGTCGTCCCCGGCTTCGAGCCGGAATACGACTACACTTATCCGCCTGGCGACCGCCATCGCCGCAGATTGCCGGTACCAGCACCGGCGCCAGCACCGGCGCAAGCCCCCCTGGCGACACCACGCAGCGAGCGCACCTCGGTGCGCGGCGATCAACGCCCGGCTGCGAGCCGGCCGGGCAGCGGCCGCCGTCCCCAGCACATCGCCGCCGACGGTTTCGATTTCAGCAAGCCTTACGAGAGCGCTGACCCGCATCCGGTCGCCGCACCGGTCGGTAGCGAAGGCAGCAAGGCGCCTGGCTTCGCCGAACACCCGCACAAGGCACGCCGCCCTGTGGCAGCACTCTTGGGCGGACTAGGGCGAAAGTAGCTCAGCGGGCCCGGGAAGGGCCAGGTCAACCAGTTTCAGGATGGCCAGCGAAATGTTGTCGCCATCGCCTTTACAGATTGATCGCGCGCGGCCAATCAGCAATTCTGAGGCTTCCCGCGCCGACGCTGCGCCATCGATCGCCCAGGCCAGTTCCTGTTCGGTGAAGTAAGCCCACAGACCATCGGAGCAGAGCAAAAAGGTGTCACCCGCCTGCAGGCCTTCGGCTTCGCCAAAGGCGACCTTGGGTGTTTCAACGCCGCCCAGCGAAGTCAGGAGAATGTTCCGGTTGGGATGCACCAGTGCCTGTTCCGGGGTGATCTTGCCTTGCACCACCAGTTGCTCGACGTAGGAATGATCGGTGCTGCGAAAGAGCAGTCTATCGCCACGAAAATGGTAGAAGCGGCTGTCACCACAGTGTGCCCAGCTTACCCTGCCCGGCTGTAACAGCAGCATCACTGCCGTACTATGCGGATCCTTTTCGTTGATGAAGCGCGAAGCCTTGATCAGCGTATGCGCTTCATTGAGGCTCGATTCCAGCAACACACGTGCTGACTCGGTACGCGCCGAAAAGCGTTCCAGATTGTCGCGCGCCGTGTGGATCACCTGCTGAGCGGCAATCACCCCCCCGGTATGGCCACCCATCCCGTCGGCAACCACGGCCAACGCCACTCCCCCCCCTTTGGGATGCGGCAGGATGGCCACCCGGTCCTGCTGCTCGCGGCGATCACCCCGATGCTGGGCGACACAGGCATCGATTGAAATCGGCATTGATGGTCTCTCTCAGCGGCTGGCGCGTCACCTTCAACCCAGCCGCGCATTGCCAGCGCACAGCCCGTCCGGGGTGATGCAGTATCTTGTGTGGTTTAGGGACTTCCCCGCCGAAGTGCGCTGGGGTGCGGCAAATGACCACTACGATCCGGGTTGCGCTCAATGTAGACCCGGTGCGCGGCGACTACCAGGGCATGCACCTCTTCGCCACTCAAGTCAGGAAAATTCTCGCGCACGATGCGGTACGCCAGGTGCTCCAGGGACTGCCCTCCCCAGCCCTGCTGCGGATCGAAGAACGGCTCGATCATTACGAAAGCGTCATCGAAAGCCATTCTCAGAGGCAGGTTCTGCCGCCGCTCCAGTGCCGGAAGGTCCGCGTGCTCACGCTGTTCGCTCATCTCATACCCTTTCGTGCACTTCCTGAATTCTCCTGTCTGCGAGTGCGCAAGACGCGCCGCTTGCCCTTGCCGGCCGTCGTCACCGGTAACGCGACGACGAATTCTATCGCTTTCGGCGTCGCGCAGGGTATGAGATAGCGGCCAAAGCCGGCCTCGGGTGGCGCGCATGCTCGACGAGCGATGCGCTTCGCGCTTGACCGATCGAACTAATCGCCCTCCGCCCGACGGCCGCCTGCCACCGAAGTGCTTAAGCGTTCATCGATCAGTTCTATCCAGTGCCGCACCGGCGTCGGGCTCCCGCTCTGCAGATGCCTCTGGCAGCCGACGTTGGCGGTGGCAAAGACCGCTGGCGAACCGGCACCCAGGGCGGCCAGCTTGTGGTCGCGCAACTGGCTGGCCAGCACCGGCTGGCTGATCGAATACGTCCCCGCCGAACCACAGCAGAGGTGCGCATCAGCCACCGCGGTCAACTGATAGCCGGCGGCGGTGAGCAGCGATTCGACGACCCCGCGGATCTTCTGCGCGTGCTGCAAGGTACATGGCGAGTGGAAGGCCACACGCTGGCCGGCAGCGCCGCCGGCCTGGCCCAGCAGCTCGACCAGACGCCGCCGCTCGGCGGCCAGCACCTCGGAGACGTCGCGCGTCATTGCCGCAATCCGGGCCGCTTTCTCGGCGTAGGCTGGATCGTGTTTGAGCAGTTCACCGTACTCTCGCACCTGCGCGCCACAACCCGAGGCGGTCATCACGAAGCCCTCGACGCGCCCGCTCTCGACCTGCGGCCACCAGGCGTCGATCACCCGTCGCATGTCGGCAAACGCATTTTCCCGGTCGGTGAGGTGGTAGCGCAAGGCCCCGCAACAGCCGGCACCGGGCACCTCCAGCAATTCGATTCCCAGCCGGTCGAGCACACGTGCCGTCGCTAAATTGGTATTCGGCGTCAGCGTCGGCTGCATGCAGCCGGCGAGAGCAATGAGCCGGCGCGGGTGCCGCCCTTTCCGCGGCCAGGGTCGCGCCGATTCCGCCGTGGCCAGCGGCACCTGCTCGGCCAGCAGACTCGGCAACAGCGGCCGCATCAGTTGGCCGAGGCGTACCGCCGGCTTGAACATTTCGCCCCGCGGCAGCGTCTCGCAGAGCAGGAAACGCGTCGCCCGGCCGGCGAAGGAGCGCGGCACACGCTGCTCGAGCACCTCGCGTCCGATGTCGAGCAGGCGGTGATACCTGACGCCTGACGGACACGTCGTCTCGCACGAGCGGCAACTCAGACAGCGATCGAGATGGAGCTGCGTTTTCTCGCTGACCGGCTGCCCTTCGAGCATCTGCTTGATCAGATAGATACGGCCGCGCGGCCCGTCGAGTTCGTCGCCGAGCAACTGAAAAGTCGGACAGGTGGCGTTGCAGAAGCCGCAGTGCACGCAGGCGCGCAGGATCGCGTCGGCCTCGCGTCCGGCCGGTGTGTCCCTGATGAAGTCGGCGAGATGGGTTTGCATGGTCGGCGCGCGCTCAAAGTCCGGGATACATCCGGCCGGGGTTGAAAACTCCCTGCGGGTCGAAGGCCTGTTTGAGATTGCGGTGAATCCGTGCCAGCGGCGCACTGAGCGGCTGGAAAACGCCAGCCGACGCCTTCAGCGCGGCGTCGCCGCGAAAAAGCGTTGCGTGTCCGCCGGCCTTGGCCGCGGCGGCGCGAATCACCCGTGAATCACCATTGCGCAACCAGCGTTGCGCACCGCCCCATTCGATCAGCGTCGACCCGAGCGCCTGCGCCGGCGCCACCGAAGGCAGCGAAAGGCGCCACAACGGCGCGTCACCGGCAAAGAAGACGTGCGTCTGCTCACGCAGCGAATGCCAGAAGACTTCGCCATCGGCATCGGCCAACGCCTCACCGGCAAGCGCGCGCTGTGCGGCAGCCACCGCAGCGGCGGCACCGGTAAGGCGTAGCGTCAGCACACCGTCGTGCCAGGCCGAGGCGGAAATCGGCAAGGGCCGGCCACCCCACTGGTTGAGTTTGGTCAACGCCGTCGCCTCGTCGAGGGCAAAACGCACACTCTTTTCGCTGACCGGCAGGGGAAGCACTTTCAGCGAAACCTCGAGCACGATACCGAGGGTGCCCAGGCTGCCCGCCATCAGCCGAGAAACGTCGTAGCCGGCGACATTCTTCATCACCTGGCCGCCGAAGGACAGCACATCACCTAGACCATTGAGCACTTTGACGCCGAGAACGAAATCACGCACCGCACCCACCGCCTGCCGGCGAGGTCCGGACAAAGCGCAGGCCAGCATCCCGCCGACGGTCGCCGACGGCGCGTAGTACGGCGGCTCGAAGGCCAGCCACTGGCCCTTCTCGGCCAGCACCGCGGCCAGTTCGACGAGCGGCGTTCCGGCCCGCGCGGTGACCACCAGTTCGGTCGGTTCGTAAGCAACGATGCCGCTGTAGGCACCCACCGCAAACGGCTCGCCCTCTTCCGGGCCACCGTAGAAGGTCTTGCTGCCGCCACCGCGAATGGCCAGTGGGCAGCCCGACCGGGCAGCGTCGACAATCCGCCCGGCCCAGGCTTCGATCAAAGTATCCATCACCCGCCCGGCGAAGAGCGAACGGTACCCGCTGCGGCATGGCCACGGGCCAGGGTATATTCGCGACAGCGGGCGAGCGTCGGCACGCCCTTGCCAGGATTGAGCAACCCATGCTCGTCGAAGGCCGCCTTGATGCGATGGAAAGCGGCGATCTCGGCCTGGGTGAACTGCTCCGCCATGACATCGATCTTCTCGAGACCCACTCCATGCTCGCCGGTGATCGTGCCGCCGAAGCGTACCGACAACTGGAGAATCTCGGCACCGAAGGCAGCGGCGCGATCGAATTCCCCCGGCTGGTTGGCATCGTACATGATCAGCGGGTGCAGATTGCCGTCACCGGCATGGAAAACATTGGCGCAGCGCAGGCCGTACTTCAGAGACAGTTCGGCAATCGCGGTGAGCATCTCGGCCAGCCGCTTTCGGGGAATCGTACCGTCCATGCACAGGTAGTCCGGGGTCACCCGACCGACGGCCGGAAAAGCCGCTTTGCGCCCGGCCCAGAACTTGAGGCGCTCGGCTTCGTTCTGCGAGACACGAATCCCGGCTGCACCGCTATCCGCCAGTACCTCGGTCATGCGCGCGATCTCCTCGGCGACCTCTTCCGGCGTCCCGTCCGACTCGCAGAGCAGAATCGCCTGAGCACTCATATCGTAACCGGCGTTGACATAGGGCTCGACGGCGTGGATCGCCTTCTGGTCCATCATTTCGAGACCGGCCGGAATGATGCCGGCCGCTATGATGCTGGCGACCGCATCGCCGGCCTTTCTGATATCGTCGAAAGAGGCAATCACCACCTGCGCCAACTCCGGCTTCGGCGTCAGCCTGACAGTCACCTCGGTGATCATCGCCAGCAAGCCTTCCGAGCCGTTGAGCAGTGCCAGCAGGTCGTAACCCGGCGCGTCGAGCGCCGCGTTGCCGAACTCGACGACCTCGCCCTCGATCGTCAGCCCGCGCACGCACAGCACATTGTGTACCGTCAGCCCATATTTGAGGCAGTGCACGCCACCCGAGTTCTCGGCGACATTGCCGCCGATGGTGCACGCAATCTGTGACGATGGATCGGGCGCGTAATAGAGGCCATAAGGCGCCGCCGCCTCGGAAACCGCCAGATTGCGCACCCCCGGCTGAACCACCGCCGTGCGCGACAAGGGGTCGACGGTGATGATCCGTTTGAGCTTGGCGAGCGACACCAGAACGCCATCGGCATGCGGTGTGGCGCCGCCCGACAGACCGGTGGCGGCCCCGCGCGGCACCACCGGCACCCTCAGTTGATGGCAGATCCTGAGGATCGCCTGTACCTGCGACTCATTCTCCGGCAGGGCGACCAGGAGCGGCAACTGGCGATAGGCGGTCAGCCCGTCGCAGTCATACGGCCGCATGTCTTCTTCCTCGGCGAGCAGGCCCTGCGCCGGCAACACCGCGCGCAGGCGCCGAATCAGGGTCGGCCGGTCAACGGCGAAACTGCGCTCGACAATCGCGCCTTCCAGCGGGCCTTCCATCTTCATGGCGCATCCTCGAAAAAGGCTCAAGCGACGAGCGGTGTGCCTCGCTGCGATGCCTTCAGCACGACGTTGGCGCGCGGCCCGGTCTTCTCATTGTACAAAGGAACCCGCCGACGCGGGTTCCTTTGTACTGCCAGCGCTCGCTTCAGACAGCCGAAATCTGCTTGCGCCGGCGAATGAACGCCAGCAGACCGAGGCCTGTTGCGGTCACCAGCAGCATACCGGGCTCTGGAACAGGCACCGGCACATTGGGGCTTGAAAGGAGCACATTCGTGACGCTCAAGCTGGAGGCATAGAGCGGGTCATCATCGAGGAGATTGTTGACTGAAAACGCGATCTGACCATTGACGGAGTTGGCCAGAGTGGTCACGAAATGCTTCCAGCCGCTGACGCCAAAATCCCCCACGGTAGCTACGTCGGACAGGGTGGTGGACAAATTGTTGCCGACAAAGACCGTCGCCCAGTCGTTGTACGGAAGTTCGTCGCCAGCCACGAACAACCAGTCGAACTCGAACTTATAGCCGGCGGCAAGATTGAAGCTCTTGTCAAGCAACGCTGTTCCTGTAAGCGTTGCAAAGTTACTGGCGACCGATGCCGAGCCATTCGTGCCCAGACTCGTGTTCCACGTCGTCAGATCTTCATACGCGAATACACCTGCAGAGCCAGAGAGTAGCGCGACCGCAAGAGCGAGTGGTGCAATCGTTTTGCTTATCTTCATGAGGCTGCTCCCGAAAAGTGAGAGGAAAAATGTGCCTTGGCACGGGTGCCAAGCGCTGGCCCGGGGCTCGCCCCGACGCTCACCTCAGCCAAGACAAAGAAGCAACATTCATGCCGAAAAAGAATTATTACATTAAACAAGATACCTACAAATATAGACCTACCTTATCGTGGCGCCAGTGTAAAAAATTCCGACAGATGATCTCAGCCACCATGCCCGACATAACCCGGCAGACCGGCGGCTTCACCGGAACTTGCCAGATGGATGGCCTGCTCGATGATTGCCTGCTGATCCTCTGCCTTCATCTTCGAAATCAGAATGTCCACGTCCTCGATGGCGTTCCGTAGCAGGCGGTTGTCGAGAATCATGCGCATGCGAAAGAACTGCGCCCACTGAAACTCGGCGAAGTCGGCCGCCATCTTGTCATAGCCGAAGTGCGTACGCACGTACCAGGCGAGACCACGATAGGGGTCGTTGCGGAGATCCTTGATGTGCTTGGGCAGTGCGTCCGGTTGCACGGGGCCACCGCCCATGGGATCGAACAGATAGACCCAGCGATTGTCATGCATCGCTTTCCAGAAGTTGTAGTCCTTCAGGATGCTCCAGTTGTACATCACCTCGACGACCACGCGGGCATTGCCTTGATCGATTCCCGCCTGATTTTTTCCCTGCGCAACATCCCACACGGCACGCGCCAGATGATGGTGATCGGTGAGATAGAACTTGTCGCCATTGCCGATGACGATAGGAACGGGATGGGTAATCAGATAGGCGGCGAGGTCATCCTTGCTCTTCGTGCGCATGGCTTCGGCCTTGGCGTTCACCTCGTCGAGCCCGACACCACTCTGCGTCGGATGCAGGTCCGCCACCCGCAGTTGGTAGAATTGCCCCCCGCGGTGCGACCTTGCGGTACATTCTTCATAGTTGAAATCCATGATCTTTCCTTCCCCGCGTAGGGTCTGATCCGATCTCAGGCCTGAGGCGCTGCCTTCTCGTTCTCCAGCGCCCTGGCCGTGATCTCTTCGTACAGTGTGGCCATCTTGGCCGCCAACTCGTTGTATTCCGGGTGACGAGCGAGAAAGGACTTGGCGTCCTCGATGTCGGCAAATACCCGTTCCAGCAAGGAAATATCCATGTCATCGAGCCGCTCGCCGCCATCGACCTTCGCCTTCAGATCGAGCGCTCGGGGCAAGCGCTCTTTTTGGAGGCGCTCCAGCACGACGGTCGCCACACCCAGGTCATCCGATTCTCGGCTCATTGTTCGCTCCTTGATTCTGTCATTGCTTCAACGGGAACCCACCGCGCAAATTGCCAGCAACGCTCTGCAGGAACCCATGCGGCGACTTGAGTCGAGGATAATGCCAGTTCTCCCGGACTAAAGGCAATAGACATCCGCAGCGGTGACCGAGCCCGATGAAAGCAGCAATGCCCGGTGTTCTCCGGCGCACAGATCACACTCCGTTACACATCAGGAACAGAGGGACAACAGATCACCCGCTGCCGATTCGGTACTCTTCGTCCTGTCGCTGCCACGCACCCCTCCCCCTCCCCCTCCCCCCGCGTGACAGCGATTGTTTCACCCGGCCCGCCCAGCCCTCCCTCTGTGCGGGCCGTTTCTTTTCCTGGCAGCCTATAATTCGCCCTCCCGCCGCCGGCAGCTGTAGCGCCGAACGGGAGCCTGCCTGTTTGAAAAAATACTGCTTTTCTCCTGGAGTCATCGTGATGAACCGATGGATGAATGCCGTCATCTGCCTGCTCTCGTGGCTGCTGCTCAGTTTCGTGCCACCAACGGCCTATGGCGGACAGCCAGCGCCCATGAAACTGCCCGCCGGCGTCAAGAAGCTGAGCACCGTTGAGGGGATCAGTGAGTACCAACTGGCCAACGGCCTGCACTTCATCCTGTTTCCCGACGCGGCGAAAGCGACGGCCACGGTCAATGTCACCTATCTGGTCGGTTCACGGAACGAGAATTACGGCGAGACCGGCATGGCCCACCTGCTCGAACATCTGATGTTCAAGGGATCGACGAACTTCCCGGATCCGACCCGTGAATTCAAGGCGCGCGGCTTCCAGATCAACGGCACGACCTGGCTCGATCGGACGAATTACTATCTCACCTTTGCCGCCAGTGGCGACAACATGCAGTGGGCTCTGGCATGGAGCGCCGATGCCATGGTCAATTCATTCGTCGCCAGGAAAGACCTTGACAGTGAGATGACCGTGGTTCGCAACGAATTCGAGATGGGCGAAAGCGACCCGGCGAGCGTCATGCTCAAGCGGATGCAGTCGATGCTCTTCGACTGGCACAACTACGGCAAGAATACGATCGGCGCCCGCAGTGACATCGAGAACGTCAGAATCGAGAACCTGCGTGCGTTTTACCGCATGTATTATCAGCCGGACAACGCCGTGCTGACGGTCGCAGGCAAGTTCGACGAGCAAAAGACGATGGCCTGGATTGCCGCCACCTTTGGCAAACTGCCGAAGCCGACGCGTGCGCTGCCCGCGTACTGGACAGTTGAGCCAACGGCGGATGGCGAACGCCAGTTTGCGGTCAGGCGGAAAGGGGAGGTGCAGATCGTTACGCTGGCGTATCGCACCCCGTCGGGCCTGCACGCCGACTCCGACGCCATCAGCATGGCCGTCGATATCCTCGGCGACACGCCAAATGGGCGCCTGTACAAGGAACTCGTTCAGACCGGACTGGCTGCACAGGTCTTTTCCTACACCGTCGACACGCGCGAACCCGGCTTCGTGGTCTTTGGCGCGACGGTCAACAAGGGTCAATCGATTGAGCCGGTTCGCGACCGGATGATTGCCGTGATCGAGGGCGGCTTTGCGCGCCAGGCCGCAACCGCCACTGAACTCGGTCGCTCGATCGAGCAGGAGCGTACCGCCCACGAACGGGCACTGGCCGATCCGGAAGCATTCGCGGTGATGCTCTCCGAGTACATCGCACTCGGTGACTGGCGGCTTTTCTTCTACTCCCGCGATCAGCTCGAAAGGATCACGACGGCGCAGATCGATGCCGCTGCCGGCAAGTACTTCGTGCGCGACAACCGCGTCCTCGGAACCTTCATCCCCGAGGACTCCCCGCAGCGCGCCGTCGTTCCGCAGGCACCAAGCGCCGCTCAGTTGTTGGCCAATTTCAGGCCGCAGGAGAAGGGCGATGCCGGTGAAGCCTTCGAGGCCTCACACGAGAACATCAGCAAGCGCACCCGGCTGGCAACCTTTGGCGATCTGAAGATCGCCCTGCTGCCAAAAGCGAACCGCGGGCGGACTGTCAATGTGGCGATCAGCTTTCGCTGGGGTGATGAGAGCTCGCTGGCCCACCGCGACCTCGCCGGTCCTCTGGCGATTGCCATGCTCGCACGCGGCACCAGCCAGTTGACCCGCCAGCAGATCGCCGACGAGATGATTCGTTTGAAGATCCGCGGCAGCCTGACCCACTTTGAAACGAACCGGGACAAGCTGCCCGAGGCACTCAGGCTGCTCGCCCAGTTGCTCAAGGACGCCACTTTCCCGGTGGCCGAATTCGAAGAACTCAAGCGCGAGCAGTTGACCGCACTGCAGTCGCAACTCGACAATCCGGAAGTGCTTTCGGGCGACGCCCTGCTCTCGCATTTCAACACCTATCCGCCCGGCGACCCTCGTTACCACGCTTCGCTGACCGAGCGCATCGACCAGTTGCGCCGGACGACGCTCGCTGACGTCGTGCGCTATCACCGCGAACTGATCGGGACAGCGCGTGGCGAGATTGCCATCGTCGGCGACTTCGATGCGCAAGCCATCGAGGAGGAACTCCGGCAACTGTTTCCCGGCTATGTCTCGAAATCGTCTTACGGCCGCGTCGACCGTGAGTTCCGCAGCGTCGTGCCGCAGCGAATCGTGATCGATACCCCGGAGAAGGAAAATGCCTTCCTGCGCGCGCGCGTGGACCTCATGCTGCGTGACGATGATGCCGACGCCGCCGCTCTCTACGTGGCGAATGACATTTTCGGTGGGCACAGTGGACTGTCGAGCCGACTGACGGACCGCCTGCGCCAGAAGGACGGCCTCAGCTACAGCGTCGGTTCGACCTTGTCGATGGGTAGCCGTCAGCGCCTATCGACGTGGTCAGTGACGGCGATGGTCGCTCCGCAGAACGCCACTCGTGCCGAGCAAGCCATCCTGGAGGAGCTGCGGCGAGCGCTGCGCGACGGTTTCACCGCGCGCGAAGTCGCAGAAGCGAAGAAGGGAATCCTGGAATCACGCGCCCTCAGTCGCTCGCAGGACAACTCGGTTGCTTCGCGCTGGATGACGTATCTCGATCTCGGCCGCGACTGGCGATTCTCGGAGGACTTCGAGGCCAGGGTGGCGGCTCTTACCCCCGAGCAGGTCGATGCCGCTTTCCGCAAGTACATCAACCCCGACCAACTGAGTCTGGTCATCGCCGCTGACAGCAAGAAGGAAGCGGGCAAATGACGAGTCGTCGTCACTCAGGATGACGTCCAGGTCCCCGCGCGCCTGGTCGCTGGCACAGGTGGCGACTGGTCTCGCCAGCGTCGGTTCGGCGCTGCCTGCGCTTGCCGCGCAACCGTGCCTGAATCCGACGATCGTCTCGCCGGCGCCGCAATCGACCAAATCCTCACTGCGCCCGACGATTTCGTGGCGCCCGGTTGCCGCCGCGTCGAGTTATCGGATCAGACTCGTCAGCCGCGAACCGGAAGGGCGAACATTCGCCACGATCGACACCATGGTCAAGGAAACACACTTCGTTGCGCCGCAGGCGTTGAGCGACGGCTTCGCGCTCGTCGAGGTCAGCGTCACGAGCCAGTGCCCGACGGCGGACCCATCGCTGCCGGCGCCAGGCAGCGAGCATCGCTTCCTGATTGACTCCCGGTCTGCCTGTCCGGTCAACGGACTGAGTGTTGACACCAGCGAAAGGCGTATCCACTGGCAAGCGACGACGGGTGCTGATGGCTACGAAGTCTTTGGCTACGAGGCGACGGACGGCCGCTTGCTGTTCAAGCTCGAAACGAGGGAGCCCGCTGCCGTGCCGCCCTCCCCCACCGCCAACTCCGTCATCCTCGCCGTTCGCGCCCACTGCGGCGACATGTTCGGACAGATCGGCTACGCAGTCTATTGAGCGCCTGAGGGCGTGCCGCTGGCCGGCGCACCGTCGGTACGCCGGCTGCGCTCGAGCACGCGTCGCCCGACCGCGCGGCCGAGTCTCAGCCCCTCTTCGTTGTCGCTGCGCAAGTGGATCCCGCCGTACAGGCGCGACAACGCCGCTTCGTCGGCCGACGCTCGCAGTTCGCCGGCATCCTCCGGAAAGAACGCCGCGAGCACTTCCGCAGCCGCGCCAGAAGCCGCCGCATGCCCCGAGACATAGCTCGGGAATGGCGGCGTGAACAGGTACGGCAGAAAGTCCGCATCGAGTTGCTCGCGGATCACGGTCACCGGTCGCACCGTCCAGTGGGCGAACTTCGCCTGCCAGCAGGCGACCAGCGCATCCGACATCGCCACATTCAGCGCCGCCAACACGCGCGCCGCCTGCGCCGTATCCAGGCCATGCTGAGCGACCAGGGCCATCGCCTTGCGGTTCCAGACTCCCGGCGGCGTCACCGACCCCTTGTCGAGGTTCCAGTCGTCGGCGATTCGCTTCTGCTCGGCCGTCAGGGCGCGCGACACCTGCAGCACCTCGCGCACTTCGTCGCGGTAGCGCTCGCTGGCAAACTCCGGCGGCGGTGGTGGCTGGATCTCGCTGCCGTCGGCAAGCGCCCAGGTGCGCCATTTCCCGGCCAGCGGCTCGGTCGGATTGTAGAGATTGAGCGGCGGCGCGGCGCGCCACACGGAGGGACCGGCTGCCGGACGATCGGCCGGGTTCCAGCTCGCGCCGGCTCCATCGTCGAGCACGCGACGGATCGCATCGGCCGCGGCGCGACGGCCCGCTGCGCGGGCAAAAGTGAGATCTTCCGGCGACACGCCCGCCCTGGCAGCGACCGCGAGCATCGCGCCAACGCCGATGGCCTCGATTCTTCCCGGCGACTCGCGCGGGTAGAAATGCGCCAGGACCGCGGCCGACGCAGCCTGCACCGCCACCGCCTGCGCCGCCTCGCTGCTCGTCGTCGTCGCCAAGCGAACGACCGCGTCATGAGCTGCCGCGTGCACGTGCGCCAGCACGCGCACCGCGCGCAGCGGGTTCTGCTGATACTTGACGATCAGTTCCAGGGCGAGACCGTTCCATGGCAGCGATGCCGGCCCGGTCGCCCACTTCCGGGCGAGCACCTCGGTCGCGAAGCGCTGTCGAGTCGACTCGCCAGCCGCCATCGTCAGCGGCGGTGATGCGAAATTCTCCGGCATCGTGGCCTCGTCGCGAGGATCGCCTTGCGGCAACCACTTCACCCAGTGGCTCGGGTCCGATGCCGGCGCATGCGGCACCTCCGCTGCCAGGCCAGCAGCGCAGAACAGCAGCGCGCCAAGAAAGCGCGGAAGAGCGTGACTCAGGTTCCGGCGGTAGGGCATGGGTCGAGGTAAGCAAGGAACTCCAACGTAAGGACCAACGTTGTAGACTTTTTTCGGAATGACTGACTTGCGTTCGGATCCTGAAAAAAGTCTACAACGATGGCTTATGAACACCAAGCGAAAGCTGGAACAAGCGGTGTTTATCTCCAGCGACGCGCAAGGCGGAGCGAAATGAACAGGAAATCTACTTTGGCAACCTCTGACGACGACGCCCCAATCACGCAGGGTGACATCGATGCTGGCCGACTGGTCTTGCGCAAGCGTGTCGAGGGTCGAGTGACGCCCGCAAAGAAGCGCATCACGCTGTATCTCGATGCCTCTCTGATTGAGCATTTCAAGGGACTGGCTGGCGAGCGCGGCTATCAGACGCTGATCAACGAAACCCTGAAAATGTCACTGCAACAATCCGACATTGAAACGATGATCAGGAAAGCCATCCGCGAGGAACTGATGAGCGGGAAGGCGGCGTAAGCGTCCAGCCGATCCCCCTGTAAAATACCCGAGAGGTGGAGCAACCTCCAGGTTTTCGACAGGACTGCCCGCAGGTCTGCCGATCAACGCCCAGAAGTGGCTGAGCGTCGCTCCTTCGGGATTTCGTGAAGCACTGCCGTCGAGGCTGACCAGCTTGCCGACGGCAACGCTCTGGTCGGAACCGGCATCGGCCAGCGGCGGGCGATTGATCGCGTGCCGTGCCAGGCGCTTTGATAATTGCAGATGGTCGATCCGGCGTACGCCAATTCTGATTCCGCTTCCGCTGCATCAGGGTTTGCTGAATATCTTGCTGAGTAAGGCCGCTGATTTCTGCCTGGCGAACGCTTGGAACTCCGATGTTCTCTGCTCGTCGCGAAACAGGTTAACCACCTGGTCCCAATGCACGCGAAGCAGGTTCGCCATGGCTGTGGCGTCTGGCGGCTCGCCAAGCTGTTGCGGCGTGATGGAGTCGTCCACGAACTCAAGTGCGTATTCAAGCTTGTGCCACCCAACGGCATTGCTTCCAGCATCCACGAAGACCTGTCCGCGATCACGCTCGAATCGGAGTGATAACGGCGCACCGACCATTACAACGACGGCGTTGCCAAACGCCTGCGGCTGATAGTTGCTCGCGCCAGGCACAAGACCCTCGCTCACCACGAAGGCGAAAGCAGGGGCGATATCAACCAAATCAATCACCGCGTCACCGCTTGATGAGTAGGGTTCCATCGGCACCCGGGACGTAGCCCCTGCTTCCCAAGTACTCTAACTCACGGGCAAAGTAGCTTCCGGGTCGCACCTTGTCCAGCGGCGTGGCGAGCGTGATTTCATCCCCTCGGGAGATCATGCGATCAAGAAACTTCTGATTCGCCGTCCACCGTTCGGCCTCGGACATCCTGTTCCACACCTCCCCCGGAATGTTGAAGCGACGAGCCGCGAGAGTTTCGGCAAGCTGCACGTACTCGGGGTGGTGACCGAGAACGGTCCTGCCTTCGGCCACTATTCCCTTTGCCGCCAGGCATTGCCCGCCAACCTTTGCCGCGCTGCCGAGACCACCGGCAAGACCCAACTCGGGATTTTCTGCTACGCCCTGAGCTGTAATCCCCATGGCAAGCAAGCGCAGCCCGAGGCCAAGCAAAGGGGTAAGACCATCCGGGTCGACGTAGGTCAGTGGATTCCCACGAACATAGGTGTACAGGTTCAAGCCTCCGGCCAACCCGATCGGATCTGGCTGCACATACCTCCCCACCCCTGGATCGTAATCCCGGTAGTAGTTGTAGTGCAGTTGCGTCTCCCGATCGAAGTACTGCCCGGGAAAGCGCAGGTTGATGGTCGTCGGCTTCCCATCGCCGTCCGGATCTTCCTCGGGCAGTGCCATCCCGAAAGGCTCGGTCGTCGGCGGGTTGCGCCAGACGACGACGTTGGCTTCGTTGGTCGCCACTCTCGGCGTGCCGAGATGATCCGCGTGCAGATAGAGGATCGTCAGCCGGGTGTCGGTGGCCGTGATCCTCACCGTGTCCGGTCCGCTGGCGAGTTGGCCGTCACTGACGATCAACTGCGCGACGTACTGACCAGGAACGTCGGCGGTAAAGGTCGGACGCACGCTGTTGGCTGCGGTGAGGGCGGCAGCGCTTCCCGCAGGTCGGCCGATTAACAACCAGGCGTGACTGAGCGTCGCTCCTTCGGGATCCCGCGAAGCACTGCCGTCGAGGCTGACCAGCTTGCCGACGCCGACGCTCTGGTCGGAACCGGCGTCGGCCAGCGGCGGGCGATTGATCGGGAGCAGGACTTCTGCCGAGAACACTCGCTTCAACATGCCCTTGAAACCCGCCGACACCCGCAGCCGCAGCGGTGCGGTCTCGGTCAATACCACGTCGAGGGTGTAGACCTGGTCGCCCGCAACGGCGTCACCGTTCAGTCCGTCATCGTGCAGGCTGCCGAGCACCGCGACGGCTGCCCCGGCGTCATTGACGCGCTGCAGGTTGACGGTGGCGGGGATGAGTGTCGGATCGGCAATCACGGCGGTCACGCGGACGGTCGTCGGCGCGCCGGCAGTGATCGAGTTCGGTGTGATCTGCACCGACCCGATGCTCGGGGCAGCCCAGGCTGGGAACACCGGCAGCAACACGCCGGCAAGCGCCAGCACCCTGGCGAGCAACGCCCGCCCGAACGCCGATGACGCAGGCACGGTGAGACTCACCGCCGCTGTGGCCTGGACGATACCGATCAGAGCGAGCAGCCGGAAGACAGCGAGGCGGAGCAGGCTTTGGCAGTGGCTTGGCATGATCTCTCCCCCCTATCCTAATGAACGACAGCCAGCGTGCCGAACAGCGGCGTAGAGTGCGATAAGCGAAGCGTATTGCGCCGAGAGTCGGCGCTATCAATGCGTGTTCGCGCAAGAAATCGTGGTCCGTCCCCGATTGGCGCCACGTCCCCGATTGGCGCCAACCTACGAGCTACCGGCGACGCGAACATGGCTGGACTACAGCGCATTGGCCACCAGCCTTGTCCCGAGACTCTGGATCATCTTTACGGGGTGGCCGCCACCATGTTAGATCTAGTGGAGAATCATCCACGAGGTCTTGCTCAAACGGTCCCTCTGTCTGCGAGCCTGTTTTGTTCCTCACATAGCCGAACAAATCGGACAACAGTCTCGTCTGGGCATAATAAATGGCACCCAGTCGAAGCACGTAATACGCGTTCATCTTTTGCATCCCATGCAATTCCACATACCAATCGGATGTTGGATCACAGATGTAGGGAGATTGGTTCAAATAGGCTCGAAGCTCCGGGTTGTAGGAGCCGTCGCCAAAGTGATTGGATTCGTGGACCCACATCTCCAAGAGGTATGAGAAAAAGCTTTGATAGGCAGAATCGCTTGGCTTTGCACTTGGGTTACGAGTATGAACCTCATAACTGTCATCCGCTGTCAAGCCAAGGGTGTCGCGAAAGTTCGTAGGAGAGGAACCGACATACTGATAGTGATTGACTCCGCCAACGATTCCAATGGGATCACCAGAAGCAAAGCGCTTCAAGCCCGGCTCATAATACCTCGCCCGATAGTAATACATCCCCGTCCCATCATTCTCCCTCCCGGTGTACTGCGTCGAGTTCCCGCTATCCTCGCCGCTCCGCACCGTCTCCCCATACGGGCTATACCCATACGCCGTCGCAATGCTCTGATCCGCCCGCGTCTCGGCCACCACGCTGCCCAGCGCATCAGTCAGCATCGTCCTGTCCCCACTCGCCGCAAACCGCCCGATCGCTTCGTCGATCGCCAGCCCGGTGAGCAGCGCGGCCTCGTTGGCGCCAAACTCGGCGAGCGCCTGCACGCCGTCGTAGAGATAGCCGGTGCTCAGCCCATTGACCACGCGTTGCACCCGCCGGCCCAACGCGTCGTACTTGAAGCTCGCGGTCAGGCCCGGACCAGCGATGGCGACCAGGCGGTCGCGCGCGTCCCAGGTGTAGGTCGTCGTCCCGCCGGGGCAGGCCTTGCTCGCCAGGTTGCCGTTGGCGTCGTAGGCGAGCGCGCAGGTCTGCCCGGTGGCCGGGAAGGTGATGCTGGTCATCCGGTTCGCTTCGTCGTACGTGCCCTGCATAGGCGTCTCGACGTTGGTCGGCAGGTTCATCGTTCGTGCGACGCGGCGCCCGTTCGGATCGTAGGCGTAGGCGATCGAATCGATCAGCGTGCCGTCGGACTTGCGGAAGCGGATTTCGACGAGTCGGCTGGCCTTGTCGTAGGCGTACTCCTGGCGGATGCCGTTGGGCAGGACCTTGGCGGTCAGGCGCGAGGCCTTGTCCCACTCGTAGCTCACCGTTCTGCCGCGGTAGACTATCGTCGTCAGCCGCGAGGCGAGGTCGTAGGCGTAGGTCGTCGGGTCGATGCCGTTCACCGTCCGTTTGATTCGCCGGTCGAGGGCGTCATACTCGTAGTCGATGGTGTTGACCAGCCCGTCCACGTCGGTGGCCTCGCGTTTGAGTCGATCGACGTCGTCGTAGTCGAAGGCGATCGTGCCTACTTGATCGCGGATGCGGACGAGCCGACCGGCCGCGTCGTAGTCACGCCGCTCGTTGCCGCCGGCGGCGTAGGTGATGCTCGCGACGCGGTTCTGGCGGTCGTATTCGAGGCTTACCCGCTGTGCTCTGCGATCGGTGGCGGCGAGCAGCCGGCTCGCGCTATCGTAGTCGTAGGTCTCGACGCCGCCCTTGGCATCGGTGCGGCGCGTCAGGTGGTGCATGTCGTCGCTAATGTAGGACTCGACGGCGCGGCCGAGCGGGTCGATTACCGCGGTCGGGTCGCGCTTGGCGTCGTAGTTGAAGCGCGTGACGCCGGCGTTGGCGTCGGTGATCGTCGTCACCTGGTCGAGCCGGTTGTATTCGCTGAAGGTGCTCGCCCCTACCGCGTCGGTCACGCGCTGCAGGCGTCCGACGACGTCGCGCTGGAACTCGACCGAGTTGCCGAGCGCGTCGGTCACTGCCGCGAGGTCGGCCGCCGGGTTATAGGCCAGCGTCGTGACGTTGCCCAGCGGGTCGGTCACTTTCTGCAGCAGCCCCCTGGCGCCGCCAGCGTCGGTGTAGCTGTATTGGCTGACATTGCCGAGCGGGTCGATGGCGCGCAGCAGCTTGCCGCCGCTCGCCTCCGAGTCCTCGTACTCGAAGCGATAGCTGACCGGAGTTCCGTCGGCCAGCTTGCGGGTGATGCCGGTCACCTTGTTCCACATCGGATGGTAAGCGAGATCGGTGCTGCGACCGGCGGCATCGACGATCTGGGTGCGGTTGCTGTTGCCGTCGTAGGCGTACTGCGTGACACGGCCGAGGGGGTCGGTGATCCTGGTGATGCGGTTGCGCCCGTCGCGCTCGAATTTCGTGCTCTGGCCATCGGCGTCGATCAGTTCGGTGCCCAGCCCGCCGGCGTTGAAGCGGACCGTGTAGCCGTTGCCGTTGGCGTCATAGACACGGGTGGCGATCACTTCCCCGCCGAGGAAGTGCCAGCCGGCCGCGCGGTTTTCGAGGGAGTCCACTGTGGGACCATTGCCCCCGGCGCAGTGTCCCACGGCCAGCGGCCCCTGGACGGCACAGGTGCCGCTCAGCTCGTAGGCGAAGCGGATATCCCAGTTGCTCGCGTGCTGGCGCAGCACGCGGAAACTCTCGCCGTAGTCGAGTGCCAGAGGCTGCGTCGTCCCGGGCCGGGAGATCGAGCCAATGTAGATCGGCCCGTCCGCGCGGTTGGGATACGACGACGAGAAGCCCACCGTGCCAACGCTGGTGACCTGCGGTGGCGACGGGATGACGTAGCCGTAGCTCGTCACGCCGCCATCCGGCGCGGTCACCAACGCGAGCCGGCCGCCAGCATAGCCGTAGCGCACCTCGCGCCCGGCAGCATCGCGCACCACCTCGATGGGTCCGCTGCTCGCGTCGACGCCGATCGCCACCGTCTTGCCCGGTGCGGTGATCGTCGTCGGCCGCCCCGAGTCATTGCGCTCGATGCGCAACACGTTGCCGTTGGCGTCGCGCTGTTCGACGAGCCAGCTCACGAAGCCGATCTGCCGAAAGCGCCAGACGCGGCCGTCCTTGAACTTGAGTTGCCAGCCGTCGCCGGAAACGAGTTTCGCGCCACCGAAGCGCAGGTCATTCGGCGCTTCGTAAGTGTTGGCTCCGCTCGGCGTGAACACGACACCGCGGGCGTTGCCGGGAAGGACCAGCCGCAGTTCACCCGTGCTCGGATCGACATAGACGATCCAGTCGTAGCTGAAAATCCAGCCATTGCCGAGGCTCGACGACAGCGCCGCGTTCCTGATGAAGGCGTTCCACGGGTAATAGCTGCGGCCGATGGTGATCGGCATCACACCGTCGATGACCATGTCCACCGCGCTCGAAAGTTCCATTCCCATCGCCAGCGTCACCGGCTTGCCGGCCGTGGCAGGCGGACCGTTGCCGTTGCAATCGGGGCACGGCGGACTCGGGTTGGTCCAGGGAACCGTGAAGCACGACAAGCCGCAGACGCCGCAGAAGCGGTCGATTCCGGAGTCCGTATCGGCGCTGATCGTCTTGCCGTCGGCCGAGACGGTACCGGTGCCGGCCTTGCGCCAGCCACCCTCGCCGGCCAGCGGTGTGCCGTAGTAATACCAGTGCTCGGCCTTCTCGCCGGGCTGCAGGCCCATGTCGTTGGGCGCGGTGACGAAGACCGCCGAAGGTCCGTTGCCGGAATTGATCGGCACGCCGCCCATAGGAGTTCCGAAAGAGATGCGGTAGTAGTTCTTCGCGCCGTTCGGCACGGCTTCGGTCGGCAGCTTGTCGGGAGCGACGCGCTCGATCGCCATTCGCGACTTCACCACCCCATCCCAGCCCTGAATCGCGACGCCGGCCGGCACGCGTACCGACAACCCCGGTACGTCCGGGTTGGTGAACACTTGATCTTCGCTGGCGTTGGCGACCAGCGGCCTGAACAGGTCGTCGCGCGGCGGCGGCTGCACCACCCAGTCGGAAAGCGGCGTCACCGCGCCGGCTTCAAGGACGAGGGTGAACGGCCAGATCGGAAAACCCGGATTGGCTGGCGTCGCGTCGATGCGCAGCGTGATCTTGCCGGCCGGCAGACCGGCGAGAACGAAGTTACCGCCGGCGTCGCTGGTGGTGAGCGCCAGATTCGTCCCGGCAGCATTCGGGTCCTCGGCGCGGACGATGATTCCGGCGATGCCGCGGCCCTGCAGGTCGACGAAGCGCCCCGCCACGCCACTGCTGCCGGCGCTGGCGGCACCGATGACCTTGAGCCTGAAAGTGGCGCTCTTGCTCTGCGCCGCACCATCGATCATCGCGGCGCCATCGATGCGCGCGGTATAGGTGCCGGCGGCGAGCGCCGCGGGGACGGCCAGCGCGAGGCTCCCTGTGTGGCCGGCGGCGAGCGCCGGGGTCGAGAAAGTCGGGACGACGCCCGCAGGAAGACCGGCGACCGAGAGTTGCGCCACACCGGCAAATGGCTTCACCCCGCTGCTGGCCAACTGGACCATCAGTGACGCGACACCGCCAGAGAGGGTGATCAGTTCCGCGGGACTGGCGACGATCTCGAAATCCTGTTCGTGCCTGACGGTGAAAGTCGGTCCGCTGACCGTGCCGCGCGCGGTCGTCACCGTCACCGCTCCGGTCTGGGCAGCGAGCGAAACCGTTGCTGTCAGGCGCGTCGTCGCCGCGCTGACGACGCCTGCCGGCGTGGCGCCGATTCTGATCTGATTGCCGCCGGCGGTCGGGACGAAACCCGATCCGTCGATGGTCAGCAGCGTTCCCGGCGGACCCTCGGCGGGTGAGATGGTGGTGATCTTGAGCTGGGTGCCAACGGTCACGTCGATCGCGTTCGACGTTCCGGTCACCGGATCGACGACAGAGACGGACACGGTGCCCGGCGCGCTCAACAGCGCCGCGGGGACCAGCGCGCTCAGGTTCGTTGCACTGCCGAAGCTCGTGGCGAGCAGGGTGGCGCCGAAGCGCACTTTCGACGCCGGGGTGAAGTTGGCGCCGCCCAGCGCCAGCGTCTCTGCCTGGCCGACTTCGAGCACGGCGGGGGTGACGACGTTCAGAATCGGCGTCGCCGGCGTGATGCTGAAGCTGCGGCTGTTGGAATCACCGCCGGCGGACGCCGGGTTACGAACCAGAACGGCGAGTGAACCCGGCGCCGCGAGCAGTGGCACCGGGATGTCGGCCGAGAGGCGTGTGGCGCTGATGAAGCGGGTATTGAGCAGCGTCGTGCCGAAGAGCACTTGCGCCGCCGGGTCGAAGCGCAAGCCCTCGACGCCGAGGACGAGAGCAGCCGATCCGGCGACCGCCCGGTCGGGAACGAGACGCGTCAACGCTGGTTTGAGCGCGTCTGGCGCCCCGGCCTGGACCAGCAGTCGGCGGGGCGCGCTCTTCGCGCCCCGCTGGTCGGTGACGACGAGCTCAATCAGATAATCACCGGCGAGATCCGCGACGAAGGAAGTCAGCGGTGGATTGGGGAAGACCTGGATCTGCGGCAGCAAGGCGGCCGTACTGCCGCGCGGCAGCGCGACGAAGCCCCAGGCGTACTGGGCGATTCCGTCGCCGGGGTCCGGGTCGAAACTCGCCGAGCCGTCGAGGTCGACGCGAGTTCCCGGCGCGACGCTCTGATCGGGCCCCGGCACGGCGGTCGGCGGCGTGTTGGCGGCGTAGGCGGTGACGACGATCTCGTCGGGCGTACTGGTCGTGTTGCCGTCGCTGACGGTCAGGCGTAGCACGTAGCGACCGGCGAGGTCGGCGCGGATGCCCGGCGTGGCGGAGGTGGGGTCGTCGAGCACGGCAGCGCTCGATGCCGGTTTGTCGACGAGTTCCCAGGCATAGCCAAGAGGAGCATTCTCCGGGTCGCGGCTGGCACGGCCGTCGAGGCGGATCGACGCGCCGGTGGGAACGTTCTGGTCGGGTCCGGCATCGGCGGTCGGCGGCGCATTGGTCGCGCTGGCGTGGACGCGAACGAAGGCCGGCGCGCTGTCGACCTTGCCGTCGTTGACAACGAGTTTCAGGAGGTAGTCGCCGGGCTGGTCGGCGAAAAACACCGGCCGCGCGCGGTCGGCGCCGTTGAGTTCGGCGCTGCTGCCGGCCGGGCGTTCATCGAGCGTCCACAGATACGCCAGGTGGTCGCCGTCCGGATCGCTGGACAGGCGTCCATCGACTTCGACGTCGGTGCCGGTGGCGACGTCGCGGTCGCGCCCGGCGTCGGCGACCGGCGGGCGATTGATGTTGAGCAGCATTTCGGCCGAGAAGAGGCGCTTCAACATTCCCTTGAAGCCTGCCGATACGCGCAGCCGCACTGGCGCGCTCTCGGTGAGCTGGACATCAAGGGTGTAGACGTGGTCACCGGCGACGGCGTCGCCGTTCGCTCCGTCATCGTGCAGCGCGCCGAGCACCGCGACCGCTGCGCCGGCGTCGTTCAGGCGCTGCAGGTTGACCGTCGAGGCAATGACGGTCGGATCGGTGATCACGGCGGTGACGCGAACGGTCGTCGGCGTGCCAGCGGCAATCGTCGTCGGCGTGAGCTGCACGCTGCCGATGCTCGGCGCGGCCCAGGCCGGACAGGCCGCCAGCAGCAGGCCGGCAAGTGACCACCAGGCGGCCAGCAGCGTGGCGAGCAGGGCGCGCGCGAACGCCGATGATCGCCTCGCGGCAAGACGATCGCACTCGTACTCGTGGCTGCTCATTCCTCGCCTCCCGCTTTCGCGTTTACCTGTTGCTCACAGCCGCTTGAACCGTCTGCCGGCCAGCAGACTCGTGAGGCCGATCGCCATCAGAACGGACGTCCCCGGCTCGGGGGCCGGCAGCCCCGTCGGAGTGAATGACAGGTCGTCGAGGACGAATGAACTGCCGAGGGCGTCACCCTCGACCGTGAGCTTCGCGATCCCCGAAGCGAACGCGAGTTGCAGCCATTCGTTGGGCAACGAGCCGGGATCTCCGGAAGCGGCTGTGTTGTTCGCGAACGCCGATGGGAGGCTGCCGACAACGTGATCAAGCACGTCCCACGCGGTCAAGGTCAGCGGCAGCGCGTAAGTGAAGAAAACGCCGACCTGCGTCACCGGAGTTGAAAAGAGCATCGTCATCGGGCCGCCATCGTCGGAGATGACGACGCTGCCCGAATGCGGCGGAAACTCGCCGTCGTTGAGCGACAAGCCGGCCTTGAGGGCGATGGTGTTTGCGAAAGTGACTCCTGACGGCGAGAACTGCGTCGTCACCGGGTCGAGGTCGGCCAGCGATTCGAAGCCGATCGTTGTCGCCGAAGCGCTGGCGCTGGTGAGTGCGGCGGCGCAGAGGAAGGCTGCTGCGCCGAGGGGGAGGGAAGTTTTCATGGTATGGGGATCCTGTTCTGATTCGATTATTGCGATATGGCGGCCAGCGCGAGCAGCGCCGGGTCGACGTCGAACCGCTTGCCGGTAACCGTGTGCAAGGTCGTCTTGTTGCCTTGGCCGAAGGTGCTGGTCAGCGTTACCTTCTCGACGCGCTCGCCCTGGGCAAAACGCGAGAGCGCGTCGCCGGTCGCAGCGACGACGGTGTATGTAGTCTGCGCCGAGAGCACGTTGTTGCCGAATGGGATGTCGACCGAGACGCTCGTCGTGGCGTTGTCGGGCGATCCGGCCGTTGGCGGACTATCTACCGTAACCGGCGCGCCATATCGGGGAATCACGCTGACCTTGACGGTGCTGCCGATCGGGATGCCCGATGTGGCGAGCGTGAGGGTGACAGGGTTGGCCGTCGTTGTCGGAATCGTCACGTCGCCGAAGCCGGTGGGACTTGCCGGAACCGGAATGCCGGCCACGGTGGCAAAGCGTAGTGCGGGCTGCCCGGTGACGAACAGAGATCCCGGAAGGCCGAAAGTGAACGTCGGACTTGTCGTTCCGATACCCACCAAATTCTCTGCTTCGAGGCGAATGCGACCTTGACTGCCCATCCCCGGGCCGCTATGGGGTATTGTTCCGCCGTCGGCACTGATGATTCCCCTGTCCGTGATGGTCGTGGCAACAACTCGAATCGCTCCTCCACTGCCAGCCCCACCTGGGGTCTTAGCGGGTCCCGGATTACCACCCCCAGCGGTTATCGAACCGCTAACCGTCACCGTCCCCGTCGCAGCAATCAACAATGCACCACCGCCGCCGCCTCCCCCTCCACATTGCCAGCCTCCCCCTGACCCACCTCCACCACCGGAACCCCCAATCAAGGGCAACAGCAAGTCGGATCCATAGGCAGGGCCACCTGCACCCCAACCGGCAGCGCCAGTCCTAGTCAGCCCGTTGTGGCCTGTTGTCGCGTGGCCAGCACCGCCCCCGCTTCCATACAAGGGTCCGTCCAGGTTTGATGTCGGTTCCGCGCCGCCACCGCCGCCAGGACCCAAGCCGTTGCTACCGTGACCGGTACCGGCCGTGAGACCCCCGAACCCTCCGTCGAACCCACCCGGCCCCCCTTTTCCTGGTAGCCCGTCGTCCAGCGGATTGTCGTCACCAGTCGCTGGGGCACTCTGGCCATTGAGATTAATGGTCCCAGTAATCACTGCGTCCCCCCCTACAAGGAGCGTCACCGGTGTGTTCGTCGCATTGCGCTTGAATGTCACGGTCACGCCAAGCGGAATATTGACGCTCCGATAGTTCAGAATGCCGTTCGGCGGCAGAACGACCTCCGTATTCTGCTGCGGGTTGAAGTCGCCATCTGCGCCGGTGCTGCCGCTATCGAATGCCGCGGCAGTCGAAGGCAGCAGAGCAAAGGCAATTGTCATGGCGGCAAGAACAATGACGGTCCGCTTCATTTCAAATTCTCCTCTCGAATATGCCGAACCCTGTCACTCGCGGTTCACGCCGACGTCTGGCGCGACGATCGGGCCGATCAGGCTGCCCACGCCGCCCGGAGCCTCGGGTCGGAAGAGACCCACATTCGGCGCCGTAAACGGCCCGATCGAACTCGCTCCACCACCCGGGGCCTCGGGTCGCAAGACTCCCACCATCGGCGCGTAGGCGCTGCTCGCACCCGCGACCGGCGCCGAGACATAAATAGCGAGTTCGGCCGGCGCGAGCGTTGCTGAACGGGCGTTCAAGAGAGTAGTGCCCGAAGCAATTGCCGAGACGCTGACACTGGCCTGCGTCTGGCCGGGTGGGAAGGTGACGCTCGCAGGTGAAACCGATGCGACGGCGGGGTTCGCGATGGCGAGCGTGAGCGTATGCGCCACCTGGTCGGGATTCGACAAGATGATCGTCACCTGCTGCGACTGACCCGCAGCCAGCGCGTCGGGAAAGGGTGCAAAGCTCACCGTTGGCATTTGCGGATCGATCATCAGCGAAAAGATCGCGCTCCCGCGCGAGGTCGATAGCGTGAACACCCTGGCGCCGAGTGCAGCGGCGGCAGACGCCGTGAGCGTGAAGCTGGCACCGGTCACTGCCGAGGTGAGGGCGTTGCTGATGTTCAGTTCGGGGTCGGAAGTGGTGACGCGGGCACCGGACAGCCAGTTGCCGTTGACTTCGAGCCGCACCGATTGACCACGCCGCACAGCGGTCGGCACGACGCTGCCGACGGTAGGTGGACCGGCATTGCTCGACCCGCGCACCTCCAGGATGTTACCGACGCCGTCGTAGGCGTACTCGGTGACTGTTCCGGACGAGTCGAGGTGACGAACCAGTCGGCCGAGAGCGTCGTAGTCGAAGCGCTCGGTCCCCGCACGCGCGGTGGTCGCCGCCCACAGGAGCGTGGACATGGCAGCGACCACCATCCAGCCGATAATCCGAAAGGAGCTCCCTCCTCATCAGAATCGAGCGCTCGCTATCGCCGGGCGACGGGTCACACATCGTGTCGTAGCAGATTCGCAAGCCGGGGCGCCACTTTTCCATTCCCGATCCGGCATTGCGTTGCAACCATAGACCCTTCTGGCGGCGAGATCAAGCGATTCGTCACGACACGATTCGTAGACGGCTCGGCCTACTTCTTCAGGCTGTCACGAATCTCGCGCAGCAACAGCACTTCCTCGGCCAGCTCGGGCGGTGATGCCGGTGCTTCGGCTGGCGGCTCGGCCCTCTTCAGCCGATTGACCTGTTTGACCATGACGAAAATGATCAAGGCCAGGATGATGAAATTCACCAGAATGGTCAGGAAGCTGCCATAGGCGAAGATCGGCACCTGCGCCTTCTTGAGCGCATCGACCGTCCTGGCCGTACCGTCCGGAATCGTACCCAGAACCACGAACATTCCCGAGAAGTCGAGCTTGCCGCCCATGATCCACGCTATGAAGGGCATGATCAGATCACCGACCACCGAATCGACGATCTTGCCGAAAGCACCGCCAATGATCACGCCGACGGCGAGATCCATGACGTTGCCTTTCATGGCGAATTCCCTGAACTCCTTCATCATGCTCATGTGGCTTCCTTCAATTCAATTGGCAAATGGTCGGTCTTCGAATCGGCGCGATTATAGGAGCAAAGCGCGCTTTGGGTGAAGCACGTCAAACGCGGCGCAGTTTTTCGCCGGCAGCGGCCAGCGTCGCTTCCTGCTTGGCGAAACAGAAACGGACTACGCGGTCATCACGACCATCCGGGTAGAAAGCCGATACCGGAATCACCGCCACGCCCGCCTCACGCGTCAGCCAGCAGGCAAATTCGCGGTCGGGCAGATTGGCAATGGCATCGTAGCGTGCGAGTTGAAAATAGGTGCCGCGGCAAGGCAGCAATTCGAAGCGCGAAGCGCGCAACTGATTGCGAAAATACTCTCGCTTGCCTTCGTAGAACGCCGCCAGTCCTAGATGGCGCGAGGCATCGCGCATATACTCGGCGATCCCTAGCTGGCCAGGCGTGTTGACCGTAAACACGTTGAACTGATGGACCTTGCGGAACTCGGCCATCAGCTCGCCGGGGCCAAGCACGTAACCAATCTTCCAGCCGGTGATGTGATACGTCTTGCCGAAAGAGGAGACGACGATACTGCGCGCCGCGAGTTCAGGACGACTGGCGACGCTGTGGTGCTGCGCACCGTCGAAAACGATATGCTCGTAGACTTCATCGGACAGGATCACGATGTTGGTGTCGCGCGTCAGTTCTGCCAGGCTGGCCAGGTCGTCCGCGTCGAACAGGCTGCCGGTCGGGTTGTGCGGCGAGTTGATGATCATCATTCGCGTTCGCGCGCTAAGCAACGAGCGAACCTGCTGCCAATCCGGGCGGTAGTCCGGGAAGGCGAGCGTCGCGAACACCGCCTTGCCACCCACGGTTTCGATCGCCGGCAGGTAGCTGTCATAGACCGGAGCGAAGACGATCACCTCGTCGCCGCTACGCACAAAGGCGGCAATCGCAGTGAAAATCGCCTGCGTGGCGCCGGCGGTGACCGTGATCTCGTGCTCGGCGTCGTAGCGGGCGCCGTAGAGACTCGCCACCTTGTCGGCGATCGCCTCCCGCAGCTCGGCAACGCCGGCCATCGGCGGATATTGGTTGTGTCCCGCGCGCATGGCGCGCAAGGTGGCGTCGAACAAGGCGGGGTCGGCCTGAAAATCGGGAAAACCTTGCGACAGATTGGTCGCCCCGCAATCGGCGGCGAGCTTCGACATCACGGTGAAGATGGTGGTTCCGACCCAGGGCAGCTTCGAGTCGATGGCGACGGAGGACTTCTGCATAATGATCCGCGCTGGCCGCGGTGAAGAGTGGTCGAGCCGGCAGTTTAAGGTGAAAATCGCGCCAGCGACTCAGGATCCCTACCGTCTGCCAGCATTCGCTGCGCAGCGTTTGTTTATCAGCCCGGAGTACCACGATGACTGCACCCGCCTGGCGAAGCCTTTTGCCACCCCTTTCCGCCCTCGGCCTGGCGGTCGGAACGGCCGTCGCTGCACCGGCACTGCCCGGGCTTGGCGCCGACCTCAGCGGCCTGACCGTCTCCGGCGTCTCGTCGGGGGCCTACATGGCGGTCCAGTTTCAGGTAGCGCACTCGAAGCTGGTGCGCGGCGCCGGTGTCATTGCCGGCGGACCGTACGATTGCGCCGAAGGATCGACGTGGCGCGCGCTGACCAGTTGCATGTCGCCTTCGTCCTGGGCGCCGCTGCCATCGCTGGCGGAGTTGCGGCAGCGCGCCGAAAACCTGGCGCGCGCCGGGCGCATCGATCCCCTCGACAACCTGCGCGATGACCGGGTGTGGCTCTTCTCGGGTGGCAAGGATGACCAGGTGACGACGCCGGTGATGGATCGGCTGGCCGAGTTCTACGGCCATTGGCTCAGTCCGGCAGCGATTCGCTACGTCAAGCTGCCCGCCGCCGGACACGCGATGATCTCGGTCGCCGATCCGCAAGCCAACGCCTGCGACGGCGCGCAAACGCCTTTCATCAACCGTTGCGGCGACCTCGATGCGGCGGGTGAAATCCTCGCCCATCTGCTTGGCCCGCTGCAGCCACCGACGGCGGCTGGCGAGATGCTGAGCTTCGACCAGCGCCCCTTCGTCGACGGCAAGGCTATCGACGCCGGGCTGGCCGTCGAAGGCTATGTTCATGTGCCACGGTCGTGCCGTAGCTCGCCTTGCCGGATACACGTCGCATTCCACGGTTGTCGTCAGAGCGCCGCGCAGATCGGGCGGCGTTTCGTCGATGGCGCCGGCTACAACGCCTGGGCGGATAGCAACCGGATCATCGTCCTCTACCCGCAGACCGTCCCGCGCGTCGGCCTGGCGATGGGGTCGTGGAAGTGGCTGAACAACCCGTTTGCCTGTTGGGACTGGTGGGGCTATTCCGGCGACGGCTACGCCACTCGCGATGGCCGGCAGATCGCCGCCGTGCGGGCGATGATCGGCCGTCTGGCGACGCCTCGTCAGGCCTCTGGTCAGTAGCCCGAGATCAGACAGCCCGCTGCCCCCGCGATGTCCGGCAGGACTATGACGAGCCGCCGCGTACCTTGCCGTAAATGACCAGCAGCAGGATCGCCATGATCACCGAGGCGATGAATCCAGCCCCCTCCCCGGCCCGGTACCAGCCGAAGAACTGACCGACCGCACCGGCAAGGAAGGACCCGCCGATGCCGAGCAGCACAGTGACAATGAAGCCCATGTTCTCCTTGCCGGGATGAATCAGTTTGGCAATCACGCCAATGACAAAACCAAGAACAATCGTCCACACGATTCCCATTGCCCACTCCTTACCAATATGGCGGAAGGCGAAAGCAGGTCGCGCGGTGGCGACCTGCCAGTCTGGCGCAGCGAGCACGCTGCCTGCCAGCACCCACGAAGACCCGCCCTTGCACTTCGGGCCGCTTCGTCGCCTGGAAAGCCAGCCTTACCTTACTCCAGCGGCGGAATCCGCAGCACCTGCCCGGGATAGATCTTGTCCGGGTGGCTGAGCATCGGCTGGTTGGCCTCGAAAATCACCATGTACTTGTTCGCATTGTCGTAGTGCTGCTTGGCGATCTTCGACAGGTTGTCACCCGAAACGACGGTGTAGAAGGTGGCTTCCGGCTCGCTCTGATCAACCGACATCATGTCGTTGACCTGGGAAACGCCGGTCACGTTGCCACAGCAGAGCAGGATTTTCTCCTTGCTCGCCTGGTCGCCGGCGACACCGAAGACCGTTGCCGTCGAGGTGGCGCCGTCGAAGGTCACGGTCAGCCCCGTCACCGTCAGATCCTGGGTATTGATGTAGGCCTCGATGGCGTCCCCCGCCGTGCGGTTCATCTCATCGAGTCGTGCCTTGGCGTCATCGTCACCGGGCGCGCTGGCCACTGCGTCGGAAGCGGCCTCGGCGTCCTTGGCATGAAAGAGCTTCTCGCCTGCTTCCTTGACAAAATCAAAAAAACCCATGCTGTCTCCTCCTGGTCGGTTGGCGCCGGCCTGCGCCGAAAAAATAGCCACGCTCCACGGGTGTCCGTAGGCTCGTTCGAGTCTAGCAGTTCCTGCGCCTTTCCGAAACGACAATAACATCAGGGTTGCGTTTACAGTCAGTCTGGGTGCAGACTGCCGCTGCCCACAAAACGCTCGGGTCAGAATGACCAACGGTCACCAGTAAACAGTAGCAAGCAGCGAGCGGGCAACACGGTTTTCCGACAGCCCGCTACCTTTGATTCATTAGGTGGAGAGGAAAAACAGCAATGGATTTTGTGATCGTTCTGGCAGCCTTGTGCTTCCTCATGTTTGTCGCTTACCGCGGCTACAGTGTCATCCTTTTTGCGCCAGTGGCGGCACTCGGCGCAGTGCTGCTCACCGACCCCGGCATGGTCGCGCCGATGTTTACCGGCCTGTTCATGGACAAGATGGTCGGCTTTGTGAAGAACTACTTCCCCGTATTCCTGCTCGGCGCGGTGTTCGGCAAGGTGATCGAACTGTCCGGTTTCTCGAAGTCGATCGTCGCTTCGGTGATCAATCTGCTCGGTCCGCAACGGGCGATGCTGTCGATTGTCCTGGTCTGCGCGATTCTGACTTACGGTGGCGTCTCGCTGTTCGTCGTGGTTTTTGCCGTTTATCCGTTCGCCGCCGAAATGTTCAAGGCGAGCCGAATTCCCAAACGGTTGATCCCGGGAACGATCGCCCTCGGGGCGTTTACGATCACCATGGACGCCCTGCCTGGCACGCCGCAGATCCAGAACATCATCCCGACGACCTTCTTCAAAACGACGACCTGGGCGGCACCCTGGCTAGGAGTGATCGGCGCGGTGTTCATCATGACCTGCGGCATGGCCTATCTCGAATGGATGCGCCGCCGCGCACTGGCGGCGAATGAAGGCTACGGTACTGACCTGCTGAACGAACCAGTCGCTTTCGAGCACGAGAACCTGGCCAACCCGTGGATCGCCATCCTGCCGCTGGTCATGGTCGGCGTGGTGAACAAGGTGTTCACCAACATCATTCCGGACCTCTACGGCAAGGAAGTCTCCTTCCTTCCGGCGGTCATCGGCACGGTCAAGCCGGTGGTGCAGAGCATCTCCAGCATCGCCGCCATCTGGGCCGTCGAAGGAGCGTTGCTGGTCGGCATCCTGACGGTCTTCATTTTCGCCGGCAAGACCGTGCTCAGCAAGTTCGCCGAAGGCTCCAAATCGGCGGTCGCCGGCGCCCTGCTGGCGTCGATCAACACGGCATCGGAGTACGGTTTCGGCGCCGTCATTGCCGCCCTGCCAGGCTTCCTGGTCATCGCCAACGCGCTCGGGGCGATTCCGAACCCGTTGATCAACGAAGCGATCACCGTCACTTCGCTCGCCGGCATCACCGGCTCGGCGTCTGGAGGCATGAGTATTGCGCTGGCCGCCATGTCGGAGACCTTCATCGCCAACGCGCACGCCGCAGGCATCCCGCTGGAAGTCTTCCACCGCGTCGCGGCGATGGCCTCCGGCGGCATGGACACGCTGCCGCACAACGGCGCGGTCATTACCCTGCTGGCGGTCACCGGCCTGACGCACAAACAGTCGTACAAGGACATTTTCGCGATCACCATCATCAAGACCATGGCCGTTTTCGTGATCATCGCCGTGTACTACGCGACCGGGATTGTCTGATTCCATCCGCAAGCCATCACTCCACTGGAGACAAGTCATGCCTCTTGCCAATCATCCCATGGCCTCGTCGTTACGCGCTTCCGATACCGGCAAGGTGGTCTCCCCGCGCGACGCGGTGCGTTTGATTCGCGATGGCGATACCGTCGCGACCGGCGGTTTCGTCGGTATCGGCTTCGCCGAGAATATCGCCATTGCCCTGGAAGAGCTTTTTCTCGAAGGTGAGAGTGAGGACGTCCACGGCCTCGGCCGGCCCTGCAACCTGACCCTGGTGTACGCGGCCGGACAGGGTGACGGCAAGACTCGCGGACTCAACCACTTCGGCCACGACGGCCTGGTCAGCCGCGTCATCGGCGGACACTGGGGGCTGGTGCCCACGCTGCAGCAACTGGCGGTGGCGAATCGAATCGAGGCCTACAACCTGCCGCAAGGCGTGATCACCCACCTCTATCGTGATATCGCCGCCGGCAAGCCGGGAACGATCACTCGCGTCGGCCTGGGAACCTTTGTCGACCCGCGTTTCGGGGGCGGCAAGCTGAACGACAAGACGACCGCAGATATCGTTCGCGTGATGGAGATCGACGGCGAGGAATACCTCTTCTACAAGGCGTTCCCGATCAATGTCGGCATCATCCGCGGCACGACGGCCGACCCTGATGGCAACGTAACCATGGAAAAGGAAGCGTTGACCCTGGAAGCGCAAGCCATTGCGATGGCCGCCAGGAACTCGGGCGGTATCGTCATCGTCCAGGTCGAGCGCATTGCCGAACGTGGCACTCTCAATCCGCGGCAGGTCAAGATACCGGGCATTCTGGTCGATTGCGTGGTGGTCGCCGAAAAACCCGAATACCACATGCAGACCTTCGCCGAACAGTATAGTGCGGCTTTTGCCGGCGAGATCAGGGTGCCGCTGTCGGCCATTGCCGCGATGCCGATGAGCGAGCGCAAGATCATCTGTCGTCGGGCGGCGTTTGAGCTCAAGGCCAATGCCGTCGTCAATCTCGGCATCGGCATGCCGGAAGGAGTGGCCAATATCGCCGCCGAGGAGCAAATCTCCGACCTGATGACGATGACCGCCGAACCCGGCGTGATCGGCGGCATCCCGGCCGGCGGCCTCAACTTCGGGGCATCGACCAATGCCGCAGCGATCATCGATCAGCCGAGCCAGTTCGACTTCTACGACGGTGGCGGCCTGGACATTGCGTTTCTTGGCCTCGCGCAGGCGGACAAGGAGGGCAACCTCAATGTCTCCAAATTCGGCCCGCGCCTGGCCGGTGCCGGCGGCTTCATCAACATTTCCCAGAACGCCAAGAAAGTGGTCTTTGTCGGTACATTCACTGCCGGCAGCCTCGAAGTTGCGCTCGAGGACGGCAAACTGCGCATCCTCGAGGACGGCAAGGCCGTAAAGTTTGTCGACCAGGTCGAGCACCGGACTTTCAGCGGCCCGCAGGCGCTGAAGAGTGGCATGACCGTCCTCTACGTGACCGAGCGCTGTGTCTTCCGGCTCTGCTCCGAAGGGCTGGAACTGATCGAGATCGCCCCCGGTGTCGATCTACAGAAGGACATCCTCGACCGCATGGATTTCGTTCCGGTAATGCACTGCGAACCCGCGCTGATGGACGGCCGGATTTTCTGCGAAGAGCCGATGAAACTCCGGTCGGAAATGCTCGCCATTCCGATGGCCGATCGCCTCTCGTACGATGCCGCCAAGAACCTCTTCTTCCTCAACTTCGAGGGTCTGAGCATTCGCAACCAGAGTGACATCCAACGCGTTCAGCATGCGGTCCGGGACAAGCTCGCGCCGGTCGGCCACAAGGTCTATGCGATCGTCAATTATGACCGCTTTTCCATCCTTCCCGAACTCGTCGACGACTACATCGAGATGGTCAAGGAGGTAGTCGAAACCCACTACCATAACGTGACGCGGTTTACCTCCAATACCTTCCTGCGCGCCAAGCTGGGCGAGGCGCTGGAGAAGCGGAAGATCGCCGCGCGCAGCTATGAAACGGCGGCCGAGGCCGAAGCGCACGTCAGGGAAGGATAAGTCCGGACTGGCTCACGGGAAGGTGTGAATTGGACCCGGCTGGCCCATGGCAGAACGGCAAGAACCGCGGCTCTCGCCGTTTACCCTGTTCAGAACCAACCTTCGACCTTGCTGCGCGTGGGCACGCCTCCGGCATGCACGACCTTCCCGTCGAGCACCACGCCGGGGGTGGATATAACGCCATAACGCATTATATCGGGCAGGCTCTCGACCTTCTCGATCGTCACCTCGGCACCCTTTTCCCTGGCCACCGCCTCGACCAGGGCAACCGTCGAGCGACAGTTGGCACAGCCGGTGCCGAGAACCTTGATGTTTTTCATGGATTATCCTTTTTCAGCACGAATCATAACAGCCAGTTGAAAATGTAGCCGACAGCAAGAATGCCACTCGCCACGACACCGGCAAAGGTGGCGATCAAGGTCGGCTTCAGTGCTTTCCTCAGAATGATCATCTCCGGCGCAGAAAGAGCGATCACCGCCATCATGAAAGCCAGGACCGTACCCAGCGCAGCGCCTTTGCCGATCAGCGCTTCGACAATGGGAATGATCCCCGCGGCATTGGTATACATCGGTACCCCGAGCAGAACCGCTGCCGGCACCGCCCACCAGACATCCCGGCCCATGAACGAGGCCATGAAATCCTCCGGCACGTAACCGTGAATGCCAGCACCCAGAGCAATTCCCGCCAGAATGTACGGCCAGACCTTGCCGACGATTTCCCGCACGTGCGCACCGCCCGCTGCGAAGCGTTCCAGCCAGGAAATCCGCTCGCCGGGCACCTGAGCAGGCGGAGCGGCAAGGATTTTCTGGACCCAATCCTCGAGGTGACGTTCCATCTTCAGCTTGCCGATCACCAGACCGGCGACGATGGCCACCACCAGCCCCAGGCCGAGGTAGAGGCCAGCCACTTTCCAGCCGAACATGCCGAAAAGGAGCGCCAGGGCTATTTCATTGACCATCGGCGCCGCGATCAGGAACGAGAAAGTGACCCCGAGCGGCACGCCGGCGGAGAGGAAACCGATGAACAGAGGAACCGCCGAGCACGAGCAGAACGGCGTCACGATGCCCAGCGTTGCGGCCAGCACATTGCCGACGCCTTCGCGTTTGCCGGACAGCAGCGCCCGGGTGCGCTCAGGCGAAAAGAAGGTCTGGATGATTCCCATGACGAAGACGATCCCCGTCAGTAGCAGGAGCACCTTGGGGGTATCATAGAAGAAAAAATGCACCGCTTCGCCGAAGTGCGTTTGCCGCGAAAGACCCAGCACGCTGACCAGCGCATCGGCAAACGCGGTCAATTGACTGTAGGCAAGTACCCACAGTACACAGCTCAGGCCAAGCCCGATCAACCAGCGCTTGAGCAGCGCGTCGGCGAGTTTATCGATGGGCAGGACATGCATGCGCTAACTCCAGGTGACCCGGGAATTCTATACGACGGTGTTCGCCAGATGTGGGAAACTCGCGTTGGCGCGTCGCGCTGAAAAATTCCGGAGAGAGTGAATGACGAAGAAGATGTTATGGATTCTGCTCGCCTGGCTGCTCACAGCCCCGGCGTGGGCACTCGATCCCCAAGGTTCCGAGCTGGCGCTGCTCCTTCCGCAGCCGCAGCAAGCGCAAGCCGCCCTGTGGTCCGCGCAGATCCTCACGCGCTACCACTACAAGGCCGCGCCGCTTGACGACGCCATGTCGGAAAAGATCTTCGCCCACTATGTGGAATCGCTGGATAAGGAAAAGAACTTCTTTCTGCAGTCCGATATCGACCGTTTTGCCAGCGCACGGACGCAACTGGATGACGCGATCCTCAAGCAGGACCTGAGCATCCCGTTTGCGATGTTCAACCTTCAGCGGCAGCGTCTTGCCGAGAGGGTCTCCTATGCACGCCAGCTCCTCAAGCAACAACCTGACTTCACGTTGAAAGAGAGCTACCCCTACGTGCGCGATAAAGTGCCCTGGGCGAAGAACGAAGACGAGATCCGGGAGTTGTGGCGCAAACGCGTCAAGAACGATTGGCTGCGGCTGAAGCTGGCCGGGAAAGACGACGCGGCGATCCGCACCACCCTGGACAAGCGCTATGAGAACTACCTGACGCGCAACGCCAGAATCAAGAGCGAGGACGCTTTCCAGATCTTCCTGAACGCCTACGCGACAGCCATGGACCCGCACACCAACTACCTCGGGCCGCGCGCGGCAAACGATTTTGACATCTCGATGCGCCTGTCGCTGGTCGGCATCGGCGCTGTGCTGCAGGAACGCGACGAGTACACCACGATTCGTGAACTCGTTCCGGGCGGCCCGGCGGCTCTGTCGGGAAAGCTCAAGGTCGGCGACAGGATCGTCGGCGTCGGGCAAGGAACACAGGCACCGGTCACGGATGTACTCGGCTGGCGTATCGACGACGTCGTCGCACTGATTCGCGGCGAAAAGGACACCACCGTGATGCTCTCGGTCCTGCCGGCCGATGCCAGCCCCGACGGCAAGCCGACGCTGATTCCCCTGGGCCGCGCAAAGATCAGCATCGAAGCTCAAGCGGCGAAGAAGTCGATCATCGAGACCAGAGACGGAATGATCACCCGCCGGATCGGCGTCATTTCCCTGCCCACTTTCTATGAAGATTTCGACGCGCGCCGAAAAGGCGACCCGAACTACAAGAGCGCCACCCGTGACGTCGAGCGCCTGCTGGGCGAGTTGAAAAAGGAGAAAGTCGACGGCGTCCTGATCGATCTGCGCAACAACGGCGGCGGCTCGCTGAGCGAAGCGGTCGACTTGACTGGCCTGTTCATCGACAAGGGGCCCGTGGTCCAGCAACGCAATGCGCAAGGACAAGTGCGGATCGAAAACGACAAGCACAGCGGTTTCGTCTGGGCCGGTCCGCTCGCCGTGCTGATCAATCGTGGCTCGGCGTCGGCATCGGAAATCGTCGCTGCGGCGATCCAGGACTACGGTCGCGGCCTGGTCATCGGCGAAAAGAGTTATGGCAAGGGCACCGTGCAGACGGTGATCCACCTCAACGAAGTCGCCAAGGAGGAAAAATCGCCACTGGGCGAGCTGAAGATGACCATCGCCCAGTTCTTTCGCGTCAATGGGGGCAGCACCCAACTGCGCGGAGTCAGCCCCGACATCGTTTTCCCGAGCACGAGCGAAGCCGACGAATTTCGCGAGGCAAGCTCCGAAAACGCGCTGCCCTGGACACAGATCAAGGCCGTTGACTTTGCCCCCTCCGGCCGCGTGACGACGGTGCTTCCGGTCCTGCGCTCCCGCCACGATGCGCGCGTGGCAAAAGACAAGGACTTTCAATACCTGCTCGAAGATATCGCCGAGTTCAAGGCTCTGCGCAAGAAGAACCAGATTTCGCTCAACGAAACGGAACGTCGTGCCGACCGCGACAAGCAGGAGGCAAAACAGAAATCGCGTGCCGGCAAAAACGAGTCCACCGCACAGAAAGCGGCCCACCAGGACGACGGCCTGCTGGCCAACGAACGCGCCCTGAGCGCCGATCTGGCTGAAGAACAAGAGCAGAAGAAGGCCAAGGATGTGCTCTTGACCGAGAGTGCCCATATTCTGAGCGACGAGATCGGCCTGCTCAAAGCCGATCCGCGGCTAGCAGCGCAGATTCTGCCGGCAGCCAGCGCGCTGGAAACCCAGATGCGCTGAACTCGCTGCTCACCGCGCTGGACGCCGTTCAACGGCCAGCGCGAATACTTATCGGCCGATCGCCGGGTCGGCCTCCTTGCCAAACCATACGACGGCATAGTGTTCTGATACCGCAGCTCCAATTGCCTTCCAGTGAACATCTGCCCACTTACCGTTGTTGACTATCACACTGTTATGCCCTGAGCTGCTTTGCCAGCCTCGGAGAGCCGTTTCAGGGGTAACGCCCGAGCCGTGATGGGCGATTTCGTAGCCATTGCCGCGGTACACCCCGCCAGTGATTTCGCGAGGTTTGTCCCACATGCACCTGGCCTGAGCGTGATCGGCGGTGTAACAGCAGGAAGTCCAGTCCCCTGCCGACGACCAACTGTGGTTGTTGCATTGCCCGTTTGGTGGCATGCGCTCCAGATCCTTGACATGGTCCACAGCCACTTGGGTCAGCGAAGGTGAGCTTGCGACTGGGTTGAGACCCTGTTCGACTCGGTACGCGTTGACCATGCGTATCAATTGTTCATCTGCCGAGCGCGGCCTGTCCTGAGCAACGGCGATCGCGGAAAAGAATGCCAGTGTCACTGGAGCGATTCGATGGTTCATGGCTTGCGGCACCTTTCGGGTTGGGACGAGACCGGTTACATGGGCCACGGCTACCAGGAGCCGTCATGTGATACGAGTGGAATACGATAGCATACATCCAAGGCGCGGCGCCGTTTGCTTGTCAACTCTCCGTGGATCTGTCGTCAGGACTTGGCGATCGTCTGTTCCCTATCTACAATCGGCGCCTGCCGTACCATCAGCGTGAACTGGCGCACCTCGTCCAGCCAGCGCAGGCGATCCAGAAGGGGCAACTGGCTGTAGGCCAGCAGCCGCTCGTCCGATATTTCATAGCTGAAATCCATACGTTCCACGTTCATCCCCGCCCCAGGTCCTTCAAACGTTCCAGTGCGTTGACATCTGCCACATCGCGCTGCCTGCCGGTTCCCGTCTTCAGTGCTATCAGGTCGTCGATATGGACAAGGCGAACACGGATGTCCCCCAAATTCTTTTCCACATGCCGCGCCCAAGCGATATCAAAAGCCACTTTCGGCTGCACAAGGATATCGACCGTCGGCGCACTCAATTCCTGTGAGCGTAAGGCAAACGCCAGCATATGTTTCTCGCTGATCCACTGTTGAAGGGTTTCTGGATCAGAAAAATCCTTCATCGACACGGGCAGCACCGGCGTCATCCCCAGACCTTCGGCGGCACGACGAAAGGCAGCAAGATTCTCTGCATCCATGGCGAGCATCAAGTCGATATCCATCGTTGCCCGCTCGACACCATGAATATTCAGCGCCAACCCGCCAATCAAGACATAGCGGACATTCTCACCGTCAAGGGCACGAAACAGGTCAAGGTAAAACATTCAACTACGCCCTCGCTAATTGGCTACGACTCTCGAAATTCAATCCGGGCCCACACCATTTATTTTCAAGGAATATGATCTGAGCTTCGCCCTTTTGGCTCTCGTCCGCTTCCGACCCTCAGGAGCCAGTCAGGTGTCTCCGAACCGGCCGTCCAAAGCTCGAAATCAGCGGCCTGCCGCGCAGGTCTAGTGCATTGACGGGTTGCGCATAGGCGGCTAAGGCAGATGCTTGGCAGTGACCTTCGTGCCCACGAACTCGATGCCGTTCTGGTCGAGACGCAGTCTAGTCTTCTCGGTGTTCGCGAAGTGGACCTTTCCCGATGCAACCCAGAGCCATTTCGCCACGCGCGCACCGTCGCGCAGGTGGCCCCTCATCTGTTCGCGCGCGGCGACGCGCTTATTGATCAACGTGGTGATCTCGTCCTGCTTGGCCGAGTGAGGCTCAACGGCCACAACGTTACCGCTCGGAGCATGGCCCAGCAAGTAGTCCCATCGGTTCGCCTGTTCATGGTCAGGTTGCATGGCCTCGTCCAAGTCAAGGCTATCAGCAAACGTCTGTCGAATCGCAGCGTCGAAGTAGCCTCGGTGCGCGTTCTTCAACGCGCCCAATCCATTGGCTACCAAGGGCAGAAGCATCGAATCCCCCCGCAGAGCACTCCTAACTGGCGTCTTCTTAGCACCTTTGTTCACAACTCTGCCTCGTTCACAGCCTTGCGCACAGCATCACCAAAGCGGGAAGAGAACTCCGTCAGACCGCCCCACCCTGCGATACGCTCTTCCTCTGCGCTTGGATCGAGTTCAGAGATGTCCACTGACGTGACTTTTCCACCGTCGTCGAACTGCATTAGATACGCACGGAAATCCTTGCCAATCGCCTCTTCAGCTACGCGCCTCATAGGAGCCCGCGCCACGTCGAATGCGTCGCAGACTAGTTGCCAGCGCGCGTTTTGCTCCTTCAATTGGCGCATCATCCATAGCATCGTCAATACATGTGGTGAGTGCGTCGAGAGCACTACCCGGTACCCGCGCCATAAGAGATCAAGAACGAGGAGCATCACAGCGGTCACCGCTTGAGGGTGAAGACCCATCTCGGGCTCTTCAATAACAACCCATTCTGTTCCCATCCGCTTGCGCAGTTGCACTGACGGGAGTAAGTGGTAGAGACCGAGCATAAGAGGCGTGAATTCGCGCTGCCCAGCGGTCCATGTCATGAAGGGCAAGTGCATCGCGCCGTGCACCAAGCGAAGGCGCTGCGCGTGCTGGCTGTCCTCTTCGATGCCGATCGTGCCGCCGTGAAATACTGCCTCATCGATCTTCTTACGGATCTCTCGCTTCAGCCTCTTTTCGACGGGAAAAAGCGTGCCCGCATCCTTGCCGCTGAATCGATCAAAGAGGTTCTGGCTGAACATGCGTGCCACAGCGGGAGTGTCTGATGTGAGCTTCTGGAATGGTGAGGCCCAGCCATCGCTGATCAGCATTGAACGGTGCGCCGGGACGAAGAAGAGGCGTTCGCTTCCGTTTCCGATCCTGGCAAGGTTCTTGGGGGAGATTTCTTTCTTATCGAGCCTAACTTGAGTCTCACCATCTCTCCAGGCTGGAGCCATGCCGCTGCCGAAGATCAAGTCGATAAGCACGTCAGGCCGATCAGTGGGATGTCCGGCAGCCTTCAGAGCATCGACGAGTTGTCGGCCGTCCATCGCCACCTTGAGCCACTGCAGCGCTAGGCTCTTACCTGCTCCCTGTGGTCCGACCAGCACGGTTAGGTCGCCGAAAGTGAGGTCCACCTGCTTCATGTGCGCGAAGTTTCGGACAAGTAGCCTAAGGGGTCTATTTGACGCAGGAGCTTCCTCGAATGCTGCCGGCTTCATGGGGTGCCTCACTTGATAGAACGGGCATTGTATTGGGCAAGGGGCAGTATTTCAGACATCTTGCTAAAGGGTGACCCACGCGCTGTTTCGTCCAAAACTGCTACTTGTATAGCATATCCTATGCTTTCGTCGAGCACAGCTATGCTGTGCGCTTGAACGCAACGTGCTTCCATAGAAGGCTCTTTGTAGGAAAGCCGGCCACATTTGCGGAACTGCCCCCCCAGGGCTCCAAGCAAGAGAAGCGAGGATAACGACACTGTAGAAGAAGTCTATGCATGATTGCATCGTGCCACCAGGCCAATGGAATGCCAACATCGATCGGCAGGTATTGGCCGAGAGGGGACAGAGAGCAGGTTTTCCATCTTTTGCCTGAAGCGTCAGCGTTCTCGAAAATCACGCCGCCGTCAGAATGAAATCCACATGCACTGCATCGTAAGGAAAACGAAACCCCGCCTGGTCGCGCTCGATCAGCCCAATGGCCAGCAACGAATGCACGTCGGCATGCACGCCGCGCACGTCGCGCGCCACGCGACGCGCAATTTCCCGCAGTGCGAGCGGCCCCGCACCCGTCATCACCTTGAGGATGTCCCAGCGTAGCGGCGTCAGCGTGCGCCATAGCGCGCGCTCATCGACAAAGCCGATGAAGGGCGCCATGCGCTTGCCGGTGGTCATTGCGCGTATGAAGCGAGCGTTGATCTCTTCGCGCGACGCGACGCCGATGGTTACGGTGTTTGTCATCTCATTTTCTCCAATCATCGACGGCGGTCCAGAAGTCCACCAAAAGCTGTTCCAGCGAGGTGAAGAGGTAGGTGCCTCCGCTTCGCCGCGGTGGAAGTGGTCGCCCTTGCCAGCCTCGTTATCAAAGCGGAGCACACACACCCCATCCACCACGTAAGCCAGACTGTACTTCAGGTCGTGCATGCTGCCGGGCACCTCGGCCGGCACCCGGAATACACGCACAGCGACAAAAGCATGGTCCCCCTTGAGGGTAGCGGTCATCGAGGATCAGCATGGCTGGCATGTTGTAAATGCTAACAACAGTGATGGGCGTTGTAAAGCAATGCAACAGGCGGCTACCATCGCTGCAGTTGGTATTCTCGTCTTCACCCTCAGCGCTAACGTGTCAAGGTCATGCCTATACGCCAACAGACCGTGCTCAAGTCATGACGATGGGGTTGTTGCTGGCTACTCGCAGCACGCCCCGACTGGCCAATACCCTACTCCCCCGCGATCACGCGAGCCTGCCAGGCGCCCACATCAGCGGCACGACACAACTCCTGCAGTAGTTCAAACGCGGCCTCGGCGTGGCTCGTCGCGGCGGGGCTCAGACCCTCACCCAACTCGAAGCGCTCACCGCGCACACAGAGCACGAAAGCTGGCGGCGGCGCTTCCTGACTGATGCGCGCGAGGACGGCGAGCACCGATTCGGGAGGCAGCGAATGTGTGCTGGGGCTGGCGGAGTCGATGACCTGCGCCCGACGAAAGACAAATGGCGCCGGCGTCTGCTGTCCGGCGTCGATGAAGAGCGCCAGGCGCCGTCCGACGAGGTCCAGCGCATGCTCGACCTGCAACTGGAAGTCGCCGATCAACTCGAAGTCGTCGGCCAGACCGGCGAAGTCAGCGGACTCGAGCCAGGCCTGCAGGCGATCGAGGAGGATCGGTCCGAGTGCGTCGTCTCCGCGGCTGGGGTTGCCGCAGGCGAGAACCACGACCGGCGCGAGGGACGTTTCCGGCGCTTTCAATTTCTCGGATTCGCAGGTCGGGTTGGCGTCGCTCTTCGGCGTTGCTCAGGACTGGCATAACCCGACACTTCGGCCGCAGGATGTTGGGTTACGCCCTGCGGGCTAACCCAAGCTACAACCACGACTGGGCGCATCTCGGAGTCCGGAAGTTCAACTGCGGGAGTTCAACTGGTCTGAACTGATCTGCTCGATGACGCGCCCGGCGGCATCGAGCAATTCGAGTTGCAGCGGCATCTTGCCGAGCGCATGCGTGGCGCACGACAGGCAGGGGTCGAAGCAGCGGATGGCGACTTCGATGTGGTTCAAGAGGCCCTCGGTCAGTTGGCGTCGGTTCAGGTAGCGCTGGGCGACGCGGCGGATCGCTTCGTTCATCGGTTGATTGTTGTGCGTCGTCGACACGATCAGGTTGCACATCGTCACCAGGTCGTCGTCGCCGACGCGATAGTGGTGGATCAAGGTCCCGCGCGGTGCTTCGATGACGCCGACGCCCTCGCGGTTGCGGGCGCCGCTGGTGGTCAGTTCGCTACCGGAAAGATCGTCGTCGTGCAGCAGATCCTTGATCGTCTCGGCGGCGTGCAGCATCTCGATCATCCGCGCCCAGTGGTAGGCCAGCGGTGCGTGGATCAGCTTGCCCTCACCGTGGTCGATGAACTCGCGCCGCTCGGCTTCGGCGAGCGGCGTCGGGATCGAGTCGCAGTTCTGCACGCGCGCCAGCGGGCCGACCTTGTACCAGCCATTTTGGGGCCCGAGCGCGGACAGGAAGGGGAATTTCATGTAGCTCCACGGCTTGACTTCCTCGCGGATCAATTGGTGGTAGTCCTTGACGTGGGCGCCATCGACGATGATCCTGCCGTCGGCGTCGCGCGCGCGCAGGCGGCCGTCGTAGAAGTCGAGCGCGCCGTTGGCGCCGACCAGCGACAGGATGTTCGAGCGGAAGGTGCCGAAAACTTCGTAGAGCGCGGGATCGGCGGTGTACAGGCGTTTGACGAGTCGCACCGCCGACCGACTCCAGCCGACGATCTGATAGATATCGGCCAGCAACCCGTCGCGCTCTTCGCGCGAGAGCGCGCGATTGACACCGCCGGGAATCGCGCCGGTGCCATGGACGCGTTTGCCGGCGGTCAGGCGGATCACTTCCTGACCAAACTTGCGCAGCAGCACGCCTTGTCTGGCGATCTCGGGATGCGCGGCGGCAACGCCGACGATGTTGCGCCGGCCGGCCTCGCTGTCGAAACCGAAGAGCAGATCGGGCGACGAGAGATGAAAGAAGTGCAGCGCATGTGACTGCAGGATCTGGCCGTAGTGCATCAGGCGGCGCAGCTTTTCGGCGCTCGGCGTCAGGCGGTCGGCGCCGACCACGTGATCGAGCGCCTTGGCGGCTGCCAGGTGGTGCGACACCGGGCAGATGCCGCACAGGCGCTGCACCATCACCGGCACCTCCCAGTACGGGCGCCCCTGGATGAAGCGCTCGAAGCCGCGGAATTCGACGATGTGCAGGCGCACCTGCTGCACCTGATCGTTCTCGTCGAGCAGCAGCGTCACCTTGCCGTGGCCCTCGACGCGTGATACCGGGTCGATGGCGACCCGGCGCAGCGTCGCGGCGTCGGCGGATGCGGTCTCGAGTTCGAAAGTCTCGCTGGCCATGGTCTCTCTCAATCGAAATGAAGCAAGGGGTGCCCGAGGCGCGGCGTCCGCCCGTCGAGCAGGTCGGTCAGAAACTTCCAGATCGCGTCGCCCGACGGCGGGCAACCGGGGATGAAGTAGTCGATGCGAACGAGTTCATGGATCGGGTACACCTTGTCGAGCGGCAGCGGCAGTTCGGGATCGTTGGGGATCTGGCCGCCGACGACACCCAGACCGGTCAGGTAAACCTCCTGCAGGCACAGGCCGAGGTCGAGGTGGTTGCGCTGCGCCGGCAGACCGCCATTGACCGCGCAGGCGCCGATGGCGATCAGGACCTTGCAGTTGCGGCGGAACTCGTGCAGGACGTGGATGTTCTCGGCATTGCAGATGCCGCCTTCGATCAGGCCGATGTCGCACGGGCCGCAATGCTTGATGTCGGTCAGCGGCGAGCGGTCGAATTCGACGCGCTCGATGAGGGCGAACAGGCGCTCGTCGATATCGAGAAACGACATGTGGCAGCCGAAGCAGCCAGCCAGCGAGGTGGTGGCCAGACGCACTTTCGGCAGTTTCCTGCTCGGGACAACGGCATTCATCTCAACTCTCCTCGTCGGTCGCGCTGCGCGCCGCCAGCCGTTCGACCTGCATGCCGATCGGGTCGACATCGTAGCGACGGCGACCGATCGGCACCGCGAAACCCTGGCGCTTTTCGAGGATGACGCCGACCGGGCAGACGTGGGCCGCGTGGTCAGCGAGCGAAAAGTCGGTATCGGCCAGGCGGCCGGACTCGGCGTTGACGATCAGATGCTTGCTGATGCCTCGCCCGGACAGCGCGAAGACGTTCTTGCCGTCGACATCGCGACTGGCGCGTACGCACAGTTCGCACAGAATGCAGCGGTTGAAGTCGAGCAGGACGTCGGGGTGCGAAGCATCGACCGGCCGGTCGGGATAGAACTGTTCGAAGTGCGGCGACAGCATCTCGAGTTCGTAGGCCAGCGCCTGGAGCATGCAGTTGCCGCTCTTTTCGCACGAGGGACAGAAGTGATTGCCCTCGACGAACAGCATCTGCAGCATCGTCCGGCGCTTGTCGTTCAAGTCGGGAGAGTTGTTCTCGACCTCCATGCCGTCCTTGGCCGGCATCGTGCACGACGAAACGTAGCGGCCATTGGCCTTCACCGTGCACAGCTTGCAACTCCCCTGCGGCTTGAACTCGGGGTGGTGGCAGAGGTGCGGAATGAAGATCTCGGCGGCCATCGCGGCGTCCATGATCGTTTGTCCGTCGTCGAAAGGCACCGGCATGCCATCGAGCAGGAGGCTTTGCTGCTTGATGACTCCATTCGTGACTCCATTCATGATTCAACTCCCGGAACTCTGGCGGCCAGACCGAAGTGCGCCGCGGGGTCGTCGCGCCCGGTCATCTGGCGCGCGCTGGCCAGCGCCTGGTCGAGGTCGAAGGCCGGCTCGAAGTCGAGCGACCGTAGGCGTCGCTCATACGCCGGGCGAAACTTGTTCAGCGTGTCGAAGAGCGGATTGCAGGCCGACTGTCCCAGCCCGCAATGGCTGGCCGCGTGCAACAGACGGTGGATCTTGAAAATCTCGCGGATGTCGTATTGCGAACCCAGGCCGTTGGAGATCTTGTCCATGCAGTTGGCAACCAACGCCGTGCCGACGCGGCACGGCGTACAGAAACCGCAGCTTTCGTGCGCGAAGAAATGCGCGAAGTTGCGCGCCACCTCGAACATGTCGCGGTGCGCTCCGAAAACCATGAACGCACCCGCCGTCGACACGTCTTCAAAAGCGATGCGGCGAGAGAACTCGTGCATCGCCAGGCAGGTTCCCGAGGGGCCGCTGATCTGCACCGCCTGCGCGTTGCCGGCGCCGCAGTCGTTGAGCACCTGTGCCACCGAAACTCCGAGGGGGTACTCGTAAATCCCGGGAGTCTCGACGTCGCCCGAGATCGACAAGAGCTTGGTCCCCGTCGATTGCTTGGTCCCCAGAGCAGCGAACCAGGCGCCGCCGTTGACCGCGATCAGCGCCGCCTTGCACAGCGTCTCGACGTTGTTCACCACCGTCGGTTGGCCAAGATAACCTTCGCTGACCGGGAAAGGCGGGCGAATCCGCGGCACGCCGCGCTTGCCTTCTAGCGACTCGAGCAGGGCCGTTTCCTCGCCACAGACGTAAGCGCCAGCGCCGAGATGGATGTCGATGTCAAAAGCGAGATCGGCGTGGCCGCACAGCGCCGGTCCGAGCAGGCCACTACGGCGGCGGCGCTCCAGGTTCTCGTGCAGTGCCGGCAGCAGATAGGCGTACTCGCCACGCAGGTAGACCAGACCCTTGCTCGCCCCGATCGTTACGCCGGCGACGCTCATGCCATCGAACAGCAGGTCGGCATAGCTCGAGAGCAGGATGCGATCCTTGAAGGTCCCCGGTTCGCCCTCGTCGGCGTTGCAGACCACGTAACGCGCCGGGGGTTCATGGCGGCAGGTCGCCCGGCGTGCCGACTCCCATTTGATGTACGTGGTAAACCCCGCGCCGCCGCGGCCGCGCAAGTTGGAGATCTTCATTTCCGCCAGCATCGCATCGGCACCGCGTGCAATGGCCGCCTGCAGTGCTTCTCCCGCTGGCGATTGGGCAGTCAGCACCGCGTCGCGGCGCCTGATGTTGTCTTCGACGACAAAATACTCGCTCGGCCAGTCGGCCAGCGGGGTCTCCGCCCTGATCAATTCGCTGATACGGTCGATCCGTTCGGCCGACATGCGGGTCAGCGCCTGGCCATTGACCAGCAGCGCCGGCCCCTGATCGCACATGCCGGTGCAGGACGTCGTATCGACGCTGACCAGCCCGTCTTCGGAGACCTTGCCACGTTCGATCCACAACCTGTTGCACAGGCGATCCATCAGCTCGACGCTGCCCAGCATGCGGTCGGTGATGTTGTCCGAGAACAGCACGCGGTAGCGCCCAACGGGGGCCAGATGAAGAAAAGAGTAAAAGCCTGCAACGCCTTCGACGCGCGCGCGCGGCAGATTGAGCGCCCGCGCGATGACCGTCAGCGCGGCGGCCGGCAGATAGCCCAAGGCATCCTGCACCGCGCGCAGGATCTGGAGCAGAAGGCCGGGGTCACGACGATGACCGTCGACGATCGGCAGCAGCAAGGCCTCAAGCCGTCGTGTTTCAATGCACTCGTTCGTCACCATGACCTCCCGCTGCTCAAGGCAGTTTCCGATACGCTGTACCGCAGCTTAGTCCGACGATCGGGGCGCGTGCTGATCCAGGTCAACGGGAAGTGGGAAAGCCATGCCGTGGAAACGCCCGGCGGCGTTCCTCCGACGTTCCGCTCCCATCCCGGCTCCTCCACCCGCTCCCCTACCATTTCGTGGTGCATTGCAGCATAATGATCAATGGGGTTACCATTCCGGCTACCACCTTCTGAGTACTGAGTACCCCAGGGAGTACCATCATGCACTTTGAGACCTCTCCTGATTTTCTCGAAAGTCGACGCTTCGATGAAATCAACGTCGGCGACACCTCGTCACTGGTCCGCACGCTACGCCCGGAGGACGTCAAGCTCTTCGCGCTGATGTCCGGCGACATGAATCCCGCCCTGGCCAACGCCGAATTCAGGCACAGCGGGCTATTCCGCGATTTCATCGCCCACGGCATGTGGACCGCCTCGCTGATGTCAACCATCCTCGGCACGCAATTCCCAGGGCCGGGAACCGTGTTGATCGACTCGACGCTGCATTTTGCGCGGCCGGTGACGATAGGCGACACGATCACCGTGACGGTGACGGTCCGGCAGAAGTTCGACCACAACCACCACATCGTCCTCGACTGCGCCTGCGTCAATCAGGAGAACCTGCTCGTCGTATCGGGCAGCGCCGAAGTCCTGGCGCCGACCGAGAAGATCAAGACCAAGCGCACAGCGATGCCGGAAATCACCATTTCCGACAAGTACGCGCGCCTGCAGGTTCTGGTCGCACGTGCCGCCGGCCTGGCGCCGATCGACATGGCCGTCGTTCACCCCTGCGACCGCGAGTCGCTCAGGGGCGCTCTGCTGGCTGCCGAGGCCAATCTGATCGACCCATTCCTGATCGGCCCGGAGGCGAAGATCCGGGCCGTCGCCGAGGAAAACGGTTTCGACCTCGGCTCACACCGCATCGTCAACGTGAAACACAGTCACGATGCGGCGGCGATGGCCGTCACGCTGGTCCGCAGCGGCGACGTCGAGGCCCTGATGAAAGGTAGCCTGCACACCGACGAACTGATGGCCGAGGTCATCTCGCGCGCCGCCGGTCTGCGCACCGAGCGCCGAATCAGCCACGTCTTCCTGATGGACGTGCCGACCTACCCGCGACCGATCATGATCACCGATGCGGCGATCAACATCCTGCCGACGCTCGAAGAGAAGGTCGACATCATCCAGAACGCGATCGACCTGGCGCACATCATCGGCACCCCCGAACCCAAGGTGGCCATTCTCTCGGCGGTCGAAACCGTCAACCCGAAGATTCAGTCCACGCTCGACGCCGCCGCCCTGTGCAAGATGGCCGATCGCGGCCAGATCAAGGGTGGCCTGCTCGACGGCCCGCTCGCCTTCGACAACGCCGTGTCGCTGGTCGCTGCCAAGACCAAGGGCATCACCTCGGCGGTGGCCGGTCGTGCCGACATCCTCGTCGTTCCCGACCTCGAGTCCGGCAACATGATCGCCAAGCAGCTCGAGTATCTGGCCAACGCGCTCAGCGCCGGTATCGTCCTCGGCGCCAGGGTACCAATCGTCCTCACCAGCCGCGCCGATACCGCCGAAACGCGCATCGCCTCATGCGTGATCGCGGCCCTGATCGCCCACGCCAATCGCGAGAAGCAGAAGTCCGGTTGAAGCGCACCGCCTGATGAAGCCGGCTGCCGCCGGCATCCACAAGCACTCTCCCGGACTGGCATCACCCATTTGGGTGATGCGCCGGTTTTCAAGGTGATCGACACTTGATTGTCAGCGATCAAGCTAGGGATCCCCATGAAAATCAAGAAAGAAATCCGGACTTCCCGGACGGCTCGGACTGTTGTGCTGGCTGGCTTGGCATTGTCGGTCGTTCCGCCTGCGTCAGCACAACAATTGCCCAGGGTCATTGCCCCGGACCCTGGGGCGGTGTTGAGGAATATCCAGGAGACGGAACAGCGCGAGCAGCGTGAGCAGCAACGCGAGAGCACCAAAGCTCCACCCCCGGTGACCACCCAGCCACCGCCAGACAAACTGGGCCCCGAGCACCTGGAGGCTTCAATTCTCGTGCAGGGTTTTCGCTTGGATGGCGTCACGCTATTGCCGCAAGAGGAACTCCAGGAGTTGCTCAGGCCCATGATCGGGCGATCCTTGACCCTGCCCGAACTCATTCGCCAGGTTCAGGTCGTTACCGCCAGCTACGCTCGCCAGGGCTACGTCGCGCGAACCCTTATTCCCGAGCAGGACATCACGGACGGTGTCGTTCGGCTGGTTGTCCTGGAGGGAAGGCTTGGTGTGATCAACATTCAACTTGGCGACGACGTACGCTTTCCACCCGAAAGGGTCCGCAACACCCTCCTGGCTCGGCAACAAGAGGGAGAGCCTATCCGGATTCCCGAACTGGAGCGGAGCATGCTCCTGCTCAATGACTTCGGCGGCATAGACGTTCGCTCTGCGTTGCAGCCGGGCGCCGATCCCGGGTTGACTGATGAGAACATCTACGTTCGGCCATTGCCTTTCGTAGCGGGCAGCATCAATGCCGACAACTTTGGCACCCGCTCTGTGGGCCAGAACCAATTGAGTGCGCTCATCAGGCTAAACAACGTCGACGGCCGAGGCGGCTCGGCGACGCTCAATGCGATGGGAATGTTCGTCGACTCACGCGTCAACACCTATGGCAGCCTCATTTATGCGACGCCCATCGGCTACGATGGCCTGAGTCTGCAGCTCGGAGCGTCCGAACTTGACTACCGATTGGGTGAACAGTTCGCTTCGCTCAATGTAAAAGGAACGTCGACCACCTATTTTGCCGGCCTGAGCTATCCGATCGTGCGCTCGGGAAACCAGAATCTGTACGCTTCGGCACGCTACGAGCACCTGAAACTAAAGGCAACGGCGACCAGCGATTGTGTTCCACTGACTGACAAGGACGTCGACCTCATGCAGATCGGCCTGGCTTTCGACCGGCTCGACGGTGTCTCGGATTCTTTCCTGACCGGTAGCGGGCAGTTGACCAGCGGTTCCGTCCGCTTTGGTCCCGGACAGACTTTCAGCTTTCCCGGCTGTGGAAACTCGGTGGGTTTCGTCCAGGTCGATCCGTCCGGGGTCGAGGGCAATTTCACCAAGATCAGCGCCGCCGCCAGCTATCAGCGGCGGCTCACCGAAAACCTGACCTGGTCGTTGTCGGGCAGCGGCCAGTACGCCTTCACGAACCTGGATACCTCGCAGCAGATGACCCTCGGAGGACCCTTCGGCGTGCGCGCCTACCCCGTCAGCGAGGCTGCCGGTGATCAAGGCATCCTGGCCAATATCGAGCTGCGCTACCGCATGTTCGGAGGGGTGGTGGGCTCGGCTTTCGTCGATGGGGGACACATCCACAGACTGCACGAAGTGCCTTCCGGCGTTCCTTCCACGCATAACGATGTCAGTCTGTACGGCGCCGGTTTTGGCCTTTATTACACGCAACCGGGCCGTTTCAACCTTGCCGCGGCGGTGGCCTGGCGGATCGGCGAGAACCCCTTGCGCAACGTGAACGGGACCGATTCCGACGGACTCAAGCGCGACCCGCGCTTCTGGGCCAACCTCTCGTATTTCTTCTGATTAGCCGGTCATTTTCCGGTCAGCGTCTTCAATCCCTTGTCCGCCACGGAGTTCGCCATGCCTACTTTCTCAGACCACCGTCACACGACCCCATCAAGCCGGCAAGGCTTCCCGCTCAGCCAGACAGCGCTGGCGGTGTTGTCTGCCTTTGGCAGCCTGACGACGGCGGCGGTCGACCTGCGACCCGTCGGACCCACGGAACTGCCCCAAGGCGGGCAGATCACGGCGGGAAAAGGGGCCATCAGCGCCTCCGGCAATACCATGGACATTCGGCAGCAATCACAGAAGCTGATCGCCAACTGGCAAAGCTTCAACATCGGCAGCCAGGGAACGGTCAATTTCGTTCAGCCCGGGGCCAGCGCCACCGCCCTCAACCGCATCGTCGGGCAGGATGCCACCCAGATTTACGGCCGGCTCAATGCCAACGGGCAGGTCTTTCTGGTGAACCCCAATGGCGTCCTGTTTGGTCGCAGCGCCTCGGTCAATGTCGGCGGTCTGACCGCCTCGACACTCAACATCACCGACGAGAATTTCCTCGCCGGTCGCTATCTGTTCGAGCGCAACGGCGCCAAGGGCAAGGTCGAGAATCTTGGCACGCTGACAGCGGCCGACGGAGGCTATCTGGCGCTGCTGGCACCCGAAGTTCGCAACGAGGGCGCGCTGATTGCCAGGATGGGTACCGTGGCGATGGCCGCCGGGGACAAGGTGACGCTTGAATTTTCGGGTAGCCGGCTGACCAGCCTGACTGTCGATCCGGCCACCATGGCCGCGCTGATCGACAACAAGAACCTCGTTGACGTCGGCGGTGGCCAGGTGATCATCAGCACCGCTGCGGCCAACCAGTTGCTCGGTGCGACGGTGAACAACGAGGGCATCGTCAGCGCCAGCAGCCTGACTGCCGAGGGCGGGCGGATTGTCCTGCGGGGGGACCTCGTCCGCAACATCGGCGAAGTCCGGGCCGATGGCGCCGGGCCAGGTGGGCGCATCGAGATTGCCGGTGACTCGATCTACACGGCTGGCCGGATTTCGGCGGACGGCAGCAAGGGGGGCGACATTCGCGTCACCGGCAACGACATCACCACCGGCGGCCTTCTCTCGGCGGTCGGCTCCAGCGGCTCCGGTGGCCAGGTGCTGGTCGCGGCAGCAAAGGATCTCTGGCAGACCCAGTCGACGCAGATCAATGCTTCCGGCGTTTCGGGTGGCACGGTGACCATCGATGGCGGGCAACAACTGGTTTCGTCCGCCAGTATCCAGTCCGACGGGAGCGCCGGCGCGGGCGGCGCTATCAGCGTCACGGCTGATTTCGTGCAGTTGCTGTCGGCCAATGTGCAAGCCAACGGCGAAACCGCCGGCGGACAGCTGCGGGTGGGCGGAGAATGGCAGGGCGGCAAGGGTGCTGCAGTCGATGAAGTACGCAATGCCCAGGTCGTCGCGATCAACGACACCACTCGGCTGTCCGCCAAAGCGAATTCGGGAACGGGCGGCGAGGTCGTGGTCTGGTCGGATCAGCGAACGACGATGCTCGGTCAGGCGGAGGCGAGCGGCACCGTCGGAAAAGGGGGGCGAATCGAAGTCTCGTCGGCCGGTGAGCTTACCACCACGGCCAGGCTGAATGCCGGGTCGGGGGGGCAGGTTCTGCTCGATCCCAAGGATCTGATTATCGACGACATTGCCACACAGCCAACGACTACGGCTACCCAGTACGATCTGGCGTTCCGCGTCGAAGGAGACAATCCCGCTCAAACCGTCGTGCGCAATATCAACGGCCTCGCCTGGGGCGGAACGGCAGATGCCCAGCCCAGTGTCGCGTTGAGCCAACCGACCGGAACACTGGTGATCGGCAGTCCGAAGGAGGATACGGCATATATTTACCACATCGATCCGGATAACCCGAGTGTCGCCGGGGGGGCTGCTCTGCTGAAACGTCTTTTTCCAACCACGGACGGAGTCATTGAGAGCGGTTCACGCTTTGGTGAGTCTGTGGCCATCGACAGACCCGGACAGTACGTGGCAGTAGGTGCGCCTAGTTCCGCTGGCAAGAACGGTGTGCGGGGCACGGCTTACGTGTACAAGAGCGTGAGTGATCCTTGTATTGCATTGGTTGGAGTCGTGTGCAAAGACTTCAAACCAGTCCAACAACTTTACGCAAATGGCAGCAATGCCTCGGCTGGGAACTTTGGCTTGGGCGTCGCCCTTTCCGGCGAGGAGCAATCTCACCGGCTTTTTGTCAGCAGTTCAGAAGGAAGAGGTCAAATCTATCAATTTGACGAACAACCCAATAGCGCAGTCCCCCTCTCACTAAAGAGAATTATTACTGCGTTGCCAATCGGCAACGACAGAATCGGCCCGTATGTCGCAGCCGATTCTAGCGGCAATCTCTTCTACAATTTTGAGTACCTTAATCAGGGTGAAGAGATCGCCCGAATTTCTCCGCCCTACGACGGCCCACGCTCCAGTGTCACAGGCTGCCATATTGATAATTTGTGCGGACCTGTGGGTATCTCTGCCGACGGGAAATTCCTTTTATTCAGCAGCCGTTATCGCAACAGCATTAACCTCGATTCCTTCGCATCTCTCGACGAGATGGACTCCTCAGGCCTTCCATTGAAGGGAGGAATCCATTTTGGCCTTGGAAACTGGGTAGACGTACCGCATCTGATTCCGAAGGGCGTTGCCGATTATTCCCAGATCACCGGAGTTGCCGTGGGTGAAGGGGATAGCCCACTCTTCGTTGTTGGTTGGAGCAATCCACGCAGCGATGCCTACGGTGGGAATGTAGTATCGCTGTTCCGTCTTTATCCGGGCACGGGTGAAATCCCTCCATCAGTGACCAGTCAGCGTTTCAGAGACAATCCATCCGAGACGAATACCATCTCGGCCACCGCTGTGCGTAATCTTCTGGCGACCGGCGCCCAACTCACCCTGCAGGCCAACAACGACCTTACGGTCAAGGCCCCTGTCACGGTCAATAACCCATCCGGCAATGGCGGCGACCTGACCTTGCAGGCCGGCCGCAGCGTGCTCGTGAACGCTTCCATTACCACCGACAATGGCAATCTGAAAGTCGTGGCCAACGAGGCCAACGCCAATGAGACCAACGCCAATAATGGCGTCTTTCCGGCCAATCGTGGCCCCGGACCGGCCGTGGTTACCATGAACGGCACGATCGACGCTGGAACCGGCACAGTCAGCATGACCATCGCCAGCGGCGAGGGGCGTACCGGCAATGCTGCCTCGAGCGGTGACATCACCCTGGGCACCATTACGGCGGGCCGGATCACGGCGGTGAACGAAGGGCCTTCGGGTGGCAACATCGTCCTGCTGAACAACGCCAAATTGACTGCCAGCGGCAGCGGCGATGCGCTGGTGCTGGCTGCTGCCAGTGGTGGCTACTTCGTCAATAAGGGCGCGAGCGTGACGACGACCCCCGGCCGCTGGCTGGTATACAGCGCCAGCGCCGACCCGGCGAAGAACACTTTCGGCAACTTGATCAGTGACCAGCAGCCGCTCTGGAACAGAAGTTACAGCCCTCCACCTACGGTTGTTACCGAGACAGGTAATCGTTACCTGTTCAAGGATACGCCCACTGTGCGGGTCGCCTATGTTCCGACGGTCGGTGGCGCTTCCCAACCGTACGACGGTATTTGGCATCCTGTGGAAAACATCTTGAAAGGCGAAGGCCAACTCTCCTCAAGCCGAACTGCTATAGAAGATCAATTAACGAAGCAATGGCTCAAGGGCCAGCCTGCATACAAGGAAACCACCGTGGATGAAGTGCTGGAAATTGCAGAGAAGAACAAGCCGGCGATCGTTTTTGAGGGAAAGTTGCTTACTGAAGGAAAGTTGCGAAATGTTCTAATGAAAGATGGAAATGTGATTCCCTATGACATTAGTTATTCCGCTTCCGGTGGCGATGTCCACGCTGCTCCGACCGGTTACCTCGTGGACACGGGAACCTCAGGCGATGTCAAGGGAATAGTGCCAGTGACCATCACGCCGGCCCCATTGCAGATCAGCACGGACAACGTCGTCAAGACCTACGACGGCACGGTGGAGGCGCCGGGGGCGAAGGCAGTCGTGGTGGAAGGCCAACTGTATTCCCCCGACCAGTTGCGTGTCGAAGGCAACTTTGCCTACGGGGACAAGAATGCCGGTATGGGCAAAGAGGTGGTGATCGTTGGCCGCGTGACCGTGGACGACGGCAACGGCGGTCACAACTACCAAGGTTTCAACAATAAGGACATCTACCGCCCCAACACGACCAGCACCATCGACAAGGCCAGGCTGACGGTCAATCTGGCCGAAACGCAGTGCCGAGTCGAAGACCAGAAGGATCCCTTCCAGTACTCCTTCACGGGTTTCAAGAACGCCGAGACAGCGGAACAGGTCGTCAACGGTACGCCGACCTTCAGCCTGGATAGCGGGTCGCTACGTGCGGGCGCCGCTCAACCGCTGCTGATGACCGACGCCGGCACCCTGTCGGCGACGAATTACGAATACGTCATTGGTCGGTCCAACGCGGTGGTGGATGTGTTCCCCGGTGCGGCGCTCGCCTACACGGTTCGTAGCCAGTCTGACACCGCATTGAGGGACGCAAGTTCAGCCGAAGCGGCCCAGGTGGCCGCGACTTTCGTCGCGGACAAAACCAACAACGCCCGCTTCGTGAGCCCGGAATCGGTCAATGTTTCGAGCTTGGCGGGCAATGGGGCGGCGTTTGTGAACTATGTCGGCGCGCGTTATGCCGACCGGCAGGAGCGTTTTTCCAGCGCGATCAGCATGCTCGAGACCAACCCGTCGCTCGCCGACCTGGCGCAGTGCAAACCAGGAGACGCCCCGGAGACGCTGTGCATCCCGGCGGTGGGAACACCGCAGTTCGGAGCGAACCCGGCGGCCGAGATTCAGCGCAAGGTCGCCTACCTTTTTGCCAATCAGGCCTATGACCCGAAAAAGGGCGTCGATCCCCTGAGCACGCCGTATTCGGATACCGAGGCGATCGGCAAGATCCTGCAGGACGACTATGGCTATGAGGTCAACATCGTCCGTGATGCGACCCGCAGGGACCTGATCCTGACGCTCAAGAAGGCGGCGGAAGCGCACGCCCGTGATGAAAGCATATTCCTTTACTATGCTGGGCACGGGATCGAGCTGCGCGAACGACAGTCGGGCGACATGATGGGCTACTGGCTCCCCGTGGACGCCAATGCGCGTGATCCACGGACCTGGGTTTCGAACGCGGATATCGGCAAATTCATGCAACTGCTTCCCGCCAAGCAGGTCATGCTGGTCTCGGATAGCTGTTTCTCCGGCCGGCTGGCGGTTGAGCGGAAGATCGAGAAGGGCGATGTCGAGACGCGTCGCGCCCAGTTGCTGGCGAAACGGGCCGTCACGGTGATGTCCTCCGGCAATTTCGAGGAAGTGGATGACGCAGGCAAAGGGGACCACTCCATCTTTGCGTGGAGCCTGATCGAGCAACTCAACGCGTCGGTTCAGCATGACAAACTGGTCGAAGGCAACGATCTCTTCACTGCCGTCAGGGCCCGCATCCATGCCGAGAAATTTCCCCAGACGCCTCAGTATTCTGCCTTGCTCTCGTCGGGATATGAGCCAGGGGGTGACTTCTTCCTGGAGAGGCGCTAGGGTCGAAGTCCGGGCACGTGGGCGTTGCCGATCACTGCAAGCCAAGCGCGGTCATCGGCAATGCGGCGAGCAGACTGACCAGTTCGGCCTGCCGGCCGGTGCCTGTCTTAGCCAGCACGGCCTTGACCTGGCTGCGTACGGTATGCGCGGAAACCGCGTGCTCGGCGGCGATGTCGGCGACCGAAGCGCCCCGCGCCAGAGCGACGGCCACGCGCGCCTCGGCAGGGGTGAGGTCGAAACTGACGGCCACCACGAAGGGGTCCAGCTCGGGTCGGGCAGAGGAAGGGTCGTGAATGATTCCCATGGCCAGTGGCTGCCCCCCGAAGCTGCCCATGGTGGCCTGGGGGCGGATGGCATAGAGGAACAGGCCTATCGGTCTGCCCAATGGTCGACCGATGTGGAGGAAGGCGTTGTCCGTGTCCGGCCTGGCGGTGATATACGAATCGCTAGCCAGGGCGAGTCCGCGCAATGCCATGGTGAGCTTCAGCTCGTCGCCGGACGATCGGCAACCGAGCAGGCCGTCGCGTTCGACGAGCGTGTCGCCGGTGGCCAGAATCGCGCGCGCGGCGGGGTTGGCGTGGTGCAGATAGCGGTGCTCATCGATGAGTACGATCGGCGCTCGCACGCGGCTCACCAGCTCGGCGCCCAGATTCACCCGCGGTGCCTTCTTTTCTCGCTGAGCACGGTATAGACGCATGGCCTCGGCCAGATGCCTGGCGAGGCGTCGACAGCAGGTGATCTCGTCGCCGCTCAGCGGCAGTGAATGCCGACCTCGGTGTACGCCGAGCATCACCACTTCGTTGCCCTGGCAGAAGAGTTGCGTGCCGCTGACATAGCGACCGCCGTAGGGAATCAGAAAATCCTGGTAGAAAGCGCTGCGCGCAACGAAGGCATCGTCGAAATGCTCATGACAGTTGGCCCATTCCCCTTCGCCCAGTGCCATGACCAGCCTGGCCCGCGGGTCGTACTTATGCCAATGGCGCAGGTAGTCGAAGACCGCTTCGGCTGGGCAGGGACCCGCCTCGTAGCTGAAGGTCACGGCCACCTGAGAATAATCGATCCCCTGAACCTGCACGAGCCAGGCGTCGGTGAGTTGCTGGAAGGACTTGAGCGCCTCGCCCCAACCCAGTTGGCCGCTGGCAGCCTTGTAGAATCCGGCGACAATGTCATCGACGATGTCATTCATGGCATCTTGCCCCCCCCCCGAGATTGGAGGGGAACATCTTACACCACCGCCATGCCACCCCCCACGAGAATTCCTGATGACCTGTAGGGACGCCGCATGCCTGTCGGCCAAAAATTTTCTCGCCATCCTGATCCCGCGCAACTGACGCAAGGCAGTGATTTGACGGTCTTTCCGGTCACTCGACCGATAGCACTTGAAAAACTACATTTAGTCAAGTTATTGCCTTGACCCACTACATGTAGTAGCTTTGCGTCTGTCAGGCCATGAAGTCAGCGTCGCTGCCGCGCCCCGGACAGGCGTTCATGGCCACTCACCGCGGTCGGCAGGAAGGCGCTACGGACGCCTCCCGCGCCCGGCTGCAGCGGCCTTTTTGCCATCAAATCAATCATCCGAGGGACAGCCCATGAATCAGCTCGTACATCAGTTACCCCTGTCGGCAGTCGCCGAAGCCCCCGCGGTCGCTCCGCTGGCTGAACAGGAAATCGCGGGCGAGGTGCTGGTCGAAAAGTACGCCAAGGGCAACGAAACCTCGGTGCACGACGTGCGCCGCCGCGTCGCCCGCGCGCTCGCCGCCCACGAGGACGAGAAGCAGCGCGGCCACTGGGAAGCCCGCTTCCTGTGGGCGCAGGAAAACGGCTTCGTCCCCGCCGGCCGCATCAACTCGGCCGCCGGAACGACGCTCGCGGCGACCTTGATCAACTGCTTCGTGCAGCCGATCGGCGATTCGGTGGTTGAAATCGTCGATGGCAAGCCCGGCATCTACAGCGCACTCGCCGAGGCTGCCGAAACGATGCGTCGTGGCGGCGGCGTCGGTTACGACTTCTCGTCGATCCGGCCGATCGGTGCGATCGTCAAGGGAACGCAGTCGCGCGCTTCCGGCCCGGTGTCGTACATGCGCGTCTTCGACCGCTCGTGCGAGACCGTCGAATCGGCCGGCGCCCGCCGTGGCGCGCAGATGGGCGTGCTGCGCTGCGACCACCCGGACATCGAGGTCTTCATCCACGCCAAGGACCACGGCGACCTCTCCAACTTCAACGTCTCGATCGCCGTCACCGACGCCTTCATGAAAGCCGTCGAAGCCGACGCCGAAGTCGAACTGACGCACCGCGCCGAACCCAACGCCGACATGAAACGCAGCAGCGCTTTCCAGCGTGAAGACGGCATCTGGGTCTATCGCCGCGTGCGTGCCCGCGACCTGTGGGACCAGGTGATGAAGTCCACCTACGACCACGCCGAGCCGGGAATCCTCTTCCTCGACCGGATGAACAAGGACAACAACCTCTACTACTGTGAAGTCATCGAGGCCACCAATCCCTGCGCCGAACAACCGCTGCCGCCGTACGGCTGCTGCTGCCTGGGGTCGATCAACCTGACGCTGTTCGTCAGGGACGCCTTCAGCGCGCGTGCCGAGTTCGACTTCGACGCCTTTGGCGAAGTGATCAAGGTCTCCACCCGCATGCTCGACAACGTCCTCGACGTCACCGCCTGGCCGCTCGATCGACAGCGCGCGGAAGCCGCCAACAAGCGCCGCGTCGGCCTCGGTTTCACCGGCCTCGGCGACACGCTGTGCATGCTCTGCCTGCGCTACGACCGCCCGGAAGCGACCGCGATGGGCGCGCGCCTCTCCGAATTCATGCGCGACACCGCTTACCTCGCCTCGGTCGAACTGGCCAAGGAGCGCGGCGCCTTCCCGTTGTTCAACGCCGAACTCTACCTCTCGGGCGGCAACTTCGCTTCACGCCTGCCGGCCGACATCAAGAGCGAAATCCGCAAGCACGGCCTGCGCAACTCGCACCTGCTGTCGATCGCGCCAACCGGGACGATTTCGCTGGCCTTCGCCGACAACGCCTCGAACGGCATCGAGCCGCCGTTCTCATGGACCTACAACCGCAAGAAACGCATGGCCGACGGCACGCTGAAGGAATACGCCGTCGAGGACTACGCCTGGCGCCTCTACAAGCACCGCGGCGGCGACGTCGAACGGCTGCCCGACTACTTCGTCACCGCGCTCGAAATCTCGGCCAAGGCGCACAAGGACATGGTCGCCGCCGTCGCGCCGTACATCGACACCTCGATCTCGAAGACGGTCAACGTTCCCGCCGACTACCCCTACGAAGACTTCCAGGACCTCTACCTGAGTGCCTGGAAGGCCGGCCTCAAGGGCCTCGCCACCTACCGCCCGAACACCATTCTTGGATCGGTGCTGTCGGTCGGGTCACAGTCCATCGCGCAGAAGCAGGCCGAAGACCGCAAGCAGCCGCAGGACTTCGAGCTGGGCGACGCCAACCGCCGGCTGACGATCAAGACGCTGCCAGCGCCGGTGCTCGCCAGCCTGCGCTGGCCGAACCGCCCCAACCTGCCGGAAGGCAACATGGCGTGGACCTACATGATCGAGAGCACGCACGGCAAGTTTGCGCTCTTCGTCGGCCACGTCGACCAGGACGACCGCAGTTGGCCGTTCGAAGTGTGGGTCAACGGCCCCGAGCAGCCGCGCGGCCTCGGCGCGGTGGCCAAGACACTGTCGATGGACATGCGCGCCAACGACCACGGCTGGCTGGCGCTGAAGCTCGAATCGCTGGCCAAAACGCCCGGCGACGAAGGCTTCGAGATGCCTTTCCCGCCGCACGGCGAGCGCCAGCGCATGCCCTCGGTCGTCTCGGCGATGGCCCGGCTGATCCAGTTCCACGTCGAACGTCTCGGCGCTTTCAAACACGCAGGCCCGACGCCGGTTCTCGACGCGATGTTCAGCCTCAAGGAGCCGAAGACCGGCACCGACGGCACGCTCTCGTGGACCGTCGACGTCCTGAACCCGGCGACCGGCGAAGACTTCGTCCTCGGGCTGAAGGAAATCACGCTACCCGACGGGGTCACGCGGCCGTACTCGGTGTGGCTCTCCGGCAATTACCCGCGCGCGCTTGACGGACTGACCAAGCTCCTGTCACTCGACATGCGCGTCCTTGACCCGGCGTGGATCGGCGTCAAGCTGAGGAAGCTTCTCGACTACCCGGAACCGCTCGGCGACTTCATGGCCTTCATCCCCGGCACGCGCCGGCAGACCAACTACCCGTCGACCGTCGCCTACCTCGCGCAGTTGATCATTCACCGCTATGCGATGCTCGGCATCCTCGACGAGAGCGGCCTGCCGCTGCAGCAGATGGGAATTCTGCAGACACCGGGCAGCAGCACTTCGCCGAAGCCGACCGCCGGCAAACTGTGTGGCGAGTGCGGGAACCTGACGATGATCAGGAAGGATGGCTGTGATTTCTGTACGGCTTGCGGGGCGGTGGGGAGTTGTGGGTGATCAGTGGGAGCAGGAGCGCGTGCCGCGCTCCTGCTCCCACTGGCATCAAGTGCGTTGCGGGCGAGCGCTGTGTGGTGCGTGATTTTAGCGGCTGGTTCAGATTGGAAATTCGGCCGCTTGGCGATAGACTTGGGTCAAGGAGGTTTGACCATGAGCGACAACGTTGACAATCTGGTTCTCGAACACTTGCGCGCGTTGCGGGGCGGACAGGACCGCATCGAAGGCGAGTTGCGCGAGATCGGCGCCCGGCTCACCAGCCTCGAAGCCTGCACCGCCGGCCGACGCGATGGCGCTCATAACTACGAAGAAATCATCCGGCAACAATCGAGCATCGACCAGATCAAGGCGCGAATCGACCGGATTGAAAGACGGCTGGAAATCGCTGGTTGAGATCTTGCCCGACCGGCAAGAGGAAGAACCCGCCCCCATCTGCTCGCAGACGGGCGTACAGTCATCAATTATCAAGGGGCTATTAGCCATGACCGAAATTCACTTCATCGTCGAAGAAGCCCCCGAAGGCGGCTTCATGGCCCGCGCGGTTGGGGCGGATATACTTACCGAAGCTGACGACCTGCCCGGCTTGCACACGCAAGTGCGCGATGCCGTGCGTTGCCATTTTGACGACGACAAGAGGCCAAGCGTGATCCGCCTGCACATCACGCGGGAAGAATCGCTGGCGGCATGAAGCTGCCGCGCGACCTGTCCGGGCCGGTCCTGATCCGACAGTTGGCAAAGCTTGGCTATGCCGTGACGCGACAGCAGCCACCTTCGACTGACAACGCTGGAACCTGGCGAACATCACATCACGATCCCCACTCACGGCCCGTTGCGCATCGGCACACTGGCGACCATACTTGCGGCGATGGCGGCTCACCAAGGCGTCAGTCGTGACGAACTGTTGAACCGATTGCTGCGTTGATCAATCGAGCCTAACGGAAGTCGCCGGCCTCTGGTCTCTTCGAATGCGTGATTTCAAGACTTGTCCCCGCCGTCAGGCGCAGGAAAATGGCGGGTTGAGATGCTACGGAGCGGGCAAAAGGAAAGACCTGACCCCGCAAGTGTGCGGCGATTGCGGCTCACCAAGGCGTCAGTCGTGACGAACTCTTGAACCGATTACTGGGCTGATCAATCGAGCGCAACGGAGGTCCCCGGCGGTTGGTCTCTTCGAATGCGTGATTTCAAGACTTGACCCAGCCGTCAGGCGCTGGAAAATGGCGGGTTGAGATGCTACGGAGCGGGCAAAATGAAAGACCTGACCCCGAAGCTGCGTGCGTCGCTTGTGTGTGTGCTCTGACCAAACCGCTGAAGTACACAGCAAACCGCGCCAGGCCGTTGCTCGTGCTCAGGGTCTCGATCAAGATATTGCGTGCGAGCTGCCTGCGAAATTGCTTGACTGTTCGAATGTTAGAACTGACCCCGCGATGCTTTCTTGACTGTTCGAATGTTAGAACTGACCCCGCGATGCTTTTTAGAACTGACCCCGCGATGCTTTACTCGCCTGCGAGGACTTGAGCCTGGCCTCGCGCAACAGGCGGGCGATGCGGCGATTCTCGCGATA
>NZ_FLQX01000100.1 GCF_900089955.1 Candidatus Accumulibacter aalborgensis | reverse complement strand
TGCGGGCTACGCTGCAAAACTGTCGACGCCAGATTTCTACGGAATGACGACGCCGTTAACAGGGTGGGCAGTCCGTTTTCCGTGACCTGGTCCGTCACCCGTCGACGCAGCGATGACGGGCCAAACTGTTCGGCATGTATGCGCTCGTCGGCAATGTGCGCCGCCCGCAAGCCGTCGTAGAGGTCCTGAGCGAACGCCGACGGACCGCAAAGGTAGAAATCGAAATCGTCGAGGGGCAGGAGTGCTTTCAGCAAGGGCAGGTCAATGCGCCCCTGAGCTTCATGATCGCTGCCGAGAACGGCCGTCGGTTCGGGCTGACTGAGAATGCGCACCGCCTCGACAGCACCGTCGGCGCGCTCGATCAGTTCCTGCACTTCGCTGCCGAAAGCACGCTCGGCCAAGGTGCGCGCCGCGTGGATGAAAAATGTGTGGCGTACGCGGCGGGTACGCAGGCCTTCGTAGACCACCTCGCGCAGCATGGCCAGCAAAGGTGTGATTCCCACACCTGCCGACAGGAGAACCAGTGGGCGGAGTTCATGCGGGTCTACGACAAAATCGCCCAGCGGCGCACGGGCTTCAATTTCATCGCCGGTAGCGGTGTGGTCATGGAGGAACTGCGAAACCACTCCCTGGCGTTTGACGCTGATGCGATAGCAGCCATCCGACGGCGCCAGTGACAAGGTATAGGTGCGAATGGTCGGCGCTGCGCCGGGGGTGACGACCATCCGGATGGGCAGGTGCTGCCCCGCCTTGAACAAGGACAATCCGGCACCGTCGGCGGGTTCGAGATAGAACGACTTGATGGTCGAGCTTTCGTTGCTGATGCGTGCGACGCGAAAACGCCGCCATTGGTTGCGCAGCGCCTGTGCCTGCTGGCGAGCCAGGGCCTCTTCCCACGATCCGGTCATCAGCGAATTGGGCGAAATGTCGTCAAGACGCCAGCGCAGTTTCAGCACGCTGCGGTGGCGCAACCCCTTGTCGACATACAGACGCCAGAGTCGCTCAGCCCCCTGAAAGCTGTTGACTTCTTCACCCGTCAGGACCAGTTCGGTGCGACCGGTCAGTTGCAACAGATCGCCGTTGGCGAAGTCGACAAATACCAGGCCCGCCCTGGGATTCACGCGCAGATTGCCCAGCGTATTGAAAAACAGGTTGCCGGCAAAATCCGGGATGGTCAGCACCTCTTCGTCGATACGGACAAAACCGGCCTTGCCGCCGCGATGCGAGGCGTCGATCTGCCGCCTGCTTGCATCCCCCTCGGGATCCACATAGCTGGCGACGAAAAAGGTGTCGGCAGCGCGGATCAGGGCATTTGCCTCGGCATCGAGCTTCGGCAGCACTTCGGTTCGACCGACGAAGGGCCCGGCTGGATCCCCTGAAAACGTAAAGTTCCTTGTCTGAATGTACTGTGGGCAGTTGCCGAATGCATGCTCGACCTGCAGCATGATCTGGTGGCTGTCGCGCGTTACCACTTTGCCATTGACGCGATTGCGGCGGCGCGTTTGCAGATCAATGCCGAGTACGCCGATGGCGTCGCCCGGCATCAATGCATCGCGAACGGGATCGCCTTGGCCGGGCAGGGCGTTGATTTGCAGGTGTTGCGAATCGGGCGACTTCGCCAGACCGGCGCGCGCGTCGACGAGCGTCGCCCAGGGATCACCGGCCGCGTCGACGGCGGCGATCACCAGGAACGGGAGCTGCCGGTAAAACGCGCGATGCTGCTCCGGCATGAAGTCACGGACAGCCTGGCGACCAAAGACATCCATGCGCTCGGCGACGCCGAGGCTTTGTTGGAGCTCACGTTCGCCGCGGTGCCAGGGGGAAGCTGTTTCAGCGCTCATCGTTGTCAACTCCTGGTCGCAGACTGCGCCCGTACAAACTACTTACCAGTCTTGCTGGGTTATGGGAAGAAAGGAAAGACGCGGTTCCTGGGCAGACAGGGGTCTTCGGCAACGGCTTCGTTGTCGACCTTGCCCGAACGACCGCTTCCGATTTAACTCACTGACGACTTACGACCCGTGGCGGTGTTACGTCCTCCCCTGGCCAAGGTCTAAGGGCTCCAAATATCCCGCGTACGGTCGGGAA
>NZ_FLQX01000099.1 GCF_900089955.1 Candidatus Accumulibacter aalborgensis | reverse complement strand
ACATCTTGACTTCAACACCACGACAGCGCCGCCGTTTCCTCCGCGTAGCGGCTTCGTCCAACATTCCGACATTCGTAAGCCCATGAGCGGAACCTGGCCGCTCACAGGCCAAGCTCGCTATGCGAGCCGAGGCGGACGAGCTGTAATACTTCGCCACTCGGCTTGCGGTAAATCAACACAAGGTCGGGCTTGATGTGGCAATCCCGGTGGTCTTTCCAGTCGCCAGTCAGTGCGTGGTCGTGGTGTCTTTCGGCCAGCGGCTGGTCATTCGCCAAGGTCGTAACGATAGCAACGAAGTCTCTTGCCAGCGCCTCACGATGCGGGCCTTTAGCCTTGCGCTTGTAATCGCGCCTGAACTGGCCGGTTTGCTCAATCGTCCTCATTCAGGTCAGCCATCAGATCCTCGACGGTGGCGAACGACTTCAATCCACCGCAGCGCGCTTCCTTCATCGCCTCGATTGTGACAGCGTTCGGCACTAGTGGCTCGAATGGCAACGCTTTCTCGCGGGCAACGCGGGTCAGGAGGATACGGAAGGCGTCCGATACGGTCAACCCCATCGCCGCCAGCACGACGGTCGCCTCTTCCTTGATGTGCTCGTCGATGCGGGCACGAACAACAGCATTCGCGGACATGGTCTGATCCTCCAGGTTAATGAGCTACATTGTAGCCCAAAATTGGCTTTGGGCGTTTGGAGGACAGCAGCAAGCAGGCGCACAGAGGGCGTCTCCCATGCGGAAAATGGGCGACGGGCGCACCACTGACCGGCCGATGGCGCCGGTGACGGCCCGCCTGCTGGTGCTGGGTTTCGTACTCGCCGCGCTGGCCGGCATCGGCCTGCCGGGGACCAGCGGTTTCCCGGCCGAACTGCTGATCATCGTCACCGCGCTGCATAGCCACACCGGCGCTGGTCTGGCAGCGCTGTTCGGTACCGTACTCGCCGTCGGCGCTTCTGACACTGGCGATCGGCGTCTATCCGCTGCCGGTTCTCGAACTGCTGCGGCCGAGCGCTGAGGCCTGGGTGGCGGGGTTGGCGGGGCTGTAGGCGGCGGCATGTCAGTTGCCAGAAGGTAGGGCGCAATAGTCGAAGGGCCTTGCGCCAAGTGGCCAATGCCGAATTGCTTGTTGGCTGCTGCCGTCGAGTCCGGCATCCGGAAGGTGGTGCAATGCGCTTCGCTTATTGCACCCTACTTGCTGAGCGAGGCGAGATTCGGATGACCTTACGGGGGGGACATGGGGCCAAATATTAGAGATTGACGCCGCTTGATGGGGGCTCATATACTTTCGCTGGTGCCGATGGATTTCGTCTCCTTTGCGGGCGTTACCACCGTCAAGCCGAAGGAAGACGCGATCGAGTGGGCCAAGCGCTGTCCCGGCGGGCGCCACCAAATCATCGCGATCCACCGGGTCCAGGAAGTGGCCGATTTCCCTGCCGACGTGCAAAAGGCGGCCGAAGGCTTCGAGGAGATGCAGCGCACGTCGGCACACAAGGAGACGATATGAGCCAGCTTGACACCTACCTGTTCTTCGATGGCACCTGCGCCGAGGCAATGCGCTTCTACGAGAAAACGCTCGGCGGCACGCTCGAGATGATGATGACGCAGGCCGAAGCACCGGCGTCGGCCTGCGTGCCGGCGGGCTCGCCCGAGCGGATCATGCATGCCAGCCTCGCGCTCGGCGACCGGCGCCTGATGGCCTCCGACACGATGTCGGGGCAGCCCTTCGAAGGCATGCACGGCTTCTCGCTGTCGCTCTCGTACCCCTCGGTGGCCGCGGCGAACGAGGTGTTCGCCGCGCTGTCCGCAGGCGGAAAGGTCACCATGCCGATGAGCCAGACCTTTTGGGTCGAGTCCTTCGGCATGCTGGTCGACCGCTTCGGCACCGCGTGGATGATCAACGGCGGCAAGCCGGCGCAGATGGGCTGAAGCTTCGTTCCATCGTTTCGAGCGCATCTCGTCCGCGCTCCGAATCCCACTCGCTGGAGAGCAAATGTTCAAGGCCTCACTCCGTCCGGGCAGCGCCCGCCACATCACCCGCCGCGCGCTTGTCGCCGCCGCCATGTTGGCCAGCGTCGTCGCCGGCAGCATGCAACCCGCGCACGCCGATGCTCTCCTCGACGAAATCGTCGATTTCAACGGTCAGATCTTCTTCCTCGAGCAGACAGTTCCCGCCCTCGTTCTTGGCGTCGTGCGCACTGGCGAGATCTCGATTCGCGGGTTTGGCGAACGGGCGGGCAAGGGTGTTGCCGGCGGAGTAAATCCGCATAAATCTGGCGGCAGTAATTGGCGGCGAGAAGGGCGAGCGGGTAGGGTAGACGAAACAGGGGCCACGAAGGCCCCTGTGCGTAAGAGAGTGGGATGCCGGTTAGAAAGGTGGCTCGGTGCTGTCGACGCAGTGCCGGGTCACCCGATCATCATGCAGTTTTTGTTGAAGAACCCGCTCATAGTGAGACCAGATCCGGTCGCGCA
>NZ_FLQX01000098.1 GCF_900089955.1 Candidatus Accumulibacter aalborgensis | reverse complement strand
AAGCAGCCCTATCTGATGCCGATGGCGGCGTAGCGGGGGTGGCCGGAATGATGATCAAGGCCGATAGGAAGTAAGCAGTTGAAAAGCGTACTAGCTACCGCCATGATATTCATTGTGATATCGATGGAGTTTGCTGTCGCCAACACATCCTGTTCGCTACCGGCTCCAGATATAGGGGGCGGTTCTTCTCCTTCTATGTCAGGAACGATTACGGACGTCCGGCCGGATATGGTATCGATTTCTTCCTATGCTTCTTCAAAGATTTATCGGTTTAGAATAAATAGAGACACAATAATATATACGGCTTTTGGTGGCGACGGCAGTCCATCCAGATTAAGGCCAGGGCTTTCAGTTCGGATTTGGACAAAGGACTGCAAAATTCCACTACTAGCTAAAGTTAACCAGCCAGCTTACATAGATGTATTCTCGTTTTCCGTGGATGACAAGCCACCCAGCTCATATTTTGCGAAGCAACCGACGCGCGATCAGAGTGCAACGCACAGGGTCGCTCATTAGCCTGTCCCAGTTGGACAGTTCGTGGTTCGGAGCGCCAACCTGGTATCGTTACAAGTGACACGTCCAGGCCAGGAGATATGATGAAACCTTGTATCCTTTCCGTATTGTTTGCCATTTCAATGTTACTAAGCTCAACGGCCCATTCACAGCCATGCAATGGCATCAACCGCCAACTCGATAATGAACGCAAGGCAGTGTTGGCGCCTGTAATCGCGAATCAACTGCAAGCATCGGCTGTTGACGTCCTGCAGTTGTTCAGGCTGGGGAATTGGAGCATTATCCATGTTGATACGCAAGAGGCAGACGAGGTATTTCTGTTTTACGCAGCAGATCCGCTTACTAGCCACTACACGACGTTGTGGAGCGGTGCTGCTGCAAGAAATGAGGAAACGCAAATCATGAACTGGGTCATCACTAATGCTCCAGGCATTCCTAAGCGACTGGCTGGTTGTTTCGCTTGGCACGTGACAAGAAATCGCAACATGTGAAGCATGGTGTCAAGAAGGGGTGTGTGGCTTTCGCCCCCGCCACGCCGCCAGACAGCTTCGCAGGCGACTCGAAGGATTGAGGACTGCACAGCAGCGTTTCGCCTGCAGGCTGCTCACCGATGCTAAAATGCAGTCATTTCGATGTCACTGCAAAACCTATGCCGAACCTTACCTTACGCGATGTGCCAGCCGATCTGCACTTGTGGTTGAAGCAACAGGCGGGGGCCCACCGCCGTTCGCTCAATCAGGAGGTCATCCTTCAACTCGATGCGCTGCGGAGTCTTCCTGCCAGCCGGTTTGACGCTGACCTGCGGCTGGCTCGTATCCGCGCGATTGCCGCGCGCGCCGCTCGTCTGCCCGTGCTCGATGAGCGCCCCGAGGCTGAGATCCTCGGGCTTGGTGCGGACGGACTGCCGCGCTGACGATGGTCGTCGACAGCTCGGCATTGGTCGCCATCCTGTTGGGTGAGCCGGAATGCGACGCGTTGGCTCTCGCGCTCGCCGGAGCGGAAATGCCGGTAATCTGCGCAGCCAACTGGCTGGAGACGATGATGGTGATCTCAGCCCGGCTCGGCCGCCCGGGTGTGCAGGCGTTGGGCGAGCTGCTCGACGCCACCGAAGTGCAGGTCGAACCCGCTGACGCCGAATTGGTGCAAACAGCCTTCGACGCTTGGCAACGCTTCGGCAAAGGGCGGCATCCGGCCGGGTTGAACTTCGGCGATTGTTTTGCCTATGCCTTGACCAGCCGCCGGGGTGATGTGCTGCTTTTCAAGGGCCATGATTTTTCGCAAACCGACGTCAGGCGGGCTGCTGATCAGCCATGAAGGTCAGCCGCCCGCATCGCGCGCTGAGGCTGCGGTGCGCACGGGAAACGTGCGCGGGAGGGTGATCCGCGCCATGGCACGCAACGTGAACCCCAAAAGGCAACAATCTGTCGGAATTTTTTACACTTTGGTCACGGTAAACTCGGTGCGGTTTGCCAGCTATCTAATTTTATGGATGTTTGCCGTTCAGGAACGAATACTGCTTTCGTTTCCTCTTACTGCCTCAAGCGTGCATGCAGGGGACTGATGAGCGCCGGAAGCAGGCTCCTGACCCGGGCCGGGGCAACCGGCGGACTGCTGCCCGTCTTGGTTCCGATCATGGCACCGTATTCAAACAGGCTCAGTTTTTCAGGGAGATCAGCCTGATGAAAACCACATACGTCGCACGAGCGCTGCTTGGCTGCGTCTTTGCGGGTCTGCTCTTCCTTTCGGGAGCGGCCTCGGCCTACGTGCTCAGCTTCTCGCCAGCCGCGCAAGACATTGGGCTCGGCAGTGTCGCGACGGTCGAGGTCCGCATCTCCGACGTCGCCCCCGAGCCACCAGGTAGTCCTGGCGGTCTCGGCGACTACGATTTCGAAGTCGTCTATGATCCCGCGATCATCACCTTCTACAAGGCTACCGATGCGGGTGCCCTGGGTCTGGCGGTCGGCCTGGACGTTCCTTTTCTGGCGCCCGGCCGGCTGAACCTCAGCGCTTTCTCGCTCGAAGCCCCCGATGATCTCCTCGCTCTGCAGAGTGATTCCATGTTGCTGCTGACTCTCGGTTTCAAGGGTATTGCTCTGGGCACCAGTTCGCTGCTTTTCGAGAACATCACCTTCGGCGACGCCCTGGGCACGCCGCGGACACCCACGTCGAGTAACGGCAGCATCACTGTTCTGCCTGCGGCTGTACCGGAACCCGGCACGCTGGTTCTGCTCGCCGGTGCCGGCCTGATGGTCGTCATCAGCCTTCGCCGGCGCCAGATCGTCCGGCCTGGCTGATCGCTTCAGCAAGGCGAGTCGCCCACCTCGTGCGGGCGGAGCAGGCAGCACAGACTGCCGAGCAAGAATACTGAACGCCAGGCGAAGAACCTGGCCTTGAGTCGAGGCCGCTTTTGATCGCCTCAGATGCTTGTTCACGGGGATGGGGTCGATGTTTCGAAGCGCGAGACATTGGGTGTGGCTGCTCCTGTGCTGGTTCGTTCTCGCGAGCCACGTCTGGGCCATTCCCTGCGACGTCGACCGAGACGGCGACATCGATCTCGACGACTTGAAGCTCATCCAGCAAGCGATTCTCGCCCGCGCCACGGTCAGCGGCCCCGACGACCCGCGCGACGCCGACGGCAACGGCGTCATCAACTCGATTGACGGCCGCTTGTGCGCCTTGCGCTGCACGCGTGCCAAGTGCGCGACGAGCAACAGCCCACCGGTGGCCAACGCCGGTCCCGACCAGAGCGTTTTACTCGGCAGCGTGATCAGACTCGACGGCAGCGCCTCCAGGAACCCCGAAGGAGCGACCCTCAGCTACGCCTGGTCGCTGACTGCCAGACCAGCCGGCAGCCACGCCGCGCTCACCGGCGCCGACAGCCCAAATCCCACCTTCAGCGCTGACCTTCCCGGCCAGTACGTCGTGCAGTTGATCGTCAATGACGGCCAACTCGCCAGCCCCCCCGCCACGATCAGCGTCAGCGTCACCAATACTCCACCGACGGTCAGTCTGAGCGCTCCGGCGCCAAACCAGAGCTTCACCGCACCGGCGACGATCACCGTCAGCGCCGACGCAGCGGACACTACCGGCAACATCACCGAAGTCGCCTTCTATCAAGGCAGCACGCTGATCGGCAGCGCCACCAGCGCACCGTACCGCATCACCTGGAGCAACGTCCCTGCCGGCAGCTACGTCCTCAAGGCCAGGGCCACAGACAGCGGCGGAGCGACGACCTGGTCTGCAGAAGTGCCGATCACCGTGGCTGCCGGCGGGGTGAAGGTCTATTACCTGCATCACGATCATCTGAATACGCCACGTCTGGTCACCGATGAGACGAACAAGGTCGTCTGGCGCAACACGCCGCTCGGCGAACCGTTCGGGATGGGGTTGCCTGAGGAGGACCCGGATGGCGATGGGCAGGCTTTCACGCTGAACCTTCGGTTTCCGGGTCAGTACGCGGACAGAGAAAGTAATTTGAACTACAATTACCTTAGGGATTACAACCCGGAACTGGGGCGGTATCTGCAGAGTGATCCGATAGGGATCGAGGGTGGTATTAATACCTATGGGTATGCCAAGGGACTACCAATCAGATTTGTCGACCCCAACGGAACGCAAATTGTCATTCCGCTGCCGCCACCTCCAGGCTGGCCGGGAACTCCAAAGCCGCCCGAGTCAATTCCAACCATTGAAATTCCAGGTTTTCCGCCGTCGTCCGGCCCACCACCTCAGCAATCTTCTGGTGGAGGGGGTATATGTGAGAGGGCACTCGAAATCTGCTTGAATGTTGCAAACGCTTGCGGGACGCTAACTGTTCCTGCCAAGGGGGGGTGTTGGGTATTGTATTCTGCTTGCAAAGCGGCAACTTGGCCTCATGACCAACCACCGATGTGGCCATCACCGTAATTGGCGGGGATAACAATGAATGTATTGTACGGAGCAACAGGTTCTGCGACGGCTGTTCAGCGAGAGATCGACGAGCGTCGTGAAGTTGTACTTACAGTGACTGGGTGGAAAAGAAGAATTGCTCTTCGTATTATTGTCTTATATGCCGCGCACGAATCACACGCACCCGAGAGAAGCGGTATGCGAGCTGTGTACGCTGGCATGGCTTGGCGCTCCTTCCTAATGCCGACCTTGATGGGGCTTTGCCTTCATGCGCGACAGGCAGGTATGTCTATTAAGGCTTACGAAAAGGCTGACTGCTTGGAGGTTTATTTTCAACCCGTAACAAAAGCCGTGACAGACCACGAATAACCAACAGTGACGGACCCTGAGCAGATAATGAGCGCCACAGAATACCGTGGCCTGACCCAAATGTCTCCGTCAGAGCCGGCGACGCCCCATAGCGCGGAGTGCGTATCGCTGCATCACCTGCCGTCGGCAACGAAAACCGGACACCGTTCAGCCACACGTAACCAAGTTCCAAGCTGCAAGCTGCAAGCCACAAAGGACAAGGCCATGACCAGACTCTCCCTCGATCCTTCCCTCACCGCCCTCCGCCTCCTCTCCACGCTCTGTGCCACGCTGTTCTCGAGCGTCGCCTGGAGCGCCTCGTGCAGCTACACCAACTTCACGATCGGCAGCGAGTTTGTCGCCAAGGCGGGGCCGGTCAATGGCCAATACCTGTATTCCGTGATGTCGCTGCGCTGCAGTTCTTCCGGCCAGGTCATCGACGCTGGCGGCGGCGAGATCGAAGTCGGTTGGTATGAACCGGCGAATCTGGAGTCCGCTCTGAAGAAGACCTTTGGCTCGGCGTTCGCCGAGAGTCGCGTCTTTTCCAGCCACTGCAAGTTTCACCTGCTGCTGGTCAACCGCCGTTACCCGAGTTCTCAGAGCATCGCCGGTGTGTTCATGGCCGATTACCCGGACACCACCGGCAAGACCACCTATGAAGACGTTTTCCCCGGACCGCTGCTGATCCCCTTCGGCGCCAACATACCGCCGGCCGGAAGCTGCGGCTGTTCCGGTGGCCTGGTCAAGCCGCTCGCATCGCCCGTGTGTGCGCTGCCACCGGAGAAGAAGAAAGCCGACCTGTGCCTCGCCAACCCGATCGTCCCTGGCCAGGGCTGCAAGGTCCAGTGGGAAACCGATTACACCTTTGCCGGCACCTCGCCCCTGGCCTTCAAGCGCTATTACGACAGTCAAAGCCCGTATCACGTCGGCAACGCCGCGCGTCGCAGCCTGGGCAACCGCTGGCGCCACCATTACGACGTGCTGCTCAACCCCGCTGCAGCGACCCAACTCGTCCTCATGCTGCGCGACGACGGCCAGATCCTCTACTTCCGACCCCGGCCCAACAGCACGACCCAGTGGATCGGCGACGCCGACATCGTCGGCCAACTGGAAAAGACCGCCACCGGCTGGACCTACCGCGACAGCGACGACGCCATCGAAACCTACGACACCAGCGGTCGGCGCCTCACGCGCACCGACCGCGACGGTCTCTCGCTCAGTTTCAGTCATGATCCCGCCTCCGGTGCGCTGAGCCGCGTCGAAGACCCCTTCGGGCGCCGCCTGACTTTCACCTATGACGGCCAGGGACTGCTCAGCGAACTGACCGACCCGGCCGGCCACAAAATCACCTACACCTACGACGCCGCCGGTAACCTGATCACGGTCACCTATCCCGACCACAGCACCCGTTCCTACACCTACACCAGCGTCCCCGTCGCCGGCCAGGTCGAACCCGCCCTGCTCACCGGCTTGACCGACGAGAACGGCATCCCCTACGCCCACTGGACCTACGACAGCAGCGCACTCGTCGCCAGCAGCGAACACGCCGGCGGCGTCGACTCGCACCGCCTGAGTTACCAGAAAGACGGCAACGGCAAGATCACCGGCGCCACGCATACCAACCCGCTCAACGCCGTCAGCCAATACAGCTTCCAGGAAATCCTCAGCGCCAACCTGACCCGCAGCATCAGCCACGCGCTCCTTCCCGGCGTCACAGAGCGCTTCACCTACGACGCCAACGGCAACCTCGGCACGCACACCGACTTCAACGACCGCCTCGACACGTATACCTACGACCTTTCCCGCAACCTCGAAACCCGCCGCGTCGAAGCGAGCGGTCAGGCCGAAGCGCGCACCGTCTCCACCCGCTGGCACCCGACCTGGCGCCGCCCGATGCAGGTCGCCGAAGCGCAGCGCCTCACGACCTGGATTCACCACGGTGACCGCGTCGCCAGTAGCGTCGTCACCTGCACCCCGAATACCAGCCAGCCGCTCGGCGTCGTCTGCCAGAAGAGCGAACAAGCCACCCCCGACGCCGATGGCAGCAGCGGCTTCGCCGTCACCCCCAACGGGCTCCCGCGGACCTGGACCTTCACCTACAACACCCTTGGCCAGTTGCTCAGCGTCGACGGCCCGCGCACCGACGTCGCCGATCTCACCACCTACACCTATTACGACGCCGCCGACCCCGACCCCGACAAACGAGGCAATCTCGCCACCGTCACCAACGCCCTCGGCCACCTCACCCGGATCACCACCTACGACCCGCACGGCAACCCACTTACCGTGATCGACGCCAACGGCCGTGTCACCACCCTGAGCTACGACGCACGCCAGCGCCTGACCAGTCACAGTATCGACGGCGAAGTCACCACCTACACCTACGACCCTGCCGGCCAACCCACCCGCGTCACGCTCCCCGACGGCAGCAGCCTCGCCTACACCTGGGACCCCGCGCATAGACTCACCGCCATTAGCGACACGCTCGGCAACCAGATCGTCTACACCCTCGACGCCATGGGCCACCGCATTCGCGAAGATCTCCGCGACCCCGCCAACCAACTCACCCAGACCCGCCAACGCCTCTACGACGGCCTCGGCCGACTCACCCAGGACATCGGCGCCCGCGGGCAGATCACCGCCTACGACTACGACGCCAACGGCCACCGGACCCGGATCACCGACCCCCTGGACCAGCGCAGCACCTTCGCCTACGACGCCCTCGACCGCCTGCGCCAGATCACCGACCCCGCCTCCGGCCAGACCCGCTACCAGTACGACGGCCGCGATCACCTGACCCGCGTCAGCGACCCGAGAAGCCTCGCCACCAGCTACAGCGTAGACGGCCTCGGCAACCGCCTGCGCCAACAAAGCCCCGACAGCGGCCTGACGACCAGCACCCACGACGCCGCCGGCAACGAAATCACCCGCACCGACGCCAAGGGCCAGACCAGCGTCTTCGCCTGGGACGCCCTGAACCGCCTGACGCGCATCTCGTACGCCGACGGCAGCCGGACCGACTACCTCTGGGATCAGGGCGAAAACGGCATCGGCCGTCTGACGCGCATCGACGACAGCCGCAACGACGCACTCGTCAGCCGCCTGGAGAACCGCTACGACGCGCAGGGCCGCCTGCTCAGCCAGACCCGCAGCGTGGGCAGCGTCAGCCACACCACCGCCTGGATCTGGTCGGCTGGCCGCATCACCGGCCTGACCACCCCCAGCGGCCGGACCATCGCCTACAGCCGCGACGCCAGCGGCCGGATCAGCGAAGTCCGCCTGACCGACAGCGCCCCGGCGGGCGACGGCCAGACACGGGTGATCGCCGCCGACATCCGCTACCACCCCTTCGGCGGCATCAAGAGCTATCGCGACGGCGCCGGCCAGATGCACACCCGTCACCAGGACCAGGACGGCCGCATCGCGAGTTACACCCTCGGCGCCCAGAACTGGCTTCTGAGCTACGACGCCGCCGGCCGCCTCAGCGCCCAGTTCGACGCCGCCGATGCCGCCCATAGCGCCACCTACGGCTACGACGGCCTCGACCGTCTGACCAGTGCCAGCCTGCCGAATACCGCCTACGGCTACACCTGGGACGCCACCGGCAACCGCACCAGCCACACGCTCGGCAGCACGACCCGGAGCTACACCATCGACCCGCTCAGCAACCGCCTGCAGAGCGTCGGCAGCGTCCCACCGAGAAACTACAGCCATGATGCCAACGGCAGCATCACCGGCGACGGAGCCAACAGCTACGTCTATGACGGCAAAGGTCGCCTGACCCAGACCAGTACTGCCGCCGGCGTTACCCGCTACGACACCAACGGCCTCGGCGAACGCATCCGCAAGCGCAACGCTGACGACACACTCTACGTCTACGACCCCGAAGGGCACCTGATCGCCGAGAGCGCCGCCGATGGCACGATCCAGCGCGAATACCTGTGGCTCGAAGACTTCCCGCTGGCGGTGATGCAATGAAAACGACCGAACCCGGAGCCCAAGCCCCGGGGCGTGGTCCGGAATCGATGCCGCGGGCGGGTGCCGCAAGCACTCACCAGGGTGCGACGAGCGCGTTTCTTCGCGCCACACCACAGGGTCTGTGGCTCTTCCTGTTCACGCTCGTTCTCGCCGCTCGCGCCTGGGCCATTCCCTGCGACGTCGACCGAGATGGCGACATCGATCTCGACGACCTGAACCTCATCCAGAAAGCCATCCTCGCTCGCGCCAAGGTCAGCGGCCCCGACGACCCGCGCGACGCCGACGGCAACGGCGTCATCAACTCGATCGACGGCCGCCTGTGTGCGCTGCGCTGCACGCGCGCCAAGTGCAGCACGGTCAACCAGGCCCCCTTCGCCAACGCCGGCCCCGACCAGAGCGTGCCGCTCGGCAGCGTGATCAGACTCGACGGCAGCGTGTCCAGGGACCCCGAAGGAGCGACGCTCGGCTACGCCTGGTCGCTCATCGCCAGACCAGCCGGCAGCCACGCCGTGCTCACCGGCGCCGACAGCGCAAACCCCACCTTCAGCGCTGACCTTCCCGGCCAGTACCTCGTGCAGTTGATCGTCAATGACGGCCAACTCGCCAGCCCCCCCACCACGGTCAGCGTCAGCGTCACCAATACTCCGCCGACGGTCAGTCTGAGCGCCCCGGCAGCCAGGCAGAGCTTCACCGCGCCGGCGACGATCACCGTCAGCGCCGAGGCCGCGGACACTACCGGCAACATCACCGAAGTCGCCTTCTATCAAGGCAGCACGCCGATCGGCAGCGCCACCAGCGCACCGTACCGCATCACCTGGAGCAACGTCCCTGTCGGCAACTACGTCCTGAAGGCCAGGGCCACCGACAGCGGCGGAGCGACGACCTGGTCGGCGGAAGTACCGATCACCGTGGCTGCTGGCGGCGTGAAGATCTACTACCTCCATCAGGATCACCTGAATACGCCACGCCTGGTCACCGATGAGGCGAACCGGGTCGTCTGGCGCAACACGCCGCTCGGCGAACCGTTCGGGATGGGGTTGCCTGAGGAGGCCCCGGATGGCGATGGGCAGGCGTTCACATTGAACCTGCGGTTTCCGGGGCAGTACGCGGACAGGGAGAGCAATCTGAACTACAACTACTTCAGGGATTATGAGCCGAGTGCTGGGAGGTATGTGCAAAGCGATCCGATTGGGTTGGCGGGTGGCGTTAATACCTATGGATACGTCTATGGGAATCCGGGGGGTCGGATCGACTCGAAGGGCCTTGCATATTTTGGTTTCCGCCCGTTGCAACCATTGTTCCCTTTCATGGTCCTGGCGCCTTTGATGGGAACGTGGCAAATTGCACATGAGAACGTATTTTTCGAAGATGGTAGCGCACCATCGAACTATGGGTTTGGTCCAATTGGAGTTTCACCCGACCCATTCCCATTTGGCTACAAGCGAGCCGATGGTGGATACAATGATTGCATAATGCGCATTGCTGTTTCAATGAACGCTTGGCCTGGGTCGCAGTACCGTTTGTATTGCACGAACTGTCAACGCTGGTCTACCGAAGTACGAGCAACTTACAACGAGCTGGCAAGAGATCCGGAGATTCTCAAGCAATGTGGGTGCTCAGAATCATTGATGCAATCGGCAAATCGAAGTGTCCCATTTTTCTCTGGAAAATCAGAACGGTCGGATGACCCATTGTCCGCTTCCGTTGGGAGTTTACCAAAGCATCCGGGAGGCGGAGCCGGGACGGTACCGCTGCCCCTGTTGTGGATTATTGGTTTGTAACGGTGATAAATTGACTTACACGGTTGCCCTTGGTCTTTTGGGAGTTGTGGCCGGCATGATTATTGTACTGACATGGCTGCGGTTGAGAGATGCCGCCTTTTCAGTCAGGAAGTCAGAGCAAAGCTGGATGTTGAAACTTCTAAATTTCTCTCTTCCCAAGGATATAACTGAACCACTTTTCGAGGTTGGTTTGGAAAATGAGAGAGGTGATTCCGCGAAGAGTCTGACAGTTGTCTATTCGCACAAGTATTCCGGGTTACATGAAATTGGCTTCGTATGCGAGCAGCGTGTTACCATGCCAATTAACGCCCCGATGACCGTGGGAGTCCAGGTTAGATGGCGGGGTGACAAAGGAATTATTGTTTACGAGGCAAAAGAGGAAGTCAGTCTCACAGAGCTATGGTTCAACGGAGCGGCAAGGAATGGATTCTCGTTGGTTCGGTATCAAGTTCCAGATTGCGTACCAATAAAAAAACGTTTGGTTTGTGAAATAATCCTCTCCGATCTGAGCCAGGCTGACGAGAGCTACGGCCCACTCAGGGTTTACTCACGAGCCATACCAGCACTATAAAG
>NZ_FLQX01000097.1 GCF_900089955.1 Candidatus Accumulibacter aalborgensis | reverse complement strand
TGCAGCATCTCTCCACCGGTCACGATCACGCGAAACGACCGGTCACGTTCCGCGAAATACGCAGATGGCTTGTCGACGCGCGAAGAGGCAGTTACGCGCACTTTGCAAAGTGAGCTGGGCAGACTCCCGTTGGTCGGCGGATCGGCTGCCGACGGCCTCGTTTTTGGCCACACGCACGTGTTTTTCGACGGCGACTTCCATGCCGATAGCGCCGTCCTGGTGCTGGTCACTACTCCCTTGCCTTTTCGGATATTCAAGACTCAGCATTTTGTCCCCACCGACCAGCGACTGGTAGTGACGGCGGCCGACGCCGGGCAGCGGGTGGTCAGGGAAATCGACGGCTGGCCGGCCGCCGAGACTTATGCCCGGCTGGTCGGGGCGAGCGTGCACAGCCTCGAACCCAGGCACTTTGCACGGTCGCCGCTAGTGGTTCTGATTGCCGGCACGAACTACGTGCGCTCGATCCAGAAGGCCAATCCCGACGGCAGCCTGACTTTTCTCTGCGCCATCGAGGAAGGCATGGTCTTGCGCGTCGGGCGCGGCGTGAACCTGGTAGACAATCTCGAGCACGCCTTTGCCGCGCTAGAGGCCGCAATCGGCCAGCCGCAACTGGCCGTCGGCTGCGACTGCATCCTGCGCAAGCTGGAAATTACCCAGTGCGGACTGTTGAACCGTGTGGAAAGCATCTTCCGGGACAACAATGTCATAGGCTTCAACAGCTATGGCGAGCAGTACCGCGGCGTGCATGTCAATCAGACGCTCACCGGCATTGCCATCGGCGAGGTCGTCAGTGGCTGAGCCTGCCTGCCCTCGCGCCCCGGATGCACAGGATTTGCCACCGTCACGGCAGTCAGCGCAGTCAGTGCCGTCAGTGGACTGGCCGGCCGAGGTCACGCGGCTCAACAAGATCATCCGCGTCCTGATGGACCGCGCCGAACGTAGCACCAGCGTTCAGGGTTCCGACTTCAGCCTGTTCCAGACCGCGATCATGCTCGAGGAGCAGGTGCGCCAGCGCACCGTCGAACTCGAAGCGGCTCTGCGCGAAAACGAGCGGACCAACCGCTCGCTGCGCGAATCGGAAGCCAGGTTTCGTGCCGTGGTAAATCAGTCGCTGGTGGGCATCGTCATTATCGAGGATCAGCAGTTCAGCTACACCAATGCCAGGTTCAACGAAATTTTCGGCTACGAGGACGATGAAATCCGGGCCTTGGGGCCGCTCGATCTGGTCGTCGAGAGCGATCGGCCGCTGGTGACCGAGCATTTCCGCCGGCGACTGAACGGAGAAGCGGGGCCGGTCGATTACGTATTCCACGGTTTACGCAAGGATGGGGCTGTGCGGGACATCGAAAGCCATTGTCGTGGAATGGATATCGGCGGCAAGCTGCTCCTGGTCAGCGTGGTCATGGACATCAGCGAACGCAAGCGCGCCGAGCGTGAGGTGCAGGCATTGCAGCAGGAACTGCGCGAACAGTCGACTCATGACGCACTGACCGGGCTCTACAACCGCCGCTACCTTCAGGACACGCTTGGCCGCGAGTTGCTTGAGGCCAAGCGCGAGGGGCGACCAGTCAGCGTGATCCTGGCCGATCTCGATCACTTCAAGGCGGTCAATGACCGCCATGGACATCTTGGCGGCGACGAGGCTCTACGGGTCTTCGGCGCGTTGCTCAAGCGCCACGCGCGCGGCAGCGATATCTACTGCCGCTACGGCGGCGAGGAGTTTCTGCTCGTCCTGCCCGGAATGACGGCAGAAATTGCCGTCGAGCGCGCCGAGCAGTTGCGCGTTGCGATTGCCAGCGCACCGGTCAACCATGGCGGATCGCTGATCTCGGTGACCGCTTCGTTCGGCATTGCCACCTTTCCGCGCGATGGCCGCAATGGCGACGAACTGATCGCCGCCGCCGACCGGGCGCTGTATGCGGCCAAGGCGGCCGGCCGCAACCGCGTCAATGTCAGTGTCGGAGCGACGACCAGCCCGGCGGGGCAACACGGCGCTGGACCCGGATGACGACGCCGGTGCACTGAGTTCACGAATGCCGAATCGCAACCGCCCACGAGGCTAGTTTTCGTTGCGCCAGTCACGCAGAGTTTCCTTGCGTGGCAGGGGCGGCGTCTGGTCCCGGCGGCGATCCCTGATGAGCGGCATCGCGGCGCCGAGAACGAACACGATACAGAGGCCAAAAATGATCCAGCCGGTGTTCATCGACTCTCTCCGTCGACAAATGGGGCGGCCTGGTCAGTCATTTCCCGTTACCGGGCAAGCGCTGGAAGAGTCCGCGCAGGGTGCTCTGCAGGTCGGCCGGCAGGAGCACGACTTTGGCGTTGTCGGACTCGGCGATCTTGCCGAGACTGGTGATGTATTTCTCGCCGAGCAGGTAGAGCATCGGCAGTTCATTGTCGCCGAAAGCGCCGGTGACCTTGGTAATCGCCTGCGACGACGCCTCGGCGAGGGTGATCTGCGCCTGGCCATCGCGCTTGGCCGATTCCAGGCGCGCTTCGGCGGTCAGGATCATCGACTGCTTCTCGCCTTCGGCGCGGGTCACCATGGCCTTGCGCTCGCGCTCGGCCGAGGCCTGCATTTCCATCGCCCGCTGCATCGACTGCGAGGGTTTGATGTCCTGGATCTCGACGGACTTTACGGTCAGGCCCCAGTCGAGCGCTTCGTCGGCGACGCCGGCTTTCAGGCGCGCCTTGATCATGTCGCGTGACGACAGCGCCTGGTCGAGTTCCATGTCGCCGACGATCGAGCGCAGGGTGGTCATGATCATGTTGCGAATGGCCTCCGAATAATCCTGGACACCGTAGACGGCTTTCACCGGATCGGTCACTTTGATGAACGCGATGGCGTTGACCACGATCACCGCGTTGTCACGCGTGATCACCTCCTGCTCCTGGACGTCGAGAATGATGTCCTTGGTCGTGACCTTGTACGAAACGATGTCCACGTAGGGAATGATGAAGCGCAATCCCGGCAGCAGCGTGGTGCAGTACTTGCCCACGCGCTGCACGATCCACTCTTCGCCCTGCGGCACGATGCGCACGCCATAGGCGACGGTGACCGCGACAAAAACGAAAAGAACGATGGAAACTATGGTCATGCCGCTCATCTTGCTTTCTCCACTTTGACGTAACTTCCTTCGACGGCGACGACGCGCACGCGCTCGCCAGCCGTGATCACGGTATCGGAATAGCATTCCCAGGCGTCGGCACCGAGGATCGGCTTCTGAAAACGCACCTGACCACGGCTATCGGGAGTGATGTCGGCGACCAGAATGCCGACCTCGCCGGCCACCGTCGCCGCCGAGGTGCCGACGGCGGTCATCGTTCGTGGTCGCAGATAGCGAAACCAGATGCCGACCAGCAGGGTCGACAGCACTGCCCAAAGCAGGATCTGCGTCGACAACGCGATGTCAGGCACGAGCAGCAGGATCACCCCGACGCCCGCAGCAGCGAGCCCGAACCAGACGACAAAGAACGAGACGATGACCATCTCGGCCATCGTAAGGGCCAGTCCAAGTACGATCCAGTGCCACCATTCGGCCGAAAACACGCGCTGCTCCTCCGCATACCCCACCTACCCGGCTTACCCGGAAGTTGACCGACCCAGGCAGCACACCGGAGAGGGCGCAGAACGGGAGATCGTCGGGGCGAGATGCTCGCCGATTAGACGCCATAACGCGTCGGCTGGCAAGTGCGCAGGGAGCTTGCGGCTGGCCATCGTCCGGGAACGCGTCGGCCATACGTCTCTGACCATTCTGGTCTCGTGGTGTTTGTCCAGGCGTCGTAATTGCGCTGATCAACTTGCTGCTCTGCTGGGTGTGGTTTCTCCGGACGTTTCCAGGAGAATCCTCTGCAACGTCCGCCTTAGTCGTCCAACCGTCCGGAAACGGCCCCCATATAGTACAATGAGACCATAAACGACCCGGCAACTACCAAGAATAGCATGTTTTATCATAGTGTTGCGCATTGTTTTCAAGGCACGGCCGTGGTTCGCGTCGCGGCTGATCGGCTTCCTTCCTCTCGTATCATCCTTTGCTTGTGCATTAGGTCACGGTCTGTAGTTCTCCTCAGTGATAGCCTTGGTTTTGTGAGATTTGCTTAGTTTTCCTGAAACCAGAAACAGGAAGACTCTCCGAAAATCCATCATCAACGAGAAGTTTTCAGGTTCGTGCTTGCAAGGGGGTCCATCGTGATCAAGGTGTTCAATCATTGGTTCCATCGGAAGACAATCGCCCAGGTTGCCGTCGACCTGATGCTTCCGGTGCTTTGTGTGATTTTAGCGGCCGTGTGGATTGGCCATGGAGGCCAGCTCGGACTCGACAAGGCCGCTTTCTATGCCGTGATCTTTGCACTGATGATGATCGTCCTCAACGCCTGGTTGGGTATCTATCAGCGAGTGCATAGCCGCACCCGGGCCGAGACACAGGCGCGCGCCGTGTTGTCTCTTTACCTGGCCATCCCGCTGGCCTATCTGGTATTTTCGATGCTGGCGGTGGCCGAGGTCGATCGAGCTTTCATGCTGCTCTCCGGTCTCTCCGCCCTCTTTGCAACGCTGGTCCATCGCGTCCATTCAGCGCACAGCGGAACCGGTTCCTTGCTCGCTCACCGCGTGCTGGTCTTTGGCGTCGGCGAGGAAGCGGAAAACGTCGGCCGTGTGCTGCGCAAATCGGACCCCGACATTCAGATCGTCGGTTTTTATCCCAGTCCCACCGACGCAGAAGTCGTCGTTCCCTCGCAAGTCATTCTCTCCGACCACATGTCGCTTTCGGACACCGCGCATTCCCTGAAGGTCGACGAGATCATCGTCGCCGTGCGCGAGCGTCGTGGTGGTGCCCTTCCCTTGCGCGAACTCCTTGAATGCAAGCTATCCGGCGTCAAGGTCCTCGACCTGGCAAGTTACTTTGAACGTGCGCTCGGACAGATCCGCATAGATTCCTTGCGTGTGAGCTGGCTGATTTTTGGCGAGGGTTTTCGGCAGAGTTGGCGGCGTGCGAGCATCAAGCGCCTGTTCGACATCGTCGTGGCGTCGTTCCTGTTGCTGCTCACCCTGCCCGTGATGCTGGTCACGGCGATGATGATCGTTCTCGAAGACGGCTTTCCAGTCTTCTATCGCCAGGAACGCGTTGGCCTTGATGGCCGTCTGTTCAAGGTCATCAAGTTTCGCAGCATGCGCAACGACGCCGAGAGTGACGGGCTGCCGCGCTGGGCAACGGCCAATGACAATCGGGTGACCCGTGTCGGTCGATTCATCCGCAAGGTACGGATCGACGAGTTGCCGCAACTGTACAGCGTTCTGACCGGGGATATGAGTCTGGTCGGGCCGCGCCCGGAGCGCCCTTTCTTTGTTGACCAACTGACACGCGACGTGCCGTTCTATGCCGTTCGCCACAGCGTGAAGCCAGGGGTCACCGGCTGGGCGCAGGTCAGCTACCACTATGGTTCAACGGTCGACGACTCCATACAGAAACTCCAGTACGATCTGTACTATGTCAAGAATCACTCCTTGTTCCTTGATGTCGTGATTCTGTTCCAGACGGTCGGCGTGGTATTGACCGGCAAGGGCGCTCAGTGAAACATTCGCGCGGCGTTGCCGCAGGCAGGCAGACGACGAGACAAGAGGATTGCAGATCGTGATGGACAGCAAGATGGTCGTGGTTACTGCGTGGAGTTACGGACTGGCAGGCGTGCTGGCGGCCTTTCTGACGTTGTACCTGGCTTCCGGTTGGCGCACCGGTCGGCGCAGTCGGGCAATGTTTGTCGCCGTTGCCCTGTCGGCACTATGGGCGATGCTCGTGCTGGCGTTTGTGCTCACCCAAGAGAGCGTTTTTCTTGCCGGCAGCCTGCTGGCCGATGCGCTACGCTTCGGCGGCTGGACCTGGTTCCTTCTCGTTCTTGTCAAGCCGGAGGAGGGCGAAGGCGGGCGCTCGCCGCAGCGGGTGCGCTGGTTGGCCGCGCTGGCGGTCCTGCTCACGGTCGCCGGTTGCGGCGCGCAGACGCTGGTGATCTTCGGCATCGATTTCCTGATTCCCGCGCAACGCCTGGCTCTGCTCATGTCTCTGGGGATGAGCGTCTTCGGCCTGGTGCTGATCGAGCACCTCTTCCGCACTGTCTCGCACGACTTTCGCTGGAGCATCAAGCCCCTGTGTCTCGGACTTGGCGGTCCTTTCCTTTTCGACCTGTACCTCTACTCGGACGCTCTGCTGTTCAACCGGATCGACACAGACGCCTTCAGCGTGCGCGGTTTCGCCTATGCCCTGGGTTTGCCGCTGGTCGCTTTGTCGGCAATTCGCAGCCACGACTGGAAGAGGCGACTGGTGATGTCGCAACGGGCAGCCGTGCAGTCGGCGACCCTGGTCATCGTCGGCGCCTATCTCCTGTTCATTGCTTCGGCCGGTTACTACGTCCGCTTCTTTGGCGGCGAATGGGGGCGCGCCGTGCAACTGGCGCTGCTCTTCACGGCCTTGCTGATCCTGGTCGCGCTGACCTTTTCGGGTTCGATGCGCGCCCGTTTGAGGGTGCTGGTGGGCAAGCATTTCTTCAGCTATCGCTACGATTATCGTGAGGAGTGGCTGCGTTTCACGCAGACGCTATCCGCGCAGGGCGGCTTTTCCGCCATGGGACAGCAGGTCGTCCGTGGCTTGGGTGACATGGTCGAGAGCCCGGGCGGTGCGCTATGGTTGAAGGATCCTTCGGGACGGTTCTTTGCTCAGGCTGCCTGCTGGAACATGCCCGTGTTGCCGGCGACTGAGGACGAAGGGACTTCGCTGTGCCGTTTTCTGCTCGACAGCGGCTGGGTGATCAATCTCGAAGAGTATCGTTCCCTGCCCCGTCGCTATGATGGTCTCATTCTTCCTGCCTGGCTCGTTGATGTGCCCGACGCCTGGCTGGTGGTGCCGCTGACCACCGGCAACGAACTGATCGCCTTCGTGGTGCTCGCCACCGCGCGGACCAGAATCGATGTGAACTGGGAGGTCAACGATCTCCTGAAAACTGCCGCGCGGCAGGCCGGTGCCTTTCTCGGGCAGATGCAGGCCAGCGAAGCGCTGCTCGAAGTCAGAAAGTTCGATTCGTTCAACCGCATGTCGGCCTTTGTGGTGCATGATCTGAAGAACATCATCGCTCAGTTGTCCTTGATGCTCAAGAACGCCGAGCGCCATCGGGACAACCCCGAATTCCAGAAGGACATGCTGATGACCGTTGAACATTCGGTTGAGCGCATGCGACAGTTGATGATGCAACTACGCCAGGGAGCGACGCCGCTCGATGGTCCGCGCGGGATCGATCTGTCCGATGTGATGCGCCGGATCCAGACCGCCAAGTCCGGGCAGGGACGAGAAGTGGAGGTGAACATCGAAGAGAGACTTGTCGCCCGCGGACACGAAGATCGGATCGAACGTGTGATCGGCCATCTTGTGCAGAACGCCCTCGAAGCCACCGAAGGGGGTGGTCGCGTGTGGGTCAGACTGGCCCGGCAGGGGAACCATGCGCTGATCGAGGTCGGCGATAGCGGACACGGGATGAGCCCGCAGTTCGTTCGTGAGCGTCTTTTCAAGCCCTTTCAGACGACCAAACCGACGGGCATGGGAATTGGCGCCTACGAGAGCTTCCAGTACGTTCATGAGCTCGGCGGTAAAGTGTCGGTAGATAGTACCGTCGATGTCGGAACGCGGGTAGACCTGTTGCTGCCCCTGTTTGATACAGGCCCCGGAATGAAGACCGTGGCGTCACCCAAGGAGTCCGAATGAGTTCCGGGAAGTTGCCTCACCTGCTCATCGTCGAGGACGATCGAGCCCTGCAGACGCAGATCCGCTGGGCTTTCGACCAGTACGAGACACTGACTGCCGATGACCGCGAAAGCGCCCTGGTCCAGGTGCGACGCTACCAGCCACCGGTGGTGACCATGGATCTCGGCCTGCCACCCGATGCCGATTCCGTTTCCGAAGGTTTCAGACTGCTCGCAGAAATGCTGACTCTGGCACCGGACACCAAGATCATTGTCTTGACCGGGCAGAACGATCGAACCAACGCGCTGCGCGCCATCGCGCTGGGCGCCTATGATTTCTTTGCCAAGCCCTTCGAGATCGAAATGCTGGGCCTGACCATCCAGCGCGCTTACCGTCTATATGAACTGCAGCAGGAGAACAAGCGCCTGCTGTCGATGCAGCAACCCGATGTTCTGTCGGGCTTGCTGACCCGGGACCCGGAGTTGCTACGCGTCTGTCGCACGATCGAGCGGGTTGCGGTAACCGATGCGACGGTCCTGTTGCTCGGCGAAAGCGGAACCGGCAAGGAATTGCTGGCGCGCGCCGTGCACGAGTCGTCGCCCAGGCGCCGCGAGCGCTTCGTGGCCATCAACTGTGCGGCAATCCCGGAGAACCTGCTGGAAAGCGAACTCTTCGGCTACGAGAAAGGGGCCTTTACCGGAGCGGCAAAAATGACGCCGGGGAAGATCGAGACGGCCCACAACGGCACCCTGATGCTCGACGAGATCGGCGACCTGCCGCATTCGCTGCAGGCCAAGTTGCTGCGTTTTCTGCAGGAGCGCGTCATCGAACGGATCGGCGGGAGGCACGAGATCCCGGTCAATGTCCGCATCGTCTGCGCGACCCACCAGAATCTGAAGTCGCTGATCGTAGAGGGGCGTTTTCGCGAGGATTTGTTCTATCGACTGGCGGAAATTGTGGTAAACATCCCACCCTTGCGCGCCCGTTCGGGGGATGCTGCGTTGCTGGCGCATGCCTTCGTACGGCGCTTTGCCGACGAACAGAATCGCAGCGGACTCAGCTTGGGCGAAGATGCCTTGCGCGCGATCGCAAGCTACACCTGGCCTGGCAACGTGCGCGAGCTGGAGAACTGCATCAAACGGGCGGTCATCATGGCCGATGCCAACCAGATTACGGCCGAGGACGTAGGCTTGTCGGGCGCCGAGGGGAGTGAAGCGGGCGTGATGGATCTGCGCCAGGCCCGCGACGACGCGGAACGGCGGGCGATCATCACAGCGCTGGCGCGCGCTGACGGGAATGTGGTCAGGGCCGCCGAGCTGCTCGGCGTCAGCCGCCCCACCCTGTACGACCTGATGCATCGATTTGGACTGAAGTAGTTTTTTCCTGACATCTTTATCCACTGGGGTACCCATGAATACTCGTAACTCTATGCGTCTGCTGCGCCACGCGACCGTCTCCACACTGCTGGCGACTCTTCTGTTGGTGGGCTGTGGAGGAGAGAAACCCGAAGCCATGCTCGAATCGGCCAAGGGGTATCTGGCCAAGAACGACCCCAAGGCGGCCACCATCCAGCTCAAGAATGCCTTGCAGAAGAATCCTGACCTGGCCGAGGCGCGCTTCCTGCTCGGCAAGGCCCTGCTCGAAGCGGGCGATCCAACGGGCGCTGAAGTCGAGCTACGCAAGGCTGCGGGCCTGAAATACCCGGCCGACCAGGTGACTCCCTTGCTGGCCCGTACCCTGCTGCTGCTGGGGCAACCCGACAAGGTGACCAAGGAACTGGCCAAAGTCGAACTGAGCTCGCCTGAGGCACGCGCCGAAATGCAGACCGCACTGGCTCAAGCCTATCTGATGCAGGGCAAGAACGACCTCGCCGAAACGGCTTTGGCTGCGGCGCTGGCTGCACAGCCGGCCTACGCTCCGGCACTGCTCGGGCAGGCAAGGTTGAAAGCCAGCCAGAAGGACTTGCCAGGCGCCGTCGCGCTGCTCGACGCGGCACTCGAGAAATCGCCAAAACTCTACGAGGCCTGGCAGCTCAAGGGCGACATGTTGGCCTTCCAGGGCAACGCCGCCGGGGCAATGGCCGCGTATGGCAAGGCACTGGAAGCCAAGCCCGACTATCTGCCCGCGCAGGCAGCAATCATCCGCAGCCTCCTCGCCGAAGGTAAGGTCGATGACGCCGCCAAACAACTCGAGGTGATGAAGCAACTGGCGCCCAATAATCCGCAGACCAACTACCTGCGGGCCATGCTGGCTTTTCAGAAAAAGGATTATCCGGCGGCCAGGGAAGCCATCCAGCAGATGCTCAAGTTGACTCCCGAAAGCCCTCTCGGTCTGCAATTGGCCGGGATGATCGAGTACGAACTGAAGGCTTTTCCCCAAGCCGAGGCCTACCTGATCAAGGCACTGCCGAGGACTCCGGAACTCGGTATCGCGCGTAGACTCCTGATTACCAGCTACTTGCGTAACGGTCAGCCAGGGAAGGCACTGGCCATTCTGGAACCGGTCCTCGACAAGATCGACAACGATTCAAACATGCTCGCCCTCGCCGGCCAGGTGTTCGTGCAGAACGGCCAGGTCGAGAAAGCTGGGTCGTATTTTGCGAAGTCGGCTGCCCTCGACCCGAAGAACGCCGGCAAGCGCACGTCGCTGGCGATGGTTAATCTGGCGCAGGGGGGTGATTCGGATGTGGCGTTCCGCGATCTCGAGCAGGTGGCGGCAACCGACACCGGCAACCGGGCAGACCTGGCCCTGATCGCAGCCCACCTGCAACGCCGTGAGTTCGACAAGGCCCTGAAGTCGATTGCCGCTCTGGAGAAGAAGCAGCCCGATAACCCCCTGGCTTACAACCTGCGGGGTACAGCACTGCTCGGCAAACAGGATGTGACAGGCGCTCGGCAGAGCTTCGAGAAGGCGCTGACCGTGGACCCAGCTTATTTCCCGGCAGCTGCCAACCTGGCCAAACTGGACCTGATCGCCAGGAAACCCGACGACGCCAGGAAGCGTTTCGAGGCCGTGCTGGTCAAGGATCCAAAGAACGGGGCTGCGCTCCTCGCGCTGGCGGAATTGCGGGCCAAGGCGGGCGGCACGACAGAAGAGGTCGCGGCCCTGGTCGGCAAGGCAGTGACGGCGAACCCGACCGACCCGGCTCCTCGTCTGGCACTGATCGGCCTGTATCTGGGTAAGAAGGAGGTCAAGAGCGCGCTCTCCGCGGCTCAGGACGCGGTCGCCGTGCTCCCGGAACAACCGGCGATCCTCGATGCTGCCGGACGCGCCCAGCAGGCGGCCGGGGACTCCAACCAGGCGCTGGCCACCTACGGCAAGCTGGCCGCGCTCAAGCCTGATTCGACCCTGCCCTATCTGCGCATGGCGGACATCGAGATGGCCGCGAAGAACAAGGAGGCAGCGCTGCTGAGTCTGCAGAAGGCGCTGAAAGTCAAGCCGGATTCACTCGAGGCCCAGCGCGGAGTCATCATGCTGGACCTCGATGCCGGTCGGGTGAAGGAAGCGCTCGACGTCGCCCGTGAGGTGCAGAAGCAGCGACCCAAGGAGGCAGTCGGCTACCTGTTCGAAGGCGATGCACAAGCCTTTCGGAAAGCCTGGCCTGAGGCCGTAAGCGCCTATCGCACCGGGCTCAAGGCCGTTGGCGGCAACAACGATCTGCCGATCAAGCTGCATGCGGCGCTGATCGCTGGTGGCAGCACGGCCGAGGCTGACAGGTTCGCCGAGACATGGCTCAAGGAGCACGCCAAGGACGCGCGTTTCCGCCTCTATCTGGCGGAACTGGCGAGCGGCCGCAAGGACTATGCCGGCGCCGTCAAGCAGTATCGCACCCTGCTCGAGGGGCAGCCCGACAACCCTGCCGTGCTCAACAACCTGGCCTGGGTTGCCGGGCAAATGAAGGACCCGAAGGCCATTGAATATGCCGAGAAAGCGAACAGACTGGCGCCGAATCAACCGGCCCTGATGGATACGCTCGCGCTCCTCCTGATCGAAAAGGGCGATACCGCGCGCGGCCTCGAACTGCTCAAGAACGCGCTGGAGATCGCCCCGGATGCGTCGCAGATTCGTCTCAACTACGCCAGAGCCCTGATCAAGGCCGGGCAGAAAACCGATGCGCGGAACGAACTCGACAAACTGGCCAAGCTCGGCGACAAGTTCCCGGCACAGGCAGAAGTCGCGCAGTTGCAAAAGGGTCTGTAGGAATGCAGGCAGCGGGTGCGGCAGGAAACGCACCATACTGAGAGGATGAAAAGTTCATGACTATAGTTGCTGTGGTTGGCTTGGGCTACGTCGGCTTACCGCTGGCGGTGGAATTCGGCAAGAAAAGCCGGACGATCGGTTTCGATCTGTCGGCCAGCAAGGTCGCCCATTATCGCCGGCACGTCGACCCCACAGGCGAGGTGAGCAGTGCCGATCTTGCGGCGGCAGTTCATCTGGAAGTAGGCACCGATCCGGCCGCTCTGGCGGAAGCGGATTTCCTGATCGTTGCCGTGCCGACGCCCGTCGACCAGGCGCATCAACCGGATTTCGGACCGCTCATCGGCTCGTCGGAAGCGGTAGGCAGAAACCTGAAGCGGGGCGCGACGGTGGTTTTCGAGTCGACGGTCTACCCTGGCGCGACCGAGGAGATCTGCATTCCGATCATCGAGAAGCATTCCGGGATGAAGTGGAAGGAGGACTTCTTTGTCGGTTACTCGCCCGAGAGAATCAACCCCGGCGACAAGGAGCGGACGCTGACCAAGATCGTCAAGGTAGTCTCCGGCGATAGCCCGGAAACGCTCGAGCGAGTCCGCCAGGTCTATGCTCAAGTGATCACGGCCGGCGTCTATCCGGCGTCCAGCATCAAGGTGGCCGAGGCCGCCAAGGTCATCGAGAATACCCAGCGTGATCTCAATATCGCCTTGATGAACGAGTTGGCGATCATTTTTGACCGCATCGGCATCGACACCATCGAGGTCCTCGAAGCCGCCGGCAGCAAATGGAACTTCCTCCCTTTCCGCCCTGGGCTGGTCGGTGGCCACTGCATCGGTGTCGATCCGTATTACCTGACGCACAAGGCGGAGATGCTCGGCTATCATCCCGAGGTGATCAACGCCGGCCGGCGAATCAACGACGGGATGGGCAAGTTCATCGCCGAGCAGACGGTCAAGCAGATGATTCGTAACGGCTGGCAGGTCAGGGATGCACCGATCATCGTGCTTGGCCTGACTTTCAAGGAGGACTGTCCCGATCTCCGCAACTCGCGCGTCATCGACGTGATCCGGGAACTGGAATCCTATGGGGCCAGGGTATTCGTACACGAACCGGTCGCCGATGCCAACGAGGCACGGCACGAATACGGGGTCGAGGTGACGGGGTGGGACGACTTGCCGCAGGCGGCGGCGATCGTTGCCGCCGTTGGCCACCGGCAGTTCAAGGAGCGGCCGCTGGCTGACTACGTCGGCAAGCTGCAGAAGGGTGGCGTACTGACCGACGTGAAGAGCATCTTCAACGAGGCCGAACTGGTTGCGCAGGGGGTAACCGTGTGGCGTCTGTGAGTTCAAGCACTGCCCCCGCCCTGGCGGCGCTCGGCAAGCGACTGGCGGCGCAACCGGCGTGCTGGCTGGTCACCGGCAGTGCCGGCTTCATCGGTTCGCATCTGGTCGAGACCTTGCTCGGACTCGACCAGACCGTGGTCGGGCTGGACAACTTCGCCACCGGCCATCGCCGGAATATCGACGAGGTGCGCTCTCTGGTGACCGCGGAGCAGTGGCTGCGCCATCGTTTCATCGAGGCCGACATCGGCGATCTCGACGCGTGTCGCGAGGCATGCCGCGGGGTCGATTTCGTGCTCCATCAAGCCGCCCTGGGTTCCGTACCGCGCTCATTGGCCAACCCGGTGGCAACCAACGCCGCCAACGTGGACGGGTTTCTGAACATGCTCGTGGCGGCCCGCGACGCCGACGTGAAACGCTTCGTCTATGCGGCATCGAGTTCGACCTACGGCGATCATGAGGCGCTCCCCAAGACCGAAGACCGTATTGGGCGACCGCTTTCGCCCTACGCGGTGACCAAACTGGTCAACGAACTCTACGCCGAGGTCTTTGGCCGCTGCTATGGCTTCGGATCAATCGGTCTGCGTTATTTCAACGTCTTTGGCGCCCGCCAGGATCCGGACGGTGCTTATGCAGCCGTGATTCCCCGCTGGACTCGCGCCATGCTCCTCGGCGAGAACGTACTGATCAACGGCGATGGCGAGACGAGCCGTGATTTCTGCTTCGTCGACAATGCCGTGCAGGCGAATCTACTGGCCGCGACGACTGACGATCCGGCGGCAGTGAATCAGGTCTACAACGTCGCCGTCGATGGTCGAACGTCCTTGAATCGACTGTTCCATATGCTGCGTGACGCGCTATCGGCCTTTCAACCGGAAGTCCGTTTGCGGCAACCGGTGTACGGCGATTTCCGGCCCGGTGACGTTCGCCACTCACAAGCCGATGTCGCCAAAGCCGGGCGCTTGCTCGGCTATGTTCCCAGCCATCGGCTCAGCGAGGGAATCGCCGCGGCAATGCCGTGGTATGTCTCCCGGTTCGCCGTCGCCGACGAGGCCTGTCGATGAAAACCGCGGCACGCTGCTGGCCGGCGTTGGCACGACGCAGCGCGCTGTACGTACTGCTTTGCCTCGCAGCGCACTCGGCCCTCGCGGCCGGCGAGAGTCCCCGTGAAGCGGATGTCGAGCGCCTGCTGGCACTGCGCAAGGAGGCACTCGCCCACGAGCATGGCGAAGGCGTCGCCAAGGATCCCGCGCGGGCGGCGAAGCTCTATTGCGATGGCGCCCGTCTTGGCGACGCCGAGGCGCAGTTCAGCCTCGGCTGGATGTATGCCAATGGCCGTGGCATCGGGCGTGACGACGCGCTGGCCGCCTACTTTTTCGACCTGGCAGCGAAACAGGGGCACGCGCAGTCGCAGAAAATGCAGCGCTTCGTTGGCGCGCCGACCTCGGAGGTGCCTGAATGCATGCGGCCAATGGCGCCTGTCGACGACGGTCCGGATGTCATCGTGCCGACCAGCGAGGCTCAAAAGCAGGTGGTCGGTCTGGTACACCTGCTGGCACCCGAATACGGTGTCAGTCCTCGCCTGGCATTGGCGGTGATCCGGGCCGAGTCCAATTTCAACCCGGCGGCACTGTCGAACAAGAACGCGCAGGGCCTGATGCAACTGATTCCCGATACCTCGGCCCGCTTCAACGTCAAGAAGCCCTTCGACCCGGAGCAGAACCTGCGTGGCGGTCTCGCCTATCTGCGCTGGTTGCTGGCCTATTTCGAAGGTGACGTCAGCCTGGTAGCGGCGGCTTACAACGCCGGCGAAGGGGCGGTCAATCGTTACCGCGGCGTGCCGCCTTATGCCGAGACACGTGGCTACGTGAAGCGAATCGTCGGACTCTTCAAGCGCGACGATCATCCCTACGACGCCAGAGTGACGACGCCTTCCCCAGAGTTGTCGCGCATCCGGCTGACCAAGGGGTCGTAGGGAGCGCATGCCACGCGTCAATCTGCCGTTACCACGAGATCACTTATGAGATGCTGGCTGTTCCCCGCTGTCACCGATCCTGCACGCAAGAACCCGTGCGCCTCGCGAGAGCCACTGCCTGACGCGGAAGAACGACCGGCGGTCAACGGCTTCCTTGCCGCCGCGGTGGTCAGCGCGTTGCTGCTCTTCGCCGGACCCGTCTCGGCAGACCTGCCCGAGGTCATCGAGCGCGTAAAACCCTCGGTGGTGGTCGTCGGCACCTATCAGCTGACGCGCAGCCCACAATTCGTCATGCGCGGTACCGGTTTCGTCGTCGGCGACGGTCGCCAGGTGGCGACCAATAGCCATGTCCTCCCTGAAACACTCGACGCAACAGCGCGCGAGACGCTGGTGGTCGTCATTCACTCGGCGGGGGGGAGCGCACAGCACCGTACGGCGCGATCGGTCGCCGTCGACAAGGCTCACGATCTGGCCCTGCTGCAAATCGAGGGTCAGCCCTTGCCAGCCCTGACGCTGCACGACTCCGACCCGGTACGTGAGGGACAATCGGTGGCCTTCACCGGCTTTCCCATCGGCGGCGTTCTGGGTCTGTCGCCGGTCACGCACCACGGCATCATCTCGTCGATCACACCGATTGTGCTGCCCGGGGCCAACGCACGCCAGCTCAACGCCAGGGTCGTCCAGCAAATCAGGAGCGGCAGCTTCGATATCTATCAGCTCGATGCGACCGCCTATCCCGGCAACAGTGGCGGCCCGCTCTATGAGCTGAACCACGGCGAGGTAGTCGGCATCATCAACATGGTGTTCGTCAAGGAGAGCAAGGAGTCGGTGCTGAGCAAGCCATCGGGGATCAGCTTCGCCATTCCCGTGCGCTTCCTGCGCGAATTGTTGCTCCAGGCGACGCAATAGTCGACCGGCGACACGGCCGGTCGTGCCGCCTTCTGGTAGCATTCGTGCTGCTGCCATAAAATACGCCATGACCGCCCTGCTTTCCGAAGTCTTTTCTGCCGACGGCCCACTGGCTGCGGGTGTTCCCGGCTATCGCCCACGCAGCCAGCAACTGGCGATGGCCGAGCACATCGCCGCGGCGATAGCCGATAACCGTGTGCTGGTCGCCGAGGCCGGCACGGGTACCGGCAAGACCTATGCCTACCTGGTGCCGGCGATGCTTTCGGGCGGTAAGGTGATCGTGTCGACCGGGACCCGGAACCTGCAGGATCAGCTCTTCGCGCGGGATATTCCGACCATCCGCAAGGCACTGAAGTCGCCAATCAAGGTGGCCCTGCTCAAGGGTCGGGCCAACTACCTGTGCCATCACCATCTGGAGCGTTCACTGGCCGACGGTCGCTTTCTGTCACGCGACGATGCCGCCTACGCGCAGCGCATCGCGCGCTTCGTGAAGAAGACCCGTACCGGCGACAAGGCCGACTGCGCGGACGTGCCCGAGACCGCCGGCGTGTGGGCGATGGTCACCTCGACACGCGACAACTGTCTCGGCCAGGAGTGTCCGCAGCACAAGGAATGCTTCGTCCTGGCGGCCCGCCGCGACGCTCTGGCGGCCGACCTGGTGGTGGTCAACCATCACCTGTTCTTTGCCGACGTGATGCTGCGCGACGAAGGAACTGCCGAACTGCTACCGGCCTGCAACACGGTGATCTTTGACGAAGCGCATCAGTTGCCGGAAGTCGCCAGCCTGTTTTTTGGCGACAGCCTGTCGACAGCGCAGCTCCTCGAACTGGCGCATGATGCGCATCTGGAAGGCGTGGCGGCGGCGCGTGACTGCCTTGACCTGCCCATCGCGTGCGATGCGCTGGAAAAGGCGGCGCGCGAGCTGCGCCTGACGCTGCCGGTCGAAGCAGCCCGCTACGCGCTGCAGCAGCTCGAAGCGCGGCCGGGATTCGTGACCGGCCTGGCGGCTGCGGTCGGCGCCCTCGAAGCACTTGCCGTGGTCCTGGAAACGCAGGCGCAACGTGGTGAAGGACTCGAAAACTGCTGGCGGCGAGGCGGCGAGCTGCTCGCCCGCCTGCAATCCTGGCGCGACGGAACGAATACCGACTTTGTCCGCTGGGGAGAGACCTACAGCCACTCACTGCAGCTCAACGCGACGCCACTGGTGATTGCCGAGATCATGCAAAAGCAGATGGGTGGTCATCCCCGGGCGTGGATTTTCACCTCTGCGACGCTCGCCGTACAGGAGGATTTTGCCCACTACTGTGCCGAGATGGGACTGGTCGACGCCTGCTCGGCGCGCTGGGAGAGCCCGTTCGACTATCCGCGACAGGCGCTGCTCTACGCACCGCAGAATCTGCCCGACCCGAACAGCCGGGACTATGCCGAGGCGGTCGTCGCAGCGGCATTTCCGCTCCTCCAGGCCAGCGGCGGCAGAGCTTTTTTTCTGTGCACCTCGCTGCGCGCGATGCGCCGGACGCATGAGTTGCTGACCGAGCAGCTTGCGCAGGCGGGGATCGAGCTGCCTTTGTTGCTGCAGGGCGAACGCAGCAAGAACGAGCTGCTGGAACGTTTTCGCCGACTGGGCAACGCCATCCTGATCGGCAGCCAGAGCTTCTGGGAAGGCGTCGATGTTCGCGGCAAGGCGCTGTCGCTGGTGATCATCGACAAGCTGCCCTTCGCGCCGCCCGACGACCCGGTGCTGTCGGCGCGTATCGAGCGACTGAAGAGCGCCGGCCGCAATGCCTTCATGGAGTACCAGTTGCCGCGTGCGGTGATCAACGTCAAGCAGGGCGCCGGCCGCCTGATCCGCGACGAAACAGACCGCGGCGTATTGATGATCTGCGACCCGCGGCTGACCGGCAAACCCTACGGCAAGCGAATCTGGCGCAGCCTGCCACCGATGAAGAGAACCCGCGAACTCGCCGAGGCGGTGGCCTTCTTCTCGGCGGCACCGGCAGGCTGAAGCGCATGGAACGTATTCTCCTGCCGGCCATCAACGACCTCTTGCCAGCGGATTGTCGCGCCGCGGCGGAGCTGCTCAATCGTGGCTGCGCGTGCATCTCGGTCGATCACCGATCGCTCAAGAAGTCGCTCGAAGAAGGCAATGGCACGCTGTCGCATGCCGAACTGCTCGCTACGCGGCCACATCTCTTTTCGGACAGCATGGTCTTCGTCAGCGAGGCCCATCTGTGGCGCATGGCGCAAACGATCGCCGTCCTCGAAAAGGTGGTCAGCCTGCCGGCTTACCGCGCAAGAGTGCTGGCCCACGCGCCGCCAATAGCTCACCATTCGCCTGCCGCCGTCGGCGTCTTCCTTGGCTATGACTTCCATCTCGGTCCTGACGGCCCGCAACTGATCGAGATCAACTCGAATGCCGGCGGCGCGCTGCTCAATGCGCGCCTGTTGCGTGCGCAGCGCGCGTGCTGCGCACCGGTGGCCCGCATGATGCCGGCCGACCGTTCGCTCGAGTCCGTATTCATGGCCATGTTCGACGAGGAATGGCGGCTGGCACGCGGTGACTCCTCTCCCCGGTCGCTGAAGCGTATCGTGATTGTCGATGAGTCGCCGGCCGAGCAATACCTGGCGCCGGAATTCGAGCTCTTCCGGCAGATCTTCGCGGCCAATGGCGTCGCCGCACTGGTCGCCGACCCGGCGGAGCTTTCGTTTGACGGTCAGGTTCTGCGCTGTCGCGATCAGCCCGTCGACCTGGTCTACAACCGGCTGACCGACTTTGCCCTCGAGGAAGCACAGCACGCGGCACTGCGCGCCGCCTATCTGGCCGATGCCGTGGTCCTCACGCCGCATCCGCAAACGCACGCGCTGTTCGCCGACAAGCGCAATCTGGTCGCTCTCGGCGATGACCAGTGGCTGGCTGGAATCGGTGTCGGCGACGACGATCGGCAATTGTTGGCGGCGACCATTCCGCGTACCGAGGAAGTTCTCCCGGCAAGCGCCCACGCCTTCTGGGCCAGCCGCAAGCAATGGTTCTTCAAGCCGGCGGCGGGTTTCGGCAGCAAGGCGACCTACCGCGGCGACAAGCTCACCCGACGCGTCTTCGCGGAAATATCGCGCGGTGGCTACGTCGCGCAAGCGATGGTTGCCCCCTCCGAGCGGCGCCTGCTGATCGATGGTATCGAACAGGATTTCAAGCTCGACCTGCGCAACTACGTCTATCGGGGTGCCGTACAGCTCGTTTCGGCGCGCCTGTATCGTGGACAAACGACCAACTTCAGGACCCCGGGGGGCGGTTTTGCCGCCGTTTTCCCGGTGTCCTGCGACGCTCAGGCGGAAAGCTGCCGATGAAACTGTTCGGAATTGCCGGCTACTCCGGCGCCGGCAAAACGACACTGATTGAGAACCTGCTGCCGTACCTGACGGCGAGCGGCCTGCGCGTCTCGGTGCTCAAGCACGCGCACCACGGCTTCGACATCGACCGTCCGGGGAAGGACTCGTTTCGCCACCGCCAGGCGGGAGCTGCCGAGGTGCTGCTGGCCAGCAGCGCCCGCTGGGTGTTGATGAGCGAGTTGCATGACGCGCCCGAGCCGTCGCTGGCGGAATACGTCGCGCGCTTCTCGCCCTGCGACCTGGTTCTTGTCGAGGGCCTCAAGCACGAGGCGATCCCGATGCTCGAGGTCTATCGGCCGGCCAACGGCAAGCCGCCGCTGTGGCCGGACCATCCGCACATCGTCGCGGTAGCCTCCGACGAAGCGCCGCTGCCCGCCGTGCACGGTGGCCGTACCTGGCTGGATCTGAACGACGCCGAGACGATTGCCCGCTTCATCCTCGCTACCGTGCAAACTGGGGGAAAGACACATGCTGACCTTTGACGACGCGCTGACACGCCTGCTGGCCAGCGCTGCCGCGCTTTCCGAATGGTCCTCGCTGCCGACGCTGGCCGCCGTCGGGCGAGTGCTGGCCTGTGCACAGCAGGCCACCGTCGACTCCCCACCGCTCGACAACTCGGCGATGGACGGTTACGCGGTCGCCGTCGCCGATGTCCCGCGTCTCGCGACGTGTCTGCCGGTTTCGCAACGCATCGCTGCCGGCAGCGTCGGTAGCCGACTGCAGCCGGGAACCGCGGCACGGATTTTCACCGGCGCGCCGATACCGGTCGGCGCCAACGCGGTCGTCATGCAGGAGTTGTGCGCCCACAACGGCGGCGAGGTGGTCATCAACCACCTGCCGCAAGCCGGCGACCACATCCGGCGCACCGGCAGTGACATTGCCGTCGGCAGCGAGATCCTCGCCGCCGGGCAGCGCCTGCGACCACAGGACACGGCGCTGGCGGCGTCGGTAGGCATCGCTGCCTTGCCGGTCTTTCGCCGCTTGCGCGTCGCCGTCTTCTTCACCGGCGACGAACTGCGGATGCCTGGCGAAGCGCTGTCGCCAGGGGCGATCTACAACGCCAATCGTTTCCTGCTCACCGGCCTGCTCGACGGCCTGGGCTGCGAGTGCTGCGACCACGGCCAGGTGCCCGACGATCTGGCTGCAACGCGAGCGGCTTTGCGCGAAGCGGCGCGCGACAACGACCTGATCCTCACTTCGGGGGGTGTTTCGGTAGGCGAGGAGGATCACGTCAAGGCGGCGGTCGACGCCGAAGGTCGGCTCGAAATGTGGAGGATCGCCATCAAGCCCGGCAAACCACTGGCCTTCGGGCAGGTCACCGGGCCCGGCGGCGATGTGCCTTTCATCGGCCTGCCCGGCAACCCAGTGTCCAGCCTGGTCACCTTCCTGATGCTGGTGCGGCCTTTTCTGCTCAAGATGCAGAATGTGCGCCAAGTGACACCGTCGAGCTACCACCTGCGTGCTGATTTCGACTGGCTGCGACCCGATGCGCGGCGCGAATTCCTGCGCGCCAGAAGGAACGCCGACGGTGGTCTGGATCTCTTTCCGAACCAGGGTTCGGGAGTATTGAGCTCAGCCGTGTGGGGAGACGGACTGATCGATAACCCGCCGCAGCAGGCCATCCGGCGTGGTGACCAGCTTCGTTTCATCCCCTTTTCCGACTTGCTGGCCTGAGCTGAAGGGGTACGTCGATGCGCCTGAAGATTCTCTATTTTGCCGGCTTGCGCGAGCAGATCGGCCAGGGCAGCGAGGAGCTAGACCTGCCGGCAGGTGTGTTCGATATCGCTGGACTGATCCAATTTCTGGTGGCACGTGGTGGCCAGTGGCCAAGTCTTGCGACGGTCAGGAACTTGCGCTACGCCGTGAATCAGGAAATGGCACGGCTCGACACGCCGCTCTGTCCGGGTGACGAAGTGGCATTCTTTCCGCCGGTGACTGGAGGTTGAGATGGTCGTTCGCGTCCAGGAAACAGATTTCGATGTCGGTACCGAGTTGGCCGCCCTGCACCGCAACGATCCGCAGATCGGCGCGCTGGCGTCCTTCGTCGGCTTCGTGCGCGAGATGAACGACGGCGCCGGAGTGTCCGAAATGACGCTCGAACACTACCCGGGGATGACCGAAAAAGCGCTCGCGGCGATCGTCGCCGAAGCCCGGCAGCGCTGGGCAATCGTCGACGCTCTGCTTATCCACCGCGTCGGTCGCCTGCTGCCCGGCGACCAGATCGTGCTCGTCGCGGTGGCTGGCTCGCATCGTGGCGAAGCCTTTGCCGCCTGCCAGTTCATCATGGACTACCTGAAAACCCGCGCCCCGTTCTGGAAGCGCGAAGTCACCGCCGATGGTGCGCGCTGGGTCGAAGCGCACGCGGCCGACGAGCAGGCGGCAGAACGCTGGCAGACTTGAGGTCTGGTTTTACCCTGAGCAGGCTCCCCTTGGTCACGGGCAATGAAAACCCGTATAGTGATTGCCCTTTGGTCAGCACATGAAATGGAGTTGCAGCGATGTCCTGTCGTCCGCCGGCACCCCACCCGCAAGGGATACCCTGGTGGTGAATGAAAATGACCTGATCCAGGCCATCGCCAGCGATGGCATCATCCGGGTAGCGGGACTGCTGTCGCTATTGATGCCCGAGAGCGGTGGCGTCGGCTTCGGCGTCAAAGGGCTGGATGGCCGTTACCGACTGGCCAACAGAATGCTGGATCGGCTGCTGTGCCAGGGATCTGGGCGCGTTGACGGCAGGTCCGAGAGCGACCTTCTGCCGGCGCATTTGCGGGAACAACTCGCCCGTTGCGACCAGGCCCTGGTCGACGGTGCGCCGGTTGCGTCCACAGAAGTTCTCCTGCCGGTCGACAGCGTCAGCAGTCACTGCCTGTGGCTGAAGCTGCCGATCCTCGGAGCCGACGGCAAGCTGAAGTCGATCGCCTCGATCGTGCACCAAGTCTCCCAGCCACACCCGACGACGGCCATGCAGCAAACGCTCGCTTGCCTTGAACAGGCTAACCAGGAGTTGCGGCGCACGGTCGTCGAACTCGAGCAGGTGGCCAGCACCGACAAACTCACCGGCGCCTGGAACCGACGGCGGCTCGAGGAGTCGGTGCGCACCGAGATGGATCGTCTGAACCGCTATGAGCACCCTCTGAGCCTGCTCATCGTGGACATCGATTTCTTCAAGGTGGTCAATGACCAGCACGGTCACGCGACTGGCGATCAGGTCCTCCGCGAACTGACCAAGCTGCTGCACGACACGCTGCGTGGCACGGACTCGCTGGCGCGCTGGGGCGGTGAAGAGTTCGTGGTCATCTGCCCGAACACCCGACGCGTGCCGGCAGGTGAGCTTGCCGAGCGCTTGCGCGAACAGGTCGCCGGTGCAATTTTTCCGGTAGTGGGGCAGGTGACGGTCAGTATCGGGGTCGCCGAATGCAGCCTTGGAGAAAGCTGGGAAGATTGGTTCGCGCGTGCCGACGAAGCGCTCTACCAAGCCAAAGGCAGTGGCCGGAACCAGGTCCAACTCGCACCCGCGGCGACCACCGCTGACGACGCTCAAGCGCCAGTCGCCGCCAATTTCGTGCACCTGGTCTGGCGCTCGGCGTACGACTGTGGCGATGAAGTCGTCGACCGGGGTCACCGACTGCTCTTTGCCAACGCCAACGGACTGCTTTCGGCAATCCTCTCCGGGCACTCGGCAGACGGCGTGGACGCGCAGGTCGACAGCCTGATTGCCGATGTACTACAGCACTTCGGGGATGAGGAGAAGGTGATCGTCGCCGCGGGTTTCCCGGGCGCTACCGAGCATATCGTGCTCCATCGCGAACTGGTCGCCAAGGCCGCCAAGCTGGTCGACGAGTACCGCGCCGGCAAACAGGGCCTCGGCGATATGTTCCAGTTTCTCGCCTATGAGGTGATCACAAAACACATGCTCGGCGCGGACCGCCAGTTTTTCCCCTACCTGCGGGCGGATCGGCCGGAGGTTACTTCGATACAGCCTGCTTCGTCCTCTCGGCAGCCTCCTTGGTCGCATCGGCTGCCTTGACGACCATCTCCCTGCCCGCTTCCCTGGTTGCGTCGACCGCCTCTTTGGTCTTTTCCCTGGCTTCAGCGCCGGCATCCTTGACCGCCTCCTTGGTCGCTTCGGCTGCAGCGCCGACGGCTGCGCCGGCTTTCTTGGCAGCGTCCTCGGCTTTTTGCGCCGACTCCTTGGCGATCCTGGCCGCTTCGGCCTTAACGGCATCTTCCTTTTGACCACAGGCTGAGACGGCGATGGCGAGCAAGGCGGAAACAACGAGCAAGCGGGTTTTCATGATGATTGGCTCCAATACTGACATGGACAGGAAGGACGCAGGAACGAGGAAGTTCGAGAAAAACGAAACTGCGGCGGAAGGGTTGGCAGCGGGCCGTAGCCCTCTTCGCGAACCTGCGGCATCACAACACATTCGCTGCCACGAGTAAACCCGGCCGGCAGCGCCTGGCGCTGACCTTCGACAGAATAGGAAAGGATGGCCATGCTGGCAAGCGCTCACTCGATGGACGCCGCGCTGCGCACGGCGCTCGGCGCGCTGATCGGCAGCGAGGGGGGGTCGCCGCAGGACATCGACGCTGCCACCGAGGTAGCAGGCGGTTCGATTTCGCGCGCCATGCGCATCGAGAGCGGCGGCCGGCGCTGGTTCGTCAAGCTCAACGACACCGGCCTGGCAGACATGTTCGCCGCCGAGGCCGATGGGTTGAGCGCTCTGGCGGCGTGTCCCGCGGTGCGCGTGCCGCGCGTCGTCGGGCACGGCGTCAGCGGCGGTACGGCCTACCTGATGCTCGAATTCCTGCACCTGCAAGCCCTTCGCGAACGCACTCCCGCCGCCGCCGCCGGGCATGCGCTGGCTGCCCTGCACCGCATCGAGGGAGCGCAATACGGCTGGCATCGCGACAACTTCATCGGCTGTACGCCGCAGGACAATGCCGAGCACCGGACCTGGCCGTTCTTCTTCGCGCGCCGGCGCTTGCGGCCACAACTCGAGCTGGCAAAGCAGCACGGCTACCACGGCAACTTGATCGCCAGCGGCGAGCGCCTGAGCGAGCAACTGGCGGCGCTGTTCGTTGACCATTCGCCACAGCCGAGCCTGCTGCATGGCGACCTGTGGTCGGGCAACGCAGCTACCGACGAGGCGGGCACGCTGGTCCTTTTCGACCCGGCGGTCTATTTTGGCGACCGCGAGGCCGACCTGGCAATGACCGAGTTGTTCGGCGGCTTTCCCGACCGTTTTTACGCCGCCTACCGCGAAGCCTGGCCACTGAGCGACGGTTTCGAGCAACGCAAGACGCTCTATAACCTCTATCATGTGCTCAATCACCTGAACCTGTTCGGCCGCAGCTACCTGCACCAGGCCGAGCGCATGATCCTCAGGCTGCTGGCCGAGATCGGAGGCTGAAACCATGGACCTGGAAATAAGCGCAGCAGACCAGCCGGTCAAGCATTTTCGTCAGATCCTGATGTGGCCGCTGCAGTTGATGCCGTTGCTCGAAGGCAGCCCCTTCGAGAATCACTACCAATTGCTCGAACAGCCGACCGCCGACAACCCGTGGCGGGAACTGGCCGACGAATTCTGCGGCGACCCCGAGCAATTCCACGAGCGCCATTACAGCGAATTCGTCACCTTCCTGCCGCACGTCCAGCGCTTTCTCTACGGCGAGGGCGCCAGCCATGAGGGCAAGGCGCGCTATGGCGATTCGCCGATCCGCATCTTCCGGCGCCAGGACATGGCGCAGGTGCGCATGACCTTCAAGGAAAACAATCAACCGATCAGCTTCGACATCGTCCACCTGGATTTGTATTTCTTCTACGACATCGACGTCGTCATCCTGGTCGTCGAGATCGCCGCCGACGACCTCGACCTGCGGCAGGTTCAGGAAACACTGTATCGTTTTGGTCGTGCTTATCCGCCCTACTGGGACGAGGATGGCAGCGGCGGCCACTGCCTCACACGTGCCGAGTGGATGGCACCCGACGGCCGGGTACTGGCCCATTCCGACTATGAGAAGCGCAGCAAGTACCTCTCTTTCGTCGGCCGCTTTCGCTCGCCGTGCATCTCGTCGCACTGGGAGTTCCTGCTGCGGCCGCTGGTTCTTCACCACTCCGACGAGGATGGCCTGGTCCGCTACCGGCAGATCGAGTATCACCGCATGCCGCTACTCGCTTACCTGGCGATGGATGATCCGCGGACCGTGAGCCGAGGCGACTTTGCCCGCCTGGTGCTGGTCAGCGGGGCGGGAAAAAAAGGCTCGCTGCCCTTTTCCGACCAGCACCTCGAAGGCTTCGAAGCGCGCCACTGCTACGATCGCTACTGGCATCCGCAAACCGACCAGCCGGGCACCCGCCTGCTCTCCTGCGGCCATGCCTGCATTATGGTCGGCAGCGCCCAGGAACCCTATTTCACGGGGCTGGAGAACGGTCTGCTCGGCCAGTTTCGGCACCAGTTCTTCCTGCTCGCGCTGATCCCTCACTTCCACAAGGCGGCGCTCTTGATGCTCTCCGATCGTCTGGTCACGGCGCTCAATCGTCTGGAAATCGGCAACGCCGAATCGGTCAAGAATTTCAAGCGCGCCATTCGCGAGATCCTCGAGGTCTTCCTGCGCTTCACGCATCGCTACTGGTTCTACGAGGTCTCCGATCAGGCCCAGGCCAGGGCGCTGTTCGCAATCACCCGGGAGCACCTGGGCACCGAGCGTCTGTACACCGAGTTGCGCGAGGAGATCCAGGACATGAGCCAGTACCTCGACAGCGACAGCCTGCGCCGACAGGCAAACACGGTCGTCCGGCTGACGGTGGTCACCACCGCCGGACTGATCGCGACGGTCAGCACGGGCTTTCTCGGCATCAATCTGATCGCTGCTGCAGAAGATCCCCTGGTGAACAGGATCGTCTTCTTCATGGTGGTGTTGATCCTTTCGGCACTGCTCACCGGAGTCGCCATCGTCAAATCGAAGCGGCTATCGGACTTCCTTGAGGCCCTTTCCGACGAACGCCTGTCGCAGCGCGACAAACTCTCGGCACTGGTCGGCGCCTGGCGAAACAAGCGTCCACCGAACAGCGGTTGATGGCGCTGCGCGTGCCGCAGATCTTTCACGCGCGCGGCGTGTCGGCCAGCGCCGTCTCGAACTCGCGCAAGTAGCTCTCCAGGCTGGCCAACGTTCCGCAGACGAACAGCGTGTCGTCGGGATGAATCATGAAATCGTCCTCGAACTCGACGATGACCCGGTCGCCGCGCTCGACCGCGACCACGGCTGCCCCGGTTCGCTCGCGCACCTGATCGCGCCACGGGTGGCCACCGGCCAGCTTGCCGGCGGCGACCCGAATGAACTTGAGGCGCTGCTCGACGGCGATCGCCTGTTCGCCACGCAAATGGTAGGCCAGGATCTGGCCAGCGACCTGCCCCACCGAGAGGGCGAAATCAGCGCCGGCCTGGTAAAGGCGTGGGATGTTCTGGACCCGATTGGCGCGCACGATCAGCGGCACCTCTGGCGCATGGTCGCGGACCACGGCGGTGGCGAACACTCCTTCGCTGTCGTTGTTCAACACCAGCACGACGGCGCTCGCCGCGCGCACGCCGGCACGTTCCATGGTCGCGTATTCGAGCACGTTGCCGACCACGTCGACACCGGGGATCGCTTGCTGGTCGATGACGATCGTCGTGTCCCCGGCATCGTTGAGCATTTCGACAAATTTTCTGCCGACAGCTCCGTAGCCGGCGAGAACGATCGGCCCGCTGCGGCGAATCGGGATAGCCAGGCGTTCAACCTTGGCCAGATTGGCTTGCGCGCCGACGATGACCAGAATCGCGCCGGCCTCGATGCGCGTATCGGGCCCCTCGACAGCCCTGAAGGCACCGCAGGTCCACTGGCCAATAACGGTGACGCCATGACGCACGCGCAACTGCAGGTCACCGAGCCGTTTTCCGGCCAGCGGACTGTTCGCGCGCACCCGGAATTCGGCCAGCCCGACCTGGCTGCCAAGCAGGTGCATTCCCTCGGCCGGCGGGCTGAGGCGAATGCTGGCGCGCGCGGCCAGCGCCGCAGCGAGCACGTGCGACGGGGTAAACACCTCGCTGGCCCCGACCTGAAGCATCGGTGGCCGGTACAGGGGATCGTCGGCCAGCGCATAGATCGGCCCCTTGAAGCCCTGCTCGCGGGCGATCAGGATGCAGATAGCATTGGCGTGGTCATCGGCGTTGGCTACCACGGCACGTGCGTCTTCAACGCCAGACAGCGCGTCCGGCTCTTCGTCAAGCTTGCCCAGGACCACTTCGTAGCCCCGATTACGCAGGTTGCGGGCCAGTTCCACGTCTTCCTCGAGAACAACGAAGGCGGTGGCGGTGCGTTGAAATTCATCGAGGAGCGATTCGATCGCCGGACCATAGCGGTAGAACAGCACGCGGCCGCTCATCTCCGGCAGCACATGCGCGAGACGTACTTCGAAACGCTCCTCGATGTACGGCATGACATAGAAGGGAAAGATCAGCACCAGGAAGAACATGCCGACGAACTGCGTGAGGATCACGAAGACGATCATCACCGGATGGTTCCACGGCGCGTAGGCGCCATAGCCGGTGGTGGTCAGTGTCTCGGAGGCCCATTCGAGACTGGACCAGAAACCCATCGGTTTCCCCTCGAGATACTCCGAGGCGAACATGAAGATGGTGCCAAAGACGACGACCGCGGTCGGCATGCTGAAGAAAAGGCTAATCAGACGCCACGTCGATCGCTGCAAGCCCTGATTCACTTTTCGCATTGCTGGAAACCCAATTGGCGGGCGGCCATACGCCCGATAGCCTTTCATTATCAAGTCATGACCGTTTTGTGGCAATGCTGCCGCCAAGGGTGTAGATTATTGCTCAGGAGTCCCATCCCTTGCGTATTCATGTCCTCAGCGTCGACCAGGCTCTGGCCAGCCTGAACACCTGGGCCATCGGCTGCGCCGCTCGAAGATTTGCGCAAGGCCTTGCCGCGACGCATCACGAAGGATTGCTGGATGCGCAAAGCCTTGCCACCGCTGATCAAAGCCCTGCTCGAACCAGCACGCTATGCCAACCCAACGACACCGGTGGCGAGGGTGGAACTGGTCGAGACGCACGCCTCGTGGCTGCTGCTGGCTGGCGATTTCGTCTACAAGATCAAAAAAGCCGTGACGCTACCCTTTCTCGACTACGGCACGCTCGACAAGCGGCGCGTCTGTTGCGAAGCCGAGCTGCGCCTCAACCGCCGCTTTGCCGCCGACCTCTATCTGAACGTCGTGCCTATCGCCGGCCCCCCGGAAGACCCGCAGATCGGCGGCACCGGACCGATCATCGAGTACGCGCTGCGGATGCGCCGCTTCGCCGAAGCCGGCCGGCTGGACCATCTCTGCGCGCGCGGGCAACTGCGGCCGCACCACGTTGCCAACCTCGCCACCGTGATCACCACGTTTCATGAGTGCGCGGCGACGGCGCCGCTGGCAACGCCTTTCGGTCAACCCAAGCGAGTACTTGCGCAGGCGAGCGAAAATTTCGCGGAACTGCAAGCGCTGCTGCCCAGGCATGACGAGCAGAGCCGACTGGCACGTCTGGCCGAATGGACGAACTGCGAATTTGACCGTCAGGCCGCGCGCTTTGCGGCCCGCAAGGCTGCCGGCAGTGTCCGCGAGTGTCACGGCGATCTGCACCTCGGCAACCTGGTACTGATCGACGAGCGCGTGCGCATGTTCGACTGCATCGAGTTCAGTGAAGACCTGCGCTGGATCGACGTCGCCAGCGAGATCGCTTTCACCTACATCGACCTGCTCGACCAGCGCCAGCCTGGCCTGGCCGGTTGGCTGGTGAACGAGTGGCTCAGTGGCAGCGGCGACTATGACGCGGTTCCCGTGCTGCGCTTCTATGCCGTCTATCGTGCGCTGGTCCGGGCCAAGGTCACGGCAATCCGTGCCGCGCAGGCCAACGGCGACCCTGGCCGGGCGTACGCCTACCTCGCACTCGCCGAGCGCCTGGCTGAACCAGCGCGACCGCGGCTGATCATCACCCACGGGGTTGCCGGCTGCGGCAAGAGCCGAGCGTCGAGACGGCTGTTGCTTGGCGACCCGCAGGCAAGCACGCTGCGCCTGCGCTCGGATGTCGAACGTAAGCGCCTGTTTGGCGTCGCGCCGGCGGCCAACAGCGGCTCGCCGGCTGGCGGCGGCATCTACACGCAGGACGCCAGCGAAATGACTTACCAACGGCTGTCCGAACTCACCGCGAACTTGCTGGCTGCCGGCTGGTCGGTGATCGTCGACGCTGCCTTCCTAGAAAGATCGCGCCGAGACGCCTTTCGGGCGCTCGCGGCGCACGCCGGAGTTGCCTTCTTCATCGTCGCACCACAGGCGACCCCGGAGCAGTTGCGGTTCCGCGTCCGCGCCCGGCTGGCAAAAGGTCACGACGCCTCCGAAGCTACCTTGGCGATACTCGAACGGCAACTGGCCGGCGTCGAAACGCTGGGCTCTGACGAAAGAAACTGCCTTCTGTAGAACGTGTTTCCTGGCCACATTTCTCAGCACCCGCCCGACGGTGCGCTGTTCGCCAAACAGCCGAGAGTGTCGGAATATTTTACACATGACTTCGGCATAGCCTTTACAGAACTCGATAATAGATTGTTTTAACTAAATAACTAGCTTGAAGAAGTGCCTGGCAAGGTTCTTGCTTAGGAACCACCGGCATCTGTTCGGTGCCCAATGGTCACTCTGTATCGAGAGACATTCGGCGACAGATCGGTCATCGGGGGTCTAAGGGACACAATGCGGGTCGTCAGTCCCTCGGGCAAGTTTAGCGGCGGAGAGTCAATCTCCTCCAGCGTGCTTTTGAACCGGCCATCCCGGTTAAGCGAAAAATGATCATTACCCTATCGGATACGCGCCTGCGCAACCAGGTCCAAGGTATCGGCGCCACGCCGGAAAGACTGCACTCGATTCTGTTGTGGGCTAGAATTGGCGCTTGCTTCGGCACTTCACGCCGCGCTCAGAGTGAGGAAGCACCATGAATATTCTCAATAACTGGAAAGCACTAGAGTTGCTCACGCGTGACGGCGCGACTCTGGTCTGTATCGAGGGGCGGGTGTACGGCAGTAATCCGCGCTTCCCCTCGTCTTCACACATCAGAACGTCACCGATCACCAGCTACAGTTTTCAGTCTGACGCGATGGTGGTGACAACCAAACACGGCTCCGAATACCTGTTGGGAAAACCTGATCCGTCAGAGACCTTCGCCCAGCAGCGTCTGCTCAGACGTCTGGCACGCGCCGGCCACGCAGCAGCGAGCGCTGCTTTCAACCCCATGGAAAGCCAGCTGACGGAACACGTCTCGCGCCCTGGTGACGAGGCAGCCAAGGCAAGCCAGCCGCACGCACTGACTGAACACTGACTCCGCTTATGCGGACGCGGACGGCGGCCCGCGCCTGTAGGCCGCCAGCAGCCCTTCCGCCGCCTGCTCGCAGAGGTCGAGAACGCGCTCGAAACCCGCGTCAGCGCCGTAGTAAGGATCGGGAACCTCGGCTATCCCTGCGCCATCGGCGTAATCGAGAAACAGTCCAAGCTTGAAGCGGCTTGCCTCCGGGCAGATGCGCTGCAGTCCGGACAGATTCTCCTCATCCATGGCCAGGATACGGTCGAAACGTTCGAAGTCTGCAGCGACGACCGACCTCGCGCGAAGTCGTGACAGGTCGTATCCCCGTGTTGCCGCTATCCGCCGCGCCCGTGCGTCCGGCGCCTCACCGGCGTGGTAATGGCCGTGCGTTCCCGCCGAGTCCAGCTCGAGCATCGTCGCCAGGCCTTCTCGTTGAGCCATGGCACGGGTAACCGCTTCAGCCATCGGCGAGCGACAGATGTTACCCATGCAGACAAAGAGAATTCGATATCGGGGTACCACGGCTGGCCTGTTCGTCAAAGACATATCCTAGCCCAAAACGGCGCCGTAGCGCTGATCGGTTCGGCAGAGAGCCGGTTTAAGTAGAAACATCAGCAGCAGAAAGGACGGACAGCTCTCGTGCACCGCTGCTCACTCGGCAGCCCCCGCACCACCGCCGGGAAAAAGTTCCTCGACAAAGCCAAAGCGGGTCAGATCCCGGATGCGCATCGGATACAGAATGCCGTCAAGGTGGTCACATTCGTGTTGCACGACGCGCGCGTGGAAGCCGTCGACCGAGCGGTCGATCGGCCGACCGAAGGCGTCGAAGCCGGAGTAGCGCAAGCGGCTGCAGCGCGCTACCCAGCCGCGCAGACCCGGCACCGACAGGCAGCCTTCCCAACCCTCTTCGATGTCCGACGAGAGCGGCTTGAGCAGTGGATTGATCAATACCGTCCACGGCACCTGCTCGGCATCCGGGTAGCGTGCGTTGCAGTCAACGCCAAAGATCACCACCCGCAGATCGACCCCGATCTGCGGCGCGGCCAAGCCCGCGCCGTCCAGGTGGCGCATCGTTTCTTCCATGTCGGCGATCAGCGAGTAAAGCTCCGGCGTGGCGAATTGCTCGACGGGTCTGGCCTTTTGCCACAGGCGCGGGTCGCCCATCCTGAGGACTGGTCTAATCATTGGCCGACAGCATCCTTTCGATGATCGCGCGCACCCGGTGCATCGAGGCATCGAGGACGCCGTGAATCGCTTCAAGGCTGATTCCCTGCCGACTGTCGCCTCGCCCGGCCGCGTAGTTGGCGACAACGTTGATCGCGGCATAGGCGATGGCCAGTTCACGCGCCAATACCGCCTCGGGCATGCCGGTCATGCCGACGACGGCGGCGCCATCGCGCTCCAACCGGTCGATCTCGGCCGCCGTTTCGAGCCGCGGCCCCTGTGTGGCTGCGTAGACTGCGGAGGCGCTGACGGCGGCGCCGGTGGCTTCTGCCGCGTCGATGAGACTCTGGCGCAGACAAGGATCGAAGGGTTCGCTGAAGTCGACGTGCCTGACCGGGCTGTCCGGCCATTCGTGGTAGGTCGATTCGCGACCCCAGGTATAGTCGATGATCTGGTGCGGGATGACCAGATCGCCAGGCTTCAAGCCCGAACGAATGCCGCCGACCGCGGCCACAGAAACGATACCGACCGGCGCACACTCAGCCAGAGCCCAGAGGTTGGCCCGGTAATTCACCTGATGCGGCGGGATGCCGTGTGGGTCGCCATGGCGCGCGAGAAAAACGACCGGTCGGCCGCCGATCCGGCCGAAAGTGAGCGCTGCGGACGGCTCGCCGTAGGGCGTGCTGACCCGCTTGCGTTGTGAAACCTCAAGGCTGGCGAACTCGGTCAGCCCGCTGCCACCGATGATGGCCAGCATGTCAATCCTCCCGCATGGCGTAGATCGCCGGTAAATTGCGCCAGGCGCCGCCAACGTCCATGCCGTAACCGAAAAGGAAACGATCGGGAACGGTCAACGCGACGAAATCGGCTTGAATCGGCTTCTCCCGGCCGTTCATCTTGTCGGTCAACACCACTGTGTAGCAGGCGTCGGCACCCAGTTGCAGCAAGCGATCACGAATCGCAGCCAGCGTCAGCCCCTCATCGAGGATATCGTCGACCACCAGCACCGTTCGCCCGCTGACCGACACCGACGGCTCGCTGCGCCAGCACAGTTCGCCGCCGCTGGTCGCCTGTCCGTAACGGCCGACATGCACATGGTCGAAGTCAAGCGGAAACGAGAGCTGCGTCATCAGGTGGCCGGCGAAAGGCACGCCGCCGTTCATCACGCACAGCAGTAGCGGATTGCTGTCGCGAAACCTTTCGTTGATCTCACGCGCGACGCGGCTGACCGCCGCAGAAACCGCGTCGGCCGAGTGAATCATCTCGGCTGAAGCGAGGATGGCCATCGCCTGCTGCGGATCGATCATGCACCCCCTCGCGACACCGGCTGTTCATGGACATGCGCGGCGTCGCTCCGCCCGACGGTGGTGCGCCGGCTCATGGCACCGCTCCCTCGCCGGTCGCGTTCAGCAAGGCCAGCAGCCGACCTTCGTCGATGATCTGCACGCCCAGCAACCGGGCTCGATCGAGCTTGCTGCCGGCGTCGGCACCGGCGACGACGAAATCGGTCTTCTTCGAAACCGACCCGCTGACCTTGCCACCCGCCGCTTCGACCATCTGTTTGGCTGCCTCGCGCGTCAGCGACGGCAGCGTTCCGGTCAACACGAAGACCTTGCCGGCCACAGCCCTGCCGATCACCGCCAGCGGCTCGCCTTCGCTCCACACCACCCCGGCGGCACGCAGTTGCTCGATGGCTTCCACATTGTGCGACTCGTTGCAGAACTGGCGAATGCTTTGCGCGACGATCGGGCCGACATCGGGAACCTGAATCAACTGCGCTTCATCGGCAGCCAGCAGGCGGTCGAGGCGGCCAAAATGGCGTGCCAGATCCCTGGCCGTCGCCTCACCGACGTTACGCATCCCGAGCGCGTAAATGAAGCGCGCCAGCGTCGTCTGCTTGCTTTTCTCGATGGCCGCGAGCAAATTGCTCGCCGACTTCTCGGCCATCCGTTCGAGGCCGGCAAGCGCCAGCAAGCCCAGCCGATAGAGGTCGGCCGGCGTGCGCACGATGGCGCTATCCACCAACTGGTCGACGAGCTTGTCGCCGAGCCCTTCAATATCCAGCGCCCGGCGCGAAGCGAAGTGCAGCAGCGCCTGCTTGCGTTGCGCCGGGCAGTAAAGGCCACCGCTGCAGCGCGCTACCGCTTCGTCACTGCTGCGCACGACGTTCGAGCCGCACACCGGACACGCTTTCGGCAAGATGAACTCGCGTGCCGACAGAGGACGCTTTTCAGGCAGGATGCGGACGATTTCCGGAATCACGTCGCCGGCACGACGAACGACGACCGTATCGCCGATGCGCACGTCCTTGCGCCGGATCTCGTCTTCGTTGTGCAGCGTGGCATTGGTCACCGTAACGCCGCCGACGAAAACGGGTGCCAGCCGCGCCACTGGCGTCAGGGCACCGGTGCGACCAACCTGGATCGAGATCTCGAGCAGCTCGGTCATCGCTTCCTCGGCCGGGAATTTGTGGGCAAGGGCAAAACGCGGAGCGCGCGAAACGAAACCGAGGCGCTCCTGGGCGGCGAGATCGTCCACCTTGTAGACCACGCCATCAATGTCATAGGCGAGCTGCGCGCGACGGTGGCTCATTTCCTCGTGGTAGCCGAGCAGACCGGCCAGGCCGGTCACCCGGCGGCGCTCGCCGGCAACCGGAAATCCCCAGCCGGCGAGCCGCTCAAGCCAGCCCGAGTGAGTGGCCGGCAGCCCTGCACCGGGCTCGAAGCCGACGCCGTAAGCAAAGAAGCGCAGCGGACGCCGCGCCGTGACGCGCGGATCGAGCTGGCGCAAACTGCCGGCGGCGGCATTGCGCGGGTTGACGAACTCCTTGTCTCCCTGCCCGCGCTGGCGCTCGTTAAGGCGCTCGAAGTCACGACGCCAGAGCAGTACCTCACCGCGAACTTCAAGCAGCGGCGGCCAGTCACTGCCCATGAGGCGCAAGGGAATGCTGCGCAGCGTGCGCAGATTGGCCGTAACGTCCTCGCCCGTAGTGCCGTCACCGCGCGTCGCGCCGCGAACCAGGACGCCCATTGCGTAGCTCAGGCTGACGGCCAGACCGTCGAACTTGGGTTCGGCCGCATAATCGACCTCTCCTTCGGCTGCCAGTCCCTCGCGTACGCGGCGATCGAAGGCCGCGACCTCCTGGTCGGAAAAAGCGTTGTTCAGCGACAACATCGGCAGGGCATGGGTTACCGATCCGAACTCCGGCAGCGGTGCCGCGCCCACTCTCTGCGTCGGCGAATCGCCGCTCAGCAGTTCGGGGTGTTCGGCTTCCAGGGCCTGCAACTCGCGGAACAGGTGATCGTAATCCGCATCCGGGATCAGCGGCGCATCGAGCACGTAGTACTGGTAACTGTGCTTCTCTATCTCGGTCCGCAAGGAGCGGACGCGCTCGCTGGTGTTCACTTCGCGGTCTTCTGCCGTGTTCAGGAGAACAGACGCTGGGCCAGAGGCCCGCCAGACGGCAACTGGCGATGGGCCATTGCCGTCTGGTATTGCACGACCTGCCGGCGGATCGGCTCGATGGCCCGCTCGGACAACGGGCGCCGGTTATCGTCGACCAGCGCGCCGTTCAAGGCATCGGCAAAACGCCTCGCCAAGTCGACCATCTGGGTCAACACTCGGTCGCCATTGGCCACGCGCGGCACGTCGAGCAGGAAAGTCATGCCATGCGTGCTCATCGTGCGCATCGACTCGGCCGAAAAGCCTTGGGTTTCCTGATTGATCAGCACGTACAGCACATTGCCGTCGTCATCGCAGCGGGCGAAGCGCCCGTCGGCGTCGATGACCATTCCCGCCGATTCGGCCAGGGCGCGCAGCTTGGTGCCAGGAAAGACCTGTCCCTGGCTGATCACGTTGACGCCGATCTGGATGTCAACACCGGCACAGAACTCATCAAGCTGAGCCGCTGCCTGCAAGGCCGGGTCACGCAACGGCAACTCGGCGACGCCCATCAATTCGGTCGCCAGGTCGTTGATCGCGACGTGGAAAACCGACAGATCACCGTCTCGGACGGGCCCTTTGCGGTCGACGAGCTGCAGCCCGACGCGGATGTGCTGGTAGGCGTTGTCACTGTCCTCGAGGATCGCTTCCCACTCGCGAGAAGTTTCGTTGTAGCCGATCCAGTTCAGTGGCTTCCCGACCCGCTCCAGAGCAACTCGCTGCAGGTCGTGGATACGGTAGGCCGCCGCCGGCTCCGACACCTCAATGGCGGCAATGTAGTCGATCAGCGGCGACAGCCGGTAGAGCGTCGCCGCTATCTCCCTGGCATCAGTCCTGCCGTCGGCCGGCCGCACGGACTCCGCCGGCGCAGAACGCCGCGGCGCGACCGCATCGGATGACGACAGAAAAGCCGGGGGGCTGGCAACGGCGCTCTCCTCGGTGCGCGCCAGGCGATCCGCGGCGGGCGCAGCGAACACCGGCTCCTGCCGCAGCAGGGGTTCCACTCGGTCGTCGCCTGAGCGGGCGGTTGCCGCTACGCGGGCGTCGCTGTCGGCACGCTCGTCCGCCGTCTCTTCCGACCTTGGCTCATCGAGCAGGACGTCTGTCTGGCGCCCGTTCAAGAGCTGCTCGGCCAGTTTGCGATGCTTGTGCTCCTGCCATTTGTTGTACGCCAGGACGCCAATAACGGCGGTGCCACCCAGGCCTATCAGACCCATTTGCAAGTCGGTCATCTCTATTCCTAAACGAGTTGCTCGCGCAAGCGCAGCGCTTCTTCCATATCGACTTCAACAATGCGCGAGACGCCGGATTCCTGCATGGTCACTCCGACGAGTTGTTGCGCCATCTCCATCGTGATCTTGTTGTGGCTGATGAACAGAAACTGCGTCTGGGTCGACATACGCCGTACCATGGCACAGAAACGCTCGGTATTGGTATCGTCAAGCGGTGCATCGACTTCGTCAAGCAGACAGAAAGGCGCCGGGTTGAGCTGAAACATCGAGAATACCAGCGCTATCGCCGTCAACGCCTTTTCGCCGCCGGAAAGCAGATGAATCGTCGAGTTTTTCTTGCCCGGCGGTTGCGCCATCACCTGCAAGCCGGCGTCGAGGATTTCGTCGCCGGTCATGATCAGCCTGGCCTCGCCACCGCCAAAGAGGGTCGGAAACAGCTCGCCAAAGCTGCGGTTGACCGAATCGTACGTGGTCTGCAGAAGATCCCTTGTTTCGCGGTCGATGCGTCGAATCGCATTCTCCAGCGTTTCCATCGCCTGGGTCAGATCTGCCGACTGCGCGTCGAGGTAGCCCTTGCGCTCGCGCGCCGCCTCGAGTTCGTCGAGGGCGGCCAGGTTGACCGCACCGAGGGCGTCGATCGACCGCTGCAGCGCGGTAATCGCACTCTGCAACGGGCCTGCTCTGGCGCCGACGAGGTCCGCCGCCAGAGCCTGCTCGTCGGCATTGGCGGCGCTCAGTTGGCTCGCGAACTGCTCGCAATTGAGGCTGGCTGCCTGTTCCTTCAGTTTGAGTTCGCCGATCCGGTCGCGCAGTGGGTCAAGGCTCTGCTCGACCCGTAGACGCTGCTCGTCCAATGCGCGCAGGCCATTCGCCGCCGCTTCCAGCACATCGCGAGCGTGCGCCAGCGCGTGTTCGCGAGCCACCCGATGGTCGAGCGCGGCCTGCAACTTCGGTTCGATATCATCGGCTTGCAGGGCTGTGGCGCTCTCCGTGCAGCGCGCCAGTTCGTCGGCGATGCGTTCGCCTTGCTGCGCCGCCAACGCGCGGCCGCTGCCCAGTTCCTGCAGCTTGCTGCGGCACTCGCGCTGCGCGAACTCGGCTTCGCGCAACTCCCTTTCAGCGCTGGCGACCCGCTCACGCTCGTCGCGCAGCGCGCGCTCGGTCTGTTCGAGCAGCGCCCGCGCACCGTTCATCACCGCCTGCAAGTCGCCGATCTGCTCGCGCAGCAGGTCGATCGCCTCGTCGACGATGAACAGGCGTTCGCTCTCACTTTCTTCTTCAGCCGCCATCTCGGCCAGGCTGTCGTCGATTTGCGCCTGGCGCTCGCGGAAGCGTTCGCGGACCTGCGCGAGCTTGAGCGTTTCGACCTGGATCGCGTGCGCCCGGTCCTGCAGCACGCCCAGTTGCTGGCGCGACTCCTGCAAGGTCTGCTGGGCGTCGCGCAGGTGCTGCTCGGTTTCAGCCAACCCTGTCTGCGCCAGTTCCACCGCCTCGTCGCGGCTGGCCATCAGCCCGGCCAGCGCGTCAATCTCGCGCTGTCGCTCGAGCAGTCCATGCCCGCCGCTGTCGGGAGCGAAGAGGGTCACGCTCTGCCGACTGACGATATCGCCACCAGGAGTCACACAACAGGCGCTCGCCGACAAGCCGGGGCGGCGTGCCAGAGCGGTCGCCAGATCGGGAGCGGTCAACACCTCAGCGAGCCAATCGGCGAGTATGGCGGCCAAATCGGCACGGTCGCAGCGCACGCGCGCCAGCAGCAGGTCGTCGACTGCGGTGCCCACCGCGCTACGCGGCGCGGCCGGCGTGCCTGCCACACCTGCTGCGGGCAGCAGCAAGGTCAGCCTGCTCCCCGGCCTATCCTTGCTCCACGCCGGGTCTGCCGCATCGGCCAGCAGCGCACCGAGTCGCTCGCGCAGAACGGCTTCGAGCGCATCCTCCCAACCCGCTTCGACATGCAGCGACTTCCAGAGCGGTTCGCCGTGCTGCAATCGATTCCGGCGCAGCCAGTCGTCGAGCTTGCCGTTGCTCTGCAGGCGTTGCTGGAGTTGTTCAAGGGCCATGCGGCGAGCATTGGCCTCGGCGCGCTCCCTCTGCGCATGCTGCACTTCGGCCAGCACCTCACGGCGGCGCTGTTCCAGGCGCGGCAACTCCTGCTGCGCTCCCTGCTGGCTGTCCAGCGCAACGCCGATGCGCTCGCGCAAAACGGCCAGATCCTCCTGTCTGTCGGTCAACTCGGTGTCATCGGGGAGCGGCATTGACTGGCGCTCGAGCAGCAGGCGCTCCCGCCGACTGGCGAGCGCCTGCAGCGACCGTTGCGCGTGGCCGCGATTCGCTTGTTCGACGTGCAGCCGCCGTTCGGCCTGTGCCATCTCGGCACGCCGGCGACTGAGCGCATCGAGCGCTGCGGCATGATTTTCCTCGCCCAGCGGCAAACGCTCCTGGCGCGCCTCCAGCCGTAATCGACCCTGCTCGAACCGTTCGTCGGCCAGCGCCAGCAGCCCCTGCCAGCGCTCGTCGTCGCTGGCCAGCTTCTCTGCCTGCGCTTGCCAGTGGGCACTATCGTCGGTCAACCGGGCCAGGCGCGTCTCGTACTCGCGCTGCGACTCACGCCGGTGGCGAATCTCGGCTTCCAGCCGCGCCACTTCGGCGTTGGCCGCGAACAGACCGCTCTGTGCCGCGTGCACGCCGTCGCTGCCGGCAAAATGCGCTTCACGTGCCTCTTCGATACGCGCCTCGAGATCACGGAGGGCCGCGTTCCGCGCTTCAAGATCGGTCACCGCCTGCTCGACCTCGCGCGCCAGTCGGTCGCGCTCGACCTGCGCCTCGTTGCGCCGCAGCAGCCAGAGCAAGTGTTGTCGGCGCGTCAGATCGTCGCTGTACTCGCGATACTGACGAGCGACGCTGGCCTGGCTTTCGAGACGTTCCATCTGTGCGCCGAGTTCAAGGCGGATGTCTTCGACGCGTGCCAGGTTGTCGCGCGTGTCGCGCAGCCGGTTCTCGGTTTCCTTGCGCCGCTCCTTGTACCGACTGACGCCGGCCGCCTCTTCGAGAAAGACGCGCAACTCGTCGGGCTTGGCCTCGATGATCCGCGAAATGGTACCCTGGCCGATGATCGCGTAAGCACGCGGACCGAGGCCGGTGCCGAGAAAAAGGTCGGTGACATCCTTGCGGCGAACGTGCAGGTTGTTGATGTAATACTCCGACTGGCCGCTACGCGTGAGCAGTCGCTTGACCGACAGTTCAGCATACTGCGACCACTGACCGCTGAGGCGACCGAGCGCGTTGTCGAAGACCAGTTCGACAGCGGCCCGCGACACCGGCTTGCGACTCGCCGAACCGTTGAAGATCACATCCTGCATCGATTCGCCGCGCAACTCCGAGGCCTTTGACTCGCCGAGCACCCAGCGCACGGCGTCCATCACGTTGGACTTGCCGCAACCATTGGGACCGACGACGCCGACGAGTTGACCGGGCAAGGCGACGGTCGTTGGATCAACGAAAGATTTGAAGCCGGCGAGTTTCAGTTTGGTCAGGCGCATGAACGAGAACTGGAGCGCGGCCCGCGCAAGCGCGCCAGAAGATGAATCGGTAAAGGCATTGCCTCGATCGGCGGCCACACGCCACGGCGAGCCGGGGGGCAGCAGGCGAACAATCCGACGAAGCGCAAAAAACGGCGTCTATGATAGCATTCTGCCTGCCCAATTCGTTTCCCACAGGAAAAGCACTCGCCACAACCATGAGCACAACGCCGGCCAAAAACCTTGAAACCTTCCCCAACCCGGCACCGCAGCGGGATTTTCAGATCCACATGGAGATCCCTGAATTCACCTGCTTGTGCCCGAAGACGGGCCAGCCGGACTTTGCGACGCTGTGGCTCGATTACATCGCCGAAAAGACCTGTATCGAGCTGAAAAGCCTGAAGCTCTACATCTGGTCTTTCCGCAACGTCGGCTGCTTTCACGAAGCGGTCACCAACCGGATTCTCGACGACCTGGTGAGCGCCACCAGACCCCGCTACATGAAGCTGACGGCCAGGTTCTACGTGCGCGGCGGAATCTTCACGACGGTGGTCGCCGAACATCGCAAGAAGGGCTGGACGCCGGCGCCGGCGGTCGCCATGGCTGACCTCGCCGACCGTGCCGGCCAATCGCCGACCAGGGGCTGATCGGATAATAGTCCTCTACACTGATTTCGGCATCGACGATCCCTATGTCGGCCAGATGAAGGCGGCGTTGCTGCGCCACGGAAGGCGTGGGCGTGATGTCCCGATCATCGACCTGCTGCATGCCGTGCCGAACTTCGATCCGCGGGCCGGCGCTCACCTGCTGGCGGCCCTGGCGACGAGTTTCGATCGCAGCACCGTTTTTCTCGCGGTGGTGGACCCGGGCGTGGGCAGCGATCTCGCTGCAGTGGTTCTGGAGGCCGACGGCAAATTCTACGTCGGGCCGGACAATGGCCTGCTGGGTGTGGTCGCGGCGCGTGCGCAGGTGTTGCGTACCTGGCGAATCACCTGGCAACCCGATGGACTGTCGGCATCGTTCCACGGGCGCGATTTGTTCGCCCCCATCGCCGCCCGCATCGCCGCGGGGAAATGGCCGGCGGGAGCAATCGAGGAATGCGACGGCCTGGAACATACCTTGTCGGCGGACGATCTGTCAGAGGTCATCTACCTCGACCATTATGGCAATGCCATGACCGGGATGCGGGCCAGCAACATTTCACGAGAGGTAGCACTCGTCGTGGGCGCGAGGCGCATTCCCCCGGCGCGCGTGTTCAGCGAGGTGCCGCCTGGTCAGACGTTCTGGTACGAGAACAGCGTGGGACTCGTCGAAATCGCCGTCAATCGCGGCAGCGCGGCGTCGGTCCTGCTCCTTGCCGTAGGCTCGCCGGTGGCGCTGGACGCCTGAAGCAGTCGCTGTATTGCAACTCCGCTGCCGATGCGTGATAATTGACCAAGCGCTTGCTTGCTTAATTGTCGATCAGCGATCCTCACGCCCAACCCGTATCAGGAGACCATCAGAATGCGCCAAAGCCCTTACCCACACTTGCTCGCCCCACTCGATCTCGGTTTTACGACGCTGAAGAATCGCGTTCTGATGGGTTCGATGCACACCGGCCTCGAAGAAGCGCCACAAGGCTTTGCCCGTCTCGCCACTTTCTACGCCGAACGTGCGCGTGGCGGCGTCGGGCTGATCGTCACTGGCGGCATCGCTCCCAACCAGGACGGCGTGGTGATGCCCGGTGCGGCGACACTAGAGAATGAAGCGCAGGCCGAGAAGCACCGGCAGGTCACCGAAGCCGTCCACCAGGCCGGCGGCAAGATCGCCCTGCAGATCCTGCACACCGGCCGTTACGCCTACCATCGCGGCGCGGTAGCGCCATCCGCGGTACAGGCGCCGATTTCGCCGATCCGCCCGCGCGAACTCAGCGAGGAAGACATTGAGCGCACGCTCGACGACTACGCGCGCTGCGCGCGCCTCGCCCAGTTCGCCGGCTATGACGGCGTCGAGGTGATGGGTTCGGAAGGTTATCTGATCAACGAGTTCGTCGCGCAGCAGACCAATTTCCGCGCCGACGGCTGGGGGGGCAGTTTCGAGAACCGCAGCCGCTTCGCAGTCGAGGCAGTTCGCCGGATACGTGCGGCAACCGGGCCCCACTTCATCATCATTTTCCGGCTGTCGATGCTCGATCTCGTTGACGGCGGCAGCACCTGGGATGAAATCGTCACCCTGGCCAAGGCCATCGAGGAGGCCGGGGCAACGATCATCAATACCGGCATCGGCTGGCATGAGGCACGCATCCCGACGATCGCCACGATGGTGCCGCGGGCAGCTTTCGTCTGGGTGACCAAGCGCCTGATGGGCCAGGTCGGCATCCCGCTGATCACCACCAACCGCATCAACGCGCCCGAAGTCGCCGAACAGGTGATCGCGTCCGGCTGCGCCGACATGGTCTCGATGGCACGCCCCTTCCTCGCCGACGCAGCTTTCGTCGCCAAGGCCGCCGCGGGAAGGGCCGACGAGATCAACACCTGCATCGCCTGTAATCAGGCCTGTCTCGACGAGATCTTCGCAGGCCGGCTGACCTACTGCCTGGTCAACCCGCGCGCCTGCCGCGAAACCGAACTGCTGATCGAGAAGGCCGCGGCACCGCGCAACATCGCCGTGGTTGGCGCCGGGCCGGCGGGAATGGCTTGCGCGCTGACCGCGGCTGAACGCGGGCATCAGGTGACGCTGTTCGACGCCGCGCCGGAAATCGGTGGCCAGTTCAACCTTGCCCGCCGGATTCCCGGCAAGGAAGAATTCAGCGAAACGCTGCGCTACTTCGCCCGCCGCCTGCAGCAGGAGGGTGTCTATCTCGAACTCGGCCGACGTTGTGAAGCGTCTGAACTGGCAGCAGCCGGTTTCGACCACGTCGTCCTGGCCACCGGTATCGTTCCCCGCCGACCGGAAATTGCGGGCATCGAGCACGAGAAGGTGATTTCGTACGCCGACCTGATTGAAGGCTACCGGGTCGCCGGCGAGCGTGTGGCGATCATTGGCGCCGGCGGCATCGGCTTCGACGTCGCCGAGTTCCTGACGCACGTAGACGACGCCGGAGATGACCAGGATGAGCTGGAGCGCTTTCAGGGCGAGTGGGGTATCGACCCGGAATACGCCAATCGCGGTGGCCTCAAGGCGCCAACCCGTGAGGTCTCACGACGCCAGGTCTGGCTGCTGCAGCGCAAGGCGGCCAAGGTCGGCGACGGACTGGCCAAGACCACCGGCTGGATTCGCCGCACGCTGCTCAAGAAGCGCGGTGTACAGATGCTCTCCGCGGTGACTTACGACCGTGTCGACGACGCCGGCCTGCACATCATCGTCGATGGCCAGCCGCAATGCCTGCCGGTCGATCACGTGATCATCTGTGCCGGGCAGGAACCTCGTCGCGAACTCGAAGACGGTTTGCGCGCCGCCAACGTGCCACTCTCCTTGATCGGCGGCGCCGACGTGGCCAACGAACTCGACGCCAAGCGAGCCATCGATCAGGGCACTCGCCTCGCGGCGACGCTCTGAGCGCCATGCCGGCCGGCCGCAAACGCCAGGGAGCGCCGATCGAGACCAGCCGCCGCGAAGACCTGCTGCGCGCGGCAGCACGCCTGTTCGTCGAGAAGGGCTTCGGCGCCACCACCACGCGCGACATTGCCGAAGCGGTCGGCATGCGCTCGGGCAGCCCTTTCTACCACTTCCGCAGCAAGCAGGATCTGCTCAAGGCGGCCATGATCGAAGGTCTCGAGACCGGCTACCGACGGCTGCAGGCGGCCATCGAGGGCATCGCCGACCCGGAGCAACGCTTGCGGGTCATGATCCGCACGCACCTCGGCAACCTGCTCGAGGGCGACTGCCAGGCACCGATGCTGCTCTTCGAAACGCGTTCGCTCGACACTGCCGGCAGGGCCGAGATCGCCGCCGTCGCCGACCGCTACCAGCGAGCGTGGCAGAGCACCCTAGACGAGTTGGCTATCAGCGGCAGGCTGCGCAGCTCGGCCAGACCGCTGCGACTGTTTCTTTTCGGCATGTTGAACTGGAGCAGTCAGTGGTACCGGCCCGACGGCGGACTGTCGCTCGACGAGATCGCCGACGCAGCGACCGAGTTGTTGCTGGCCTGAGAGGTCAGGGAGTCCCGCCAGCCACCGGCCGCACCGGGTCGCTGCACCATTCGCTCCACGAGCCGGCATAAAGGCGCGCACCAGGCAGTCCGGCGATCGCCATGGCCAGCAGATTGTGGCAGGCGGTCACGCCGGAGCCGCAAGACATGACCACCTGTTCGGGTTCGACCCCGGCGAGCAGAGCCAGGAAGTCGCGGCGCAGTTCAGCGGCCGGCCGGAAACGGCCATCGGCGTCGAGGTTGTCGCGAAAGAAACGGTTGCTCGCGCCGGGGATATGCCCACCGACGCGATCCAGCGTTTCGTTCTCGCCGCGAAAGCGGTCGGGGCTGCGAGCATCGAGCAGACGGAATTTCATGTCGTCAAGATGAGCGAGCACCGTTTCGGTGCTCACCACCTGGTCACGCAGCGCCACCTCAAGCGCCGCTGCCGCCGAGGTCGGCAAATCGGTGGTCAGCGCCCTGCCTTCGGCCAGCCAGCCAGCGAGGCCACCGTCGAGCACAGCGACGCGAGGGTGACCGAGCCAACGTAACAGCCACCACAGACGGCTGGCAAACATGCCGCCGGAATCGTCATAGGCGATCACCTGGGTGGCGCGGGAAACGCCCGCTGCGCCGAGTCTGGCCGCCAGTTGCATCGGATCGGGCAGGGGATGGCGCCCGTTGCGGCCAGTCATCGCGCCCGACAGGTCAGCATCGAGATGCAGGAAGAACGCTCCCGGCAGGTGCCCGTCGGCGTAGGCCCGCGCGCCGGCTCCCGGATCGGCCAGTTGATGGCGACAGTCAAACACGCGCCAGCCCGGATCGTGCAGATGGTCGGCAAGGACGGTGCTGCTGACCAGCGTCGAGTGACTCACGCCGGCGTCTCCCCTTCTTCGGCCAGCAGCCAGGAACGCGCCTCGACTTCGTCGTCGAAGATGCGCATTTCGGCACGCACGAACATCTGCGACAACCAGGCGCTCCAGGCCACCCACTGACTATGCGTGAGGACGGCGATGCGGCTGAAATCGTTGGCATGGGCACGCGCGAAGACGATGTCTTCCCAAGCCACGTCAAGAGTAAAATCGGCCATTTCACGCAGATCAAAGAACAGGTCGACCGGCCCTTCAAACTGGATCGCGTAATTGACGGCGGTCTCGAACTCCTGGTAATCGGCGAGCGTGAATTCCGCGTAAACGGTGACCTCGACACGCTTGGGCTGTTTTTCGATGACAATCATGGCAGACTCCTCATTTCGTGGCCCAAGTTTAGCACCAGTCCGGCGTGTTTTTCATTTGACCGGAAGGCCCTTAATGGGCTATTTTCAACAGTTTGATTTGGGCCGTTCCCATGCCACGAGCGAACTCCGCGAAATCTGTCGACCCCGACGCGTCCGGGAAGGAAGGTTCTTCCCTCGGTGCACTGAAGTTCGAGGCGGCACTGGCCGAACTTGAAAAGATCGTCCAGAGCATGGAAGAGGGTCACCTGCCGCTCGAGGAATCATTGGCCGCCTATCGGCGTGGCAGCGAGCTGCTCAAGCATTGCCAACACCAGCTCAGCGACGCCGAACGTCAGATTCAGGTCCTCGACAATGGCGCGCTGCGCGATTTTGAACCCAACGGCGGACCGGCAAGATGAGCACGCCCACTGTTTTTCCCAGCACCGCCAGGAATCAGCCCTTCCCGGAATGGATGCGCAGCGTCCAGGCGCGAGTGCAAGCGACGCTGGCGCGCTGTTTGCCACCTGCGGAGTCCATTCCGGGCCGTCTGCACCAGGCGATGCGCTACACCACCCTGAACGGCGGCAAGCGGGTACGTCCGCTGCTCGCCTTTGCTGCCGGCGAGTTGACCGCAGCGCCTGCCGAACGCCTGGAAATCGTCGCCAGCGTGGTCGAACTGATCCATAGCTATTCACTGGTTCATGACGACCTGCCGTGCATGGATGACGACGTCTTGCGACGCGGTCGGCCCACCTGCCATGTCGAGTACGATGAAGCCACCGCCTTGCTGGTTGGCGATAGCCTGCAGTCGCTGGCTTTCGAACTCCTGGCCAGGGAGGACTTCGGCGCCAGCAGCCGGCAACTGGAGATGGTGCGCCTGCTGGCCCGAGCGAGCGGCTCCTGCGGAATGGCCGGCGGCCAGTCGATCGACCTCGAGTCGGTTGGCAGGAACCTGAACCAACCCGAACTTGAACTGATGCACGCGCTCAAGACGGGTGCCCTGATCCGTGCTGCCGTCTTGCTCGGTGCGTTGTGCGGCAGTGCACTGAGCGTTCCCGAACGTGAGTCGCTCGACCGATTTGCCAAGCGCGCCGGCCTGCTGTTTCAGGTAGTCGACGACATTCTCGACTGCACAGCGAGCACGGCAACGCTGGGCAAGACCGCGGGCAAGGATGCCGCAGCAGAAAAGCCGACCTACGTCAGCCTGTTGGGGATCGAAAGAGCGCGCGAACTGGCCGCCGACCTGAGAACCCAGGCCCTAGCCTCACTGGCCATCTTCACCGAACGTGGCCAGCGACTGGTCGACCTGACCGATTTCATCACGCAGCGCAAGTTCTGATCCCCACTTCCGGTCACCGCGGCTGGCCCCTACCGAGTATTTCTGCAGGACCCAAGAAGACCCATGACCCGCTATCCTCTGCTCGACACCATCAGCGATCCGGCACAAGTACGCAAGCTCGACCGCCGCCAACTGCCACAACTTGCCGATGAGTTGCGCGCCTTTCTGGTCGAATCGGTGTCCAGGACTGGCGGCCACCTGTCGTCGAACCTGGGTACGGTGGAACTCACCGTCGCCCTGCATCACGTCTTCGACACCCCGCACGACCGCTTGGTGTGGGACGTGGGCCATCAGACCTATGCCCACAAGGTGCTCACCGGCCGTCGTACCGGCATGGCCAAGCTCAGGATGCACGGCGGCGTCTCGGGTTTTCCGAAGCGTAGCGAGAGCTGCTATGACACCTTCGGCGTCGGACATTCGTCAACCTCGATCTCGGCCGCCCTGGGCATGGCCATCGCCGCCAAGATCAAGGGCGAAACACGCAAGGTGGTGGCGATCATCGGCGACGGTGCGATGTCTGCCGGCCAGGCCTTCGAGGCACTCAACAACGCCGGCGTCGCGGATGCCGACATGCTCGTCGTGCTCAACGATAATGACATGTCGATCTCACCGCCAGTGGGCGCCCTCAACCGCTATCTGGCACGCCTCTTTTCGGGCAGCACTTTCAACGCCGCGCGCAAGGCCGGAGAGAAGATCCTCGACTTCTCGCCCTCGCTGCGTGAGTTCGCCAAGCGCGCCGAGGAACACGTCAAGGGGATGCTGACTCCGGGAACCCTGTTCGAGGAACTGGGTTTGAACTACATCGGCCCGATCGACGGCCACGACCTGGAATCGCTGGTGCCGACCCTGCAGAACCTCAAGCACCTCAAGGGTCCGCAGTTCCTGCACGTGATCACCAAGAAGGGGCAGGGCTACAAGCTGGCGGAGGCCGATCCGATTCTTTACCACGGGGTCTCGAAGTTCAAGCCCGAAGTAGGCATCGCCGGTGGGCCGAGTGGGGCCAAGCCAAGCTACACGCAGATTTTCGGCGACTGGCTGTGCGACATGGCGGCGGCCGACCCCAGACTGGTCGGCATTACCCCGGCGATGCGTGAAGGTTCCGGCCTGCTGCGCTTCAGCGAACGCTACCCGCAGCGGTATTACGATGTCGGTATCGCCGAGCAGCATGCCGTCACCTTTGCCGCCGGGCTGGCGTGCGAAGGCCTGCGGCCGGTGCTGGCGATCTACTCGACCTTCCTGCAGCGCGGCTACGATCAACTGGTCCACGACGTTGCGCTGCAGAACCTGCCGGTCGTCTTCGCGCTCGACCGCGGCGGGCTGGTCGGTGCCGACGGTCCGACGCATCACGGCGCGTTCGACCTGACCTTCCTGACCTGCATTCCTAACATGGTGATCATGACGCCGAGCGACGAGGACGAGTGCCGCAAGATGCTGACCACAGCCTACCGCCGCGACGGCCCCAGCGCCGTTCGCTACCCACGCGGCAACGGCCCGGGGGTAGCCATTGACAAGGATCTGGTGGGTCTAGCGCTTGGCAAGGGTGAAATCCGCCGCCGCGGGCGTGGGGTGGCGCTGCTGGCCTTTGGCAGCATGCTGACGCCGGCCCTGACCGCGGCCGAAGAGATCGACGCCACGGTGGCCAACATGCGCTTCGTCAAACCGATCGACCGCGATCTGATCATTGCCCTGGCAGCGGAACATTCCCTGCTGGTGAGCGTCGAAGAGAGTGCCGTGATCGGTGGCGCCGGTTCAGAGGTAGAACGCGTACTCGCCGAGATCGCCAGCCCAGCCAGGCTCTTGCGCCTGGGAATTCCCGACCATTTCATCGAGCATGGCGATCAAACCCTGCTGCTGGCGTCAATCGGCCTCGACCCGGACGGCATCATCGCTGCCATCCGGGCACGACCGAACCTTGCCGCGGACGCAGAACAGCAGATGGATCCGTCCTCAGAATAACCACCAGGAGCAGTCATGAACGCACCCGAAACCCCACGCAGCCCAGCCATGATGGCGGACGTCCAGGGATCGGCCGATACCCGACAACTGGCGATCAACAAGGTGGGGATCAAGGCCATTCGTCACCCGGTAAAGGTGCTCGACAAGTCCGGCGGCGTCCAGCACACGATTGCCATGTTCAACATGTACGTGAGCCTGCCACACAACTTCAAGGGAACGCACATGTCACGCTTCGTGGAGATTCTCAACAGCCACGAACGCGAGATTTCGGTCGAAAATTTCCCGGCCATGTTGCGTGAAATGGTGCACCGGCTCGAAGCCGAGACCGGGCACATCGAAATGAGCTTCCCGTATTTCATCAACAAGGCGGCGCCGGTGTCCGGCGTCCAGAGCCTGATGGATTACGACGTGACGCTGATTGGCGAGATCGCTCATGGCTGCATGGAGTCAACGATCAAGGTCGCCGTTCCGGTTACCAGCCTCTGCCCATGTTCGAAGGAGATCTCAGAGCGCGGCGCTCACAACCAGCGTTCGCAGGTCACGGTCACGGTGAGCATCAATGAGCACCTGTGGATCGAAGAACTGGTTCAATTCGTCGAAGACGAGGCATCCTGCGAGTTGTACGGTCTGCTCAAGCGGCCCGACGAAAAGTACGTGACCGAAAGGGCTTACGACAACCCGAAGTTCGTCGAGGACATGGTCCGCGACGTCGCAGCCCGCCTCAACGGCGAGCGGCGCATCGACGCCTACGTCGTCGAGTCCGAGAACTTCGAGTCGATCCATAACCATTCGGCGTACGCGCTGATCGAGAACGACAAGCGACTGCCCCTCGCACCTGACTGTCCGACCCCGTAAGCGAGCATGGCGGCGTCTCCCGACGCCGCCATGCTTTCTTGCCTGCACAGCAAGCCCCGCGCCTCAGCCGCCTTTCCGCGCTGTTTGCGCGTCAGCGGCTTTTCAGCGCTGCTTGCGCGTCAATTTTTCCTTGATCCGCGCCGACTTGCCTGAACGCTCGCGCAAGTAGTAGAGCTTGGCACGGCGTACGTCACCACGACGCTTGACTTCAATCGAAGCCACCAGCGGCGAGTAGGTCTGGAAGGTTCGTTCGACACCCTCACCGGAAGAAACCTTGCGGACGATGAAACTCGAGTTGAGGCCACGATTGCGCTTGGCAATCACCACCCCTTCGTAAGCCTGCAGACGCTCGCGAGCGCCTTCTTTCACCTTGACCTGGACGACCACAGTGTCGCCCGGCCCAAATACGGGAATGACCTTGCCCAGGCGGGCGATTTCCTCTTGTTCAAGTTGCTCGATCAGATTCATTCTGTAAACTCCATGCATGCGAATTATGTTTTATTGTCCTGACCGCATTGCTCCTGAAACTGCACCAGGAGTTGCGTTTCCGATTTCGACAGCGAGCGCCCCGACAACAAATCGGGACGCCGCTGCCACGTCCGGCCCAGCGCCTGCTGCAGGCGCCAGCGCCGTATTTCCTCGTGGTGGCCGGAAAGCAGAACCTCCGGCACCCGCCGCCCGTCATGTTCCTCGGGCCGCGTATAGTGCGGGCAATCCAGCAAGCCCGCGACAAACGAATCCTGTTGTGCCGACTCGGCGTCGTTCAGCACCCCCGGCAACTGCCTGACGACGGCATCGATCAGGGCCATCGCCGGAAGCTCCCCCCCTGAAAGAACGAAATCGCCGATGGAGATTTCTTCATCGACGCAAGCGTCGAGCAGGCGTTCGTCAATCCCCTCATAGCGACCGCAAACCAGGATCAGTGCTTCCCGGGTCTGCGCCATCCGCATGACGCGCTGGTGCGTCAGCAGCGCACCCTGTGGTGAAAGGCAGATGACGCGGCTGCCAATCACTCCGGCGACCTGTTGCCGCTCGCGCGCAGCCCTGATTGCGGCCTCGAGTGGTACTGGCATCATCACCATCCCCGGACCTCCACCGTAGGGCCGATCGTCGACCGTGCGATGCCTGTCGCGAGTGAAATCGCGCGGACTCCACAGATGGATGCTCCAGTGCCCAGTGGCCAACGCCCGCCGGGTCACACCCGAATGCGTGAGCGCAACAAACATTTCGGGAAACAGGCTGATGACATCAACGACCAAAGGTCCCGCCTCCGGCGGAGCCCAAACTGACGAAGTCACCAGTCGATTTCCCAGTCAACGCGAACGCGCCTTGCCGGCAGGTCGACATCGAGGACCACGGACGCCACGAAAGGCAACAGACGTTCGGCACTCTGGCCATCGCCTACCCGAAACACCGTGTTGGCCGGGGTGTCGATCAAGCCGAGGATCCGACCCAAAGGCTGATCCCGTGTATTGACCACCTCAAGACCGACGAGGTCAGTCCAGTAGTATTCATCGGCTGCCGTCGGCGGCAGGGCCGCGCGCGGGGCGCCCACCAGCACGCCGCCCATCGCCTCGGCGGAGGTCCGGTCAGCAATACACTCCAACTCGGCAATCAGCACGTCGTTGTGCAACTTGCACCTGATCAGTCGCGTCTGCCGCCACCGGTCGGGAGAATCTCCCTCGCGACCGAGCCACCAGCACGCCAGCCTCGACCAGGCCGCCGGATCGTCGGCAAAAGGATAGACCCGAACTGCGCCATGTAAGCCGTAGGGAGCGGCTATCTTGCCGAGAACGATGATCTCGGCGGGCTGCGCGTCGACGGCCGCGACTGCAGACTCAGCCCTGTCAGGCACGAAACCCGGAGGCAAACGTCAAGCTGCCACCTTGGCAGCGGACTGCTTGACCAGGCGAGCGACGGTCATCGACGCCTGAGCACCCTGCTGCTGCCAGTAGCTCAGCCGATCAGCGGCAATGTACAAGCCCTGCTCCTTGCCTGAAGCCAGTGGGTTGTAGAAGCCTATGCGCTCGATAAAGCGACCATCGCGGCGAGCGCGTGCATCAGCCACCACCATATTGTAGAACGGGCGCTTTTTGGCGCCGCCACGGGCCAAGCGAATCACAACCATGATAGTCTCTTCCAAAGCAGAAAAAGGGATGAATTATAGCAAGAAGGGCGGAGAAAGGGAGCCGATGTTAGCGACTATCGGGACCACCGAGCGCTCGCCGACCAAAAGCGGCGCCAAAGGATCGGAAAAGAGGGCGCTGCCTCCCAGAATCCGGCCTCGCAGGTATAATCCTGAAATCCGCATCCAGAGAACAACACATTGATTTTATATCGCTCGATTTGATTGCGCCGCAGCCCTCATGGCAGCCACAAACCGTGTGCCGGCGACGCTGACCGTTACCATTCTTGAGAAGTCATGACCGTTTGACGACGCAAACCTCTTTGGCAGGTAGCCTGATGACCAACACCACCTTAGATGAAGGCCTTGCCCATCAGTCCGGGATACGAACCATCCTGCAATGGCTGGACGAGCCTCTGGCACCTCAACCCGTCGACGAAATTCTTGCCTTACAGGCCAACCTCAAGGCATTGCACACCGCTGAGGCCACCGTGCAGCAACGCACCCGCGCTCTGGACAGCTTGTATCAGCGCAGCACCGCGGCCATCGACAGGCTCATCCCCATGCTCATCGACGTCGGCTTGCCGGTGCCAGCTAAAACGCGTCGGATCGTCCGCAAGGTTCTGGAACTACTACAAATGCTGGCCGATGACACGCTGGCCATGCACGACGAGGCCGCCGATCGGCCCGCGACTGGCGACGCTCGCCTGGCCCCTGAGCTTGGACTGTGGCGAAGCCTGAACGCCCTTGCGCAGGAGTTGATGATCAATCATCTAACGGCCTCTACCGCGCGGCCCGGCGCGTGGCAGCAGTTGCACCAGATTTATGCGACGGCACGACGCCGGCAATTGAACGCAGCCATCCCGAAGGGCATGTCCAGCAGCCTGCAAAAGGTCTACCATGCGGCGATCCTGCTCGGCTGCGCTCAGCCAGCATCACTGGCCTCCCGGGAAGTCATCTTCCTGGCGGCCTATTTCCAGCACTTTGCCGACCGCCTGGAACCGATTTCTGCCGCCGCCGCCGTTACTCCCGGCACTTTCTGGATCGATCCTGCGCGCGACATACCCGCCGTATCGTGCTTGCGCAAGCTGGCCCCACCGATGGTATCGCTGGACGCTTTTTCCTGCGTCCGCTTCACCTTGCTGCTCAAGACGCAGATTGCCAAGCTTGAAGCCGGCACGCCGCCGGAGCAGATGAAGCTGCCGGCCTTCGCCGGCACCCCCGCCGGACTTGGCGTCCTTCGCCGACTGGCGAGCCGCTGGAGCGATGCCGGCAAACGCCGCTTTCAGCGCCGCAGGCAGAACCAGCGAACGGTGCTGACGACGGGCATCGACAGCCTCTGGCAACTGTGCCAGACAGGCGAAGCGGAAGGTCTTGAATTGTCGACCTGGATGATCACCAACCAAAGTCCAGACGGCTATTCCGTGATGCATGTCGCGGGCAAGACCGGCCGCCTGTCGGTCGGCGACGTCGCCGCAGTCCGCACAGGATCCGACCAGAACTGGCAGGTCTGCATAGTCCGGTGGGCAGTATCCGAGAACCCCGAGCATCTCGAACTGGGTCTGCAGATCCTTGCGCCAACGGCCGTACCGGCGATTCTCGCCCGGCATTCGGATGCCCAGAGGACCGAGCATCTGCGAGTCCTCATCCTGCCGCAGATTCCCATGCTGCGGCCCAGTCAATTGCTCGTCGTCGCGTCAGGCGCGCTGCCCAAGGCACACCAGAAACTCGTGCTGGTCATCGAGAAGGGCAACCTGGCGGTGCGCGAAGTCAGGAGCACGCACATTGACGAGCAGACGGGCAGCGTCGAGATCCTGTCGATCGAGCCTGACGAAAATCCTTTTTAGGCAATCAACACAATCCCGTGATGGCAAGAATTCTAGTTCCCTGCGACGGTGGTCTTCGTGCGCTGCGGGCACGCGCCCAGCCGATCGCCTGCCGATGATCCGTGCTCTCTACCTGACCGCCTGCAGCAGCCTTATCGCGCTGATTTTCCTTTGCCTCGCCTGGGAATTGCGCCTGGCACCGGTCCAGCCAGGTGGATCATGGCTGGCCTTGAAGGCTCTGCCGCTGCTGGCACCGCTGTTCGGGATCCTTCACGGTCGCCGCTATTCGTACCAGTGGGCTGCCATGCTGATCCTGCTGTATTTCACCGAGGGCATCGTGCGCGCGACGACCGAAAAGGGAATTGGCCAGTGGCTGGCGATCGCCGAAACAGTCCTCTCGCTGATCTTCTTCTTTGCCACCGTCAGCTACGCCAGACTGACCCGCCCATCGGCGGGTTGAACGGTCACGACTTCTCACGACACCCCCGATATTGAAAGTCATGACCGTTTCCCGCCAGGATTGCCCTCAGACGTCGCCCTGCGGGTCGACCCGATCGGGAAACTGCAGTTTGTTCAAGGCATTCAGGTAGGCCTTCGCTGAGGCAATGACGATATCTGTGTCAGCACCGTTGCCATTGACGATGCGGCCACCTCGTGCCAGGCGCACGGTCACCTCACCCTGCGCGTCGGTACCTGTGGTGATCGCATTGACCGAATAGAGCAGCAACTCGGTGCCGCTGGCGGCAATCGATTCGATCGCCTTGAAAGTCGCGTCGACCGGACCGCTACCGATCCCCGATGCCTTCTTCTCGCACCCGCCCACCGTCAAGGTCACGTTCGCCGCCGGCGTCTCGCCGGTTTCCGAGCAGACATGGGAATAGACCAGCTTGTAGTGCTCGCTTGCCGGCGCCAGTTCTTCATCCGAGACCAGCGCCTGCAGGTCTTCGTCAAAAATCTCGTGCTTCTTGTCGGCCAGTTCCTTGAAACGCGCAAAAGCGGTATTCAGCGATTCTTCGCTCTCGAGGATGATTCCCAGTGCCGACAGGCGAGACTTGAAGGCATTTCGTCCCGAGTGCTTGCCGAGTACGAGCTTGTTCTGGGCCCAGCCGACATCCTCGGCGCGCATGATCTCGTAGGTTTCACGGTGTTTGAGCACGCCGTCCTGATGAATTCCGGATTCGTGCGCAAAGGCGTTGGCACCCACCACGGCCTTGTTCGGCTGGACCGGGTAACCGGTAATCTGCGACACCAGCTTGGAAGCAGGAACAATCTGCGTCGCATCGATGCGCGTCCGGACCGGGAAAATATCGCTGCGCGTCCTCACCGCCATCACGACCTCTTCGAGCGACGCGTTGCCGGCTCGTTCGCCGAGACCGTTGATCGTGCATTCGACCTGGCGTGCGCCGGCCAGCACCGCCGAAAGAGAATTGGCGACCGCCATGCCCAGATCGTTGTGACAATGGGTGGACCACACCACCTGGTCCGCCCCCGGTACGCGTTCGATCAGCGTGCGGATCAGCTCCCCCCACACCGAGGGGACGCTGTAACCCACGGTATCGGGAACATTGATCGTCCTGGCTCCGGCCTCGATGGCCGCGGCGAAGACACGGCACAGAAAATCAACGTCGGAGCGTACCGCATCCTCGGCCGAAAACTCGACGTCGTCAGTGTATTCACGAGCCCAGCGCACGGCCCGCACGGCCGCGTCGACCACCTGATCGGGCGTCATGCGCAGTTTCTTCTCCATGTGAATCGGACTGGTGGCAATGAAAGTATGAATCCGGCCGCTCGCTGCCGGTGCAATAGCCTCGCCCGCGCGGCGTATATCATTCTCGCTGGAGCGAGCAAGAGAGCAGACAGTCGCCCCTTTGATGACCCGGGCAATTGACCGGATGGCCTCGAAATCACCAGGCGACGCGGCGGCAAAGCCTGCTTCGATGACATCGACCTGCATGCGCTCGAGCTGGCGCGCGACGCGCAGCTTTTCTTCCCTGGTCATCGACGCGCCCGGACTCTGTTCGCCGTCACGCAAGGTGGTATCAAAAATTACCAGATGATCTTTCATGTCCAGACTCCGGAGGTGTGGGAAGGCTAACCCGGTTGCTGCGGCGTCCTCGATCTGATCCGCCTCGCCACTGCCAGGACGTACCCGGAGAGAGCATAAGCGACGAAGAGGCCAAACAGGGCAACCGGCGTGTCATAAGAGACCACGGCAAAACCAAGCGCGATGGCAACCACAAAGATGAACGGCACGCTGCGCCGCAGGTTGACGTCCTTGAAGCTGTAGAAGCGAATAGTGGTCACCATGGTGATACCGGCAAAGATCACCAGTCCGCAGGCAATCCAGCGGACGTCGGCGGCGGCGACGCCGTTGTCGATCATCACCCACAGGAAACCGGCCACCAGCGCCGCCGCCGCCGGGCTGGGCAAGCCCTGGAAGTAACGCCGATCGGTCACCTCCAGCGTGGTATTGAAGCGCGCCAGACGCAGTGCGGCGCCGACACAATAGATGAAGGCCGCGATCCAGCCGAGTCGCCCCATGTCCTTGAGCGCCCAGGCGTAGGCCACCAGAGCCGGGGCAACACCAAACGAGACCATGTCCGACAGCGAATCGTACTCGGCGCCGAACGCGCTCTGGGTGCGCGTCAGGCGCGCCACCCGACCATCGAGGCCGTCAAGCACCATGGCCACGAAAATCGCCACCGCAGCCAACTCGAAGCTGCCCATCATCGCCTTGACAATCGCGAAGAAACCGCAGAACAGCGCCGCCGTGGTGAACAGGTTGGGCAGTACATAGATGCCTCGTCGCCGCAACTCGGGGTTGAACAAGGTCTTGCGAGGCTTGATTTCAGGCATTGCGCTGCTCTGTGACATCCGGATCAGGCGGAGAGGACGCGGCTAGCGCCCTCCCTTTTTCGGCAACCTGCCGAATCGATCAGTTCTTGCTCTGATCAACCAGCCTGTTCTTCTTGATCCAGGGCATCATGTCGCGCAGTTTGGCGCCGACGACTTCGACGTCGTGCTGGGCAATCAGGCGGCGACGTGCGGTCATCGAGGGATAGTTGGTTCGCCCTTCGAGGATGAACATCTTCGCGTAGTCACCATTCTGAATGCGCTTGAGCGCCTCCCGCATGGCTGCACGCGACGTCTCGTTGATCACCTCGGGGCCAGTCACGTACTCGCCATACTCGGCGTTGTTCGAAATCGAGTAGTTCATGTTGGCGATGCCGCCCTCGTACATCAGGTCGACGATCAGCTTGAGTTCATGCAGGCACTCGAAATACGCCATCTCGGGTGCGTAGCCAGCCTCAACCAGTGTCTCGAAGCCCATCTTGACCAATTCGACGGCGCCACCGCAGAGCACGGCCTGTTCGCCGAACAGATCGGTTTCGGTCTCCTCGCGGAAGTTGGTCTCGATGACCCCGCCCTTGGTGCCTCCATTCGCTGCTGCGTAGGACAGCGCGATGTCCCTGGCCTTGCCGGAACGGTCCTGGTGCACGGCAATCAGTGACGGGACGCCGCCACCCTTGAGATACTCGGAGCGCACCGTATGCCCCGGCCCCTTTGGCGCGACCATGATTACATCAAGGTCGTCGCGCGGCACGACCTGGTTGTAATGAATGTTGAAGCCATGGGCAAAAGCCAGGGCAGCACCTTTCTTCATGTGTGGAGCGACGTCGGCCTGATAGACCTGCGGGATGTTTTCATCGGGCAGCAGCATCATCACCACGTCGGCGCCCTTGACTGCCTCGGCCACCTCCTCGACCTTCAGGCCTGCATTCGCGGCCTTGCTCCACGACACACCTTCCCTGCGCAAGCCAACCGTTACATTGACGCCGGAATCACTCAGATTCTGCGCGTGCGCATGGCCTTGCGACCCGTAACCGACGATGGTGACCTTCTTGCCCTTGATCAGGGACAGGTCGGCATCCTTGTCGTAATAAACTTTCATGGAATTTCCTCTGTTTAGACTTTTAGAATGCGCTCGCCACGGCCGATGCCACAGACACCGGTGCGAACCGTCTCGAGAATCAGCCCCGTGTCGATGGCCTGGATGAACGAGTCGAGCTTCGCTCCGCTGGCGGTAAGCTCTATGACATACGTCGATTCGGTGACGTCGACGATGTGGCCACGGAAGATGTCTGCCAGACGTTTAACTTCCTCACGATCCTTGCCTGTGGCCCGGACCTTGATCAGCATCAACTCGCGCTCGATGTGTGGTGCCTCGGAAAGATCGACGACCTTGATGACATCGATCAGCTTATTCAGTTGCTTGGTGATCTGCTCGATGACGGCGTCGGTGCCCGAAGTGACGATCGTCAACCGTGACAGGGAAATGTCCTCCGTCGGCGCCACGGTCAGGGTCTCGATGTTGTAAGCGCGCGCCGAGAACAGCCCCGCCACTCGCGACAGCGCACCAGCTTCGTTCTCCAGCAGGATTGAGATAATGTGTCGCATCTTGCCTTTCCCTTACAGATCTTCAGTCAGGATCATGTCCGCCAGCCCTTTGCCGGCGGCCACCATCGGAAAGACATTGGCTTTCTGATCGGTGATGAAATCCATGAACACCAGGTCGTCCTTGTGCTCGATGAACGCCTTCTTCAGCGCCGCCTCGACGTCTTCCGGCCGTTCAACGCGGATTCCGACGTGGCCGTAAGCCTCGGCCAGCTTGACGAAGTCGGGCAGCGAGTCCATGTACGACTCCGAGTAACGACTGCCGTAGAACATCTCCTGCCACTGCCTGACCATGCCCAGGTAGCGGTTGTTGAGGTTGATGATCTTGATCGGCAAACGAAACTGCTTGGCGGTAGACAGCTCCTGAATGCACATCTGGATAGACCCTTCACCGGTGACGCAAACAATCTGCAGCTCCGGATGAGCCAGCGCCGCGCCCATGGCGTAAGGGAGGCCGACACCCATGGTCCCCAGGCCGCCTGAGTTGAGCCACCGCCTTGGCTGGTCGAACTTGTAGTATTGCGCCGCCCACATCTGATGCTGACCGACGTCGGAAGTGACGATCGCATTACCGCCGGTAATCTCGTACAGCTTCTCCATGACGTACTGCGGCATGATGACGCTTTTCTTCCGCCGATACTTCATGCACTGCTTGGCACGCCATTCCTCGACCTGCTGCCACCAGTCGGCGAGCACCGTCGCATCGGGGCTGGCATTGCCGGCGTCAAGCAGCTTGAGCATTTCATCGAGGACGTCCGGGACATTGCCGACAATCGGTACGTCGACCTGGACGCGCTTGGAAATCGATGACGGATCGATGTCGATGTGGATGATTTTGCGTGGTAGCGAGGAAAAGTTCTGCGGATTGCCGATCACCCGGTCGTCAAAGCGGGCGCCGATGGCCAGCAGCACGTCGCAGTGCTGCATCGCCAGGTTGGCCTCGACGGTGCCGTGCATTCCAGGCATGCCAAGGAACTGCCGGTCGGTCGCCGGATAAGCGCCAAGGCCCATCAGGGTGTTGGTAATCGGAAAGCCAAGACGACGGGTGAGCCTGGTCAGTTGCTCGGCGCCATTGGAAAGAATGACCCCGCCGCCGCTGTAGATCATCGGTCGCTTGGCCTCGAGCAGCAGGTGCACCGCCTTCTTGATCTGCCCCAGATGCCCCTTGACCACCGGGTTGTACGAACGCATCTGGATCGTCTCCGGATACTCGAACTTGCACTTGGCTGCCGTGACGTCTTTCGGAATATCCACCACCACCGGCCCTGGACGACCACTGTTGGCAATGTAGAAAGCCTTCTTGATCGTCACGGCCAGGTTGCGCACGTCATTGACCAGGAAGTTGTGCTTGACGCAGGGCCGGGTAATACCCACGGTGTCGCATTCCTGGAAAGCGTCCTGCCCAATGTACTCGTTCGGCACCTGGCCCGAGATGACCACCAGCGGAATCGAATCCATGTAGGCGGTCGCAATACCGGTCACGGCATTGGTGGCACCGGGACCGGAAGTCACCAGCGCAACGCCGACCTTGTGCGATGACCGAGCCAGACCATCGGCGGCGTGCACTGCCGCCTGCTCGTGGCGAACCAGAACATGCTTGATCTGATCCTGCTTGAAGAGCGCGTCATAAATATGAAGAACTGCCCCGCCGGGATAGCCGAATACGTATTCGACCTTTTCTTCCTGCAGGCACCTGATTACAATCTCCGCACCGGTCATCATCGTCATCGCCGTCGCCCCAGCAAGCAAATTGCTCGAAAAAAGCTTGCAACGTTAACGCTTCAGCCTCGATTGGTCAAGGCATTCACACCACAGGGCGGCTGGGAAGCAGCCTCCAACCCGACAACAGCAAGGATTTCCGCTCTGGCCAGCCAACGCGAACTGTCAGATTTTCTCACCGAGATCGAACGCCGTGCTTTCAAGCAGGCGATGTTCGCCGTGCGCAACGAAGAATCCGCACTCGACATCGTCCAGGACGCGATGATGAAGCTCGCCGAAAAGTATGGTGATCGCCCGCCGGCCGAACTGCCCATGCTTTTCCATCGCATCCTGCAGAATACCATTCGCGACTACTATCGACGCAGCAAGGTCCGCTCCATGTGGACCACCCTGCTTTCTGCCCTTTCGCCGAGTGATGACGAGGATCACGATCCGCTCGAAACGATCGCCGGCGAGTCGGGGTCATACAGCCCACAGACCCCGGACGGCCAGCTTCAGCAGGCGCAAACCCTTGCGATAATAGAGAAAGAAATAGAATTGCTGCCCATGCGTCAACGCGAAGCCTTCCTGCTGCGTTACTGGCAAGATATGGATGTTGCTGAAACGGCGTCGGCCATGGGCTGCTCGGAGGGCAGCGTCAAGACGCACTGCTCGCGTGCCAATCACACGCTGGCGGCAGCGCTGAAAGCGAGAGGAATTACCTTATGAATGAACTGCATTTCGCCTACAAGCTCAGGCAGTACCTGAACCGTGGGCTGCTCGAACTACCACCGACGACTGTCGACCGCCTGGCCGGCGCGCGCGAGCGCGCGTTGGCACGGCAGAAGGTCGCCGAGCACCAGACGGTGCTCGCCACGGCAGGCAGCTTCGTACAGCACCACATCGACAGTTGGCACCTCCGGCAGGTGTTGCTGGCGCTGGCCGTCGTTTTTGGCGTGGCCACTTACACCTATTGGTCCGCTGACCAGAATGTCGCCGAAATGGAAGCCATCGACAGCGCGCTGCTGGCCGACGATCTGCCGATTGCTGCCTACACCGACAGGGGCTTTGCTGCATGGCTGAAAAGCTCCGCGTCGGAGTAGTCCTCGCTAGTTTCGTGGCGTTCACGGCCTGGGCTGACGCCCCCAGCCCATCGGCACTGATCACACCGCCGCAGCCGCAGTGGAGCGAGTTGACGGTCGAGCAGAAGACCATCCTCGCTCCGCTCAGTGACGACTGGGATGCGATGGAGTATTACCGCCAGAAGAAATGGCTGGGTATCACTCGCCGCTTCTCGAACATGACGCCGGAAGAGCAGCGCCGAATTCAGGTGCAAATGCAGGAGTGGGGGAAGCTGACGCCCGAAGAACGACGACTCGCGCGCGAGAATTTCAAGACCGCCAACCAGCTTCCCGTCGAGAAGAAACAGCAGCTCAGGCAGAAGTGGGAGGAGTACTCCAGCCTGCCGGAAGAAGAAAAGGAACGGCTGAAGCAGCAGGCCGACACCAGAGCGGTAGACAAACGGGGACGGGCCGACACCAACGCTGCACCACCCGGCCCGGCGACCTCATCGGCTTCGCCGCCGCTCGCGCCGCCCCCTTCGATGCCAGAAACCCGTTCGCCTCTGACCACCAGCAGCAGCGCCCCGCCGGCGGGCGAAGTGGAAACCAGGCGCTGATGACGGCCGCAGAAGCTGTCAGGCGGCCGGGTATCCTGCGCCGACTGGCGAGCATGTGCTACGAGTCCTTGCTCTTGCTGGGCGTCCTCGCGGCCCTGCTGGTACTACCGCACGTCCTCTTGGGCGCCTTCGCCCATCGCCTGGCTGCGCCGGTCATTTTGCAAACCCATGGCTTCATCGTTTTGCTCATCTATTTTCTCTGGTTCTGGAGCAACAGCGGGCAAACACTGGCCATGAAGACGTGGCGCATTCGCCTCGTCACCCACGATGGACAAGCGGTCCGCCCGGCTCAGGCTCTCATACGCTACCTCTTGTGCTGGCCGAGTCTCCTGCTCGGCGGCGCAGGCATCCTCTGGGCACTGTTCGATCGGGAGCAACTGTTCCTGCATGACCGACTGGCGGGCACCCAACTGGTGATGACCTGAGCGCCGTTCAGCGCCTTTCGACCCACCAGATCATGGCCAATGCGGTCAGCAGGAACAAGACGGATGGCGTCACTGCGCTGAGCACCGGCGACCAGTTGTTGATCGCCCCGAGATTCGAAAAGAGTCCGTTGAGCATGTGAAACAGGACGCCAATCATGACCCCGGAAAAAATCTTGAGGCCAACCCCTTCGACCCTGGAATGTGCACCGCCAAACGGAACTGCGAGGGCAACCATCACCAGGGCGGCCAGCGGATAAACCACTTTCTTCCAGAATGCGATGCCATAACGGTTGGTGGTCTGGTGGTTGTCCGCCAGATGCTTGGTATAGGCCGACAGGTGCCGCAGCGACATACGGTCGGGCGGAACCATCAGCACCGCCAGGATGTCGATGTTCAGGGCTGAATGCCAGAGCATCTCCGGCATCTTCTGCACTTCGGCATGCTCGGCATGCAGGATGGTCCGCACCACGTTGGTCAAGCGCCAGCTATCGGGAACCACGTACTCGCCTTCCCCCGCCTCAGTAAACGAGAGCAACTTCGCATCCTGGCCGAATTCGAAAATTCGGATGCCCCGTAAACGCGTATCCGGCAGCACGACGCTTACGTTGATGAAACTGCGCTCGTCCTTGACCCACAAGCCGGAACGCAGGTCCTGGCCAACCATGCGGCCCCTTTCCTTCAAGCGCAGTTGAGTGGCAGCCCGTTCGGCTGGCGGGACCACGTACTCGCCGATCAGGAAAGTCGCCACGGCGAACGCGCCAGCCACCTGGAACAACTCCCGCAGCAAGACCCATGACGACAGGCCCGACACCCGCAACACGGTAAGCTCGGAGTGACGAGCCAGCGTCGATAAGGCGTAGAGCGTACCGATCAGGACGGCAATCGGCATCAGCTCATAGACACGCCCCGGCACGTGGAGCAGGACAAAACCAAACGCATGGTGAAGCTGGTAGCCGCCCTGGCCGACGCTCTTTATCTCGATGAGCATGTCGAAGAAGGAAAACAAGGCGAGGAAGGCCAGCAACACCAGCAGTATGGCGCCGGAAACCTCACGCGCAAGGTAGCGACGATAGATCTTCATCGCGACAGGCGAAAAATGGAGGGCACCGCAATACGATGGTAGAACATCAGCGGGAGAAGGCAAAGCATGAGCAGATGGACAGCAGCCAGACCGAGAGCAAAGGACACTTGCCCGCTGGCGACCCAACCCTCGCTGATGGTCAACAGGTTGTTGTAGATCAGATAGACGAGTATGGCCAGCAGCATGTTCGCTGACCGACCTGCGCGCGGATTGACGAATGATAGGGGAATCGCGAGCAAGGCCAGGACGACCGCCGAGACCGGAATACCGATACGCCAGAGCAGTTCGGCCCGGTAGGCAGGCAGGTCGATTGGCAGCAGTTCCACAGTGGGCATATTCCTCGGCGTCCGTTGTATGCCGCGCGCCTCCTTCGTTTCCAGGCGAATGGCATAGCGCGCATAGTCCAGGATGCGCAGCGCAGCAGTTCCGGGCTCAAGCTCGTAACGGCTGCCACTCTGCAGAACGATGAAGCGATCTCCGTTCTCGGCGATCTCCTGGTGTCCGCTACCCGCCATCGTCACGCCCAGGCGATCGGGTCGCATTTCGCTGACAAACACGTTGCGAACGTGGCTGGTGTCATCCGCAACCCCCTCGACAAAAACCACGCGATCGCCGGCCGACGATTCCTGGAAGACGCCTGGCGCCACCTGGCCGGCATCCTTGCGCGTACTCAGTTTGCCGCGGTACTCGGCGCTCTGGGACAAGGCCCAGGGAGTCAGAAAGAAGGAAAGCGCCGCGATGGTCACCGTCAGCGGCAGGGCGAAGGCCAATACCGGCCTAATCCAGGCCGTCAGCGGCAAACCGCAAGAGAACCAGACGACCATTTCGGAATCGCGGTAGCTGCGCGACAAGGTCAACAAGATGGCGACAAACAACGACAGCGACAACAGCGCCGGCAGGTAATTGAGCGACGAGAAGCCCAGCAGCGCGGCCACGGCATCCGGGTCAACGCTGCCTCCCGCCGCTTCATTCAGCAGCCGAATCAGCAGAGTTGTCACGATGATGGCGAAAAGTGCAATGAAAACACCCGCAGCAGTGTGGGTGAACTCGCGCCGGACAGCACGCTGGAAGATCATTTTTTGACTTTGATGAAAAACTACAGTGATAATCAGCGTTTTAGAACAATCACGCGGCGCATGAGGAGGGGAAGTGGAATTTAGCATAAAAAGTGGTAGCCCGGAAAAGCAGCGCAGCGCCTGTGTCGTGGTCGGCATTTTTGAACCACGGAAGCTGACTCTGGCTGCAGAGCTCCTTGACAACGCGGCGCGCAACCATCTTTCGGACATCATCCGCCGTGGCGACATGGAGGGGAAGGCGGGCTCCACACTACTGCTGCACAATGTTCCGGGCACGTTGTGCGACCGCGTCCTGCTGGTAGGGCTAGGCAAGGAGAAGGAATTCGGCGACAAGGAATATGGCGACGCGATTCGCTGTGCGGTGCGCACTCTGAACGAAACGGGGGCTTTTGACGGCACCGTTTTCCTGACCGAAACGAGCGTCAGGAAGCGCTCCGGGGCATGGCGTGTGCGGCAGGCAAGCATTGCCGCGCAGGAAACCGTCTATCGCTTCGATCAGTTCAAGAGCAAGAAGGACAAGGTTCGCAGGCCGCTGCGCAAGCTGACCTTTGTCGTCGATCGCCGCAACGAACTGAGCGCTGCCGAGGAAGCGCTGAACCAGGGGCAGGCGATCGCCGATGGCATGTCGCTGGCCAAGGATCTCGCCAATTTGCCGGGCAACGTCTGCACGCCGAGCTACCTTGCCGAAGCGGCACAAAAGATGGCCGCGGAACACAAGATCGATTGCCAGATCCTGGAGCGTGAGGAGATGGCCACACTGGGGATGCATTCCCTGCTTTCCGTTGCCAAGGGGTCGCGGCAAGCTCCGAAACTGATCGTCCTGCAGTACAAGGGCGGCAAGGCCGATGACCGACCGATCGTCCTGGTCGGCAAAGGAATCACCTTTGATAGCGGCGGAATTTCGCTCAAGCCGGCGCCGGACATGGATGAAATGAAGTACGACATGTGCGGCGCGGCGAGCGTTCTCGGCACCCTCAAGGCAGCGGCACTGCTGAAACTGCCGCTCAACCTGACGGTACTCGTGCCGACCGCCGAAAACATGCCGGGAGGCGGCGCCAGCCGGCCGGGCGATATCGTCACCTCGATGTCCGGTCAGACCATCGAGATCCTGAACACCGATGCCGAGGGTCGGCTGATCCTCTGTGATGCACTGACCTACGCTGCGCGCTTCGATCCGGACACCGTGATCGACGTTGCAACGCTCACCGGCGCCTGTGTCATCGCGCTCGGCCATGTCGCCACCGGCCTGTTCGCCAACAACGACACCCTGGCCCGCGAACTGGTCCATGCCGGTGACGAAGCGCACGACCGGGCCTGGCAAATGCCCCTCTGGGACGATTACCAGGAACTGCTCAAGAGCCCCTTCGCCGACATGGCCAACGTCGGCGGTCGTTGGGGTGGCAGCATCACCGCTGCCTGTTTCCTCGCCCGTTTCACAAGGAAGTACATATGGGCCCACCTCGACATCGCCGGCACGGCCTGGAAGTCAGGGACCGACAAGGGAGCAACCGGGCGGCCGGTGCCCCTGCTCATGCACTTCCTGCTCAAGCGCGCCGGAAAACTGACTTGACCCAGGTCTTCTTCTACCACAGCGCCGCTGACCGGATTGCCGCAGCGGCGTCCCTGATCGGCAAGGCATTCAGCCAGAAGAAGGCCTTGCTGGTCTACGCACCGGATGCCGAGCTGGCAGCGGCTCTCGACCGCCATCTGTGGACTCACCCGCCGACGGGCTTCGTCCCGCACGTCGGCGTCAACTCGCCGCTGGCCGCTGAAACGCCGGTGTTGATCGCCAGCCAGCTCGAATCAGTGCCCCACGACGAGCGACTGTTCAATCTGTCCACCGAGGTACCGCCAGGGTTTTCCCGTTTTGCCAGCCTGATCGAAGTCGTCGGCCAGGAGGACGAAGAGCGCGTCGCTGGCCGCCGACGGGCCAAGTTCTACAAGGATCGCGGCTACGAAATCAGGTATCTCGATCTGTCCGGAAGCAGTTGATGGCGGACAACCAGGACCTCGTCCGTCGCGCCAACTCGCTGATCAAGCCGACGCTTGACCTGGCCAGTGGTGATCGCCCGGAAGGCCGACGCCGAATGCGCCAGCGGCGCAGCTTCGTGGCCCTGGCGGCGGTCACCGATACGGCAAATGGCCAGCGCCTCGCACGGCCGGACGGCGATGACGACGACGTGCCGGTGCTCACCGACGTGGTCCTCGCGGCGCCCGCCGCAGCCGAGGAAGGCGAGGAAAGAATCGCCGCACGGCTACGCGCGGCGCTGGCCGCAGAACTGGCCGATGCCGTCGATCGACAGATTGCCAACCAACTGCCAGCGCTGGTCGAGGCCGCCCTGGGCAAAGCCGCAGACCAGGTGCGACAAGGGATGGCAGCAACCATCGAGATGGCCTTGCTTGACTTCCAGGCGCAGCGTGGGCAGCTACGGCTGCCCCTGCCGGAACCCGACTCCGACGGTCCAGGCCACGCCTGAGCACGCGCCGCCGTCGCAGCCGGTGGCACAGCGCGATCCGGTATAATGCGCGCTCCTGAAATCGACCAATTCCCCGCCATGGAACTTGCCAAAAGCTATGAACCGGCAGACATCGAAAGTCGCTGGTACCCCGAATGGGAAGCCAGAGGCTACTTCGGCGCCGGCCTCGATACCGCCAAAGCGGAAGCCTTCTGCATCCTGCTGCCGCCGCCCAACGTCACCGGAACGCTGCACATGGGCCACGGCTTCAACCAGGCGATCATGGACGCGCTCACCCGCTACCATCGCATGCGCGGCGACAACACCCTGTGGCAACCGGGAACGGATCACGCCGGCATCGCGACACAGATCGTCGTCGAGCGCCAGCTCGACGGCCAGGGAGTCTCGCGTCACGACCTGGGTCGCGAGAAATTTCTCGAAAAAGTCTGGCAATGGAAAGAGTTCTCGGGCAGCACCATCACCCGACAGATGCGTCGCCTGGGCACCTCGCCCGACTGGAGCCGCGAGCGCTTCACCATGGATGCCGGGCTGTCGAAGACAGTCACCGAAACCTTCGTCCGCCTCTACCGGGAAGGGCTGATCTACCGCGGCAAGCGCCTGGTCAACTGGGACCCGGTGCTGCAGACCGCCGTCTCCGACCTCGAAGTGGTGCAGGAAGAGGAGCAAGGGTACCTGTGGCATATTCGTTACCCCCTGGCTGACGGCAGCGCCACGCTGACCGTCGCCACGACGCGCCCGGAAACAATGCTCGGCGATACGGCAGTGATGGTCCATCCGGAGGACGAGCGTTACCGGCACCTGCTGGGAAAAATGGTCAGACTGCCGCTCTGCGGTCGCGAGATCCCGATCATCGCCGACGCTTATGTTGACCTCGCATTTGGTACGGGCTGCGTCAAGGTGACGCCAGCGCACGACTTCAACGACTACGCTGTCGCTCAGCGTCACAAGCTGCCGATGATCCCCATCCTGACGCTCGACGCCAGGATCAACGACAACGCGCCGGCGTGTTATCAGGGAATGGATCGCTTCGACGCGCGCCGACAGGTCGTCGCCGACCTCGAACAGGAAGGCCTGCTTGACAAGGTCGAGCCCCACACGCTGAAAGTGCCGCGCGGTGACCGTACGGGCGTCGTCATCGAGCCGATGCTCACCGACCAGTGGTTTGTTGCGATGAGCAAAGTCACCGCCGACGGAACGAGCATTGCCGGCAAGGCGCTGAGCTGTGTGGCTGCCGGCGAGATCCGCTTCTTCCCCGAGAACTGGGTCAACACCTACAACCAATGGCTGAACAACATCCAGGACTGGTGTATCTCGCGTCAACTGTGGTGGGGCCATCAGATTCCGGCCTGGTACGGCGAAGGTGGGCAAACCTTCGTCGCCCATGACGAAGCCGAAGCCCACGCCGAAGCCGCCGCACAGGGCTACAACGGCCCGCTGATGCGTGACCCCGACGTCCTCGACACCTGGTACTCGTCGGCCTTGTGGCCGTTCTCGACGCTCGACTGGACGCCAGACTACCCGCGCACATCGAACCCGGCACTCGACCTCTACCTGCCGTCAACGGTGCTGGTCACCGGTTTCGACATCATCTTCTTCTGGGTCGCGCGGATGGTGATGATGACCCGGCACCTGACCGGCAAAATCCCGTTCCGGCACGTCTACGTGCACGGCCTGATCCGCGATGCGGAAGGCCAGAAGATGAGCAAGTCGAAAGGCAACGTTCTCGACCCCATCGACCTGATCGACGGCATCGGCCTTGATGCCCTGATCGACAAGCGCACCAGCGGCCTGATGAACCCCAAACAGGCCGAACAGATCGAGAAACGCACGCGTCACGAGTTTCCCGCCGGAATTCCGGCTTTCGGCACCGATGCCCTGCGTTTCACCTTCCTGTCACTGGCCAGTCCTGGACGCGACATCAAGTTCGACCTCAGTCGCTGCGAAGGCTACCGCAACTTCTGCAACAAGCTGTGGAACGCCAGCCGCTTCGTCCTGATGCACACCGCCGGCCAGGACCTCGGCCTCGACGCCTGCGCGCCTGACACCTGCTCAAGCGCACTCAGCTTCTCCTTTGCCGACCGCTGGATCGTCAGCAAGCTGCAGCGAAGCGAAGCCGAGATCGCTCAGCACTACGCCGACTACCGCTTCGACCTGTTGGCCCGCGCGATCTACGAGTTCGTATGGGATGAGTTCTGCGACTGGTACGTCGAGTTGTCCAAGGTGCAACTGCAAAGTGGCGATGAGCCGCAGGTTCGCGCCACACGGCGGACGCTGGCCCGCGTTCTGGAGGCCGTTCTGCGTCTCGCACACCCGCTGCTGCCGTTCATTACCGAAGAACTGTGGCAGGTGGTGGCGCCGATTGCCGGCCGCAAGACGCATGACTCGGTGATGCTCGCCGCTTATCCGGAGGCGCAGGCCGAGAAAATCGACCCGGACAGCGAAGCGAGCGTTCAGCAACTGAAGCATCTGGCCTACGCCGGCCGCAACCTGCGCGGCGAAATGAACGTCTCACCGGCCCTGCGCGTTCCGCTGCTGGCCAGCGGCAACAGCGAGCTGCTGCAGGGCTTGGCCCCCTATCTCAAAGCGCTCTGCAAGCTCAGCGAGGTACAGGTCGTCGACGAACTACCCACCGATGCCAGCGCACCGATCGCCATCGTCGGCGAAACCAGGCTGATGCTGCAGATCCAGATCGACCTCGCCGTCGAAGGCGAACGACTGGACAAGGAAATCGCCCGCTTGCAGGGTGAGGTCGGCAAAGCGCGCACCAAACTGTCCAACGAGAGCTTCGTCGCCCGCGCTCCGGCAGCGGTGGTCGCCCAGGAAAGGAAGCGCCTTGACGACTTCATCGCTACACTGGGGAAACTGGAGCCGCAGCGCGAACGCCTGAAGCGCAGTTGAAATTCGGTTGACTTGAAGAGTGCTGTGAATACTTTCAGGTAGGCACGAGGAAGAAAATGCGTGGCCGTATTACAGTTCCCCGTGCACCCTGCTGACCCCGTTACTTCGCTGATACCTTCAGCGCGAAAATCAGAATCGATGACGTGGTAGCCGCTGCCACGGCGATCTCAACGAAATGCCTCATGCCGGCGAATGCTGGCTCGGCGACTTCCAGCGCCGAACAATCTGATCGGCGAGGTCGCCGAGTTCCGATGCAACAAAGTCCGGGACAGGAACGCCGGCTGCGGGCAGGATCGCGTTGTGCGGACGTGTAAGGAGGGCGCCATGACAGCCGGCGGCCTGGGCGCCAACCGTATCCCACAAATGACAGGCGACGAGGCACAGGTCCGAGGTCTTGACGCCCAGCTCGGTGGCCACGTGCTGGTAGGTTTCGGGTGCCGGCTTGAATTTGCGAACAGCATCGACACTGAAGGCGCGCTCGAAGAATTCGCCGATCCCGGCGCGTTCGAGCGGCGTTGGCGAAAAGCTGCTTGGCGAGTTGGTCAGCGTCACGAGGCAGAAACCCGCATCGCGTAGCCGGGTGAGCGCGGGAGCGACGTCTGGATGCGCCGGCATCGTGCCCATCCGCTGCCTGAGTTCATCGACGTCGCCATCGGCGATGGTGATCCCGCGGGTTGCCGCCACCATGCGCAGGCTTCCCACCCCCAGCTCGCCGAAGGCGGTGTACAGACCCGACAGGGTCATGGTTTGCGAGTAGAGAATCAGTTGCGCGAACCACTCCCGCAGCACGGTGGGGTCGCCGAAGACACGCTCAAACAGCGGTTCGAGGGTAGTGATATCGAGCAAGGTCTCGTTGACGTCGAAGACGATGGTCGGCGTGGAGGTGTCGCTGGACATGAGCTAATCCTTTCTACGGGAGGGTTGGTCTGCCGCACCCACTGGAACGTAGGATTCACGCCGCCCCGCTGCGGTGCGGCGGATGAAGAAACCATATCCGGGCGGATCGGGCTGCCTTGCGCCACTCAAACGGGCGGAATGGCGCATCGACCGGCGTTTGCGCCAGGTGGTTAGTGTAGTTCGACATCACTTCCTGGGCGGCTGTTACGTCGCGCGGTGATTCAGCCTGTTTGGCGCAAGCTGTTCGAGGCTGAGACAGAGGG
>NZ_FLQX01000096.1 GCF_900089955.1 Candidatus Accumulibacter aalborgensis | reverse complement strand
TCTCGTGAAACGCCGGTCACGCTTTGGTGAAATCACCGGTCACGATGGCGTGAAATACGCAGTAGTAGTCGGTTCCTGGCAGCAGGTCGGCTTTGGGGTTGAGGAGTACGCTACTGCCGTTGAAGCTGAGCGAACCGCCTGCCTCCCCCACTCCGGTCGCGACGTTGAAGCTTTCCACCACGGTCCCGTCGGCCTGGTACAGCCGGATGGTGCCGGTGCCGGCGTGGATGTTCTCGGAGAAGTACAATGACAGGCTCTGATCGACCTCCATGGTCCCGTTGTCTGACGGGTTGGACCCGTTGAGCGTTGGTACCGAGTCGACAGCCTTGAAGTTCAGGGTCGTATTGTCGCTAATGCCGGCATAGCTGTGGTCGGTACTATCCTTCAGCGCAGTCGGGTCGATCTGAAGGTAGTAGTCGGTTCCCGGCAGCAGGTCGGCTTGGGGATTAACAGCGACGCTCAAGCCTTGGAACATGACCGAGCCGCCTGCACCTCCAATTCCGGTCGCGACATCGAAGCTTTCTACCACTGTGCCGTCCGCCTGGTACAGCCGGATGGTGCCGGTGCCGGCGTGGATGTTCTCTGAGAAATGCAGGCCGATGTCCCGATTGAACTCCAGGGTCCCGTTGTCTGACGGGTCGGACCAGGAGAGCGTTGGCACCGAGTCGACCGCCTTGAAGTTCAGGGTCGTATTGTCACTGATGCCGGCATAGCTGTGGTCGGTACTGTCCTTCAGCGCAGTCGGGTCGATCTGAAGGTAGTAGTCGGTTCCCGGCAGCAGGTCGCCCTTGGGGTTAATATCGACCGACGAGCCGTTGAAGCTGAGCGAACCGCCTGCCCCTCCCAAACCGGTAGCGACATCGAAGCTTTCTACCGGGGTGCCGTCGGCTTGGTACAGCCGGAGGGTGCCGGTACCCGCGTGGATGTTCTCGGAGAACCACAGCGACAGGTTCCGATCGAACTCCATGGTCCCGTTGTCTGACGGGTCGGACCCGGAGAGCGTTGGTACCGAGTCGACCGCCTTGAAGTTCAGGGTCGTATTGTCACTAATGCCGGCATAGCTGTGGTCGGTACTGTCCTTCAGCGCAGTCGGGTCGATCTGAAGGTAGTAGTCGGTTCCTGGCAGCAAGTCGGCGCCGGGATTCACATAGATGTTCCCGCCTTTCCCAGGGAAGTTCCAGAAGGCGACCGTCCCGCCCGCCCCTCCCATTCCGGTAGCGACATCGAAGCTTTCCACGAGGCTGCCGTTCGCCTGGTACAGCCGGAGGGTTCCGGTGCCGGCGTAGATACTCTCGGAGAACCCCAGCGACAGGCCCTGATCGAACTCCATCGTTCCGTTGTCCGATGGATGGGACCCTGTAAGCGTCGGCGCCGGATCAGGCACAGGTCCCGGCTCGGGCACCGGATCAGGTCCCGGTCCCGGCTCGGGCACGGGATCAGGTCCCGGTCCTGGCTCGGGCACGGGATCAGGTCCCGGTCCTGGCTCGGGCACTGGATCAGGTCCCGGTCCAGGGACCTGCTGTCCGTGAACGATTTCGCCCACTTCCGCTGTGTGGATGGCGTCGGTCAGCGCCTTGCCGGTGAAACTGGCGAGCACGCCCGCCAGGCCCTGGCCACCTTCGATCGCCTGCACCAGCGCGTCCAGTGCGTTTCCTTGCGCGATCACGGCGCTTTGCGCCAGAGTCCGGATGTCGGCGGCCCCCTCGGCCGCGTGGTTGCTGCCGGCGATGAGGCTGGCGATGTCGCTCGCCTGGTCAATCAGGCTACTGGCGCCAGCGGTGGCAATGGCCACCTGAATCCGGTCGGTGAGCAGTGCATGGTCAGCCAGATCGATTGCCTTCCCGCCCGTCATCGCAGCGGCAAGCGCCTGGGTGACGGCGCCGGTGGCGGCCAGCAGGTCGATGTTGGCGCTGCTGGCGTTAATCGCGCTGCCGGCGATGGCGATGATGTTGGCCACCTTCAGCGCGGCCCGCTCGACGAGCAGCGCGGCTGCCTTGTCCTGCGTAGTGGCGTTGGCGTCGGCGAGCACAGCGATGGGGTCGTAGGAAAGCAGGTTGATGTCGACCGGCAAACCGAGCGCCTGCTGAACCGACGCGGCGGCGCCGGCGACGCTCGCGCCGCCCGCCACCAGGTTCTCGATTAGGGTCGTCAGCGGATTCACCACGGTGGAACCCGACGGAGCGGTGAAAGCACCATGGAATTCCTTGCCGGTCAGGATGTCGACGCCGCCATTGGCGATCAGCGTGCCGCCACTAGTCGTCGCAGGCAGGAGGAAGTTGCCGGACGCATCGGTGGTGGTGGAAAACTCGCCAGTGCTGAACTTTCCATCGCCATTGGCATCGACAAACACGGTGGCGCCGGCGATGTACCCATCGACAACCGAGGTTTTGATGCCGCTTGCCGACAGACGGGTAGTCAGCGCTTCCAGACCCTTTTCGCCGGTGGCAAGACTCTGCGCGCTGTCGCTGATTCCCTGAAGTAGATTGTGGACGGCGTCATTGACGGGGGAACCTGTAAAGTAGGCGCTCTTTCCTGCGGTAGACAGGTCGGCCAGGAATTGATGCGCTGCTTCGGCACGGTTGTCGAGCGTTTGGCCGAGCTCATCGGTCCAGTTCATCACGATGACAAAAACGTCCGCCCACTTCATTTGTCCCGAATCAATCAGCGGCGCGAGCCCGGCGGCGTCGCTGTCGCTCAAGGTCAGGCCGAGGCCGTTCAGGGCCAGCGTCTGGAAGGTCGCGGCCGTACCGTGTGCAGCAGCCTGATCAGTCATGTAGGCGTTGACCACGTCGATCAGCGGCGCCCAGTCGCCATTCGAGCCCGACCAGCCGCCCAGCATCTCCATCTCGTTACTGTTTGCACCCCGGCCAGTGGCAAGGATGAAGACTTCCTGAAGCGCTTTCTGTACCGATACGTCAAGCATGGCGGGCCCCCATTTTCCAAGTGAACGGTGAGAACAACAGGCAGCAGATTTCGGCATGGCCTGAAGATTCTTGTGGTCGCAAAAATACTATGCCCAGATACCAGCATGGTCTATCCTACAAAAGTAGTGTTCTTGCGGACGGCCACCGTTATATCAGTGGCCCGGGCGACTCTCTGTAGGGGGAAGAGCGATGAACAGATCGTACGGTCAAGGCGAGCGGCTGCTGCAGATCATCGAGATGGCCTACGCGGCGAGCGACGACGGCGAGATGGTGCGCTCGGTGTTCACGGCGCTGCGCGAATTGATGTCGTTTGCGAGCGGGGTCTTCATGCCGGTGAACCCGGAGACGCTGGAACTGCAGCCGGGGCTGTGCTTCGATTGCAGTGCCGCGGACATGGAAACCTATCTTGCGCACTATGCGCCACTGGATCCCTTCGTGCAGCAGCAGCCGGGCCCGGCACTGCTCAATCGCACCATGCGCTTCTCGGACGTGATCACTACCGGCGATGTCGGGCGCAGCGAGTTCAGTACGTTCTTGCGGCAAGTACCCTACCATCACGCGCTTGGCATACTCACCGGCCTGGCACAACAACCCGTTGCCGTCTTCAGCGTACACCGGCAAAGACACGAGCGCGATTTCAGCGCCGACGAGCAGGCGCTGCTCGACTGCGTCGGCCCGCACCTGGCGCGGGCGATCCACCTGCGTCGCCAGGTGAGCGATCCGACGCGACGCGCCGAAACGGGGATACTGGTGTTTGGCAGCGCAGGACAGGCCCTGTACCTCAATGCCCCAGCCCAGCGCTTTCTGGGCACGACGCCGCCGGCAGCGCTATGCGCAGCGCTGCCGACGCAGGGTGCGGCAGTCATCAAACTCGCGTGGCAATACTTTCGCCTCAGCCGGGTGCCGTGGGCAACGACCAGTCTGCTGTGCCGCTTCGCAGTGGCGGAAGCGGCGAATGGGGTCGATCAGCCTCAGGCGGATGCCGGCCCGGTCGAGCGCTGGTCAGCGGCAATGCGACAGAGGTCGGCCTGGGGGGGAGCGACGGTCGTCGTCCTGCAGCCGTTTCAACAGCGGACCGATTTCGTCCGTCGGCTGGAGGTTTTCGGGCTATCGCCACGCCAGTTGGAAGTCGCGACCTGGGCGCTGCGCGGCCTGGCCAACGACAAGATTGCCGACACCATCTGCCTTGCCGAGCAAACGGTAAAGGACTACCTCCAGGAGATCTATCACCGGATCGGCGTCGGTACGCGACCCGCGTTGTTGGCCAAGGTGCTGGGGACAAGTGCGATTCCGGCCGAGTTGGGCAAGCGACGCCGATAGGAGTGCTCGCCATACGGCTAGTGGCTACAGCACGGTGCAGGGGTTCGTGGGTGCGTGGAATAAGCCCAAAATGAGCTGTGCTCCGGTATAATCCCGCGGTTTGCATGGATCGAAGCGGGACGGCTGCGCGCCCGTCCCGCTTTTTCGTCTCTGAAGCCCTGACCGGCGAGTATTCATCCGCAGCATCCACAGGAGTCTTTTTGTGTCCTTGCTACCCACTCTTCCTCCCGCGATTCTCGCCCTGGCCGATGGCACGATTTTCCGTGGCCAAGCGATCGGCGCTGGAGGCAGTACCAGCGGGGAGGTCGTTTTCAATACCGCAATGACCGGCTACCAGGAGATCCTGACCGATCCTTCGTATTGCCGCCAGATCGTCACTCTCACCTATCCGCACATCGGCAACGTCGGTTGCAATGCCGAAGACTTCGAATCGCGCGGCAATTATGCCGCCGGCCTGGTCATTCGCGACCTGCCGATTCGTGCCGAGAGCTGGCGTCGGCAGGAAACTCTGGCCGAGTATCTGCATCAGCATGGCATCGTGGCCATCGCCGGCATCGATACCCGCAAACTCACCCGCATCCTGCGGGAAAAAGGCGCCCAGGCGGGTTGCCTGATGGCCGTCGAGGTCGATGACCATCGCGCCGTCGCCGAAGCGCGTGCCTTCCCCGGTCTCACCGGAATGGATCTGGCCAAGGTGGTCAGCGTCGCTGCACCCTATGACTGGACCGGCGGTGAATGGACCATCGGCGGATATCGCGCAGCGCCCGCCGCGCGGTGGCATGTAGTGGCCTACGACTTCGGCATCAAACACCACATTCTGCGCATGTTGGCGGCGCGCGGCTGCAAGGTGACCGTCGTGCCGGCCCAGACGAGCGCCGCCGAAGTCCTCGCGCAGCACCCGGACGGTGTCTTTCTGTCGAACGGCCCCGGCGATCCGGAGCCTTGCGGCTACGCCATCAGGGCCATCCGCGAACTGCTTGCTGAAGGAGTGCCGACCTTCGGCATCTGCCTGGGTCACCAGCTCTTGGCACTGGCCTCCGGCGCCCGGACGCTGAAAATGAAGTTCGGCCATCACGGTGCCAACCACCCGGTCAAGGATCTGCAGACCGGCCAGGTGCTGATCACCAGCCAGAACCACGGCTTTGCGGTGGACAGTGAAACCTTGCCCGACAATCTGCTGACGACGCACGTTTCGCTCTTCGACGGCTCACTGCAGGGCGTTGCCCGGCGCGACGTGCCGGCTTTTTCGTTCCAGGGCCACCCGGAAGCGAGCCCGGGGCCGCACGACATCGCCTACCTGTTCGATCGCTTTGTCCAGATGATGCAAGACCAGAAGGCGCCACATGCCTAAGCGCACAGACCTCAAGAGCATCCTCATTATTGGTGCCGGCCCGATCGTCATCGGCCAGGCGTGCGAGTTCGATTACTCCGGTGCGCAAGCCTGCAAGGCACTGCGCGAAGAGGGCTACCGGGTGATCCTGGTGAACTCGAATCCGGCGACGATCATGACCGATCCGGAAATGGCCGATGTGACCTACATCGAGCCGATTACCTGGCGGGTGGTCGAAAAGATCATCAGCCGGGAGCGGCCCGACGCGTTGCTGCCAACCATGGGCGGGCAGACTGCCCTGAACTGTGCGCTCGATCTGGCCAGGCACGGCGTCCTCGAACAGTTTGGCGTCGAGATGATCGGCGCCACCAGGCAAGCCATCGACAAGGCCGAAGACCGCGAGAAGTTCAAGACGGCGATGACCGCCATCGGTCTCGCGTCGGCTCGTTCGGCGGTCGCGCACTCGATGGAGGAAGCCCTCCAGGTGCAAGCGATGATCGGCTATCCGTCGATCATCCGGCCATCGTTCACCATGGGCGGCTCGGGTGGCGGCATCGCCTACAACCAGGAAGAGTTTGTCGACATCTGCAAGCGCGGCCTGGAGGCCAGCCCGACCAGCGAACTACTGATCGAGGAGTCGCTGATCGGCTGGAAGGAATTCGAGATGGAAGTCGTTCGCGACAGGAACGACAACTGCATCATCGTTTGCTCGATCGAAAACCTCGATCCGATGGGCGTCCATACCGGCGACTCGATCACCGTCGCACCGGCGCAGACGCTGACCGACAAGGAATACCAGATCATGCGCGACGCCTCGGTGGCGGTGCTGCGCGAGATCGGCGTCGATACCGGCGGTTCGAACGTGCAGTTCGCGATCTGCCCGACCGACGGGCGAATGATCGTCATCGAGATGAACCCACGCGTCTCGCGCTCGTCAGCGCTGGCCTCGAAAGCGACCGGTTTCCCGATTGCCAAGGTGGCCGCCAAGCTGGCGGTGGGTTATACGCTGGATGAGCTGGCCAACGACATTACCGGTGGCAAGACGCCGGCCTCGTTCGAGCCGTCGATCGACTACGTGGTCACCAAGGTGCCACGTTTCGCGTTCGAGAAGTTCCCGGAAGCTGATTCGCGACTGACCACGCAGATGAAGTCGGTAGGCGAAGTCATGGCCATCGGGCGGACCTTCCAGGAGTCCTTGCAAAAGGCGCTGCGCGGCCTGGAAATCGGTGTTGATGGCTTTGACGAGATCAGCGTTGACCGCGAGGAAATCGAGACGGCCTTGAGCGAAGCACGCCCCGAACGGATCTGGTACATCGCCGACGCCTTCCGTATCGGTCTGCACCTCGAAGAGATTCAGCGCCTGACGGCGATCGACCCCTGGTTCCTCGCGCAGATCGAGGACCTCTACCAGAAGGCCGAACGAATCCGGAGTCGGCCGCTCGCTTCGCTGTCGCGCGACGAAATCCGGCACTTGAAGCGTGCCGGCTTCTCCGACAAACGCCTGGCGACACTGATGAGAACCACGCAGACGGCAGTTCGCGAGCGTCGCCACGCTTTGGCAGTCCGCCCGGTCTACAAGCGTGTTGACACCTGCGCCGCCGAGTTCGCGACCGATACCGCGTACATGTACTCGACCTACGAAGAAGAGTGTGAGGCGAATCCCAGCGAGCGCAGGAAGATCATGGTCCTGGGCGGCGGCCCGAACCGCATCGGCCAGGGAATCGAGTTCGACTACTGCTGCGTGCATGCGGCACTGGCGCTGCGCGAAGACGGTTACGAGACGATCATGGTCAACTGCAATCCGGAAACCGTGTCCACCGACTACGACACCTCGGATCGCCTCTACTTCGAACCGCTGACGCTCGAAGACGTGCTGGAAATCGTCGCCGTCGAGAAACCGATTGGCGTCATCGTCCAGTACGGCGGCCAGACGCCGCTAAAGCTGGCGCGCGACCTCGAAGCCAATGGGGTGACTATCATCGGTACCAGCCCGGACATGATTGACGCCGCCGAGGACCGTGAGCGATTCCAGAAGCTGTTGCAGGATCTCGGTCTCAAGCAGCCGTCGAACCGTACCGCGCGCACCGAGCCTGACGCCTTGCGCCTGGCGGCCGAAATCGGCTATCCGCTGGTCGTTCGTCCATCGTACGTTCTCGGCGGCCGGGCGATGGAGATCGTTCATGACCCGCGCGACCTCGAGCGCTACATGCGCGAGGCGGTCAAGGTGTCCAACGACTCGCCGGTGTTGCTCGACCGCTTCCTGAACGACGCCATTGAAGTGGACGTGGATGCCCTTTGTGACGGCAACGACGTGCTCATCGGCGGCGTGATGGAGCACATCGAACAGGCAGGGGTTCATTCGGGGGACTCGGCGTGTTCGCTGCCGCCGTATTCGCTGTCGTCCGAACTGCAGGACGAACTACGCCGGCAGACGCGGCTGATGGCCAGGGGTTTGAATGTCTGCGGGTTGATGAACGTCCAGTTCGCGATCCAGAACGGCGTCGTCTTTGTCCTGGAAGTCAACCCGCGCGCTTCACGTACGGTCCCCTTTGTCTCGAAGGCGACCGGCCTGCAACTGGCAAAGATTGCCGCTCGCTGCATGGTCGGGCAGTCACTGGCCAGCCAGGGGGTGACCAGGGAAGTCATCCCGCATTATTTTTCGGTCAAGGAAGCCGTTTTTCCGTTCGCCAAGTTCCGCGGGGTCGATACCATTCTCGGCCCCGAAATGAAATCGACCGGCGAGGTGATGGGTATCGGCCTGAGCTTTTCCGAGGCCTTCGTCAAGAGCCAGATGGCGGCCACCGTGCGCCTGCCCAGTTCAGGCCAGGTGTTCATCAGCGTCAAGGAATCGGACAAGCAGAAAGCGGTGGCCATCGCCCGCGATCTGCGCGCCGCCGGCTTCTCGATCCTGGCCACGCGCGGTACCGCCGCGGCCATTGCGGCGGCGGGAATTGCCGTCACGCCGGTCAACAAAGTGACCGAGGGCCGCCCGCATGTGGTCGACATGATCAAGAATAACGAGATTGTCCTGATCATCAACACGGTAGACGAGAAGCGCAAGGCGATCAGCGATTCACGCTCGATACGCACCTCCGGGCTGGCGGCACGGGTAACGATCTACACCACGATCTGGGGTGCGGAAGCCGCCACGGCGGGGATCAAGAACCGCGGCGAGTTGGTTGTGTATTCAATACAGGACCTGCACGCCGAATTGAGTTAGTTAACCATGCAACCGACGGCGCTCGCCGCTCACCTGGTGGCGGTGGCGGCGGCGGGTCGTTGGCAACGAGTGATATGAGCAAAATACCTCTGACCGTCAATGGCGCGGAAAAACTTCGCGCCGAACTGCATTACATGAAGACCGTGGAGCGCCCGCGCACAATCGCGGCGATTGCCGAAGCGCGCTCACACGGCGACCTGTCGGAGAACGCCGAGTACGATGCTGCCAAGGAAAGACAGGGCTTCGTCGAAGGACGCATCAAGGAGGTCGAGAGCAAACTCGCCAATGCCCAGATCATCGACCCCAAGCTGCTCGACGCCGACGGGCGTTGCGTTTTCGGGGCTACGCTGGATCTCGAGGACCAGGAAACGGGTGCCCGCGTGAGCTACCAGATCGTTGGCGAAGATGAAGCCGATATCAAGGCGGGCAAGATTTCGATCAACTCGCCGATCGCTCGCGCCCTGATCGGCAAGTTCGCCGGCGACGTCGCCGAGGTTCAGGCCCCCGGCGGCGTTCGCGAGTACGAAGTGATCGCGGTGTCCTACCAATAGAACACTGAAGCCCCTTGGCCATGCAACGCCTCGCGGACGCACTCTACGACGTGGCGCTGACCCTGTGGGTCGGGGGCTTGTGGGCGATCGGTTATCTCGTCGCGCCGACCTTGTTCCTTGCGCTGAGCAGCGACCGCCAGTTGGCTGGCTTTCTTGCCGGCAGGTTGTTCGAATTGATCGGCTGGGTTGGCCTGGCCTGCGCGACCTATCTGTTGCTCTTCGTGGTGCTGCGCATCGGTTCAGCGGCCCTGCGGCGCCGAAACTTCTGGCTGCTCGTCCTGATGCTGCTGCTCACCGTCGTCGGTCTGTTCGGGATTCAGCCCCTGTTAGCCCAACTGAAAGCCGACGCCTTGCCGCGAGAAGTGATGGAGAGCGTGTTGCGCAGCCGCTTCGCCACCTGGCATGGCGTTTCCAGTATTCTCTACCTGGTTCAAAGCCTGCTCGGCTTGGTGCTGGTGATCGGCCGCGGGCGAGGCACAAAGTAAGCCCGCCTACGGGGAACAGCGGGGAGGGTAGTTGGCGCATCGCCGTGATCAGCGATCGGAACCTCCCTGGAAACTACGCTTGCTGCGCCGCGGCTCAGCGCGTCTCACAAAGCGGTGCCTGGCGCCCTGTGCCTGATCATCGGGCTGCGGACGCCAGATCACCAGTAGCTTGCCGATATGCTGAACCGGCGCCGCATCAAGCCGCTCGCACAGCGAGGTAAGGTACTGTTCGCGGGCTTGCCGGTCGTCGTCATATACACGAATCTTGATCAGTCCGTGGCTGGCGAGGTTGGCATTGATCTCCCTGACGACCGATTCCGAGAGACCGCTCTGGCTGATCGAGACCACGGGATGCAGGGAATGGGCACGTGCGCGCAGGGTACGGCGCTCGTCGGAGCTAAGATTGAGCATGCAGGGCACCTTTTCGTGAGAAACGCATTTTAGCGGGTTTCAGCCAATGAATCGAAGCAGATCGAGCAATGCGTGGTTGCGGGAGCATGTCAACGACGCCTATGTGCAGCGGGCCAGAGCAGAAGGTTATCGTTCGCGTGCATCGTACAAGCTGATGGATATCGACGACCGGGACCATCTGATACGCGCAGGCGACGTTGTCGTTGACCTGGGAGCGACCCCCGGTGGCTGGTCGCAGGTCGCCGCCAGGCGAATGCAGGGCCGCGGAGAGGTCATTGCCGTTGACCTGCTGGCCATGGAACCGCTGCGGGGCGTGACCTTCCTGCAAGGTGACTTTCGTGACCCGGAAGTGCTCCTGCAACTGGAAACATTGCTTGCCGGCCAAAAGGCAGGGCTTGTTCTTTCCGACATGTCGCCCAACCTGTCGGGTATCTCGGTCTGCGACCAGGCCCGGTGCATGCATCTCGCCGAGCTGGGTCTGGCATTTGCCTGCCAGTGGTTGAAACCCGACGGGTCTTTTTTGGTCAAAGTGTTCCAGGGCCAAGGCTTCAATGATTTTCTGCAGGAAATGCGCAAGACCTTCAAAACCGTTGCCTCGCGCAAACCGGATGCCTCGCGTGATCGCAGCCCGGAAATCTATTTATTGGGCAAGACCTTGAAGACTTGATCTGATCTGTGGCATCGTGTTTGATTCAGCAAGTGTGAATCAGTTTAGAATGCTGATTTCGTGGTAAACAGCAAGGCTTCTGGAGGCTTCCCGGGCCAGGCAACGTAGAAGAGGTAAAGCATTGAATAATATGTTCAAGAATCTGGCCATCTGGTTGGTTATTGGTCTCGTCCTGATGACCGTTTTCAACCAGTTCAATACGCGTCAGGTCGCCCAATCGTCGATGGAATACTCGCAATTCATCGAGGAAGTGGGCAAGGGAACAATCGCCAAGGTGGTAATCGAGGGGCGCGTGCTCAAAGCAACGACCACCGACGGGCGCAAGCTGACCAGCTACGCACCCCCTGATCTGTGGATGGTTTCTGATCTTTTGAAACACGGTGTGAAGATCGAAGCCAAGCCCGAGGAAGAGCAGTCGTTTCTAATGAGCATCTTCGTAAGCTGGTTCCCGATGCTGCTCTTGATCGGCGTCTGGGTTTTCTTCATGCGCCAGATGCAGGGAGGTGGCCGCGGCGGTGCTTTCTCGTTCGGCAAGAGCAAGGCACGACTGCTCGACGAATCTACCAATACGATCACCTTTGCCGATGTGGCCGGTTGCGATGAGGCCAAGGAAGAAGTCTCCGAACTGGTCGACTTCCTGCGCGATCCGTCGAAGTTCCAGAAGCTCGGTGGCCGTATCCCGAAAGGCGTTCTGCTCGTCGGCAACCCGGGAACCGGCAAGACGCTGCTGGCCAAGGCGATTGCCGGCGAGGCCAAGGTGCCTTTTTTCTCGATCTCCGGTTCCGACTTTGTCGAGATGTTCGTCGGCGTCGGCGCGGCTCGCGTCCGCGACATGTTCGAGAATGCCAAGAAGCATGCACCATGCATCATTTTCATCGATGAGCTGGATGCGGTCGGTCGTCAGCGCGGAGCCGGCCTTGGCGGCGGCAACGACGAGCGCGAGCAGACGCTCAACCAGATGCTGGTCGAGATGGATGGCTTCGAAGCCAGCGTCGGGGTCATCGTCATCGCAGCGACCAACCGTCCCGATGTGCTCGATCCGGCGCTGATGCGTCCGGGCCGTTTCGACCGCCAGGTCGTCGTGCCGCTGCCGGACATCCGTGGTCGCGAGCAGATTCTGGTGGTGCACATGCGCAAGGTGCCGCTGTCACCTGACGTCAAGGCCGATATCATTGCTCGCGGCACACCCGGATTTTCGGGTGCCGACCTCGCGAATCTGGTTAACGAGGCAGCTTTGTTTGCCGCCCGGGGAAACAAACGCCTGGTCGACATGGAAGACTTCGAGAAGGCCAAAGACAAGATCATGATGGGTGCCGAGCGTCGCAGCATGGTCATGAACGAAGACGAGAGACGAAATACGGCGTTCCACGAGTCCGGGCATGCGGTTGTCGCCAAGCTGATGCCGAAGTCCGATCCGGTACACAAGGTGACCATCATTCCGCGCGGGCGAGCGCTTGGCCTGACCATGCAACTGCCGGAAGAGGATCGCTACGCTTACGATCGTATCTATCTGATGAGCCGGATTGCGGTCCTGTTCGGGGGGCGCATTGCGGAAGAACTTTTCATGAACCAGATGACCACTGGCGCGTCGAATGACTTCGAGCGAGCCACACAAATGGCGCGTGACATGGTCACCCGCTACGGCATGTCCGATGCGCTCGGTCCGATGGTTTATGGGGAAAACGAGGGCGAGGTTTTCCTCGGACGCTCGGTGACAACGCACAAGAACATGTCCGAAGCGACGATGGAGAAAGTTGACGCCGAAATCCGGCGAATCATCGACGAGCAATACGGCTTGGCACGGACGCTCCTCGAAAAGCATCGCGACAAGGTCGAAGCGATGGCGGCTGCGCTCCTTGAACTGGAGACCATCGACAGCGACCAGATCAACGACATCATGGACGGCAAGCCACCTCGCCCGCCGAAGCAACCACAGTCGAAGTCTTCAAGCAAGCTGGACAACAATGGGCCGGATGCGGCGCCCAGTGCCACGGCGCCGGCCTGACGGTACGCGCAGAAGCGTCGGGTCGTAGGCTGCAGGCCCCGTCCGGCGGTCGTAACGCTGAGCCGATGCTTCGTTGCGGGAGGTTTCAACTCTCACTTTCACGCCCATTGATCATGGGCGTCGTCAATCTGACTCCGGATTCGTTCTCGGGTGACGGTCTGGCGAGCGACACCGCTAGGGCGATCCGGCAAGCTCACCGGCAGATCGCCGCGGGTGCTGATCTGCTCGACATCGGCGCCGAGTCGTCCAGGCCGGGCGCTACTCCGACCTCGGTCAGCGAGGAACTGCGCCGCCTGCTGCCGGTACTCGAAGGGCTTGGCGACTGCGGCATACCCATTTCTGTCGATACCTACAAGCCCGAAGCGATGCGCGTGGCGCTGGCCCATGGCGCTTCAATGATCAATGACATCTACGCGCTACGCATTCCTGGTGCCCTCGCGGCGGTGGCGGACAGCGACTGTGCGGTCTGTCTGATGCACATGCAGGGCGAGCCACTGAGCATGCAGAGCAGTCCGACCTACGCGGACGTCGTCGTTGAGGTGCAGGCCTTCCTCCGTGGCCGAGTGGCGATGGCCAGATCGGCGGGGATAGCCAGCGATCGCTTGGTGCTCGATCCAGGTTTCGGCTTCGGCAAAACGCTGGCGCACAACCTGGAGCTTCTCCGGCGGCTCGCACAAGTCTCGGTTGCCGGACTACCCCTGCTGGCCGGGATGTCGAGGAAGTCGATGCTCGGCGCCGTGACCTCGCGTGCGGTCGACCAGCGACTTGCCGCCAGCCTTGCCGCCGCCGTGCTCGCCGTGCAACGCGGTGCGCGTATTGTGCGCGTGCACGATGTCGCAGAGACGCGCGATGCCTTGGCCATCCGGAATGCCGTTGAGCTGGATTGATGGATTTGCAGGGCATCTTGGCTGCGCCGGGGCCGGCGTTTGCGTAGAATAGCGGGGGTTCGACAGACATCCATTGCTCTGCGACTCAGGGGAGAGAGAAATCGTGACAAGAAGGTATTTTGGTACGGACGGCATCCGCGGGAGGGTGGGGGAAGTTCCGATTACCCCCGATTTTGTGATGCGTCTCGGTCATGCCACAGGGAGGGTTCTCGCGGCCCGTGAAGCGGCACGCAGCCATGTCAAGGCGGGCGAGCGTCCAGCCGTCCTGATTGGCAAGGACACGCGAATCTCCGGCTACATGCTGGAGGCAGCGCTCGAAGCGGGTTTTTCGGCAGCAGGAGTCGATGTCTGCCTGGTCGGGCCGATGCCGACGCCAGCCATCGCTTACCTTACGCGTGCCTTGCGCCTGCAGGCGGGAATCGTGATTTCTGCGTCGCATAACCCGTACTACGACAATGGTATCAAATTTTTCTCGGCCCGGGGCACCAAGCTGGCCGATGATCTGGAGTCCGAGATCGAGGCCTCGCTGGACGAGCCGCTGACCTGCGTCCCTTCCGCCGGTCTCGGCCGCGCGCGGCGAATCGACGACGCCGATGGTCGGTATATCGAGTTCTGCAAAAGCACTTTTCCATTCGAACACGATTTGCGTGGGCTGAAGATCGTCGTCGATTGTGCCCACGGAGCCGCATACCACATCGCGCCGCATGTATTCCACGAACTGGGCGCTGAAGTAAGCACCATCGGCACCGATCCCAACGGACTGAACATCAACCAGGACGTCGGTGCGACGGCACCTGGCGCCTTGCGCGAAGCTGTCCTGGCGCAGGGCGCCGACATCGGGATCGCGCTCGATGGCGACGCTGACCGGGTGATGATGGTCGATTCCCAGGGCAACATTTACGATGGCGATCAACTGCTGTTTGCCATCGTCCGCAGTCGTCTTCGACAAGGCGCGGTGGCGGGCGTCGTCGGCACCTTGATGACCAATCTCGCCTTTGAGCACGCGCTCGCCGACTTCAAAGTCCCTTTCGTCCGTGCCGCCGTCGGTGACCGCTACGTGATGGACATGCTGCGGCAGAAAGGCTGGTTGTATGGCGGTGAGAACTCCGGTCACATTCTTTGCCTCGACAGGCACACGACCGGCGATGGCATCGTCTCCGCCCTGCAGGTCCTGTCCGCACTGCGCGAAGCGGGAGGAGATCTGCAACAACTCCTGGGAGATCTGACGCTTTATCCCCAGCGGCTGATCAACGTGGCCCTGAGCAAGGGCTTTCCGTGGCAAGGCCATCCCTTGATCGGCTCTGCCCAGCGTGAAGTGGAAAGCGAACTCAATGGCAGTGGTCGAGTACTGCTGCGGGCTTCAGGGACGGAGCCGCTGCTGCGCGTGATGGTTGAGGGCCAGGACTCGGCGACCGTCGCCAAAGCCGCCGAGAAACTGGCCGCTGCCGTGCGTGAAGCCGTCTCGTCCTGAGTTCACCGAGCCGCAGAGCGCCAAACGCTAACCAGCCCAACTGCTGATCGGGTCGCCCCAGGCGTCAATCGTCACTCTCGCTGTCGTCCACCCCGTACTCCTGGTCGAGATGGTTCATATACCTCGCGTACCACCAGATGATCAGCAGATAGATCAGCGGTGCCCCCTGGGCGCCCATGTAAAAGCCGAGCGGAAAGCCGAGAACAGAGATACCGGCCAGGTCTCGGGCAAAGTAACTGACGATAAACGTAACCACAAACCAGAGGGTTAACAGCAAGGCCGTCATCATGAGGTTGCGCCGCCAGTAGTCCTGCGGCGTCACGAGCCGTCAAGCTCCGGGTAGCGAACACTCTCGACAAAGTCCTGCGTTTCCTTGCTCGGTGGCTGGCCAAGAAGACTGACCACGATGATCGTCACGAACCCGGCGGCAACGCCCCACACCCCGGCCGAAGTAGATTGAATGCCTAGCCATGGCTCCATGCCAACGCCGTGGATGCCAAGCCACGGAATAGTGTCAAACTGGACCCGGACCATGTAGTAGATGGTCACCAAGAGACCGATCGCCATACCACTCACCGCGCCCGCGGCATTCGCTCTCTTCCAGAAGATACCCAGAAACAGGGCTGGAAAGAAAGCCGAGCCGGCGAGCGAGAACGCCCAGGCCACCATGAATAGAATCGTCGCCGGCTTCTGTGCGGCGACGGTAGCCGCGAGTACCGCAACGACCAGCAACAAGGACTTGGAAACCACCAAGCGCCACTGCGTGGTCGCTTGAGGACGGTAGACCTTGTAATAGACGTCATGCGACAAGGCACTGGCAATGGTCAGCAACAGCCCGTCGGCGGTCGACAGGGCAGCAGCGAGCGCACCGGCAGCAACCAGGCCGGAAATGACGTACGGTAGGCCGGCGATTTCAGGCGTGGCGAGCAGAATCACGTCCGGATTGAGCGCCAGTTCAGCGAGCTGGAGAATCCCGTCGCCATTGACATCCTCGATCGACACCAGACCGATCTTGCCCCATGCGCTGACCCAGACCGGCAAGTCAGCTAGCGAAGAACCTACCAGCGTTGAGTAGACCTCGTACTTGACAAAAACGGCATAGGCCGGAGCCGTCAGATAGAGCGCCAGAATGAACAGTAGCGACCAGAAGACGGAACTGCGCGCCTCTCGTACGCTGGGAGTGGTGTAGTAGCGGGTCAGTACGTGTGGCAGTGCCGCTGTACCGACCATCAGACAGAACACCAGGGTGAGGAAATTCAGGCGCGCCGTGTCGCTCACCGCCTCGCCCGGCCCCGGATAGGGCGTCACGTGCTGCTCGGGTTCTGCCCCCCGCTGGGCGGCCTGGCGCATCAGGGTGTCCCAATAGCTGCGGGCGGCTTCGCTGCTCGTTGGCAACTCCCGGCGCTGCCGCTCGATCGCCGCCACCTCACGCATTTGCGCGTTGTCGCTCTTCAGCGTGTTGATCAGCACCGACAGACGCTGCCTTTCATCTTCGAGAGAGCCGGGAAGAGTCACAATGCGTTCGTAATAGCCATCCGCACGTTCGCGAAAAAGACGGCGCGCATTGACCTCGGCGGGGTCGTGGAAGATCTTCTCCTCAAGCAACTGCACCTTCTCCAAGGCCAGGCCGTAGGTCAGTTGAGGCACCGGGATCCCGGTGACCTGGTACGACAGGATGGTCACCGGAACAAGATAGGCGACGATCAGGATCACGTATTGGGCTACCTGCGTCCAGGTTACTGCGCGCATGCCACCGAGGAAGGAGCACACCAGGATGCCGGCCAGGCCGACGAAGACCCCGACCTCGAACTGCAGGCCGACAAAGCGGCTGGTGATCAAGCCCACCGCATAAACCTGCGCAACGACATAGACGAACGATGCCAGCACGGTGGCAAAGACACCGACCAGCCGTGCGGTGTTGCCGCCATAACGAGCGGCGAGGAAATCAGGGATCGTGTATTGCCCGAAACGACGGAGATAGGGGGCCAGCAGCAAGGCAACAAGAACGTAGCCGCCGGTCCATCCCAACACATACGCCAGCCCCTGATAGCCCGACAGGTAGAGTGTCCCGGCCAGGCCCATGAAGGATGCTGAACTCATCCAGTCGGCGCCGGTAGCCATCCCGTTGAATACCGCCGGCACGCGTCGGCCAGCGACGTAGTACTCTGAAACGCTGGCGGTACGCGCCAGGACGCCAATCGTTGCGTAAAGAAAGATGGTCAGAAAAAGAAACGAGTAGCCAATCCAGCGCGGCGGCATGCCGTAACGTTCGAGCACTGCCAGCGCCAGGATGAAAAGGAAGAACCCGGCGGTATAAGCAACGTAATAGCGGCGCAACGAGGCAGTGTAGTCGGCCATCGTGTCTCGCTCCTCTACCCGCTCTGGTGTAGATGGCGACGCGCCTTCTCAAGCTCAAGCAAACTGCCCGGGGAATCGAAACCTTTGCGCGCCGCGCGGGCAATGGCTATCTGTAACAACTTGGCGATGACATAGGCATCCGAAACCGCGTTGTGGCGCTGGATGCTCGCAATTCCGAAGTGCGCCAGCCAGGCGTCCAGGCCTCCTTGCGTAGCGCTGAGATCGCCGACATCGCTGACATCGCGAAACAGATCGGACAGCACCCACGCCAGATCGATGCACGGCTGCGCCGAGACAATGCCGAGGTGTTCGACCAGCGCACGTTCGATCATCGCGCCAACGAGCGGCGAGTGATAGGCGACAAGTGGCGCTTTGCCGGCAAAGCTGAGGAAGGAGATCAGCGCGTCGACCGGCGGTACCCCGGCGATGACCAGCGCCGGGTTCGGTGCAGTCGGCGCATTGGCTTCACTTGCCTCACCAGCGGCGGCATCAGCGCCCGGGGCATCGTGCGCCAGAACAACGTGAAAGGCTTCCTGAAAGTCGATCAGCCCATCAACCAGAGCCAGCGCAGCGATCGACACCAAGCGATCACTCTTCAGACTCCGAGCCGCCGTTTCGACGTCCACCAGCACATAGCGAGATCGATAGTGCGAACGGCTGATGTCCACTTCGGGCAACTGGCGCCAGCCAGCGAGCAACGCCTGCTGGTTGATGGCCAAGGCGCCATCGCGCCCTTCCTGGCCGGTAAAAAGTCTGGAAAACCACGCCGCCATGATCAGAGCTGATAATCGAGTTTCAAGCGCGCCTGCAGCTTGCGCGCCTGTCGGAAGGCCTCTTTGAGCACACGTCGCTCGATCTCGTTCAGTTCGTCCGGTCGGATGAGATTGTCTCCCGCGCGCCCGTGCTCCTGCTCGAAGTGCTGGTGCCGCAAGCGCAGGAGTTGTATGAAGTTGAAGCCCTCGATACTGGCCGAGACATCGTCCGGGGGAAGATGGGTCAAGGCGCTCGCTCGCTTGAGGCGGGTGACCGTGTGCGTCGCCTCGACCTGATTGGCCAGTGCAAAAACACGCGCTGCATCGGTGAACAGGCGGACGCCATACTTCTTGAGGTCGATGGTCCCCGGGTGATCGGGATCAGCGCCGGTCACGAAGTCACGTATCCTGCCCAGCGGCGGAGCAACACTGAGTGCGTTCTGGGCCAGCATGCGCAGGAAGAGCGGGTTGCCCTGCGTTTGCCTGAACAGCGACAGGCGCATCCGGTGCGCCAGATTGAACCTGCCGTATAGCGGCCGAAAATCGAAAAAAATCGTTGCGTTGAGCAACGCCAGCGGTTCTGGTGTGCGAACCCACAGGGCAAATTTTTCCTCCCACTCTTCGAGTGTCAGGCACAACTCAGGGTTACTGGCCATGATGTTGCCCTTGCACAGCGGGAAACCGCACTTGTCGAGATCGTCATTGACATCTCGGGCAAACTCCAGAAAACGCAACTGGGTCAGTTCGCGGTCCATGATGTCGGTACACAGATATACAATGCCGTTGTCCTGATCAGTGGTAAACGTCTGCTCGTCCCGCCCCTCCGAACCGAAGGATAGCCACGCCCAGTCGATCCCGTAGAGATCATGGCGATCCAGATTGAGATCGATGACGCGGCGGGTCACCGTATCGTTCAGGGTCGAGATGAACTGGGTAATCTCCTGCCCGCCGACGCCCTCGGTGAGCATGGTCAGCGACAACTGACGGACATCCTCGCGGGCATGCCGCAGCACGTCGACACTCGTCGCCGCGTCGATCGAGTGGCGGATTTGCCGCAGTCCGGCGCCCTGCAGTTTGAACAGATCGCGTTCGGAAACCACTCCCCTCAGGCGCCCACCCTCGTCTACCGCCAGCACGTGCCGGACGGCATGCATGGCCATGGCTAGCGCCGCATCGTGCGCATTGGCGGCGAGCGGCAAGGTCAGCGGCGACGTCGACATCACCGAGGAAATCGGCTGCTCAAGCGACAGTCCAGGGAGAACGATCCGCTTGAGGACGTCCGAGAGGGTAAAGATACCGATTGGCTGTTGTAAGGGATCGGTGACCACCATCGAACCAAGATGGTTCGCGGCCATCAGTTCAACGACCTCTCGAATCGACGTTTCGGGTGCCACCGCCACCGGCTCGCGCTTGACAATCGTCGCCAGCGGCGAATTCATGGTCTTCTGCTCGGCCGCGCGCTGCGCGAACTGGAGCTGCAACTGCTGTTGCGACTGATTGAGCAGGCCGGCGATGGTCTGCGTGCAGAAAAGATTGAATGCCGTGCTCTTCTGGGTCAGGCTGAAGAAGCAATCGGCTGGCAACTCGTAGCAGAAGACATCGTCGCGTGCCACGTAGGCACTCGACGATGGGCGTTGCGCCATCAGGGCCCCTATCGAAAAACACTGGCCAGGACCCAGCACCGCCGAGTACTCGACATGGCTGTTGCCGCCGCTCGGTCGGGCCCGGACCTTACCGCCCTGAACAATGTAGAGCGCCCGGGCGATGCCCATCTCACTGGCCAGGATCCGGGCGCCTTTGGGGAAATGCGCGAGTTTGACATGCTCGGCGAGAAAGCGCAGCGCCTGGGCCTCCATCCGATCAAAAGGCGAAAAACCCTGGAGAAACTGGATGCATGCCGATACCAGCATCTCCGTCGCGCTGTTGCTCATCCCTGCTCCCGATCGATGCCCTTGAACAAGCCGGCCGTCGCCGGCCTGGAAGCCAGTCCCTGCTCAGCCGCAGTGGCCACCTGCCGCAGTACGAGCACGGCCGAGTACGCTGCAGATCCGCGGGCGACCTGGCTTTGCCTGCCGCCCGGCGCGGCCACAATAACCGAGCGACAGCCCGTCCCGCAGGATCAGCCGCGCAGTTGGTCCAGAATGGCCGGGTTCTCGAGCGTCGACACATCCTGCGCTACGGTTTCCCCCTTGGCCAGGGAACGCAGCAGACGGCGCATGATCTTGCCAGAACGTGTCTTTGGCAGGTTCTCACCAAAGCGCAGATCCTTCGGCTTCGCAATCGGACCGATTTCACGCCCGACGTGGTCCTGCAGCTCCTTGATCATCTTCTTGGCCGCCTCGCCTGTGGGCCGCGGGCCCTTGAGAACCACGAAGGCGCAAATCGCCTCGCCGGTCAGATCATCCGGACGGCCGACCACTGCAGCTTCAGCCACCATCGGGTGGGAAACCAGCGCCGACTCGATTTCCATGGTCCCCATGCGGTGACCGGAGACGTTGAGCACATCGTCGATACGACCGGTGATCGTGAAATAGCCGGTATTGACATCGCGTATCGAGCCATCGCCGGCCAAGTACAGTTGGCCATTGAAATCATCCGGGTAGTAGGACTTCCGGAAACGCTCGGGGTCATTCCAGATATTGCGGATCATCGCCGGCCAGGGCTTCTTGACCACCAGCAGGCCACCCTTGCCCCAGTCGAGTTCGGTACCTGTTTCATCGACAACGGCCGCCTCGATTCCCGGGAAGGGAAGCGTGCACGAACCCGGCACCAGAGGCGTCACTCCGGGTAGCGGCGTGATCATGTGACCGCCGGTCTCGGTTTGCCAGAAGGTGTCGACGATCGGGCAACGACCGCCGCCGACACTGTCGTAATACCACTGCCAGGCAGCCGGATTGATCGGCTCGCCGACGGTCCCCAGCAGACGCAGTGACGACAGGTCGTACTGGGTGGGCGCAACCGCTGGATTCGTGTCGGCGGCCTTGATCAGCGAACGAATTGCGGTCGGCGCCGTGTAGAAGATGTTGACCTTGTGATCCTGAATCATCTTCCAGAAACGACCGGCATCCGGATAAGTCGGAATACCCTCGAAAACGATCTCGGTACCGCCGCAGGCGAGCGGCCCATAGGTGATGTAGGTGTGGCCGGTCACCCAGCCGATGTCCGCCGTGCACCAGAAAAGGTCATCCGGCTTCAGGTCGAAGGTCCACTTCATGGTCACGATGGCGTGCAGCAGATAACCACCTGTCGAGTGCTGCACCCCCTTCGGCTTGCCCGTCGAACCCGAGGTGTACAGCAGGAACAATGGGTGCTCGGCGCCAACCCACTCGGGCTCGCAAACGTCGGATTGACCATCGATCACGTCGTGCCACCAGATGTCACGACCGGCAACCATATTGCACGTCCCGCCCGTGCGCTGGAAAACGATCACGTCCTTGATCGACTCGCAGCCACCGAGAGCGATACCCTCGTCGACGGCTGGCTTGAGCGGGATCTTCTTGCCGCCGCGGCACTGCTCGTCGGCGGTAATCACCGCCACGGCCCCGGCATCGTTGATCCGATCACGCACCGACTGCGCGGAAAAGCCACCGAAGACGACCGAGTGAATTGCGCCGATACGCGCACAGGCCTGCATGGCCACGATCCCCTCGATGCCCATCGACATGTAGATGACCACCCGGTCGCCCTTCTTGATGCCACGCGCCCGCAAGCCATTGGCGAAGCGGCTGACGCGCAACAGGAGATCGTTGTAGGTGATCCGAGTGACTTCGCCGTCATCGGCTTCGAAAACAATTGCCACCTTGTCGCCGAGCCCGGCTTCGACGTTGCGGTCCAGGCAGTTGTACGAGGCATTCAGTGTGCCATCGGCAAACCATTTGAAGAACGGGGCATCCGACTCGTCAAGAACCTGCGTGAACGGCTGCTTCCACGAGACATGTTCGCGCGCCAGGCGCGCCCAGAATCCGGTGTAATCCGTGGTCGCCTCGGCGCACAGGGCCCGGTAGGCATCCATGCCGGAAATCGTGGCCTGTTTGACAAATTCGGCGGAAGGTTCAACAAAATTTACGGCCTCGTTCAGTGACATGTTCCATCTCCTGTGCAGTATTTTGGTAGAGGATTCAAGAATTCGATGCAGCAAGCAGCAAAAAGGAGCAATTGTTTGCAACCACCGCCGAGCGGCAGACAGATATTACCCTTCGAGTGCCGCCTTGTGTCACGCCAACTGGGCAAGATTAAACGCTGCCAATCTTACACACCACTTACGCCATGCTCTGCCAGCACAGCGGAAAGCAGCGTTTCATTGATGCTAGAATCCGTCTTCCGCAACCTTCGTCGCTGAAAACAAATGACATCCCTGAAACCCACCATCGACCGACTCGAGATGGTCATCTTCTGGAGCCGCTGGCTGCAGGCACCGCTTTATCTCGGCCTGATCATTGCCCAGGGCGTCTATGTTTATTTGTTCATGGGCGAGTTGTGGCACCTCATTCACAACCTGTTCTTCAGTAGCACCCGCATCGGCGAAACCGAGGTCATGCTCATTGTGCTCGGTCTGATCGACGTCGTCATGATCGCTAACCTGCTGATCATGGTCATCATCGGTGGCTACGAGACCTTTGTCTCGCGACTCGATCTCGAAGGCCACCCAGACCAGCCCGAGTGGCTCTCGCATGTCAATGCCGGCGTACTCAAGATCAAGCTATCGACGGCGATCATCGGCATTTCCTCGATCCACCTCCTGAAAACCTTCATCAATGCGGAGAACACGAATGAGCACACGATCATGTGGCAGGTCATCATCCACGCGATCTTTCTGCTCTCGGCCCTGGCGATGGTCTGGGTCGACCGAGTGATGACCCAAACGCTCGTGCTCGGCCGGGCGCAGCACGGCGTGCCGCACTGACAGAGACCCCGCAGCGGGCTTCCCCGCCACCCACCCAAGAGAGCCTGAAATGACCCCTATCAAGCAGGAAGACTTTATCCAGAGCGTTGCCGATGCATTCCAGTACATCAGCTACTACCACCCGCTCGACTACATCAAGGCGCTCGGCGCCGCTTACGAGCGCGAGCAGAGTCCTGCGGCGAAGGACGCCATCGCCCAGATTCTCACCAACAGCCGCATGTGTGCGGAAGGCCACCGCCCCATCTGCCAGGACACGGGTATCGCGGTGATCTTCCTCAAGGTCGGCATGGACGTGCGCTGGGAGGCGAACCTGTCGGTGCAGGAGATGTGTGACGAGGGCGTGCGCCGCGCCTACAACGACCCGGACAACAAGCTGCGCGCCTCGGTGCTGCTCGACCCGGCAGGCGCGCGCAAGAACTCGCGCGACAACACTCCGGCCGTCGTCCACTACGAGATCGTTCCCGGCGACCATGTCGAAGTCATCTGCGCCGCCAAGGGAGGGGGGTCGGAAAACAAGTCGAAGTTTTACGCGCTCAACCCATCCGACTCGATCGTCGAATGGGTGTTGAAGACGGTCCCGACGATGGGCGCGGGCTGGTGTCCACCCGGCATCCTTGGCATCGGTATCGGCGGCACTCCCGAGAAAGCGATGCTGCTGGCCAAGGAATCGCTGATGGCACCGGTCGATATCCATGAACTACTCACTCGTGGCCCAAGCAATCGCGTCGAGGAACTGCGCCTCGAGCTCTACGAAAAGGTCAACGCGCTGGGCATCGGCGCGCAGGGCCTCGGTGGACTGACCACCGTCCTCGACGTCAAGATCCTCGACTACCCGACGCATGCGGCAAGCCTGCCGGTGGCGATGATCCCGAACTGTGCCGCGACGCGCCACGCGCACTTCCATCTTGATGGTTCCGGGCCGGCGGTCCTGACCCCGCCCGACCTCGGCGAATGGCCCAAAGTAAACTGGACGCCAAACACCGAGACGTCGACACGCGTGAACCTCGACACGCTGACTGCAGCGGAGGTCGCCGCCTGGAAACCAGGCCAAACGCTGCTGCTCAACGGCAAGATGCTTACCGGCCGCGACGCTGCTCACCAGCGCATCCGGGACATGCTCGCCAAAGGCGAGAATCTGCCGGTGGACTTCACCAACCGGGTCATCTACTACGTCGGCCCGGTTGACCCCGTTCGCGATGAGGCCGTTGGTCCGGCCGGTCCGACGACCGCGACGCGGATGGACAAGTTTACCGAGATGATGCTCGCCCAGACCGGGCTCATCTCGATGGTCGGCAAGGCCGAACGTGGCCCGACCGCCATCGAGGCGATCAGAAAACACCACTCGGCGTATCTGATGGCCGTGGGTGGGGCCGCTTATCTGGTCGCGAAAGCCATCAGAACGGCGCGGGTTGTCGGTTTCGCCGATCTCGGAATGGAAGCGATCTACGAGTTCGACGTCACGGACATGCCGGTCACGGTGGCGGTCGATTCAAGCGGCACATCGGTGCACAACACGGGCCCCAAGGAGTGGCAGTCCAGGATCGGCAAGATCCCGGTCGCCATCGCCTGAGTTCCCCTGCTGACGGTCATGGCGGATGGCGCCACCCCCGATGATGGAATGTTTCACGAGATTGTTCCACGTTTCACATTCACGGGCAGGAAGCCGGCCGCTGTGCCGGCTTCTGTTGGAGAAGACGCATGGCCATAGAGCGGCACGGTACGACACAACGGTATTCTGACACTTGCGCGTACGGTAACACCATCTATCTCGTCGAAACGCCGCAGACACTGGATGCCAACGTCGCGACACAGACACGCGAAGTGCTCGCCGGAGTCGAGAAACTGCTCGACCAGGCAGGCAGCGACAAGACGCGCCTGCTGATGGTCACCATCTACCTGCGAGATATCGAAGACCTGGTGGCGGTGAACGCCGTCTGGGACCGCTGGGTACCACGCGGGACGGCCCCGGCCCGGGTCTGCGTCGAAGCGAAACTGTCCCACCACGACTTCCTCGTTGAAGTCGCGATCATTGCTGCTCGCTAGAGGCGCCCGCGACCGGATGATCGGCGTCTTCGACAGTGGCCTCGGCGGACTCTCGGTACTGGCAGCAATTGCCCGTGCGCTGCCGCGCGCCGATCTGGTCTACCTTGCCGACACGGCTCACCTGCCCTACGGGGACAAGGACGACGCCTTCATCCGCAGTCGCGTGATGAGGATCGGCACCCACCTGGTCGATCGTGGCTGCGCAGTTGTCGTCGTCGCCTGCAATACGGCCACCGCGGCAGCCGTAGCCGCGTTTCGCGAAACTTTCCCCCACCTTCCTGTGGTCGGCGTCGAGCCCGGCATCAAGCCGGCAGCAGCCGCTTCGCGTAGCGGCCGGATCGCCGTCCTGGCAACCCCCTCGACGGCACGCAGCCAGCGTCTGGCAAGCCTCATCCAGCAACATGCCGGCGCGGTACAGGTCGACGTCGAGCCCTGTCCCGGCTGGGCAAGCCGAGTCGAAACACTGCACCTCGATGATCCGACCTTTGTCGAGGACGCGCGTCGACACCTGGCCCCCTTGCTCGCCGCTGGCGTCGACCAGATCGTCCTCGGTTGTACTCACTACGCCTTTCTCTGCCCCGTGCTCGAGCCGATTGTCGCCAACCAGGCCGTGCTGGTCGAAGTCGCCGACGCCGTCGCTCGCCAATGCGTCCGCCTCGCCGGCACAGCCGCACTCGGCCAGGGCCGGCTGACGCTGTTGTCCAGCGCGCAGCCGGAACGACTGCACGCCGCCTTGCCAGCACTCGGTCTGACCTGGCTGGACAAGCGCCTGACCGGCGCCGCGCGACAGGTCCTCGCCTGAGCATGAGCAGCACGCCAGCGCCTCTTGTCGTAGCCATCATCGGCGGTGGGCCAGCCGGCCTGATGGCGGCCGAAACGCTCGTCGGCCGTGGGGTCAGCGTCGACGTCTATGAGGCCATGCCGTCGGTCGGCCGCAAGTTCCTGATGGCCGGAAAGGGAGGGCTGAACATCACCCACTCCGAGCCGGCGGCAGCATTCTGTACGCGTTATGGCGCGCGCCAGGACGACCTCAGACCCCTGCTCGACGCTTTCGGACCCACGGCCGTGCGCGAGTGGGCACGTGGCCTTGGCGTCGACACCTTCATTGGCAGCTCCGGGCGGGTGTTTCCAACCGAAATGAAAGCCGCCCCACTCCTGCGCGCCTGGCTCAAGCGATTGCGAACCGCTGGCGTGCGCTTCCATATGCGCCACCGCTGGTGTGGCTGGACGCACAGCAAGGAAGGCGGCACGAGACTGGATTACTCGACGCCGGCAGGCATGCGACACTGCGCCGCCGAAGCAGTGGTGCTGGCGCTCGGCGGAGGCAGTTGGGCGAGGCTCGGTTCGGACGGGCGCTGGTTTGCACACCTGGCACAAGCCGGGGTTGCGCTGGCGCCGCTGCGCCCGGCCAACTGCGGCTTTGACGTTGGCTGGAGCCGGCACCTTGGCGAGCGCTTTGCCGGCCAGCCGATCAAGCCCGTTGGCGCCTCCTTTGTCAACTCGGCAGGGTTTCAGCAGCAGCGCCAGGGCGAATTCGTGCTCACCGCCAGTGGCGTTGAAGGTAGCCTGATCTATGCGCTGTCTGCCTCCTTGCGCGACGAGATCGAGGCCGGTGGGTCGGCAACACTGAAACTCGACCTGTTGCCCACGCACGAACTGACTGACGTCGTCAGGGAGCTTGCGCGGCCGCGTGGCGCACGTTCGCTGGCCAGCCATTTGCAAAGCCGCTTGCGGCTCAAGGGCGCCAAAGTCGCATTGCTGCGCGAATGCGTATCGGCCGAGGTGTTTGACGACCCCGAGCGTCTCGCCGCAGCCATCAAGTGCTTGCCGCTACGCCTAATCGCGCCACGTCCGCTCGACGAGGCGATCAGCACCGCCGGCGGCGTACGCTTTGAAGCGCTCGACGAGCACCTGATGCTCATTGATCTTCCCGGCGTTTTCTGCGCCGGCGAAATGCTCGACTGGGAAGCGCCGACCGGCGGTTATCTACTCACCGCGTGTCTGGCCAGTGGACGCGCCGCGGGCCTCGGCACGCTGGCATGGCTGAACGATTCATGCCGGCGCAGCGCTGCACCCACCGACTCTCCCACCGAACCACCTGCCGGCCAGCCGCACGCCCTCAGACCATCATTGGCCACATGAATACTCATCAACGAGCCAGCACCCCCGAATACGCCGCCTGGATCATGGCCCTGATGGCTATGGTGTTGATCCTCGAGGTCCACCTGTTGCCGGCGCTCATTGCCGGGCTGCTGGTCTATGAACTGGTCCACTTACTGACACCTTGCTTTGGACGCCTGTCAAACACGCGCGCCAAAGGGCTGGCTGTCGGTCTGGTGGTGGCTCTGGTCGTCGGCGCCGTGACTGCAGCCGTTCTCGGATTGATCGCCTTCATGACCAGCGAGGGGGGCAGCTTCGCCGCGTTGCTGGCCAAGATGGCCGAGATCATCGAGACCTCACGTTCGACCTTGCCAGCGTGGCTGGTCGATTTTCTGCCGAGAGACGGCGAGGCAATGCGCGAAGGCGCCAGCCACTGGCTGCGCGAACATTCGGCTGAACTGCAACTGATCGGCAAGGAAACCGGGCGCATGCTGGCGCACGTGCTGATCGGCATGCTGATCGGCGGAATAGTATCACTGCGTGCAGCCGGTCACGCCGAGAACGTTGGCCCGTTGGCCCGAGCACTGGCCGAAAGAGTCTTTCGCCTGGGCGAAGCCTTTCGCCGGGTCGTCTTTGCCCAGGTGCGTATCGCGGCGCTGAACACCTTGTTCAGCGCGCTCTATCTGGCCGTCGTGCTGCCCTTGTTCGGTGTCCATCTACCCCTCACCAAGACGATGATCGTCGTCACCTTCATCGCCAGCCTGCTACCGGTGGTCGGCAACCTGGTCTCGAACACGGTGATTTTCGTCGTCAGCCTGGCTCACTCGCCGGCTGTGGCCGCCTCCTCGCTTGCCTTCCTGGTCGTCATCCACAAGCTCGAATATTTCCTCAACGCGCACATCGTCGGTGCCCAGATACGTGCCAAGGCCTGGGAGCTGCTGATCGCCATGCTGATCATGGAGAGCACCTTTGGCCTGGCCGGCCTGGTGGCGGCGCCGATCTGTTATGCCTGGCTGAAGGACGAACTCACCAGCCGGCGAATGATATGACCTTTATACTAGGGCATCCCCTTCTGCCACTCCCCGCCGTGATGATCGACTGTCTTTCCACTTCCTTCCGCCGCCTTGCCGCATCCCTGCTGCTTCTCCTGCTCCTCTGTGTCAACGGCACCGCAGATGCCGGACTGGCGATTGCCCTCAATTCGGCTGATGGAACGATCAGCCTGATCGACACCGAAACCTACACCGTCACCGACAAGGTAACCGTCTGCAAGGAGCCTCACCACCTGATTCCGACTCCCGACGAGAAGTCGATCATCGTCGCCTGTGCCGCTGCCAACCAATTGGTCTTCTTCGACCCAAGCACTGGTCGGGAGCAGAAACGCGTCCGCAACATCTCGGATCCCTATCAGTTGGGCTACTCGCCGGATCGCAAATGGTTCGTCGCCACCTCACTGCGTCTTGACCGGGTCGATCTCTATGACCCCACCGACTTCACCCTCAAGGGCCGCCTGCCGGCGCCGCGAGCGCCATCGCACATCGCTTTCGACCACGCCAGCGAGTTCGTCTTCGTGACTCTTCAGGACTCAAACGAAGTGATGGCCATCCACCTCGGTACACAGAAGATTGCCTGGGTGATGCCCGTGGGCCGGACGCCGGCCGGCATTGTCATGTCGCCGGACAACCGTTACCTCCTGGTGGCGAGCATGGGTGAAGGCGTCGTCGAGGTCATCGAATGGCGCTTCCAGAAGAGCGTCAAGAAGGTGGCGACCGACACCGCGACCCACAATTTCCAGCCGAAGGGCGACCGGCGCCATTTCTTCGTATCGAACCGTTCGGTCAATGGCAGTATTTCGCTCTTCGACACGAGGACCATGACGGTTGTTGAAAAATACGATGTGCCCGGCGGACCGGACGACATGCTCGTGCGTGCCGACGGCAAGGAACTCTGGGCAACAGCCCGTTTTGCCCGCAAGGTACAGGTCCTCGACCTCGATAGCAAGACGCTCAAGGTGTCGATCCCGGTCGGCAGTTCGCCACACGGCGTTTTCTTCCTCAACCACGCGGGGCTCAGATGATGGCTCTCCCGGCCCCACTTGCATTGGCGCTGGCGTTGGCGCTGGCGACCACCAGCGTGGCGATCTCGGCGACGCCTGCCGCACCCGCCGCCGGACCCTGCAAGGGCACGCTCTACCTGACCTTTGACACCGGCAACATGCGCCACGCCGAGTTGATCGCCGACACGCTCGCCAGGCACGCGGTCAAGGCGACTTTTTTTCTGGCGCAGGAAAAGACCCTGCGTGGCGACCATGCGCTCGATGCCAGTTGGGCGCCCTATTGGCAAGCGCGCGTCGCGGAAGGCCACGCTTTCGGCAGCCACACCTGGCGTCACGGGAGTTTTCGCGAGGACACCGGCGCGCAGGTCCGCTACCGACTGATGGATGGCCGCAGCGAAACCCTGGACGCGCGCGCCGTCTGCGACGAACTGAAAGGCCCCGATACCCGCTTCCAGGAACTGACCGGCCGTCGACTCGATCCGCTCTGGCGTGCACCCGGCGGCCGCACGACGCCGAACGCGTTGGCGGCGGCGCAGGCCTGTGGTTACCGGCATGTCGGCTGGGCGCCGGCCGGTTTTCTCGGTGACGAACTGCCTTCGCAGACCTACCCCAATGAGTTCCTGCTGCAGCGTGCTCTCGATCGCCTCAAGGATGGCGACATCGTGATGGCCCATCTCGGCATCTGGTCGCGCAAGGATCCCTTCGCGCCGATGCTCGACTCCCTGATCAGCGGCCTGAAGGGAAAAGGCTTCTGTTTCGCGACGCGGCGGACACAGCCATGATAGGCGCATTCACCGACGGATTTGTCCAATTGCAGGGCTGGCTGCTCGATCGCGTCGTGCAGCCCGTGCTGCTGACCTTGGGCCTGGGCAGTTATCTGGAAATGGCTTTCGATGGCCTTGAGTTCTTTCTCTGGGGAATCCTGCAGCTTGCCACCGCCTACGTGCTGCTGCGACCGCTTGAGGCGCTGCTGCCGATCGAGGTGTGGCGGGACCGCAAAGCGGTGCGCGTGGATGTCCTCTATTCCCTGCTCGACCGACTGGGAATCATTCCGCTACTCGTCTTCGCATTGCTGGCGCCGCTTTTCGTCGAGGTGGATAGCTGGCTACGCTTCCACGACATCCTTCCGGCGCAACTGGAGGACCTGTTTCCCGTACTGGAACAGCAACCGCTGCTCAGTTTCGCGACCTATCTCATCATCCTGGACTTCGCCGAGTACTGGCGCCACCGCCTCTCGCACACGCTGCGCTGGTGGTGGGCGCTGCACGCGGTCCACCACAGTCAGCGCAAGATGACGCTGTGGACGGATAGCCGCAACCATCTGCTCGATGACCTCTCCAGCGGCTTCTGGTTCGCCGTCATTGCGCTGCTGATCGGCGTCCCACCGGGCCAATTCATCGGCCTGCTGATGGCCGTGCGAATCGTCGAAAACCTGTCGCACGTCAATGCTCGCTTGTCGTTCGGACACCTTGGCGAACTGCTGCTGGTCAGCCCGCGTTACCATCGCTGGCACCATGCGCTCGATCTTCCCGCCGGTCGGCGATATCGCTTTGGCTGCAATTTTGCGATCCTCTTTCCAGTCTGGGATCAACTCTTCGGTACCCAGTATCGTGGCCAGGCGATGCCCTCCTCAGGTCTCAGCCACGGACCGCTGCCCGAGTCCGCCGCGGAGAGCGGCTTCTGGCGCCAGCAGTGGGAAGGACTGGTCGCCCTGGCAGCCACTTTCCGGCCGCATACCCGCGGGCGCTAGGGACAGGCGTGCTCGATCAAGTTCGCTCCTTTGCCCTGGCTGCTCACGGCAGCCAGATGTATGGCGCCCGGCCTTATTCGTTCCATCTTGACGCGGTCGTCGGCTTGCTGTCCCCTTACGGGAGCGAAGCTCAGATCATCGGCTACCTCCATGACGTCGTCGAAGACACCGCGGTGACCGAAAGCGACATCCGGCAGCACTTCGGACCGCGGATTGCCGAGTGCGTCCGCTTGCTGACCGATGCGCCCGGCGTCAGCCGCGCCGAGCGCAAGGCGCGGACCTACGCCAGGCTCGCGACGGTAGTCGGCCCCAGCGAACTGGCTCTGGTGGTGAAGGTCGCCGACCGCCTGGCAAACGTCAGGGCCTGTGTCATCGACGACCGAAGCGGCCTGCACGAGGTCTATCGCCGCGAGCATCCTGCCTTCCGGCAAGCGGCTTACCGCGAGGGGCTCTGCGAGCCACTGTGGGTCGAACTCGATGCCCTGCTGGCCACGCAGCCTCCATCCACCGACGGTTTCTGAAAAAAACCAGCCCCTGAGGTACAATATCGCCCTTTCGCAACTTGATGATTTTACCGAGGTTTCTTCGTGCTCGTCGCCAACAACATCACCATGCAGTTCGGGGCCAAACCCCTTTTTGAAAACGTCTCGGTCAAGTTCGGCGAGGGCTATCGCTACGGGCTGATCGGCGCCAACGGCTCCGGCAAATCAACCTTCATGAAGATTCTCGACGGCGAACTCGAACCCACTGCTGGCAACGTCGCCAAGGAACAGCACGAACGTATGGCCTACCTGCGTCAGGATCAGTTCGCTTTCGAGCAGCAACGCGTGATCGACGTGGTGATGATGGGCCATGAGGACATGTGGGCCTGCATGCTCGAGAAGGATGCGATCTACGCCAACCTGGAAGCCACCGAGGAGGACTATCTGCACGCCGCAGAGCTGGAAGCCCGCTTTGCCGAGTACGGCGGCTACACTGCCGAGTCGCGTGCGGGCGAACTGCTGCTCGGCGTTGGCATCCCGGCCGAACAGCACTTTGGCCCGATGAGCGATGTTGCACCGGGCTGGAAACTGCGGGTACTTTTGATTCAGGCACTTTTTGCCAACCCGGACATCCTGCTGCTCGACGAGCCGACCAACAACCTCGACATTGCCACCATCCGCTGGCTGGAAAACGTGATCAACGAGCGCAACAGCACGATGATCATCATTTCCCACGATCGACACTTTCTCAACCAGGTGTGCACGCACATGGCTGACCTGGACTACGGCAAGATCACGGTCTATCCCGGCACCTATGACGACTTCATGGAAGCGTCGGCGATGGCCCGCGAGCGGCAACAGAATGCCAACGCCAAAGCCAGGGAACGGATCGCCGAACTGCAAAGCTTCGTTCGCCGTTTCTCGGCCAACGCCTCCAAGGCCAAGCAGGCCACGTCGCGAGTGAAACTGATCGACAAACTGAAACCGGAGGACGTCAAGCCTTCTTCGCGCCAATATCCGTGGATCCGTTTCGAGTTCGAAGACAAGGAAAAGCTCCACCGCCAGGCGGTCGAGATCGAAAACCTGACTTTCGCTTACCAGACGAACGCGCGTAAAGTTGTGAACAAGCTGGACCTGACCATCAACGGCGGTGATCGCCTGGCGATCATTGGTGAGAACGGCGTCGGCAAAACCACTCTGCTGAAGCTGTTGATGGGCGAGCTACAGCCCCAACGAGGCAGCGTCAAGTGGGCAGAGAAAGCGCGTCTGGGTTACTACGCACAGGACCACGCGCAGGATTTTGCCAGCGATACCAACCTGACCGACTGGATCGCCGGCTACGCGCGCGCCAACGCCGCCGATGGCGACGACCTCGAGACCCTGATCCGCGGTACGCTTGGGCGCCTCCTCTTCTCGGGCAACGAAGTCCGCAAGGCCGTGAAGGTGATCTCGGGAGGCGAGCAGGGGCGCATGATCTTCGGCAAGCTGATGCTGACCCGGCCGAACGTGCTGGTGATGGATGAGCCGACCAACCACCTCGACATGGAATCGATCGAGTCGCTCAATACCGCGCTCGAAAAGTTCAAGGGAACGCTAATCTTCGTCTCGCACGACCGCGAGTTCGTCTCGTCGCTCGCCACGCGCATCCTCGAAATCCGCCTCGACGGCAAGGTGGTCAACTACCTGGGCAATTACGAAGAATACCTCGCCAGCCAGGGCATCGCCTGAGTGAATTCGTGAATCCTGCAGCCCAACCCGTGACGGTCATGGTGGTCGACGACCACCCGGCACTGCGCGCCGGCCTGCGCAGCCTGATCGATTCCGATGCCGGGCTGCGCGTGCTGCTGGAAGTCGCCAGTGGTGAGGCGGCGTACGCCGTGTACCGCCCTATCCGCCCGGACGCGGTGGTCATGGATCTAAGCATGGAAGGGTTCGGCGGCATCGAAGCCATCCGGCGCATCCGCGAGCTGGACCCGCGAGCGGCCATCCTGGTCTATACCGTGCATAATTCACAGGTACTGCTCGAGCGGGCGCTGGAGGCCGGTGCTCTTGGCTTCGTCACCAAGAGCAGCAACGCCGATACCTTGCTGCAAGGGATCAGGAAAGTGGCGGGCGGGGAATCCTTCGTCAGCCCGGACATGTTGCCGGCCCTGCTGGACCGCCACCTCCCGTCGGGCGCCAGCCAGTTCAAGCGCCTGACCCAGCGCGAGTTCCAGGTCTTCAAGCTGCTCAGCGAGGGCCACACGCTGCCCCAGTGCGCGAGCATCCTGCACCTGAGCAGCAAGACCGTCAGCAACCATTTCACCCAGATCAGAGCCAAGCTGGGCGTTTCCAGCCCCGCCGAGATGGCGCGTATGGCGATTCGCCAGGGCCTCGTCGAACCCTGACGGCAGCTCCTGAGGGCACTGCCCGAAAGCCGATCAGGCGTTAGGCAGAATCACCCGCACGCGGGTGCCGCCGGCTGGCTCGCTGGTGATCTGGAACCAGCCGCCGAGGGTCAGCACGCGTTCACGCATCCCCAGCAGGCCGAAACCGCGGTGTGGCTTATGGACGTCCATGCCGACGCCGTCGTCGCGAATGACCAGGCGCAACATCTCCCCGTTCGGCCACTGGCGGCCGGCGAGGACGATCCGCACGCGCTGGGCGCTCGCGTGCCGGGCGACATTGCTCAGGCACTCCTGCACGATGCGATAGATGGCGACCCGCAACTGCGCCCCGTGGCAAACCAGGTTCGCATCCAGCGATGCCCGCCATTCGATCTCGGGATGCTGTTCACCCCATCCGTCAAGGAGGCTGGCAAGCGCCTCGACGATGCCGGCCGAGTCGAGGACACTCGGACGCAGACCTTCCATCAGCCGGTGCGACACGGCGTAGATATCGCGCGCAGAGTCGTCGATCGCCCGCGCAAAGACCTGACTTCGTTCGCGGCGATCGGGCGCCTCATGACGCTGGATGGCCCCGGCGAAGGCACGGATCGCGGTCAGGTGCTGCGAGAGTTCATCGTGCAGTTCGCGGGCCAGCGCCGCACGCTCATTCTCCTGCAGGGTGATCATCTGCCGCACCAGGCGCGTGTTCTCGTCGAGCAGGACCTGCGTGGCGAGTTCAGCCTCCTTGCGCTCGGTGACGTCCTGCACGGTACCCAGCAGGCGCAACGCCGTTCCGTCCGTCGAGCGCTCGAACTGACCGAGGCCATGCATCCAGCGCACCGCACCATCGTTGGCCCGCACGATCCGGTACTCCATGTCGAAAGCGCTGCCATTAGCAACCACCTGCCGCAAGCGATCGAGAACTGGCTGACGGTCGTCGGGATGCAGCAGCCGCCGCCAGCCCTCGGCGGTATGTTGGCATTCCGGGCCAATGCCGAAAATCCGGTTGAGCATCGGGCTGCCCACCCACACTCCCGAGGACAGGTCGGTCGTGTAAATGCCCAGCCGACCGACCTCCTGGGCACGCTGCAAGGCCTGCTCGCTGGCCTTGATCGAGGTAACATCCGTGACCTCGACGAAGAAGCCTTGCACCTCGCCATCGACGATATCGGGTGTGTAACGAATCAGCGCATGGCGCACAGAGCGGCCATCGGGCGACGGGATGCCACGCTCGAACTGCTGGGCGTGACCGCGCAAGGCGGCCTCGATATGCGGCAGGTTGAGACGGTAGAGTTCCTCACCGATCACCTCGCGGATATGCTGGCCCGCGATCGTCGCCGGATCGACGCCGAACCAGTCGCTATAGGCGTGGTTGGCGAAGCGGTTGTCCAGGTGACGGTCCCAGTAGCCGATCATTGACGACACGCCGTTCAACAGCGCTTTCAGGTCGCGCGCGTGCTGACGCAACTCGGCGGCATGCTCATCGAGAGCGCGCTGGGCCGACTGGCGCGCGGTGATGTCACGATGACAGACAGCCACCCCCTGGATCGATCCTTCTAGTGGCGTGGCGAAAAACACGAACCAGCGTCCGCCATCCGGGGAATGGCAGGGGTACTCCAGTGTAAACAGCGTCTCCCGCCCCGCCAGGACATCTTCGAGCCCGCGCAAGGCCAGCGCGGCAAGCGCATCGTTGGCTGCCGACCGCCGCACCACCGCCAGGTAGTCGATGCCGACCCCGGCCGCCAGCGCGGCACTACCGCCATGGGTTGCGGCAAAAGTCCGCCAGACCCGGTTAACGCTGATGATCACGCCCCGCTCGTCAAGGATGGCGATCGCATCGCACAGGGAGGCGATCACGGTCTGCATGCAGTTCCGCCAGCGAGGTGAGGCAACAGGTAGCCGACGAGGGTGATGGTGGCGAGCATGACCTATTATTACCGAAAGGGCGGGAAATTTTCCCGCCTATAACGGGAGATTTTCCACTATTCACGGCCTCGGCGGCACGAGAGAATGTCAGGACTGGGATTTTACGGGTCAAGTGATATGCGCAACGACGCGCCACAAGCAGTCGGTCGAGCCAGCCAGGAGTGCTGCCAGACCGTCATGTTGAAGCAGAAGCGGCTGCGGCTGTCATCCTCGCCGCGCGGTGACCGGCTTGCCGCGGATCGGGGCGTGCGGTGATCGACGCACTGTTCGACCTTTTCGGCACCTTTTATCAGCGGGGCGAGCTCCGGCGCGCCGAGTCAATCGCCCGCAGCATCCTGCACACGATTCCCGATGATATCGTCTCCTTGCAGTTGCTTGGTCTGGTTTACTGCCTGACCGGACGCCGCAGCGAGGCCATACAGGCATTCGACAGCGCTGATGGCCCGGCGCACGATAGCAGCACTGCTTTCGGCGTCGATCGAAGCCTGCAGGCTTCGGCGCAATGCCTGCGCGCGGCAAGCGGCCAGGGATCGTCACTGGCCGGCGCGTGGTATGACCTCGGGTTTCTGCTGCTCCGACTGGGACGTTATCGGCAAGCTATGAACGCACTGCAGGCGGCGGTTTCCGCGCGGCCGGATCTTCCGGCGGCACAGCAGGCGATCAAGAGCCTTACGGAGTTTTCAGGTACGCAAAGACCCCACGTGGTCAACCTTAATGCTTGCCCTCCGGCAAGAGCGCGCTTGGCAGGCCATCCTCTCACGGCCCATGGCCGAAGCGCTGGCCAGCTTTCCGTGCGGGAAGAACACGCTACAGAGCGTGCAGGAGATCAGCCTGGCCACGCTCATCGAAGGCGCTCGCCTCAAATAGCGGCAGCAGAAGGCCTCGCTTGAGCGATGTCTAACCGGCAAAATGTTGCGGAAGGAGTGTTCGGATGATCAACCAGAAGCGCACTGAAGCGCAAGACCCGATCGCCGCCTTCGTGGCGACCGCGTGTACGGGCGACACCGCCGCGATCCGGGCTCAGGTCGCGGCGGGGTTCGACTTGAATGCTACGGATCGGCTCGGGGATACGATTCTCGAGCAGGTGATCAGCGAACTGGAGTTCTGCCCGGCCACGCGCAAGTATGACGTGATCCGGGAAATGCTGCGCCTGGGAGCTGATCCACAGGGTCTCGGCGAGGATGGTTCAAGCCCCCTGTTCACGGCTATTCTCAATATGGACACCGAGATGATGCGCATTTTGCTCGACGCAGGGGCCGATCCGAATGAGCTGCTGCGCATCTTGCTGGGCCCCGGCACTGATCCCGCTGGGGTCGGCATTGACTCGATGGAAGAATCGCTGTACGAATGGGCTGAATTCGCTTACCGATACGAGGTCTGGAGCAACAAGTTGCCCGATGGGGCCATTGCCGCCGCCGGGACGAACCGGGACGCCTGGCTTCACTACCTGGACCGCCTTGCCGTAAAGTACGGCAAACGGAGGCCCGATCATCTGCTACTGTTGCGCCAGCGTGGGGCACTATCGATGTCCGAATTACGCCACAGGTCAACCGTCACAGGGTGCACGAGAAGCGACGCACGAAAAGCATCGAGCCTAGTGAACTGGGGCTGAAACGACAAGCGGCGATCGCCGGCACCGGCAGGTCTGTCGAGAACCATGGTCGACAGCGCGGAGAGTTGCGTATCAGTTGGCCGGCAGCGCCCCATCCTTGCTGACTTCCTTGGCCGCTTTTTTCGCCGCCCGCTCGGCATCCTGCCGGGCTCGTTTCTCCAGCTTTGCGTGCCGTTTGGCCTGTTCGGCAGCGATTTTTCGGCGCCCCTCCTCAGCCTTCCTGGTTTTTTCGGACAGCTTCTCCTCACGTTCGGCAAGCTTCGCGGCCTCCTCGGCGCGGTGGGTTTCGGCACGTTCCTTGAGTTCGGCCTCGCGCCGGGGAGAATCAGCCGCGCGTTGCACTTCCTTGGTCTCCAGTTCCTGCCTCTTGGCCTCGCGCTCGAACTCTCGGGCCGGTTGCTCAAGCCGGCGCGCACCCACGATAGCCTCGGTATAGCGCTTCTTGGCCGCGGCGAGACAATCATTGACCAGGAACTTGGTGTAGCACCGGTCCTGGTCCGCCAGGTGGCGACGCTCTGCCTCGGCGCGCATCGCGCTGGCCCGTTGCCGCTGCGCAGCAGCCTGCTCTAGCGTTTGCGGAACGTCCGGCGGCGGCAAAGGTGCCTCAGCCCAGGCCGCAGCACTCAGGTACATCAAAACAGCCAGCACACTGCCACGACGCATTGAATCCTCCTTCGGCAACAGCCAGGCAGTCGCCCTGATGACTTTGCGCCCAGCACGCGCAGGCACTATTGTCCCACACCCTGGCGCACCATGATCGAAACAGGATGATGGCATGGATCGCTGGCGGCGCGCCCCGACCCGGCGATCAGCGGTCTGCGGATTTGACAGGGCGGATTTGGTAGAATGACCGGCTTCCGTCCAAACCTCATCCCCTGGGAGCTCGCCGTGCAAATCGTCTGCCTCGACCTTGAAGGCGTACTGGTCCCCGAAATCTGGATCGAGTTCGCCGCGCGCACCGGTATTCCCGAGCTTCGCCTGACCACGCGCGACGAACCAGACTATGACAAACTGATGGCCTATCGCCTGGCCATCCTGGCCGCGAACAAGCTTGGGCTCCCCGACATCCAGAAAGTCATCGCCGAGATGGGCCCGCTCGCCGGTGCCCGCGCCTTCGTCGATGGGCTGCGCGCCGATTATCAGTTGATCATCCTGTCGGACACTTTCTACGAGTTCGCACACCCGCTGATGCGCCAGTTGGGCTGGCCAACCCTGTTCTGCCACAGTCTTGAGGCCGACGCTGCGGGGAGGGTGGTGAACTACCACCTGCGCATGCCCGATCAGAAACGCGAAGCCGTGCGCCGTTTGAAGGAACTCCGGTTCACCGTTGTCGCCGCGGGTGATTCGTACAACGACACGGCGATGCTGGCTGAAGCGCACGCCGGAATCCTGTTTCATCCGCCAGACAATGTGATCCGCGAATTCCCGCAGTTTCCCGTGACTTACTCCTACGCTGACTTGCGCAGCGAACTCGACAAGGCCTTTGTCGCTCACGCATTATCCGCTTAGGTTGGTCGCGCGATGTATTCCAAACGATTCTACACCCTCTCTGGATCCTGCCCTGATCAGGTTGGCATCATCGCCCGTGTCGCCGGCTTCATTGCCGAGCATGAGGGCTGGATTCTCGAATCCAGCTACCACGCGGATGACGGTAGCGGAGATGATGACGCCCGCTATTTCATGCGTATGGAAGTGAAGGCCGATTCCCTGCCTTTTCACCTCGCCGAATTCCGCGAGCGCTTCCGCCCACTTGCAGAAGATTTGTCGATGAACTGGAAGATCAGCGATTCGGCGGTGAAACGACGCGTGGTGATCATGGTCAGCAAGCAGGAGCACTGCCTTTACGACCTGCTGTCACGCTGGCAATCGAGGGAACTCGACATCGAGATTCCCTGTGTGATCTCCAATCATGACGCCTTCAAGGCCTTTGTCGAGTGGCACGGCATTCCCTTCCACCACGTCCCGGTCAAGCCTGACCACAAGCAGGCGGCCTACGACGAAATCGCTCGCCTCTACGACGAGGTCAAGGGGGATACGATGGTCCTTGCGCGCTACATGCAGATCCTGCCGCCGGAGCTTTGTGAACGCTACCCTGGACAGGTGATCAACATTCACCACTCCTTTCTGCCCAGCTTTGTCGGCGCCCGACCTTACCACCAGGCCTACCAGCGCGGCGTCAAGCTGATCGGCGCCACCTGCCACTACGTCACCAGGGATCTCGATCAGGGGCCGATCATCGAGCAGGATGTGATCCGCATCGACCACTCCGATTCGGTCGAAGACATGGTGCGCTACGGCAAGGATATAGAGAAAGCCGTACTCGCGCGCGGACTGCGTTACCATCTGGAAGACCGGGTACTGGTGCACGCCAACAAGACCGTCGTTTTCCGCTAGTCCCGGCGGCACGGGCCCCGCCCCCTCTAACACGCACGCGGGAGAGGGGAGGTTCGCGAGTCGCTGACGCGACTTTCAGAGTAACGATGCCGGACAATCGGCTGGAGTTCGCACCTGCATGATCACCCTCAATGACGTCACCCTGCGCCGCGGCGCCAAGGCGTTGCTCGACAGCGCTTCAGTGACGGTAAATCCCGGCGAGAGAGTCGGCCTCGTCGGTCGCAATGGCGCCGGCAAGACCACCTTGTTCGCGCTGCTCGATGGCAGCCTGCACGAAGATGCCGGCGAGTTCTCGCGACCAGCGCAGTGGCGCCTGGCGCAGGTCGTACAGGAAATGCCGTCGACCGGCCAAAGCGCGACCGACTTCGTGATCGAAGGCGACACGGCATTGCTGGCCGCCCAGGAGGAAGTACGCCTGGCCGAGGACGACGGCGATGGAGAACGTCTGGCACACGCCTACATGATCCTGCACGACGCCGGCGCACACGATGCCCAGGCGCGCGCCCAGGCGCTGATCCTCGGCCTGGGCTTCAAGCCGACCGAACTCAATCATCCCGTTGACAGCTTCTCGGGTGGCTGGCGGATGCGTCTGCAACTGGCGCGTGCGCTGATGTGCCCCTCCGACCTGTTGCTGCTCGACGAACCGACCAACCACCTCGATCTCGATGCTCTCGTGTGGCTGGAGTCCTGGCTCAAACGCTACGAAGGGACCATGCTGGTAATCAGCCATGATCGGGAGTTTCTCGATGCCGTCAGCACCGTGACGGTGCACCTCGATAATGGCAAGTTAACGCGCTACGGAGGCAACTACAGCGCTTTCGAAGAACTGCGCGCTCAGCAACTGGAACTGCAGCAGAACGCTTACCACAAGCAGCAGGACAAGATTGCCCATTTGCAGAGCTTCATCGCCCGCTTCAAGGCCAAGGCAACCAAGGCCAGACAGGCGCAAAGCCGGGTCAAGGCGCTCGAAAGAATCGAACGACTGGCTCCCATCCTGACCAGCGCTGACTTCAGTTTCGAGTTCAAGGAACCAGCCAACCTGCCGAACCCGATGCTGGTCATGGAAAACGCCTGCTTCGGCTACCCACCACCGGGAGAAGCGCTTGCCGGTACGCCGCCGACGGTGATCGTGCGCCAGGTCAACCGATCGGTGCTGGCCGGCCAGCGGATCGGCATCCTGGGCGCCAACGGTCAGGGCAAGTCCACCCTGGTCAAGACCATCACGCGCGTCCTGGCGTGCACCAGTGGCACCATCAGCGAAGGAAAAGGCCTCAACATCGGTTACTTTGCCCAGCAGGAACTCGATGTCCTGCGTCCGGGCGAAAGCCCTCTGCAACACCTCGTCCGATTGGCGAGAGAAAGCGTGTCAACCGGGCAAAGCGACCGCGAGCAGGATCTGCGCACCTTCCTTGGCACCTTCAACTTCGGCGGCGACATGGTCAGACAAACCGTAGGCACGATGAGCGGTGGCGAGAAGGCACGCCTGGTGCTGTGCATGCTCGTCTGGCAGCGTCCCAATCTCTTGCTGCTCGATGAACCCACCAACCACCTCGACCTCGCCACTCGCGAGGCGCTGTCAATGGCTCTCAACGAATTCGAGGGAACGGTCATGCTGGTCAGCCACGACCGCTCGCTGCTGCGCTCGGTCTGTGACGAGTTCTGGCTGATCGCCCGCGGCGGCGTGCAAGATTTCGCCGGCGATCTGGACGATTACCAGCGCTACCTGCTCGACGAAGCGCGGAGGAATCGAGACAGCCTGCGGGAGTCAGCAAAGAACGCGAAAAATCCGCTCAGGCGGGGCTCTCCGGCAAGCAGCGCGGAAAAGAAATTGCCGCACGGGAACCTGAAGACACTCCAGCGCGACCAAGGGAGCGTCGAACAGCGTCTGCTCGTCCTCCAGGCAGAACAGCACTCTCTCGAAGCACGCTTGTCAGCGTCTGTGCCGCCACAGGAGCGCGGTGACGTAGGCAGACGACTGAACCAGATCGCCGAGGAACTGGTCAATCTGGAAGACCGTTGGCTGGCACTCGCCGATCAGATCGACGCAGCATTGCGGCGGATCGCGTCGTGAGACGGTCCAACCGCCCGAATGGGATACAGGGAGCAAGCAATGGAATTTGAGTTGGTGGAGTGGTCCCCGAAGATACTGGTCGGCCTGCCAAATATCGATGCGCAGCACCGGCAGTTGTTCGAGCTTGCCGCCACCTTCGGCGGCGATGGTGACCAGATCAGGGTGCTGAAGTCGCTGGCCATGCTGACCGAGTACGTCAAGGTCCATTTGCGCGAAGAGGAGGAGATGATGGCCGCTTGCCACTACCCCGGCCTGGCGGCGCATCGGCGACTGCACGCTGAATTCCGCCGGATGCTCTTCGATCTGCTCGAGAACGCCAAGCAAATGACCCTCGATCAGATCGCAGAGGAAGTCAAGTTCCTGATCAACGGTTGGTTTTACAACCACATCCTGGTCGCTGATTTCGATTACGTACCCAGCGTCAAGGCGGCTTCCTGCCGGGCACCGGTACCCGTACCGGATTGAAGTGGTTTCAGTTCCTTTCACTGCGGCAGATGCTCACGCTGCCGTACGTGCTCCTCGTTCTGCTGCTGGCCAGCGCCATTGGCGGCCTTTCCTATTCGGCCGGCCGAGTGGCTGTCGACACGCTTTCGCACCAGTTGCTGTCGGAGATGGTGTACCGGATTGCCCAGGCTGCCGAGCGGCATGTATTTGGTGCCAGTGCAGTGCTCGAGACCGCCTTTCCCGACGGCGTGGCCGCGCCAGCGCGCATCGAGGACGATCTGGGCAATCTGCGCACGCGCTTCTGGCTGGCAACGTCGGTCCATCGGGATCCGAATCACTATGCCTACTACGGCGACCGAAACGGCCAGTTTTTCGGACTCTGGCGCCATTCGGAGTCGCTGGCCGAGTTGCGCTTGCGCACCAGCGGCAGCGGCTCACGAACGATCTATCGTTTTACGGGAATCGCTGGCCAACTGACCGACCCGGTGCGCGAAACGCGCGTCTTCGAACCGCGCGAGCGCCCGTGGTTCAAAGCGGGTCAGAGTTCGCCCCTGCCCACATGGACCTCGGTCTACATCGATTTCCGAAGCGAGGAACTGGTTGCCACACGCGCACGACAGGTCAGCAACGCGCAGGGGGAATTCCAGGGCGTCGTCGCTACCGACCTGTCGCTGAAACAGGTCAACCAGTTCCTGCGTTCCTTGCGACTGACGGCGAACGCCGTCGCCTACGTCGTCGAGCCCGACGGCAACCTGATTGGCACCTCGCGCGGCCCGCACCTGCGCAAGGATGCTGCCGGGGGGAACGTCCGGCTCAATGTTGAAGCCAGCGACGATCCACTGGTGGTGGCCAGCTACCGGGAAATCCGCAAGCTACTGGTCGATTCTGTCGACACATCGCAGCCACGCGCCGCCGTATTCAAGACCGCTGACCAGCAAGCAGTAGAGGCCGCTTATGCCCGTCTCCAGGATGCGGCAGGTCTTGACTGGACCATCGTCGTCGCCGTGCCACGCAGCGACTTCCTGTTCGGCGTGACGGAAAACTTCAAGACGACCGTGCTGCTCGCCCTGCTGGCGTCGTTGCTCACCGTGTTCATCGGCTCATTGGTCCTTTCAGTGGTCGCTGGCGACCTCAAACAACTGGCAGTGGCGGCGCGCAACATCGGCAACGGTGACCTCAACACGCCGCTGGATGTCGCGCGCAGCGATGAGATCGGCGACCTGGCCAAGAGCTTCCGGGCGATGCAACACAGACTGCTCAGCGATCGGCTGACCGGTCTGGCCAACCGCGAAGCCTTCCTGCGACGAGTTGACGATCGCCTGGCCCAGCAGCGCGCACTGCCTGAGCCGCGCCCCTTCGCCATCCTGTTCATCGACCTCAACGATTTCAAGCACATCAATGACCGTTTCGGCCACGATGCGGGCGACAAGGTCCTGCAGGAGATGGCCCAGCGGATGATCACCGGTCTGCGCAGCAGGGATCTCGTGGCGCGCTACGCCGGTGACGAATTCGTCGTCATGCTCGATGCCATCCACAACCATCAGGACGCCGAGAGTGCGCGCAGCAAACTCGAGCAACTCCTGGGCGCGCCGCTGCTGTCGCTTGATCCGCCAGCGGCGGGGGCACAGGCGGGCGCTTCGGTCGGCCTGGCGATTTACCCGGAGGAAGGGCAGGATGTCGAGTCCCTGGTTCAACACGCCGATGCCGACATGTATCGGCGCAAGCACGCCAGGCAGTCTGCGGCGGAGCGTCGGACACCCTCGGCCGAGTAGGCGTCGTCGGGGCTCTCGGCTGGCGAGCAGCAAACCGATCGTCTGTTGCTACGCTGGCATGAACCAGCGCCGCTGGCCATCAGCGACTTCACGCAGCGGATAGCCGTAAAGTCGAGTCAGCGAGTCGCCAGTGATGACTTCGTCGCAAGCGCCCTGTTCGGTCGCGCCGTTGCCGAAGAGCAGCAGCGCACGCGTACAGAAACGCGCCGCCAGGCCAGGTTCGTGGAGGACCATCACACAGGCCGCCTGCTCCTGGCGGGCCAGAGCAGCAAAGAGTTCGAGCGTGGCCATCTGGTGACTCAGATCGAGGTGGGTCAGCGGCTCATCGAGCAGGTACAGTTGCGGTGCCTGGGACAGCAAGGTGGCGATCGCCAGTCGCTGGCGCTCGCCGCCGGAGAGCGTCAGTACATCTCGCTGGGCCAGTTCGCTCAAGCCGACGGCCGCCAGCGCCCGACGGCTGAGGCGGGCGTCATTCTCGGACTCCCAGTCCCAGCGTCCGAGGTGCGGATGACGGCCGACCAGCGCGGTTTCCAGCACCGTCGATGAAAAGCTTTCGCTGCGGCTTTGCGGCAGCCAGCCGCGAATGCGGGCACTCGCGCGTGCGCCAAGAGTGGCGTAGGTCGCACCGGCGACCAGCACCTGACCCGCATCGGGCTCGCGCAGGCCCGCCAGCACCGATAGCAGGGTCGACTTGCCGGCGCCGTTGCGGCCGAGGATGGCCACGCACTCGCCCGCGCCCACAGCGAGAGCCAGATCGTGGCAGAAAAGCTGGCCAGCAATGCCCACGGCCAGGCCATGGGTGCTCAGCAAGGGCAGCGCGTGACTCATCTCAGCGTCGGCCAGGTGAAGCGCGGGTGAGCAGGAAGAGAAAGACCGGGACACCAATCAGAGCGGTCAGCACGCCGACGGGTAATTGTTGCGGTGCAAGCATCGTCCGCGCCAGGGTGTCGGCGATCACCAGCAGGCTGCCACCGGCAAGTACCGAGGCGGGGAGCAGCAAGCGCTGATCGTTGCCTGCCGCCAGACGCACCACGTGCGGCACGATCAAGCCAATGAAGCCGATCGCACCAGCATGCGTGACGGCGACGGCAGTGGCCAGCGAGGCGACGAAGTAGACCCCTCTGCGCAATGGGCGCACGGCCACACCGAGCGCTTGCGCGACGTCGGCCCCGCGTGCCAGCAGGTTGAGTTCACGCGCAAATGGCAGCGCCAGGAGCAGCACCCCGGCGAGGACGATCAGGGCAAGCTGCGGGTCGCCCGTCTGCGACAGGTCGCCCATCAGCCAGAAGAGCATGCCGCGCAGCCTGTCCTCGGGAGCGACCGCCAGCATCAGCGTGACGACTGCGCCGCAGCCGGCGGCAACGATCACACCGGTGAGCAGCAGCCGCGACTGGGTCCAGCCACCATCGCCGTGCGCGAGGCCAAAAACCAGCAGCATCGAGCCAAGCGCACCAGCGAAAGCCAGACCATTGATTCCCGCCACCCCAAGGCCGCCAACGATCGCCAGCAGTGCGCCAATGCCGGCGCCGCCCGAAATCCCGAGTACGTAAGGATCGGCCAGCGGGTTGCGCAGCAAGACCTGCAGCAGCGCACCGGCGAGGGCCAGCAAACCGCCACAGGCGAAGCCTGTCAGCGCCCGCGGCAGGCGCAGGTTGCGGACCACTTCGCCGGCAACGCCAGCGCCCTGGTCGATGAGCGCCGACAGGACCTCGACCGGGCTGATCGGCATGCTGCCGACCATCAGCGCCAGTGCGATGCAGCCCAGCGCCAGCCCGGCGAGAGCGGCGAGAATCAGCAAGGCCCGGCGGCGAGTGGGCATGGAGAGATCTATTTCGGCGCGTAACGGACGCCGACGAAAATGTTTGCACCCGCAGTAGCGAAGTCGGCGGCGGTTTCGTACGCCTTGTCGAAGATGTTGTTGGCCCGGACAAAGAACGCCCAGTCGCGTTGCAAACGGTAATCTGCGTAGACGTTGACCAGACCGTAGCCACCCAGACGCTTGAGATTGGCAGGGTCCTCATAGCGATTGCCGACCAGTTGCCACTCCGCGCGCAATTCCCACTGACCAAGCGTTCGCGTCACGTAGCTGCTCATCTGTTGCTCGGCGCGGCGAGGAAGCCGATTGCCGTTATTGGCTCCTTGTTCCTCGTTGCGCGGATCGAGGAAGTCAAGCACGACGCCCAGCGCCCACGGCGAGAAACGTCCGTCGTAGGTCAGCGTGGCGCCGCGCAGAAGCGCCTGGCTGACATTGACTGGTGCGTAGGTCGGTGGACGAAGCTGGATCAGGTTGGTGAGATCGTTGTTGAACAGAACCGCAGAAAAACGATGACTGCCGCGTTCCCAGTTGACACCCACCTCGGAATTCTTCGCCGTTTCGGGCTTCAGATCGGGATTGCCAAAACCAGGATAGTAAAGGTCATTGAAGGTCGGGGCATGAAATGCCGTGCCATAGGAAACGTGCGCGCGCCATTCGGGCGTGAATTGATAGCCATACGAAGCGGAACCCGTGGTTTCCGCGCCAAACTGTGAGTTGTCATCGCGGCGCACGTTCAATTGCAGTCGGTGTTCGTCGAGGCGCCCGTTCCAGCCGGCAAGCACGGAGCGGATGATGCGCTCGTTGACCTCATAGTCGGTCGTTCCGGACACTTTTTGCTTGAGGTACTCGGCAGCCAACAGCGCTTCGCCGACCGGAAGCTTGATGTCGTTCTGCCAGGAAGCCAGGTCCATATCGGTACGGAAGCGACTGCTCTTGATATTGCCGGCGTAATCGGTGGTGTCGTCTGTACTGCGGCCGACACGCAAGGTGCTGGTCCACGCTTGATTGAGGCGGTTGCGTGAGTACATCGAGAACGAGCCGATGGTCTGGTCGCTGTTGAAGTTCTGCGCCGCGCCGGCAGGGCTGAAGTCATTCGAGTCGTACTGGTTTGTTCCCTGGCTGGCCAGTAGATTGACACCGATTTCCTGGCCAGCTGCCGGACGTACGGCCAGGTTGGCACTGAGGTTCTTGTTGTAATAACCATCCCGGTCCGGGTTGAAATACACGCTCCGCCGGTTGTTAATCGCGCTGAAGCCAGAGGTATCCAGATAACCCGCCTGTACGCTGTAGGAAATCAGATCCGACCCACCAGAGACGCCGATGGTGGTATCGGTCGTGCCGTAACTGCCATAGCCGGTAGTCGCGTTCACCCGGGTCGGCCCCTCGCCACGGCGAGTGAAGATCTGGATCACCCCACCGATGGCATCGGCACCATACAGCGATGACGCCGGACCGCGCAGGATTTCGATACGTTCGATCTGGTCCAGAGGAATGCGCGACAGCGCCGGGCTACCGCTGGTTGCCGAGCCGATGCGTTGCCCATCGATCAGCACGATCGATTGATTGGTGTTGGCGCCGCGGATGAAAATGCCGCTGTTGGTCCCCGCGCCGCCGTTTTCGACGTACTGGATCCCCGGTTGCCGGGCCAGCAATTTGGCAAGAGTCGATTCGCCCGCCTGATCGATCTCGTCGCGCGTGATGACCGACACATCGCTGGTCAACTCGCTGGTACGCGTGGCCTGTCGAGTCGCGGTGACGACAATTGGATCGACTTGAAGATCGTCGGCATAGCCTGCCGCGGGGAATAAGGCTACGAAAACCACGAAAGCCACGACAAGGGTGGCAAAACTGGCAAGTCTCGCGGCACAAGCTGCGTGCACTTTATTCGGCGGCATGATGGGTTCTCCCTTTTGCCGACAAGCGTCCCCGCAAGCCGGCGAGCAAAATACGGAATTGCACAGGGGAGAGCGACAACGACGCACCAGCAGGCGCCAGCGCCGAGCGTTTTGTGTCCGCATCCCCGCGGCACTTCCGTTCACGTGTGCGAAGGCCGGTATCCGGGCTCACGAGTCTTGACATGTCGCCTTCCCAGGATTTCACCCAGTGGCCTATCGACACACCCACACTCGCTTACCGTTGCGGGGACAGCACAGGCATGGCGTTTCACCTACACGCACCTGTTTCCCGTTTAACCGCGGCAGCAAATCTGCGTTGCGGCACCTTGCACGATAGCTTCCGCCACTTGATGTCGGCGGAGGCACGGATTATACAGTGCGGTCGACATCCAGCGACCCCGGATTGCCGCAGGAGGCCGGTGTGCCACAAACTACCTTGAGAGTCGTTCCTTACGCCTTGACCGAACACGGATTTTGAATCTATAGTCTCGCCCATGCTCAATGAACTCAATGCGCTCGAAGGCCGGATTGCCCAGGTCGTATCCCTCTGCCGCACCCTGCGCGCAGAGAACGATGGGCTTCGGGAACAACTCGCCGCCGCCGACACCGACAAGGAGCGCCTGGCCGAGCGCATGGGAGCTGCCTGCGCCCGGCTCGAACACCTTGCCCAGCAACTGCCCGCAGCCAAGGCCTGAACCTTCTGATCCGATGCCCAACGAAGCCAGTTTTATCGACATCACCCTGCTTGGCAAGGGATACCGTGTGGCCTGCCCGCCGGATGAACGTGCCGCACTACTCAATACCGCGGCCTACGTCGACGGCAAGATGCGCGAGATCGCCGAGAAGACCAAGAGCAATCTCGCCGAGAGAATCGCAGTCATGACCGCCCTGAACATCGCCCACGAGCACCTGTGCCAGATTCACGCCAGCCCGGAGCAAAATAAAAAAATTGAATCCGAAATAGGAGTGGACATCGACGCCGTTAGGCGTAGAATTTCTTTCATGGAGGCAGAGCTTGACGCGGTGCTAAAGCCGCAATAGAGGGTCGATTGGCACGGTTTTTACGACCACATCAGCCTCCGAGAGAGTTCCCTGCGGTGTTTGTTAAGGTCATATATTCCTTGGACCAATGCTAATTGGCATCGGTCGCTGACCATAGAAACCGCTGTTGTGTGTGCCCCTCATGTCGGGCATACCTGATGCGGAAGGAAGGCGGCCTATCTGAATCCAGGTTCAGGATGCCGGCCTGACGGCACTCGCGGGGACAGCCATTCAAAAAGCGCGGAACTTCAGGTTCCGCGCTTTTTTGTGCTTTGTTTTGTCGTTTGCGCGCTGAGCGCTGCTGCTGCCCAGTACATCGTCGTCGGAGCTCAACGTCCGAGTACCGGAAAGAGCTTGATCAATCCGTCGGCCATGACCTCGACGGCGATCGCGGCGAGGATCAGTCCCATCAGCCGGGTCATCACATTGATGCCGGTCTGGCCCATGAACTTGCCGATGCGCCCAGCGGCCGACAGCGCCAGCCAGGTGGCCAGGCCGATTGCCAGGCCATAGACGACGAGCACGCCGAGTTCCCAGAAATGCTTGGCTTTCTCGGCGTAGATGACTACCGTCGAGATCGATGCCGGACCGGTGAGCAGTGGAATGGTCAGCGGCACGACGGCAATGCTGGCGCCGGAGTCCGCCCGACTGGCGCCGTCGTCGACGTCCTGTCCGCTCGACTCGGCCGGCTGTGCGTTGAGCATGTTCATCGAGCTGATCAGCAGCAGCATGCCGCCGCCGACCTGAAACGAGGCCAGCGAGATACCGAAGAACTCAAGCACTTTGAGGCCCGCCAGGGCGCTGGTGGCGAGCACGACAAAGACGGAGAACGCGGCGACGCGGGCTGTCTGCGCTCGTTGCGAGAGACTCAGGTTGCGCGTGAAGTGGATGAAGAACGGGATTACGCCGATCGGGTTGACAATTGCCAGCAGCGTGATCAGCGGTTTGATCGGAAAATCCATGGTCTATAGACACGCCCACAGTTGGCCAGGCAAGGGTTGGCAATAACGTAGTCTAGCAGTCTCACAGCCCTCAGTGAGGTGCACGGGAGTAAGATCCGGCGCTTCTCTTCCCGCAAAGCGCCTTGATGCAATCCCTGTGGATGATCCTCGCCAGCCTCCTGTTCGCCTGTATGGGGGTGTGCGTCAAGCTGGCTGCCGCTACCCACTCGGCGTTGGAAATCGTTTTCTACCGCAGCTTCCTCTCGCTGATCCTCATGTTCGCCCTAGTCCGCCTGCGCCGCGTGCCGTTGAAAACGCCCCACTGGCGCTGGCAGGTGAGCCGGGGCGCCGTCGGCTTCTCGGCGCTGTGCGCCTTCTTCTGGGCGATCACCCTGCTGCCATTGGCCACGGCAGTGACGCTCAACTACACTTCGGCGATCTTCCTGGCACTCTACCTGGCGCTGTCCGGCATGCGCCTGACGGTGGGAATTCTCGGCGCGCTGCTCCTGGGACTGGCCGGCGTCGGCCTGCTGCTCAGACCGACGCTGGACTCCGGGCAATGGGTCGGCGGACTGATCGGTCTGGGCTCGGGCGTGCTGGCCGGCATGGCCTATTTCAGCCTCCGCGAACTCGGTTCGCGTGGCGAGCCGGAAACGCGCACCGTCTTCTACTTCTCGCTCGTCTCGTCGATCTGCGCGAGCACCTGGCTGCTGCTTTCCGAAACGCATCCGGTCGACCTGCGCAGCGGGTCGCTGCTGCTCGGTGTCGCCATTTTTGCCACCGGCGCGCAACTGGCCATGACCCGTGCCTACGCCGGCACCAGAACGCTGATGGCGGCAGCCCTGGCTTACAGCACGGTGGTCTTTGCCAGCCTGTTCGGCGTGATCCTGTGGAACGATGCCCACGACGGATGGTCGTGGCTGGCAATTGGGCTGATCGTCGTCTCGGGGCTAGCGGCGACCCGCTTCTCGCCAGCGAGTGCCAATGCAGGGGTTGGGCGAGTTTCGCCACAGTTCCGTAGGTTGAGGTGACGCAGGAACCCCAGCACAATCTCCACCCTGGGGCGCCGAGCTTCGTTCCTCATCCAAACGGACTTCCGATCACACGCCAATTACATCAAATCAGCGTGATGAGCGGGAAGTGGAGCGGGCGAAGGGAATCGAACCCTCGGCTCTAGCTTGGGAAGCTAGGGTATTACCATTATACGACGCCCGCGAAGAACGCTATTCTACGATGCTTGTGGTCGTCTCGACAAATACTGTGATCGCTTCAAGGAACTGTTCCCGCTGCCAGTGACAAAGTTCCAGCAGGAGAACGGCTGCCGGCGTCATTTCGTCGGCCGGGAGTGCCTCTTGCAACGCTTGAAACGGGGTGGACTGGCCAAATTCTCCATTAGCGCTTCGCCTCATTCATAGCTTGACGCGATTCAGACGCAGGGCGTTAGTCACCACGGATACCGAACTGAGCGCCATGGCAGCGCCGGCGAAGACCGGCGACAGGAGCAGGCCGAAAGCCGGGTAGAGCACGCCGGCGGCAATCGGGATGCCGAGCGCGTTGTAGCCGAAGGCGAAAGCGAGGTTCTGGCGGATGTTGCGCATCGTGGCGCGTGACAGAACGGCGGCGCGCGTAATGCCGCGCAGGTCGCCTTTCACCAGCGTCACGCCGGCGCTTTCCATGGCCACGTCGGTGCCGGTGCCCATGGCGATGCCGACGTCGGCCTGCGCCAGCGCCGGCGCGTCGTTGATGCCGTCGCCGGCCATCGCGACCTTGCGCCCTTCGGCCTGCAGGCGCTTCACGTGACCTGCCTTGTCTTCGGGCAGCACTTCGGCGAGCGCTTCGTCGATGCCGAGTCTACGGGCGACCGCTTCGGCGGTGCTGCGCGAATCGCCAGTGAGCATCACGATGCGCACGCCCGCACTCTTGAGCGCCGTAATCGCTTCCTGGGTGCTTTCCTTGATCGGATCGGCGACGGCCGCCATTCCCGCTGCCGCACCGTCAATGGCAAAGAACACCACCGTCTTGGCTTCGGCGCGCCAGGCTTCCGCCCTGCCTTCCCACTGCTGGGTGTCGACGCCGCGCTGCGTGAGAAAGCTGCGGCTACCGACCAGCACAGCCTGGCCATCGATCTCCGCTTGCACGCCAAGACCGTTGACGGCATCGAATGCGCCTGCCGCTCCTGGTGTCAGGCCACGCGACTTGGCGCCCTCGACGATCGCCAACCCGATCGGATGCTCGGAAAGTTGTTCGACACCTGCGATGAGCGCCAGCGCTTCATCTTCTGCAATGCCCTCGGCAACGAAGTCAGTCAGCGACGGACGGCCGAGCGTCAGCGTACCGGTCTTGTCCACCACCAGAGTGTCGATGTCGCGCATCCGCTCGATCGCCTCGGCGTTGCGGAACAGAATGCCGGCGCGCGCGCCTTGCCCCATGGCGACGGTCATCGAGATCGGTGTGGCGAGGCCGACAGCACACGGGCAGGCGATGATCAACACGGCAACGGCGTTTACAAAAGCGTATGCAAGTCTCGGCTCCGGACCAAAAAACCACCACGTGAGTGCCGTTACGACGGCAATCGCCACGACAATCTGGACGAACCAGGCAGCGATGATATCGGCAAGCCGCTGGATCGGGGCTCGCGTGCGCTGCGCTTCACCGACCATGTGAACGATACGTGCCAGCAGCGTGTCCGCACCGACGCGTTCGGCGAGGACAAGCAACGAGCCATTGCCGTTCACCGTTGCGCCGGTCACTTTGTCGCCGGCCGCTTTGGCCACTGGCACGGGCTCGCCGGTGATCATGGATTCGTCTATGCGACTCGTGCCCTCGATTACCGTGCCGTCCACGGGCACCTTCTCGCCCGGCTTGACTCGCAGCCTGTTGCCGACGGCAACCGTTTGCAGCGCAACCTGTTCCTCGGTACCGTCGTCGCGCAAACGCCAGGCCAGGTTGGGTGCGAGCTTCAGCAATTGCTGAATCGCCTGGCTGGTCTGGCCCATCGCTCGCAACTGCAGGAAATCGCCCAGCATCACCGTGTCCTTTCGGCAACGCTGCGAAACCCCGGTCGCGCGGGCCTCAGCCGCGCGGCGGCTGATC
>NZ_FLQX01000095.1 GCF_900089955.1 Candidatus Accumulibacter aalborgensis | reverse complement strand
GGCAAGCGCTGCGCTCCGCACCAACCTGCTCGGTACGTGTGGTAGGGGGGCTAAACGCTTACTTTGAAGAATGTGCATGTTCGTGATCTTTTCATCCGCGAAGATGAACTTGATCCCGAACGACTTCTCAAGCGAGGCATATACCTTGCGGTAGTCTCGTTGGTCATAGAGGTTGTACGCATAAGCAACGAACACCTGCTTAGTAAGATTTTCTCTCGGTTGAGCCACAGATCCTCCTTTGATCTTGCTAGCACGATGTAGCAATCCCACCTGACGCTTTGCTTTGCGTCATTACCGTATGGGTGTGCTGCGCTTGAAAGCATCCGAAAAAAAAACAATCAGGTGTGCCATCGACCCGTTCACTAAAATTTCCGGGAAATGCGTCATTGCCAAGGCGGCCGCTCCATCGCCCTGGCGGGTGTCGAACAGCCCAGCGATTGCATCCGTTTCGAAGTGGCGTAGCATATCACCAAGGAACATCGTCCGGAAACTTGCTCGCCAGCGTTGCTGCCAGAGCCTGCCAGGGTCTTGAAATCGAGCATTTCCGGCTGATGGGTCGGTGGATGACAAGATCTCCTCGTAGTTTCTTGTTTCCGCACCGACTGGCACAATGCGCGTGTCCGACGCCCATGTGGTCAGACTTGTCATCGCCACACCACCGACCGACCATCCCCACCCTCCCTTCACGTCAAGCCCCCATGAAAATTGCCTCCTGGAACGTCAACTCACTCAAGGTCCGCCTGCCGCAACTGCTCGACTGGCTGGCGGCGCAGCAGCCCGACGTCGTCTGTCTGCAGGAGACCAAACTCGATGACCCGGTCTTCCCGAGGGAGGCGATCGAGGCCGCCGGTTATCACGTCGTTTTTTCGGGGCAGAGGACGTACAACGGCGTCGCGCTGCTGTCCCGCGAGGCGCCGACCGAGGTCGTTTCCGGCAACCCGCTCTACCCCGATCCGCAGAAGCGCCTGCTTGCGGCGACCGTCGGCGGGATCTGCGTGCTCTGTGCCTACGTTCCCAATGGCCAGTCGGTCGGCAGCGACAAGTATGCCTACAAGCTCGACTGGCTGGACGCGCTGGCGAGGTGGATGGCCGACTTGCTCGCCGCCAATCCGCAACTGGTCGTCGCCGGCGATTTCAACATTGCGCCGGAAGACCGCGACGTGCACGACCCGGCCGCCTGGGCCGGACAAATCCTCTGTTCGGAACCCGAGCGCGAGGCTTTCCAGCGCCTGCTGAGCCTCGGTCTGAAAGACAGCTTTCGCCTCTTCGAGCAACCGGCCAGGAGCTTCTCGTGGTGGGACTACCGGATGCTCGGCTTTCAGAAGAACCAGGGCTTGCGCATCGACCACATCCTGCTCTCCGATCCGCTCGCCGCCCGCTGCACGGCGGCCGGCATCAGCCGCGAAGTGCGCAAGCTTGAGCGTCCGTCGGATCACGCGCCGGTGACGGCGCAACTGGCCGATTGATGACTGCCTTGACGCTCACCTCGACGGCAGACCTGGCGCAAGCACTGCTCGCGCTCTACCCGGCGCTGCGCTCGCTGCCTACCGCGCAACTCGCGGCGCTGTGCCCGGCGACGGCCGTTCGCACGCTGCCGGCCGGCACGCAGTTATTCAGCGAAAGGCAGGACTGCATGGGCTTTCCGCTGATCCTCAGCGGAACGATCAAGGTCGTCAAGAGCACCGCCAGCGGCCGCGAGATGCTCCTTTACCGTGTCGAGCCGGGCGGCTCGTGCATCATCACTTCGAGTTGCCTGCTCGGGCACAGCCCTTATTCAGCGCGCGGCATCGCCGAGACACCGCTCGCCCTGCTCGTCCTGCCCAACGCGCTGTTTGCGCAACTGGTCGCCGGGAATGCCCTGTTCCGTGACTTCGTCTTCCACCTGTTCGCCGAACGGATCGCCGAACTGATGCAACTCGTCGAGGAAGTCGCTTTCCACCGCCTCGACCAGCGCCTGGCCAGGCTGCTGCTCACCAGGGGCGAAACGATCCGCGCCACGCATCAGGCGCTGGCCGAAGAACTCGGCAGCGTACGCGAGATCGTCAGCCGACTGCTCAAGGGCTTCGCCGAACAGGGAATGGTGACGCTCGGCCGCGAGCAGATTGCGGTCATCGACCGGGCACAATTGCAGCAACTGGCGGATAGCCATCGCTGAACTGGAACGTGTGGAGGGCTGGTGACTGTGTGACCTGGGTTACAGACAGGGCCACCCCCATGGCGTACGCTGGCTCCGTTAGCCACAACCCTTAACGGAGAAAATCATGAAAACCAACGTCGGTGGTATCGACAAAATCCTGCGCATCGTCATCGGTATTGCGCTGATCACCATGGCCGCCCTGGGTGTCGTCGGCGCCTGGGGCTGGATCGGTGTCGTGCCGCTGCTGACTGGTCTGTTCGGCACCTGCCCCGCGTACACGCTGCTCGGCATGAACACCTGCCCGATCTCGAAAAACGGCTGAGCACCCACGCTCAGGCGACTGCGGCGTGCGCTTTCGACACGCCGCAGTCATGTCAGGCAATTGGCCAGGCGAACATAATCCTCGACCGATAGTTCCTCGGCCCGACAGGTCGGCGAAACGCCGAGTTCTGCCAGGCGAAGGTCGTCGATCAGCGAGCGAAGACTGTTGCGCAGCATCTTGCGGCGCTGGGCAAAAGCCAGCGAAACGAGCGCCGCGAACTGTGCTTCGTCGTTCGCCGACAGCTCTCCGGCTGGCCGGGGAATCAGGCGGACCACCGCCGAATGGACCTTTGGCGGCGGGGCGAAGGCGTCCGGCGGCACGTCGAGCAGCCGCTCCATGACGAAGCGGTATTGCAGCATGACCGAAAGGCGGCCGAAGTCGCGACTGCCGGGTGCGGCGACCATCCGTTCGACGACCTCCTTCTGCAGCATGAAGTGCATATCGCGCACGCAATCGCCGAAAGCGGCCAGGTGGAAGAGCAAGGGCGTCGAGATGTTGTAGGGCAGATTGCCGACGATGCGCAGACTGCCGCCCGCCTCGGCCGCCAGGCGGCCGAAGTCGAAGGCCAGCGCATCCCCCGCATGCACCGTCATCCTCGCCGGCGAGTACTGCTGTTGGAGGCGGATAACAATGTCGCGGTCGAGTTCGACGACCTGCAGATGGTCGAGCCGCCGCAAGAGCGGATCGGTCAGCGCGCCCAGCCCCGGACCGATCTCGACCACCAGGTCGCTACGCTGGACGGCGACCAGATCGACGATATCAGCGATGACCTGCCGATCGACCAGGAAATGCTGGCCAAAGCGTTTGCGCGCGATGTGGGGCATCATCCGCTCAGTGCTTGGCCGGCCCGCGCGACCATTTCGATCGCCTGGGCGACGGCCACCAGCAGACTACCCGGATCGGCCTGGCCGCTCCCCGCCAGGTCGAGCGCGGTGCCATGATCGACCGAGGTGCGAATGATCGGCAGTCCCAGGGTGACGTTGATCCCGTGACCGAAACTGGCGTACTTTAGCGCCGTCAGGCCCTGATCGTGGTACATGGCCAGGATGCAGTCGCCGCGCGCCAACACCGCAGGAGAGAACATCGTATCGGCCGGCAGCGGCCCGAGCAGCGTCATTCCCTCGGCACGCAGGCGTTCGAGCACCGGGATGATGACGTCAATCTCTTCATGGCCGAGGTAGCCACCCTCGCCGGCGTGCGGATTGAGGCCGGCAACCAGAATTCGCGGATCTGCGAAGCCATACTTCTGGCCCATTTCGCGATGCAGGATGCGCAGCGTCTCCTCGACCGCGCTCTGCGTCACCGCAGCCGGCACGTCCTTTAGCGGTAGATGCGTCGTCACCAGCGCCACCCGCAGCCCGCCGCCGGCGAGCATCATCACCACCCGTGGCGTTCCCGTCCGCTCGGCCAGGTATTCGGTATGTCCGGTGAAAGGAATGCCGGCATCGTTGATCACGCCTTTGTGCACCGGCGCGGTGACCATCGCCGCAAACTCTCCGCTGCGGCAACCGGCGAGCGCCCGATCGAGCAGCGCCAGAACGTATGGCGCGTTGGCGGGGTCGAGTCGACCCGGTTGCGCCTTGGCGCCCATGGGCAGATGAAGGACTTCGAGCGCGCCGGCTGTCGGCGGCAGCGCCGGATCCCAGTCGCGGAAAGCGCCGGGAACGTTCAGCGCCGCCGCTCGTTCAGCGAGCAGAGAACGATCGGCCAGGACGACAATCCGCGCCGGCAAGTGAACTTCGTGACCCTGGTGACCTGCACGCGCGCCAGCCAGCAGGCGCAGGCAGACCTCGGGGCCGACGCCGGCTGGTTCGCCGCTGGTCACGGCGATCACTGGCAAGGAGTGCACGTGCTCAGCTCTCCTCCAGGCGGATCTCGACATAGGCCCGGTCGCGCGCCTGACGCAGCCAGTCCTGATAAGCCTCGTCGCGCTTGCGTTCGCGCAGCACCTGACGCGCCGCAGCACGTTGGCGGTCGCTCGAAACGTCCTGCACCCGGCGCTCGAGCACCTCGATCAGGTGAAAACCGAAAGGTGTCTGGACCGGCTCGCTGACCTCGCCCGGTGCCAGGGCGTTCATCGCCCGTTCGAACTCGGGGACGGTGTCGCCGGGGTAGATCCAGCCCAGATCGCCGCCTTTCGTCGCCGACCCGTCCTGCGACAAAAGTCTGGCCAGCTCGGCAAAGCTTTCACCGTGCCTGATCCGTTCACGCAGAGCCTCCAGCTTGTGCCTGGCCTCGGGCTCGGAAACTATCTCGTTGACCTTGATGAGGATGTGCCGAGCGTGCGTCTGCTGCACCGCCTGCGACGCCCCACCGCCGCGTTTGGCAAGCAGCTTGATCAAATGGAAGCCGTTCGAACTGCGCAGGACCTGCGACACATCGCCTACCTTGAGCGTGGCGCCGGCTTCGGCAAACATGGGCGGCAGGCGATCGAGCGAACGCCAACCGAGATCGCCTCCTTTAAGGCCATCCGGCGCATCTGAATAGGCAGCCGCAAGCTGCGCAAAATTTTCGCCCTTGATCAAACGATCCCGCACCTGCTCGGCCTTGGCCCGAAGCTTCTGAATCTGCTCCGGACTGGCCGACTCGGGCGAACGCAGGAGGATGTGCGCCAGTTGATACTCCTCGCCTGCGCCTCCCTGCGCCGACGTGCTGGCCAGGTAATTGTCGATCTCGCCTTCGGAAATCACCAGTTTGTTCTCCACCTCGCGCTCACGGACACGAGCGATGGTCATCTCCGAGCGAATCTCTTCGCGAAATTCGGCGAAGGCGATCCCGTCCTTCTCCAGCGCTACCCGGAACTGGGCGAGCGACAGTTTGTTACTGGCCGCTATCCGCTGCAGTGCCTGCTCGAGTTGGGCGTCGTCCACCTTGATGCCGCTGTCGCGAGCAAACTGCAACTGCACCTTGTCGATCACCAGTCGTTCGAGCATCTGTTTTTCCAGCACATCTCGCGGCGGTAGCGGCATTCCCTGTCGCTGCAACTGGCTCGACGCAGAGTCGACACGTGTGCGCAGTTCGTACGAGGTAATCACCTCGTCATTGACTACGGCAACGATCCGATCGACGGCGACCGGCTGGGCAGATTGCCGGGGAGCGGTTTGCGCCATCGCCATGGCCGAAAGGCAAGCCGAGAGGAGCACAGTGCGAAGCAGAAGCATCATCTTTGGACCTACTGTTCAGCCAGGGCCTGGTCGGTTAGCGGTTGGCTTGCAACGTAACCCGGAATCCGGCGCTGAATGAGACTCAGCGGATTCGAACCAACGCGCGTCAAGCCATTGAGTTCCAGTTGGACGAAGAACTGGGTGTTCGAGTCCGCCTGGGTGGTCTGGATGCGGTGGGCAACCGCGCGCAGCGCCCAGCAGCCCGCGTTGTACTCCAGCCCACCGATGATCTCGACGGGCACGTTCTGCAGGAACGAGTAGTTGTAGCGACCGACCGCCTGCCAGCGACCGTTGATCGGCCACTGCCCGGAAACGTCGACCTGCTTGATCGGCGTCGCCGCGTCGGGGTTGTAACTGTAGCTCGCGTTGAGCAGCTTGCCCGGCGCCGGCACGTAGTGGGCACCGAACCCGAAGCGCTGGAACTGCTGATTGTTCGGGTCGTACTCCAGGGCCGTGTCGGCGTACAGCTTCGGCAAGACCTGGCCGCTGAAAGCAGCCAGGTAGTTGGACGTGGCCCAATCCGGGTTGCCGATGGCTGCGGGCAGAAGGACCTTGTTCTGGCTGAAATAGAAAACCTGGCCCAACATGGCGCGCATGATTTCACTGCCGGTGGACGGATCGATCAGGCGAGACGAGACCGCAGCAGTCAATTGGTTGGCGTTGTTGATCCGATCCCAGCCGGAATATCGGTTGTCGGCGAAGATCTGCGCGAAGTTGAAATCGGCCAGCGCGGTGTCAAAAACCGGGATATCGTTCTGATTCTTGTACGGAATATTCAGGTAGAACAGTCGCGGTTCAAGCGTCTGGATATAGTCACGACCGAACCAGTTGCTCGGTCGCTCGAAAGTCATCCCTGTATCGACACTGAAAATCGGCAAGCTGCGATTGATCGAATCCGGTAGAAGACTTGCCGACGATGGACGCGACAGCGCGTACTGGGTCACATTGGCACCCACCCGCGGAATCACGTACCACCCTGGCGTAACGTAGGGCATGGACACCTGTGGCTGGAGCACGGTCCGCTGTCCTTCGACCTTGCTCGGGATGACCACCTGTCCAGCGACCTTGGTCGCGCCGGCACTGACGAAATTGGTGTACTGCCCGAAAAATGCGCTGTCGGTCAGATAGATGTCCGGTTGCCGCGCGTTGACCGTGATCTGCGGCAACAGGCGATACGGTTGGGCAACCGGATTCTGGGCGTCCGGCTGCAGCGTCTGGTAAGACTGCACATTCGCGGTCGCCGACCACCACCCGCCACCACCGTAAGTCAGCGTACCCTGCTCAAGTAGTTGCGTCTTCGCCGTGCTGGTAATCTGGCTCGATAGATCGGTGTAATAGTTGTTGTCCGAGACCCGACTGTAGTTGACCGCACCGGAAAAGCCTTTGGCCAGCGTCTGGGTGTGTGTCAGAGCCACCCCCCAGCGCTCGCTATTCGTTTCCCGGTCGTGGGGGAGAACCTCGACGAGCGCGTCACCGCGGTAGCTGCCGCCATACGCGGTGTTGAGATAGCGGACTTCGGTGCCGACTTGCAGCCCGCGTCGGGTAAGAATGCGTGGCGAAATGGTGGCGTCCATGTTGGGCGCTATGTTCCAGTAGTACGGCAGGGTGAACACCAGGCCGCTGTCGCTGGTCGCGCCATAGGACGGTGTCAGGAAGCCCGACTTGCGCTCATCGCTGAGTGAAAACGACACCCAGGGTGAATGGAAAATCGGCACGCCGAAAAAGCGAACCGTGGCGTCGTCGCCGCTGCCCACTTCATTATCGTAGTCGAGCTTCAGTTCGGCCGCACTGAGATACCAATCGTCGTTACCAGGCTTGCAGGTCGTGTAGGTGGCAGCAGTCAGACGATACTGATTTTCGCCTTCCAGATCGATGCGCTCGGCGTCGCCACGCCCCTCGCTCACCTGACCGACCGGCCCTTTTGCCTTTACCACGGTTTGGCCCGGCGTGATCTTGATCGTCCGCGGCGCGGCAAAACCACTCGTCCACTCGTCGCCGGGTTCCGCACCGGGCAGATTGTCCGAAGACGCGTCGCCGGGGGCGGCTACGGCCACCGCCGGCTGTTTTTTCATGAAATACGAAGCCTGGTCGACGAAGCCCACCCGGTCATCGATCTTCAGTCGCATCCTTGGGCCGGCAATGTAGTCGTCGCCCTGCTCGAGGCGTGCGTGGCCGACGGCCTCGACCTCGTCGTCGGCGGGCCAATACGTCAAGCGGTCGCCGGTCAGCACCGTGCCTACCTTGCGCAATTCGGCGTCGTCCTCGGCCAGTAGCTCTCGATCGATGACGCCCGAGATTCGCTGCGCTCTCAGGAAGGCCGGTCGCGGAACAGCCTCCTCCTTCGGCGGCGGCACCATGGTCTTTGCCATCCGCAAGGGGAGCGGCAGGCGAGGCGATATCTCTTGCTCACCGCCGACTGCAGGCGACGGCTTGGCACTCGGTGACTGAGCCGCCGGGCGGGTCATCGGCTCGGCGGCGGAATCTTCGCCGGCCTTGACAGCCGACAGGGGCGTGGCTAACGGCGTCACGACCGGACTCGGCGTGTATGACTCGGCGCGCGGCTGGAGCTGGACAGCCGGAGCGGGAACAACCGGCGCGGCGGCCTCGGCGGGAGTCGCCAGCACCGGCTCTGCGCTCTCCGATGAATGCGGCAGGAGCGCGGACTCCGACGGCGCAGGCACCGGCGGCGCTTCGCTTGGCAGCGGTTCGCGGGCGGCGGCAGATGCCGGTGGCGACGCCATCGGCAGCGTTGAAGGGGCCGCTGCCGGCGTGATCGTGGTGCCTTCCGCCGCCGCCCCCGTCCCCTTCGTCGTGGGCGTCGAGTCAGCCGCGGGCAGCGCCACTGCCCGCGCGTCAACGGCTGGCTGTTCCGCCGGCGCTGCAAGCGCGGGCCGGGCCGCTTTCAGCGGCGGCAGGCCGAGCAGACCTGGATCGACCCGGAAAGGAGCAACGGCCTGCGCCTGAACCTGGCCAACGAAGGTAGCCGCCAAGGTGCCGGCAAGACTGCAACAGAAGGCCAGAGTCAGCGGCTTGCGCCGGGAAAGGGACGTCATTCCGGATAGGTCAGTGAAAAATGCAAGGGGTGGCAGGTGGTCGGAAACGGTCACGACTTTCATGATCGGAGGGTCTTGAGAAGCCGTGAGCGTTTGGCCAACGGGTCGGATGTTAAAATCGGTGATTCTAGCATCATCGTTCAAGGAGAAGCGGCATGCCACGTATCGCGCTGTTGACCGACTGGGTCCGAAGCCTCTTCGCTGCCGACTTTCCCGGTCGGCAAGTGACCATCGAACCCGCCTCTGCCGACGCCAGCTTTCGGCGTTACTTTCGGGTCAGCCTGCCGGACGCAACGACCAGGATCGTCATGGACGCGCCACCGGAGAAGGAGGACTGCCGTCCCTTCGTGGCAGTCGCCGCGCTTTTTCAGGGCGCCGGTGTCCATGTCCCCGAGGTCCTCGCACAGGATCTCGAACAGGGATTTCTGCTCCTCTCCGACCTTGGCGGCACCACCTACCTGAATGCTCTGCAGGACCGGAAATGCGCACCGCGACTGTATGGCGACGCCAACAGAGCGCTCATCGCCATTCAGCTCGCCAGCCGACCCGGCGTGCTACCGGCCTACGACCGTAACCTGCTGAGCCGGGAACTCGCGCTTTTCCCCGAGTGGTATCTGGTACGCCACCTCGGCCTGACGCTCGACGAGGGCATGGAGCGCACTCTGCACACGGTCTTTGACGCGATCCTGGCCAACAACCTGAAACAGGCGCCGGTCTTCGTCCATCGCGACTATCATTCACGCAACCTGATGCTCGTGGGCGACGGATCGTCGCCGTTCCCGGTCAACCCCGGCATTCTCGATTTCCAGGACGCCGTGTACGGTCCGCTGACTTACGACCTCGTCTCACTGTATCGCGACGCGTACATCGACTGGGACGAGGATCAGGAACTTGACTACGTGATCCGCTACTGGGAAGCGGCGCGCCGTTCCGGACTACCCGTTCCGACAGACTTCCACGACTTCTACCGCGACTACGAATGGATGGGCGCCCAGCGCCAGCTCAAGGTGTTGGGCATTTTCGCCCGTCTGTGCCATCGCGACGGCAAGGACGACTACCTTGCTGACCTGCCACGCGTGCTGAGCTACCTGCGCCGGACCTGCCAGCGCTATCGCGAACTGCGACCGCTCGCCGGCCTCCTCGACCAGATCGAGAAGCAGCCGGTCGTGCTCGGCTACACCTTCTGATGAAGGCGATGATTCTCGCCGCCGGCCGCGGTGAACGCCTGCGTCCACTCACCGACACGACGCCGAAACCACTGTTGCTGGCCGGCGGCAAGCCGCTGATCGTCTGGCACCTCGAACGACTGGCCGCAGCGGGCTGGTGCGAAGTGGTGATCAACCATGCCCATCTCGGCGAGCAGATCGTTGCGACGCTGGGCGACGGCCGCGCCTTCGGGCTCAACATCGCCTATTCACCCGAACCTGCCGGGGCGCTCGAAACTGCCGGCGGCATCGCCGCGGCGCTGCCCCTGCTCGGTGCGCACCCCTTTCTGGCGGTCAATGGCGACATCTGGTGCGACTGGGATTTTTCCCGCGCCTGTCACCTTGCGCACACCCTCGGCAAGCAGGATGCCCACCTGATTATGGTCGACAACCCGCGGCACCACCCCGACGGTGATTTCTGCCTCGATGGCGATGCCATCATCGAGGCTGGCGACGGCAACGGTAGCGCGCTGACTTATGCTGGCATTGCGCTCTTCCGGCCCGACTTTTTTTCCACCGTGCCAGTTGGCGCGACGATGAAGCTGCGCCCCCTGCTCGACGATGGCATTGCGCGCCGAAAGATCAGCGGCGAACGACACGCCGGTCAGTGGGTCGACGTGGGTACGCCGGCACGCCTTGTCGAACTGGATATGGAACTTGCTCATCAAGGTAAGCTATGACTCATCAGCCCTACACCCGCCGTCGTCAGCACCTGCTGACGACCCTCGCTGACGGTGTCGCCATCATCCCTACGGCACCCGAGCGCATACGCAACCGCGATGCGCATTACCCCTACCGCTTCGACAGCTACTTCTGGTACCTGAGCGGCTTTCCCGAACCCGACGCAGTGATCGTTCTCGTCGGTGGCACGAACCCCCGAGAGATCCTCTTCTGCCGCGAAAAGAACGAGGAACGCGAAACCTGGGATGGCTTCCGCTACGGACCCGAAACGGCGTGCCACGCCTTCGGCTTCTCTGAAGCGCACCCGATTGCCAGTCTCGAACAGATGCTGCCCGACCTGCTTGCCAACCGCCGCTCGCTGTGGCACTCGCTCGGCCACGACGCGGACTGGGATCAGCGGATCGCCCAGGCGCTGAATACCGTACGCTCGCGGAACCGCGACGGGACGCGTGCGCCGGGCGAGATCCGCGATCTGCGCGGCGTGCTCGACCACATGCGACTGAGCAAGGATGACCACGAAATCGATATCATGCGGCACGCCGCCGACATCGCTTCGGCGGGCCACGCATGCGCCATGCGTGCCTGCCGGCCGGGGATGGCCGAATACGAACTGGAGGCCGAACTGGCCTATGAATTCCGTCGGCGAGGCGCCGACGGCCATGCCTACACGCCGATCGTCGCCGGCGGTGCCAACGCCTGCATCCTGCACTATGTCGACAACAACAAGTTGCTGGCCGCTCATTCACTGGTCCTGATCGACGCCGGCTGCGAGGTCGGCGGCTACGCCTCGGACATCACCCGTACTTTTCCGGTCAGCGGCCGCTTCAACCCGGTGCAGCGCGAAGTCTACGAAATCGTTCTCGCCGCACAGCAGGCGGCCATTGCCGCCGTACGCCCCGGCGCCTCGTTCACCGACTATCATCAGGCAGCGCTGCGCGTCCTCTCGCAAGGGCTGATCGATCTCAAGGTGATCACCGGCAGCGTCGACGGCGCGCTCGAGAGTGAGGCTTACAAACCCTGGTACATGCACCGCACCGGCCATTGGCTCGGTCTCGACGTTCATGACGTCGGCGACTACCGCACCGGAAGCGCCGACGACGACTGGGTCCGACTGGCTCCCGGCATGGCGCTGACGGTCGAACCCGGCCTCTACTTCCGGCCGGGAGCACAGGTGCCCAAGGCGCTGCATGGCGTCGCCGTGCGCATCGAGGACGACGTCTTCGTCAGCGCTGACGGCTGCACCGTCTATACCAGCGCGCCAAGAACCATCGCCGAGATCGAGGAGGTGATGCGCCATGACTGAGGAGAGCGTCGACACGGTAGACATCGCCATCGTCGGCGCCGGGCCAGTCGGCATGACGCTGGCGCTGGCGCTGGCGGAAGGGCCGTTCAGCGTCGTGCTGATCGACAGCCGTGGTCGCGGCGCCTGGCGAGCCGACCCGCGTGCACTGGCGCTGTCGCACGGTAGCCGGCAACTGCTCGAACGCCTCGGCGCCTGGAACGTCAGTGCCGGGACCCCGATTCACTCGATCCACGTCTCACAACGCAACGGCTTCGGCCGTACAGTCATCGAGGCCCGCGACTACGACTTGCCGGCGCTCGGCTACGTCATGCGCTACCGTGATCTGGCAGCCACTCTGGACGCGCGAATCGACGGCGTACGCCTGCTCAACGACTGCGCTCTGGTCGACCTGACGGTCGGCCGCGAGACGACCGAGATCAGACTGGCCTGCAGCGACGCGACGCGACGTGTCGCGGCCCGCCTGATCGTCCATGCCGAGGGCACCCCCGGCAGTGAGGCCGACGTCACGATGCACGATTACCGCCAGCATGCCGTCGTCGCCGAAGTCCGTCCGCTCGCCGGTCACGCGCAGCGGGCGTGGGAACGCTTCACGCCAGACGGTCCACTCGCCCTGCTACCCCTGGGGCTTGACTACTCGGTGGTGTTTACCGTGCCCCCCGACCAGGCCGTCGGGTTGCTCGCCCTCGATGAAAGTGATTTTCTCGCCGCCCTGCGCGCGCAGTTCGGTAGCCGCCTTGATTTCGTCGCCTGTGGTCCGCGCGCCAGTTTCCCACTGGCACTGCGTTTTCGCCAACGACTCACCGGACCCCGTCAGGTATGGGTCGGCAATGCCGCGCAGAGCCTGCACCCGGTCTCCGGTCAGGGTTTCAACCTCGGCCTGCGCGACGCCTGGGAACTGGCACAAACCCTGCTCACGCAAGCCGGCAGCGACGCTGGCGGAGCAGCGATGCTCGCCGCCTATGCGCGCCGTCGGAACATCGACCGCTTGGCGAGCATGGCTTTCACCGACGGCATCGTGCGTCTCTTTTCCAATGATCTGGCGCCGTTGCGGATCGCTCGCGGGTTTGGACTGCAGGTCCTTGACCTGGCCCCGCCGCTACGCCACTTCATCGCCAGACGCATGATCTGGGGAGCCAGGGCCTGGCTCTAGTCGGTCAAGCCTGGCCGCCTGGCAAGCCAACGGCGTCACCGGGTTTCGCTTTTGCGGCCGATTCGGCTAGACTTCGCGGCTTGCCAAACGGTCATCACCGTTTCCCTCACCCCCAACCCCTCTCCCACTTGCGGGAGAGGGCAGATTCGTGAGTCGCGAGAGCGACTTTCATAATAAGCTTGGCCCACATCGGTGAAATTCCATGGCCCGAACCCACACCACCATCAAGTTGATCGAATTCAAGGGAACCACGCTGCCCGTGGTTGCCGTCACCCTGCACTCCCTGCAAGCCGACGCACTGGCCGAGGCCGCGAGCACGCTATTCGGCGCTGACCCTTTCTTCGACGGCGACGCCGCGCTCCTGGAATTGTCGCAAATCGGTGACGCACCCGAAGCAGACTGGCGCCTGGTGCAAGAGGTCTTCAGAACACACGGCCTGAATGTATTTGGCGTGCGTGGCGGCAGCGAGGAACTCCGCCGCAGCGCCGCGGCGGCCGGCTTGCCCGCCTATGCTGCCGTAGCGCGTTCGCCACAGACGCTGGCTGCGGAAGAAATTGCACCCACTCCCCCACCCCCCAGCGAGGCACCCATCGCCGCACCGCCGCCGAGGGTGCGTACCGGCCCCCGGGTTTCGCCGACGATTTTCGTCGACCGGCCACTGCGCTCAGGACAACAGGTCTATGCACGCGGCGGCGACCTGGTGATGCTGGCCATCGTCAATGCCGGTGCCGAAGTCATTGCCGATGGCAGCATTCACATCTATGCGCCGCTGCGCGGTCGCGCGCTCGCCGGCGCCAGCGGCGCCGAGGACGCGCGCATTCTCTGTACGAGCTTCGCTGCCGAACTCGTTTCGGTCGCCGGCCTCTATCGCACTTTTGACGCCGGCCTGCCAGCCGAGCTGGCGGGCAAAGCGGTCCACATCAGGCTGACCGAGAAAACCAGTGATGACCCGGAAAGGCTGATCATCGAGGTGCTGAGAAACAATTAGCGACGCAACCGGCGCTCGTATTTGTCCGCCGCCGGCGCCGTGGAGCAACAGAAAACCCATTCTGCGCGTAGAATCGCAGCTTTCACCAGCGGAGGCACATCCGTGACACGTATCGTCGTTGTAACGTCCGGCAAGGGAGGGGTCGGCAAGACCACCACCAGCGCCAGTTTTTCTTCGGGCCTCGCCCTGCGCGGTTACAAGACTGCAGTCATCGATTTCGACGTCGGCCTGCGCAACCTTGATCTGATCATGGGCTGTGAGCGCCGCGTCGTTTACGACCTGGTAAATGTCCTCAACGGGGAAGCAACGCTCACCCAGGCACTGATCAAGGACAAACACTGCGACAACGGCAACCTCTTCGTCCTGCCCGCTTCGCAAACCCGCGACAAGGACGCGCTGACCGAGGAAGGGGTCGAAAAAGTTCTCAAGGAACTCGGCCACATGGGTTTCGACTACGTCATCTGTGATTCGCCGGCCGGCATCGAGCGTGGCGCGGTAATGGCGCTGACTTTTGCCGACGAAGCCCTCGTGGTCTCCAACCCCGAGGTTTCGTCGGTCCGCGACTCGGACCGCATTCTCGGCATCATCCAGGCCAAGTCGCGCCGCGCCCTGCTCGGTGGCGAGCCGGTCAAGGAACACCTGCTGATCACCCGTTACTCGCCGAAGCGTGTCAACGAGGGCGAGATGCTGTCGTACAAGGACGTGCAGGAGATCCTGCGGGTGCCGATCATCGGTGTCATCCCCGAGTCTGAAGTGGTCCTGCAATCGTCAAATGCGGGATCCCCGGCGATCCACCTCACCGGCAGCGACGTCGCCAACGCCTACCTTGATGTCGTCGGCCGCTTTCTCGGCGAAAACATCCCCCTGCGTTTCGTCGATTACGAAAAACCCGGCCTCCTGCAGCGACTGTTCGGGAGCAAATGAGGATGTCGCTCTTCTCCCTCATCTTCGGCAACAAGCCCAAGACGGCGGCCATTGCCAAGGAACGGCTGCAACTGATCATCGCCCATGAACGCGGTGTGGGCACCAGCACACCTGATTTCCTGCCCGCTTTGCAGCAAGAGTTGATGACCGTGATCTCGAAGTACGTGTCGGTCAACGCGGAAGACATCAAGGTGTCGCTAGAGAAACAGGGCAACTTCGAAGTGCTGGAAGTCAACATCGTCATGCCGGACAAGACCAGCAAGCTTTAGCCAACTTGTGGAATGGCTGGGGAAAGCCGGGGAGGCTTCGGCGGACTGGTCTGGGATGCGCGAGGCCATTGACAGCCCGCCGGAACGGGACACGCTACAGTCTGCTGAGCAAATCGAACGCTGTGGCGTGAATTAAATCGATTCGTGCCGTCTTCAGATCGAAGTCGATCCCGTTTTCCGCAGCCACTTCGGGGGCGATTTTCCAGAAGCGTTTCGTCAGAGCGTCGTAAGTAGGCGCTTCCGTCGCGACGCTCAGCGCCTCGCACGAGGCTACCCACATGCCGCTTTCCTCGTCATGAATGACTTCAGCCATATAGTGGGTGACGGGATTTCGCGTGGGGATGGACCGAATGTTCATGCTCTTCATCCTACGCTGCTTGACAGTTCACCAGCAAGACATTTGACCCCAACCCATTGCTGGGAATCTATAGGTCGAGGAGCCGCAGGGCTGGTGACGACGGTTTGGTTGTCGTTAATCACCGTGCGATTCTCGATGACGATAGCCTTATTCATCCCCGCACGCCGAGTACATGGCCCGCTTTGTCGCAGCAATTGCTGCACGATTCCTTGGGGTCGAGCTTGCTTCAGTATCGTAACTTCGTCGTGCGGATTTGCATTCCGGGCTGGTCTTGGAGTCGGCCTGCAGATCGGCGTCGGTGCGCCTGGTGACGGGCTGCTCCGCTTCGAAAATCGTCTGCCAGTTCTCCGGAGTAACTGCCAGGCCCTTGACCTTGTCGAGGTCGCTGGTACCGGGAGCTTCAGCCGCCGTGTCGTCGATCATTCGCGCGTCGGCGGCCCCCGGCGCCGGAGTCGCCTCTGGATCCGAGTATTGCCGTGCTTGAGACGCATTGTAAGCCGCTTGCCCCTGGCGCGTTTCGCTCGGGCATGGCAGGTCAGAAACGATGGTTCCGCCCGATGCGGTCCTGCACTTGTAGTGCGCCTGGGCAATCGCGGTCAATGGGAAGACGAGCAGCGAAGAGAGGATGATGCTGACAACGGTCCTGGGCATTTTGGGCTTTCGTCTTGTTGGTTGAAGTGTCCTCAGATCGAGTTGAACATTACACCTATTGACAGTTCTCCGGTACCGGGAGCAAGACTCCCGCATCGCTGCATATCAGCGATGCGGGATTTGCGTCCCGGAGTTTGGCGGGACGGCCGCCTTCAAAGCGGTATTTTTTTTCCGTCGCATGGCAAGCTCTATGGGAGGGCCGTGCAGGGAGGGGAAACCCTCGCCGGTCCAAGCGCGGTACGCCAACCTGCACGTGCTCGCCCACCTCGATTGGCGTCGGGGAGGCGGGCAACCACCACCGCTTGCTTGGAGCACCGCCATGAGCACACGACCAGCGCGCCTGCGCCACTTTTTTGCAATGTATTTGCTAATGCACCGTGCACACCATGCACGGATCGAACGACCGCACGACATGCTGAACGGCCAGCGGGACGCTTTCGTTCGCGCCGACCAGCAAACCCACCAGCGCCTGTTCGAGCGCGCCAGGAACGCCTGCCGCATCACGTGGTGAGAAATTCCAGGTCGTCGGGGCGATGATCTGGTAGCCGGCGATTTTCCCGTCTTCGATGCGTAGCCAGTGACCGAGCGCACCCCGCGCGGCTTCGACGAGGCCGACGCCGCTCGCCTGATCGGGCAACTGCCAGGGGTGGCAGAAGGGTTCTCCCGGCGTCAGTGCGCGCATCCACCCCTCCATTGCCGGCACCACCAGCGCCAGTTCAACAAGACGTGCGACGACTCGTGCCCGCACGCTGCCGCCATCGGCGGCCACCAGCGCGCGCACGAGCGGGTGACCGGCAACCATCTGCCGAGCCAGGGCGCCGGTTTCGGCGACTCGTTTATCATAGCGTGGCGCCTTGCACCAGGTGTAGGCGCTTGCCTTTTCGGAAAATTCGCCGGTCAGCGGGCGCGTTTCGCCTTGCTGCGGATGCTGCGGGCGATCACCGTGCAGCCAGGCATGCGCCACGTCTTCGCTGATCAGCGGTTCGGCGAAGGGCAGTCGGCCGCCATGCCAGAGGCCTCTGGCAAAGAGAGGCTCGTCGTCGATGAGCGCACCGCGTCCATGGCCATAGGCGCCGTAGCTGAGAAAAACGTCGCTCGCGCGCCCAATGTGTGCCAGGCCGAGATCGGCGGCAATTTCGAGGAAGCGCGGAAAATCCGCTGGCCGGCCGTTCGCCCAGGCGGCGAGTTGGTCGGCGCTGCCGAGCGCGGCGACGTTCTCGAGTACGTCACCAAATACTGTGGTGGTCAGAAAGGCACGGAACTCGCGCAGGATGGTGAACAGGCGGACTTTCTCGGTGGCGGTGATGGCGCGCGTCGTTCCTCCGGGCTGCAAGGCGAGGCTGTGCGGCCACTTGCCAGCCAGGTAGCCCATCAGGCGCAGCAGGTCGGCGCGCGCCGGCAGCATCTCGCGCGGCGCTTCGCCGACGGTAGCCTTGAAACGCCGCTCGATTGTCGCATGCCAGGAGCGGCGGCGGTATGCTGCGCGGGCAAAGTCAGGCATGAAGAAGAGGTAGAAGTGGGTCAGGTGGTCGGCCAGGTTTTCGCAGGCGAGAATCAGATTGCTCGCCAGGCGGCCGTTCGGCGGCATCTCGAGTCCGGTCGCAGCGGCCAGCGCGGCGGCGGCAGCGGCCGACTGCGAGACCGAACAGATGCCGCAGATGCGTGGCACGATGACCAGCGCATCGAGCGGGTGCTTGGCCAGGAGAATGTGCTCGAAGCCGCGATAGAGCGAGGAACTGACCTCAGCCGAAGCGACCCGACCGTCGGCGATGTCGAGCGCCACTTCGAGGTCGCCTTCGACGCGATTGAAGGGACCGATGGTCAGACGACGAGTCACTTGCGGCCGCTCTTCCTGATTCCCGGCGAGATCAGCGGGTGATCGGAACGTGCGTTCTCGCGCACCCGCTTGGGCGTTGCCGACTTGGACAGCGCGGCGAGCGCGACGAACCACGCCTTGGGCATGTCGATCGGCAGACCGGTCGGGATGCCGGCGACCTTCGGCGTCTCCATGAACGGATGCCCCGGCTCTTCGAAGCCCGGCTCGGTGCAGGAGATGCAGGCGAAGCCACCGCGCACGCACGAGCCGACGCTGTGCCAGGGCCGCAGGTTGCAGTCGGCGTTGGCCTGGGTGCCCTTGCAGCCCATGTTCTCCATCAGGCAGCCAAGGTCGGAAAGTTTTTGCGCGCTGGCCTTGAATTCGTAGAATTCGTTCCTCGGGCAGCCGTGATGGACCAGTTGCTCGGTGTAGAAACGCGGCCGCTGCCAGGCGTCGAGGTCGTCTGCAGTCAGCGCGCCTAGGATCAGCGCGAGCAGGGTATCCACGATCCAGCCCGGATGCGTCGGGCAGCCGGCGACGTTGATCACCGGCAGCCCTGAGCCGGCCCGGAAATCGGCGCCCAGGAGGCCCCCTTCCTGATCGCCATCGAACTGCAGACCGCAGGCTTCGGTGACGTTTTCGCCGGCCGAGACGATTCCGCCGTAGGCGGTGCAGCTGCCGATGGCGACCACGTAGCGTGCGCGTGCCGCCAGCTCCCTGACCCACTCGATCACCGGACGGCGGCTGCCGGACAGGATCTGAAAGCGCCCGCTGCCGTTAGGTCCGCGCAGCAGCGCGCCTTCAACGCAGAGGATGTCGAAGGGCAAGCGGCTGTCTGCGGCCGCCTGCAACAGCGCCAGCGTCTCGTCGCCGCTGGCTTCCGACAGAGCGGGGTGGAGGACGAGGTCGAGACCGCTGTCGGCGAACTGCGCGAGAACGCCGGCGCGGCTCTCGGCGCCGAGCAGGGACTGCGTGCAGCCGCCGCAACCGGCCGCCTGCAGCCAGAGAAGTTTCATGCCCGCTCCAGCCCGTAACGCAGCAGCTTGTTGCGCAGGCCGACGCGCGACAGGCCCAGTTCGCTGGCCGCGTGCGACTTGTTCCAGCGATGGCGGATCATCGTCTCCTTGAGCACTCGCGCTTCGAGCGCTTCCATGCGCTCCTTGAGCCCACCATCGACGGCGATCAGGTCAAGGAGATCGTCCGGCTGCTGATCGACCGCCGGCGTGCGCAGGATGCGCGGTGCGAGCAGATCGGCACCGAGGCGCGGCGTGTCGGAGAGCGCCAGCATGCGCAGGATCTCGTTCTGCAACTCGCGCACATTTCCCGGCCAGGGGTAAGCGGCGAGGCAGGCCAGCGCTTCGGTGGAAAAACCGTCGACCGGCTTGCCGAGAACGCTCTGACTGGCTTCGAGCAAGCGACCGGCGAGCAGCGGGATGTCCATCGCCCGGTCGCGTAGCGCCGGCACGTGCAGCGTCACGGTCGCCAGCCGGTAATACAGATCTTCACGGAAAGTGCCGGCGCGCACCTCGGCTTCCAGCTTGTGATGGGTAGCCGCGACGACGCGTACATCGACCGAATGCGGTCGCGCCGCACCGAGCGGCCGGAACTCGCCTTCCTGCAGTACGCGCAGCAGCTTGACCTGAAATGCGGCGCTGGTGTCGCCAATCTCATCGAGAAAAATGGTGCCGCCGTCGGCCTGCTGGAAGCGACCGCTGCGGTCTTCGTAGGCGCCGGTAAAAGCACCGCGCTTGTAGCCAAACAGCTCGGCTTCGAGCAACTGGTCGGGTAACGCGCCGCAATGCTCGATGACGAAGGGCTTGTCGGCACGCCGGCTGCGGTAATGAATGGCGCGCGCGATCATCTCCTTGCCGGTACCCGACTCGCCGGTAATGAGCACCGACAGGTCGAAGGGCGCGATCTTCTCGACCAGGTCACAGAGGGCATTGAGCGGGCTGCCCGGAGTGCGGATCATTGCGTCGAGACCAAACTCGCGTTTGACGCGCTCGTATTTCATCTCGACGCGCCGGGCGAGCACCGGTTCGGCGGTGCGCAGCTCGAGCGACAGACGCTGGTTCTCCTGCTGCAGGCGATGCACTCGGGCGGCGGTCTGCAGCGTCAGCAGCAACTGCTCGGGCTGCCAGGGCTTCATCAGATACTGGTAGATACCGGCCTCGTTCACGCCGGCAATGATGTCTTCGGCATCGGTATAGCCGGACAGGATGATGCGCAGGGTATCCGGCCACTGGTTGCGCACCGCCTTGAGAAACTCGACGCCGGTAATTCCCGGCATGCGCTGGTCGCAGACGATGATCTGCACCCACTCGGTCTCCATGATCCGCTGCGCTTCCTCGGCGCTAGACACGGTGAACACCTCGAAGTCGTCCTCGAGCGTCCGCCGCAACGCTTCCTGCGAGCGGATCTCGTCGTCGATGACCAGCACCGTCGGCAGGCGCGGTTTGGCGATGACGTTCACTGCGGCACGCGCCAGCCGAGATCGCGATGAATCGCCAGATGACGCGGTGTCCACGACGCCGGGGTCTTGTGGACGAAATGGTAACGAGCGACGTGATAGCTGGGGTCGAAGCCGTAGAAGTTGCGCTGCAGTTCGGCGAGTTCCGCCGTGCGATAGCTCGCCAGCGGCTTTTTTGCCTCGTCGGCAAAGCGTTGCGCACGCTTGGCCTGCAGGCGCGCGGCGAGATCGGGAGCAGCCGCCAGTTCGGCCGCGCGGCGCGCGACGTCGATCCGGAAAGCGTCGGGATCGCCGGCCAGGCATGCATCGAGAAAACCCGCCGCGATGCCGGCGGCAGCGCTCATCGGCAAGCGGTTGCGCATGATCGCCTGCGCGGCTTCGCTGCCGACGCGCGCCGGCAGGAGGTAGGTCCAGTACTCGGAGCCGAACAGGTTGCCCATGTTCCGGTAATGCGGATTGAGCAGCACTCCGGCGCGCGCCCAGACGAGATCCGCAGCGCGCGCCAGGAAGCAGCCGCCGGCGCCGCAGTTGCCCTGCAACGCGGCAATCGTCAGTTGGTTCTCGCTGCAGATGACCGCTTGGGCGAGATCGTCGATGGCGTTGATGTTGGCCCACGACTCGTCGGCGGGAGATTCTGCGGCCTCGATCTGGTGCAGGTGGATGCCGTTCGACCAGAAGTCGCGACCGCCCATCAGGACGATGACGCTGACCGGTCTCCGGCAGGCCCATTGATAGGCGGCGCACAGGCGCTGGCATTGGCGGGTGCTCATGGCGCCGTTATAGAAGTCGAAGTGCAGAAAACCCACCCGGCCCGCTTCTTGGTAGCGGATGTCCTGCCAGGTCGCGCCGGCCGCGGCGAAGTAGTCTGCCAGCGTGGCTTCCGGGATCGTCACCAGTTGTTCGGCGAAGACCTCTGCTGCCGGCAGTTTGAGCGCAGTGGCCGCTGCCGTACGCCGTACGTGGCCGATCCACAGCGCTCCATCGACGGTCGCGCGCAGGATCGCGGTCTGGCGCCAGGCGATCACCTCGCCAGGGACGCCGCCGCGCAGCGTGTCTTCGGGCCAAGCATCATACAACTGGCAGGGCTCGCCAAAGAGTTCGTCAGCCACACCGGGGAAGCCATCGGCGGCGTTCAGCGTGGCAAGAATCTGCGCCGTGTCGTCACGCTGCCAATCGATGGCCCGATCGACCTGCTTCATCAACGGCCGCTGCCTGCCACGCGCTGACGGATCGGCAGCAGCGAGCGGCAGCGGGACGAAGGCGCCGGCCGCAAAGCGGTCTACGGCCTGCAGCACGGCGCACGTCGCCGCTTCGGTCACTTCCTGGCGATAGAGGCTCGATTTCTTGGCCAGCCGCATGGGGAAGGTTTCGGCGGCCCAGATCGGCCCGGAGTCCATCTCGCCGGTGGCCTGCAGGACGGTGACGCCCCAGGTCCGCTCGCCACCCTGGATCGCCCAGTCGAGCGCCGATGGACCACGGTCGCCGACGATCCCCGGATGGACGATCAGGCAGACGTGCCGCTGCCAGATCGAGGCGGGTATCGCCCGGCGCAGATACGGCGCAATGATCAGCTCGGGCCGATAGAGCGCGACCGCCTCTTCGGCGACCGAGCCAGTGATGTCGAACTCGATCGACAACTGGTGGCCGCGCGTGCCAAGCTCGCTGTACAGACGCTGACTCAGGCTGTTGAAGGCATGGCACAGAAAGAGGATACGCATCAATGATCCTCTCAGCAGATGCGCGGCAACTGTTCGCCAGTCAACCAGTCGACGATGCGTCGACCGCCGAAAGCGGTGGTCATCTGCACGAAGTGCTGCGCGTCCTGGTGGACGCTGCCGATCAGCGCCGCTCGCCGCCCCAGGGGGTGAGCGCGCATCGCGTTCAGCAGCGAGTCGGCATCGCCGGGCGCGACGATGGCCAGCAGCTTGCCCTCGTTGGCAACATAAAGCGGGTCGAGGCCGAGAAACTCGCAGGCGGCGGCAACCGCAGGCTGCACCGGCAGCGCGCTTTCGTGCAGCATCATACCGACGCGCGACTGGCGGGCGATCTCGTTCAGCGTGGTCGCGACGCCGCCGCGCGTTGGGTCACGCAGCACGCGGATCGTCGCACCACTGGCGCGCATCGCGGCGATCAGGCCATGCAGCGCAGCAGTATCCGAGACGATCGGTGCGCTGAAGCCGATGCTTTCGCGCTGCGCCATGATCGCCATGCCGTGCTCACCGATGGTGCCGGAAACGATGATCCGGTCGCCGGGCCGGGCGCGGTCGCCGGAAAACTCCTCGCCCTCGGTAACGACGCCAACGCCTGTGGTGGTGATGTATACACCGTCAGCCATACCCTTCTCGACGACCTTGGTGTCGCCGGTGACCACCGGCACGGCGGCGTCGCCGGCCGCCGCGGCCATCGAGTCGACGATGCGTGCCAGATCAGCGAGCGGAAAACCTTCTTCGAGGATGAAGGTGGCGGCGAGATAGAGCGGCGTCGCGCCCATCACGGCGACATCGTTGATCGTACCGTGAACGGCCAGACAACCGATATCGCCGCCAGGAAAGAACAACGGCGAGACGACATGCGCATCGGTGGACATCACCAGCCGGCCCGGCGGCATCGGCAGCACGGCGGCGTCGTTGCCCTGCCGCAGATAGGCGTTACCCAGCCGGCTGGCGAACAGCTCGTCGATCAACTGCGCCATGGCCCGGCCGCCACTGCCATGCGTCATGTCGACGCGGCCTTGTCGAAGGTCGAGAGGACGGATGTAGCCCTTGCGCACGCCAGTCATTGTGCCGCCGTCAGATCGGCAAAACGGCCGAACGAGTAGTGCGCTGCGCAGGCCCCTTCCGAAGAAACCATGCACGAGCCGATCGGGTTTTCCGGCGTGCAGACGGTACCGAAGATGCGGCATTGCTGTGGTCTCTTGACTCCGCGCAGAATCGCACCGCACTCGCAGGCCGGATGGTCGGCCACCGCCTCGTAGTGGATCGAAAAGCGCTGCTCGGCGTCGAAGCCGGCGAATTCCCGGCGGATCCGCAAGGCACTGTACGGCAGTTCACCGAGTCCCCGCCAGGCAAACGAGCGGCGCAGCTCGAAGACCTCGGCCACGAGTTGCTGCGCCTTGCGGTTGCCGTCGCGCGTCACGGCGCGCGAAAACTCGTTCTCGACGACCGCCCGACCGGCGTTGACCTGCCTGATCAGCATCAGGATCGCCTGCATCACGTCGAGCGGTTCGAAACCGGCGATGACCACCGGCTTGCGGTACTCCTCGGCGAAAAACTCGTACGGTCGCGTGCCGATGATCGTCGACACGTGCGCCGGGCCGACGAAACCGTCTAGCGGCACGGTTCCCCACTGGCGGACTTCCGGGGATTCCAGAATGCTGGCGATCGCCGATGGCGTCAGCACATGACAGCAGAGGACCGAGAAGTTCTTGAGGCCGAGCGCCTGTGCCTGTTTGATGACCACTGCCGTCGGTGGCGTCGTGGTCTCGAAGCCGATGGCCAAGAAAACCACTTGGTCGTCGGGGTTCCGCTGCGCAATGCTCAGCGCGTCGGCGCTCGAGTAGATCATCCGGATATCGCCGCGAGCGCTGGTACCACCGCCACTGGAAACGCTGCGGCCCAGCGCCGCTTTCGCCTTGAGCAGCGACAGTCCGCCGGACGCCGGCACGCGCAGCGGATCGCCATAGCTGCACACGATGACGCCCGCTTCACGGGCCAGGCGAATGGCCATGTCGATGCGGCCGACCGGCAGCACGCAGACTGGACAACCGGGGCCATGAATCATGCGCACCTGGCGCGGCAGCAGATCGCTCACCCCGTAGCGCGAGATGGCGTGCGTGTGGCCGCCGCAGAACTCCATGAAGTGATAGTCGCGGTCAATCCGCGCCGCCTGCCGAATCGCAGCCGCCAGACCCTTCGCCAGGTCTCCGTCACGAAACTCGTCGATGAACTTCACTGTGCGGCGTCACCGAGTTCGGCAAAGAGCGCCAGGGTCTTTTCGGCCTCTTCGGGGTCGAGCCGGGTCAGTGCGTAGCCGACGTGCACGATGACATAGTCGCCGACCACGACGCCGTCGACCAGGGCCAGCGAAATTTCCTTGCCTACGCCGGCGACGTCGATCATCGCCATATCATCAGGCCGCAGGTCGACGATACGGCAGGGGATCGCTAAGCACATCCGCCGGCGCTCCCCTGACTGCCCACCAGATGCTGCAGGGCGATCCACGCCTGCCCGACAGACAGTCCGCCGTCGTTGGGCGGTACCTGACGGGCCTCGATGAGCTGAATTCCCTGCGCACCCAGGCGAGCGCGCAGCGCACGCAGCAGAACCTCGTTGAGGAAACAGCCGCCACTGCCAACCACCGTTCTCTCAGCGGGAGCCAGGACGCGCACCCAGTCGACCAGCGCTGCAGCCAGCGTCGCGTGAAACAACGCGGCACCCCGCTCCGGGTTCTTTTCATCGGCGAGAGCGGCAAGCAGCGGCAGCAGATCGAGGCGACCCTGTTCGATCCGCCAGCCCAGATCGAGCGGCAGAATGTCGCCGTAGCTCTGCGCCAGACCTTCCAGCAGCATCGCCGCCTGCCCTTCATAAGCCATCACCGACTTGATGCCGAGCAGCCCGGCGGCGGCGTCGAACATGCGGCCCATACTCGTCGTCGGCGGACAATGGATATCGCCGGCAAGCATCTGGGCTACCGCCGGTGCCGCCGGCTGAGCGGCAAAACGCTGGCTTATCTCGCCGTTCCGGCCCAGCCGATGCAGCACCGCCGCCGCCATCCGCCAGGGTTCATTGGCCGCACGGTCACCCCCCGGCAGCGCCAGCGGCACGAGATGGCCGATGCGTGCGAAACCAGCGCCATCGACGCGCAGTAACTCGCCACCCCAGGCAGCGCCGTCGGTCCCCAGACCGACACCGTCGAGCGACAGCGCCAGCGTGCTGCCCAGGATGCCGTGTTCGGCAAGGACCGCAGCCGCGTGCGCGTGGTGGTGCTGGACACCGAGCAGGGGCAAGCGACGCTGCTGGGCGAAATCGGCGGCGAAACGTGTCGAGTGAAAATCCGGGTGCAGATCGTGCGCCACGATCGCCGGCTCGACCCCGAGCAGTTTCACCAGTTGCGTGACACTCTCCTCGAGGAAGTCGCAGACCGAAGCATTATCAAGATCGCCAATGTGCTGCGAGACGAAGGCCTCGTCGCCACGCGTCACGCAGATCGTGTTCTTGAACCAGGCGCCGACGGCCAGTACCGACGGACCGGAGATCGGCAACTTGATCGCTCGCGGCGTGTAGCCTCGAGCGCGACGAATGAACTGCAAGCCGCCAGTCGTGATCCGCGCGACACTGTCATCGCAGCGGGTGGCGATGTCACGATCGTGCATCAGGAAAGCATCGGCAATGCCATAAAGACGTAGCAAGGCTTCACTGTTGCCGATCACCAGCGGTTCGCCCCCTGGGTTGGCGCTGGTCATCACCAGCGCGAGGTCCTGCGCTCTTTCCAGCCAGCCGACACCCGCTGGACGCTTTGCCGCTTCATGGAAGAGCAGGAACTGCAGTGGCGTGTAAGGCAGCATGACGCCGAGCAAAGCCAGTCCGGGGGCGACGCCGGGGAGTGCGGCATCGCAACTGCCACGCTTCCTGAGCAGGATCGCCGGCCGCGTTGGCAGGGTCATCAGTCCGGGCTCGCCGATACCCATCTGCACCAGATGCGCCGCTGAAGGGGCATTGGCCAGCATGACGACAAAGGGCTTCTCGTCGCGCTGCTTGCGCTCCCGCAGGACGGCAACGGCTACCGCGTTGCGCGCGTCGCAGGCGAGGTGGAAACCTCCCAGTCCCTTGATGGCGACTATCTTTCCCTGCATCAACATGGCCAGCGCGCCGGCGATGGGGTCGTCCGCCAGCCGGTGTCCTTCGCCATCGAGCAAAAAGAGCTGCGGTCCGCACTTCGGACAGCAATTCGCCTCGGCGTGAAAACGTCGGTCCTCGGGTAACCGGTACTCGCACTGGCACTTTGGACACAGGGTGAAGGGCCTGAGGCTGGTACGTGCCCGGTCGTAGGGCAGCCCACGGCTGATCGTGTAGCGTGGGCCGCAGTTGGTGCAGTTGGTGAACGCATAGCGCCAGCGCCGGCTGCCCGGATCGAACATCTCCGCCAGACAGTCGCGGCAGACGCCCGTGTCATGTCCAATCATCGTCGCTGCGCGGCCACTGCGGCTGTCGATGATCACGAAATCGTCGCCAGGGTACGCCGGCGCCGTGTCGCGAGCGATCACCGAATTGATCCGGGCCAGCGGCGGCGCTTCCTGTTCCAGACGTTCGGTGAGACTCTTCACCTGTGCTGCCGCTCCGCGGACCTCGATTTCGACACCGCGCGAGTCGTTGCGAACCCAGCCAGCAAGGCCCAGCTCGCGGGCCAGACGCCAGACGAAGGGGCGAAAACCGACTCCCTGAACCACTCCGCTGACGCGGATGTTCTGGCAAACGATGGCGTTCGACATGTCAGCCTCGCGTAGCGGCAGAAAGCAGCGCCTCAAGCTCGACGATCCGCCGCCGTAGCGCAGCCATCGTCGCTTTCTTCCTCTCCTGTCGAGTGGCGCAACCGGCCATCAGCCAGGCCAGCCACTCGGCAAAACCCTCGCCGGTGGTCGCCGAAAGCTCGATCACCTGCAAGGCGGGATTGACCTTGCGGGCATAGCTGATCGCCAGATCGCCGTCGAACGTCACGTAGGGCAGCAGATCGATCTTGTTCACCAGCATCAGCGAGGCGGCATGGAATATGTCTGGGTACTTGAGAGGTTTGTCTTCTCCTTCAGTCACCGACAGGATGACCACCTTGTGCGCTTCACCCAGATCGAAGGCCGCCGGACAAACGAGGTTACCGACGTTTTCGATCAGCAGCAGCGAGTCGTCAGCCGGAGAAAGCCGCTGCAGTGCGTGACCAACGACCTGTGCGTCCAGATGACAGCCCTTGCCGGTGTTGATCTGCACGGCAGGAGCGCCGGTCGCGCGGATCCGTTGGGCGTCGCGACTGGTCTGCTGATCACCCTCGATCACGGCGATCGATACGCTTGCCTTGAGCGCCTCGATGGTCCGACAGAGCAAGGTGGTCTTGCCCGACCCCGGACTCGAAACGAGATTAAGGGCCAGGATCCCCTGCGCCTCGAAACGGTGACGGTTTTCGGCCGCGTAGCCGTCGTTCTTGGCCAGAATATCGCGCTCGATCTGGACCATCCGCGATTGCGTCATCTCTGGCGCCTGCGTACCGGCATCTCCCTGACCGTAATCCAGCGCGGCGGGGTGCGCCGGCGCATGCTCGTCGTCGTGCCGGTGCACGTGGTCGTGCGGGTGCACGTGCGCATCGTCGTCGTGGTGGTGGTGCGCAGGTGAGTGCGGCTTGCCGCCCGCGTGCTGGTGTGAATGGCCGCCACCGATGATCGCGCGATAGCCTGTTGTCTGATGACCGAGCATTGCTCGTTCTGCCGGTCGCTCGGGAGGCGCCTGTGCCGCCCCGTCCGGCTGAACACTTTCCCGTTCCGACCAAGCCTCATCAGCAACGCGGGCTTCCCCGGCGCCACAACCACAACTCGTACACATCTCGCCTGTCTCCTGTTGTTATTCGACCTCGAGCTCCTTGACCCGCATCTCGGTGCCTCCGGTGGCCTCCACCGGGTAACCGCCGCAGGCTGGGCAGGGGTCGTACAGTGCCGCGAGCGGCACCGTCTTGTGGCAATTAAAGCATAAACCCTGGCCGGCCACGGCGATTACATTCAGTGTCGCGCCGTCGGCCAGTGTGCCGCGGGTAACGGCGTCAAAACAGAAGGAAATCGCCTCCGTTTCGACGACCGAGAGTTGCCCGATTTCGAGCACGACCGAGCGGACGCGCTGAAATTTCTGCGCCCGCGCAGCGTCCTCGACGATCTGCAAAATGCCCATGGCCAGCGACATCTCATGCATCGTCGTCGACCTTCCACACGCATGGCACGCACGGATCGAGTGACAGCGCCAGGCGACCAGCCGTGAGCAGGGCGTCGCCACGCGTCGGCGCCGGGCAGCCGACGATTTCGCGGACAAAAGCGCCTTGCGGATGAAAGTTCCATTCGGTCGGCGCGACGATGAGATAGCGATGAACCCGGTCGCCGTCAACTTCGATCCGGTGCAGCAAGGTGCCGCGCGCCGTCTCGACGCGCGCCAGACCACAGCCTTCAGCGACCGCTGCCGCGTCGAGCAGGGTTGCCAGGCGAGGCAGATCGACCAGTCCCTGCGCCAGCCAGCGCAGCTCGGCTTGGCGAGCCAGTAGCCGTGCGCGCACGCGCCGGCCGCTGGCAAGCAGCGCAGCCACCTCGGGATCGCCGGCATGCCGGGCCAGCACACCGGTCTCGGCCGGCTGGCCGGCAAAGGTAGGTAACTCGGAAAAGTCCGCTCTATCAATGTGCGACGCCCATTCAGCGACCCCGATCTGTGACAGCAGGCTCACCGCATTGACTGCGGCAGCGTCATCGAACTGCGGCGGAGGTATTTCTTCCAGCCAGTTCGAGAACTCAGCTCCCAGCGCCGCGGCGGTCGCTTGGTCGCCGATCCCCTGCAGGCGCTTGCGCCAGGATGAGAGATCTTTCCAGGGGTTGGAACGGAAGCGCTCACCGCATATCTGCGGCCAGGAGATCAGGAGATGGTACAGGTGTTCGGCAATCGCCTCACTCGCGATGTTCAGTCCCAGATCGATCCTGGCGTCGATTCCCGCTTGCTCGCCGCGCACCGCCAGCAGAGCGAGCCGCGCCGCCGCTCCCTGTGCGTGGCGGCAGAGGCTGAACAGGCGGGGAACGACTTCGACGACACGGGCAAGGGGCAATCCACGCAGCGCACGCGCCACCGGCGGACGGGTCGAATTGATCTCGGCCGCAACGATCTGCGTCCCATCCCACGCCAATGTCAGCTCAAGAGACCCTGTGTTCACTGCCTCGTTTCCGGAAATTGCCTGGAAAGGGTACTCAGAGCCGTTGAATCGATTTTGATTTCGATCAATCCGGGGCTAAACTCGCGCCTTCACAATACACTCTCTTCGGCTGCGGCCGCTTTCGTGACCTCAGCGAGCTCCCTGACAGCCCTTTCTTGCATGCTTGACGCCTTGAATCTGGAGTGTGTGCGCGGCGAACGCCGCCTGTTCGCCGGCGTCAGTTTCCGGCTGGATGGCGGCGAGATGCTCTGGCTGCAGGGAACGAACGGCGCGGGCAAGACCAGCCTGCTGCGCATGGTGTGCGGCCTGACGCCAGCGGCAAGTGGCGAAATTCGCTGGCGCGGCCAGCCGATCGGCGGACTTGGCGAGGCGTTTCGCGGCGAACTATGCTACCTCGGCCACCACAACGCGATCAAGGACGATCTCACGCCGTTGGAGAACGTGTTGTCGGCGGCGAAACTGGCTGACGAGACGCTCGACGAGGAGGCTGCACTCGATGCTCTCGAACGGGTCGGCCTGCGCGGCCGCGAGGATCTCGCCTGTCGCTACCTTTCGCAGGGACAGAAGCGCCGCGCGGCGCTGGCCCGCCTGGTGCACGAGAAGCGCGCGCTGTGGGTGCTCGATGAGCCTTATGTCGCGCTCGACCGGGCGGCCGTCGACCTCGTCGCCGGACTGATCGGCGCCCATCTGCAGCGCGGTGGGCTGGCGGTCGTCACCACCCACCAGCCGGTGGCGGTGTCGGCAGGCGCGCTACGCCAAGTCTGGCTTGGCGCAGTCGATACCGCCGACGGGCGCGACTAGCGCGCGACAAGATGCTAGAATTGATCGGCGCCGTCATTGGCCGCGACCTGCGACTGGCGATGCGACGGCAGGCCGACATCGTGGCGGCGATGTTTTTTTTCATCATCGTCGTCAGCCTGTTCCCACTCGGCGTTGGACCGGAAGCCGATCAGTTGCGCAAGCTCGCGCCAGGCGTGTTGTGGGTCGCAGCGCTGCTGGCAACGATGCTGTCGCTGCCACGGATGTTTGCCGATGACCACCGCGACGGCACACTCGAACAACTGGCGCTGGCGCCACAACCGCTCGGGCTGATCGTCCTCGGCAAGGTCATCGCGCACTGGCTGGTCGCCGGCTTGCCGCTCTGCCTGCTGGCGCCGGTGCTGGGAATCCAGTTCGATCTGGCGAACGACGCACTGGCCGTACTGACCCTGTCGCTGTTGATCGGCACGCCGGCGCTGTCCGGCATCGGTGCCATTGGTGCCGCGCTGACACTGGGTGTGCGCGGCGGCGGCGTGCTGCTGTCGCTGCTCGTCCTGCCACTGTATATTCCGGTCCTGATTTTCGGCGCCGGCGCGGTTGACGCGACGGTGAGCGGGCTTGGTGCACAAGCCCATTTGTCGCTGCTTGGCGCTCTGGCGCTGGGCGGTGTTTTTTTTGCGCCGTGGCCGACCGCTGCGGCGCTGAGAATTGCCCTGGAATGAAGCCCGCAAGCTTGACATGAATGAATGAGTGACCGACTGATCAACTGGTTCAGATACGCCAGCCCGCAGACTTTTTACCCGCTCACCGGCAAGCTGATTCCGTGGTTCTGGGCGTTTGCGGCGATCTTCGCTGTCGCCGGGCTGACCATCGGCTTTCTGCTGGCGCCGACCGACGCGCAGCAAGGTGAAGGCTATCGAATCATCTTCCTGCACGTGCCGGCATCGTGGCTGTCGATGTTCATTTATCTGGTGATGGCCTTCTGGGCCGCGACTGGACTGGCCTTCAACACCCGCCTGTCGGGGATGATGGCCTCGGCGCTGGCGCCGACCGGCGCGCTCTTCGCTTTCCTGTCGCTGTGGACCGGAGCGTTGTGGGGCAAGCCGATGTGGGGTGCCTGGTGGGTCTGGGACGCGCGCCTGACGTCCGAACTGATCCTGCTCTTCCTCTATATCGGCTTCATCGCCCTGCAGGCAGCGATCGACGACCCGCGCCGGGCCGACAAGGCCGGTGCAATCCTCGCTCTGGTCGGCGTGGTGAACGTTCCGATCATCTATTTCTCGGTCAAGTGGTGGAATACGCTGCATCAGGGCGCTTCGGTCAGTTTGACCAGGGCGCCCAGCATGGCCGCGATGATGCTCTGGGGAATGGTGCTCTGCGCGCTGGCCTGCTGGATGTACAGCATCGCGGTCGCTTTGATGCGTGTCCGCACGATCATGCTCGAGCGTGAGCGGCACACCGACTGGGTACGCGCATTGCTGGCCGAAAAGGAGTAGGCGAATGCATTGGAACAGTTTGTCCGAGTTTCTGGCCATGGGCAACCACGGCCTCTACGTCTGGGGATCAGTGGTGGTGATGGCCTTGCTGATGGTGGCGGAACCGATGCTGGTCCTGCAGGGTCGGAAGAGACTGGTCGCGCGCCTCAAACGCCAGTACCGTGCGGAGCAACCGGTCACCAGGAGCGGCAGTCAACGCACGACGGGTATGACTTCGACTTCGCCTACAGCCACGTGCAGGAGCAGCGATTGAAACCTCGTCACAAGCGCCTCGCGCTGATCGTCGGCGGCCTGGCCATACTCGCCATCGCCGCCACGCTGGTGCTCAACGCCTTCCAGAGCAATCTGGTGTTCTTTTTTTCGCCGACGCAGGTCGCTGCGGGCGAAGCGCCGAAGGGCAAGAACTTCCGCATCGGCGGCATGGTCAAGGACGGCTCGCTGCAGCGCGAGGCGGACGGCGTCACGATGCGTTTCATCGTCACCGACACTGACCAGGAAATGGCGGTCGCCTACAAGGGGATCCTGCCGGATCTCTTCCGCGAAGGAAAAGGCGTCGTCGCACAGGGCAAGCTGGGCGAGAATGGTGTCTTCGCGGCCAGCGAGGTGCTCGCCAAACATGACGAAAACTACATGCCGCCCGAGGCCGCCAAGGCAGTCGGCGATGCACACGAGCGGGCAGCGATCAACAAGGCAACTGCCGAAGCAGCCGCCAAAACCCTCAAGCCGTAAAGCAAACCATGCGGACGACAAACTCATGATTCCGGAACTCGGCAACTTCGCGCTCATCCTCGCGCTCTGCGTCGCCCTCGCTCAGGGGACACTGCCGCTGATCGGCGCCCACACCCACCGGCAGTCTTGGCTTGCGCTGGCCCGGCCGGCAGCGATCGCACAAGCGCTGCTGCTGGCGGTCGCTTTCGGCTGCCTGACCACCTCCTTCGTGCACAACGATTTCTCGGTACTCTATGTCGCGCAGCATTCGAACACCCTTTTACCGCTGCAGTACCGGGTCGCCGCCGTATGGGGCGGACACGAAGGATCGCTGCTGCTCTGGGCGATGATGTTGGCGCTGTGGACGCTGGCCGTCGCCGTCTTGTCGAAACAACTTCCCGAGCACATGGTGGCCCGCGTGCTGGGCGTTCTCGGACTGGTTGCTGCCGGCTTCCTGCTCTTCATCCTGCTCACCTCCAATCCCTTCGAGCGCCTGCTGCCGGCCGCCGAGCAGGGGCGCGACCTCAACCCCTTGCTGCAGGACCCCGGGCTGATCATTCACCCGCCGATGCTGTACATGGGCTACGTCGGCTTCTCGGTGGCCTTCGCTTTTGCCATCGCCGCGCTGCTCTCGGGTCAACTCGACGCCGCCTGGGCGCGCTGGTCGCGACCGTGGACTCTGGCAGCGTGGGTTTTCCTGACCGTGGGTATCGCGCTCGGCTCGTGGTGGGCGTACTACGAACTCGGCTGGGGCGGCTGGTGGTTCTGGGACCCGGTCGAGAACGCCTCTTTCATGCCCTGGCTGGTCGGTACGGCGCTGGTGCACTCGCTGGCCGTGACCGAAAAACGCGGCAGTTTCAAGAACTGGACGGTGCTGCTGGCGATCGCAGCATTTTCGCTCTCCTTGCTCGGCACCTTCCTGGTCCGCTCGGGCGTCCTGACCTCGGTGCATGCCTTCGCCACCGACCCGCGCCGCGGCATCTTCATCCTCGCCTTCCTGGTCACCGTGATCGGCGGATCGCTGGCGCTTTTTGCCTGGCGCGCACCCAAGGTGGGACTCGGTGGCCGCTTCGGCCTGCTCTCGCGCGAATCGCTGCTGCTCACCAACAACGTGCTGCTCGTCGTCGCCTGCGCCTCGGTACTGCTCGGCACGCTCTATCCGCTCCTGATCGACGCGCTCGGCGCCGGCAAGCTGTCGGTCGGGCCGCCCTACTTCGACGCGGTCTTTGTGCCGCTGATGTTGCCGGCCGCTTTCCTGATCGGCGTCGCGCCCTTTGCCCGCTGGAAGCACGCCAGCGTCGGCGAACTGGCGCGAACCCTGCGCTGGGCGTTCCTGGCGGCGGCGGTGGTCGGTGTCGGTGCGCCCTTCTTCTTCGGTCAGTGGAAGCCTCTGGTGGCACTGAGCCTGTTGCTTGCAGCGTGGATCATGCTCAGCGGGCTGCTCAATTTCGTCCAGCGTGTGCAATCGACACGCGCCGGCCAGCCATTCATCGCCGCCGCGCGCCGGCAGCCACGCAGCTTCTTCGGCATGCATCTGGCGCACTTGGGCATTGCGGTATTCATCGTCGGAGTGACGGTAGTCAGCGCCTATCAGGCCGAGAAAGACGTCAAGATGGAAATCGGCGACACCGTCAGCGTCGGCGGCTACACGTTCAGGTTCAACGGCGTACGTGCCGAACAGGGGCCCAATTACCGCGCTCTGGTCGGCGACCTCGATCTGACCAGGGATGGCCAGACGGTGCGCAAGATGTTCCCCGAAAAGCGCTTCTACGTCGCCTCGTCGATGCCGATGACCGAAGCCGCCATCGATACCGGCTGGCTGCGCGACGTCTATATCTCGCTCGGTGAGCCGATCGACAAGTCCAGACCGGACGCCGCCTGGGCGGTTCGCGTCTACTACAAGCCCTTCGTCGACTGGATCTGGGGCGGCTGCGTGCTGATGGCCCTTGGCGGACTCTTGGCCATTACCGACCGCCGCTATCGGCTCAAGGCAGCCGCCCGCTCATCGCTGCCCTCGGCCGCCGCCTCGCCCAGCGTATCGCTGGCCCAGAACGTGTAAGGGCGCGCTGATGAACCGATTTCTCTGGCCGCTGATCGGCTTTGTCGCTCTCGTCGCTCTACTGGCCGTCGGGCTCAACCTCAACCCGCGCGACGTCCCCTCGCCACTGGTCGGCAAGCCGGCGCCGATATTCTCGCTGCCACGACTCGCCGCGCCGGAACAAACCTTCTCGCCCAAAGAGATGCTCGGCAAAGTCTGGCTACTCAACGTTTGGGCATCGTGGTGCGTTTCCTGCCGGCTGGAACACCCGGTGCTGGTCGAACTGGCGAAGCGCCAGACGGTGCCGCTGGTCGGCCTCAATTACAAGGAAGTGCGGGGTGACGGCGCGATAGACATGGACAAGCTGCCGCCCGGTGCAGAAAGGACGATGGTCATCGAGCGTGCCGCCGGCTGGCTGGCGAAACACGGCAACCCGTACACGCTGTCTGTGCTCGACCTGGACGGTCGTGTCGGCATCGACTACGGCGTCTATGGCGTCCCGGAAACCTACGTCATCGACAAGGCAGGGATCATCCGCATGAAGCACACCGGCCCGATCACCGCCGACGTCTTCTCCGGCAAGATCCTGCCGCTGATTGCCGAGTTGTCGAAATGAGACGCTGGCTGATGGTTTTTCTGCTCGCCCTCGCGGGAAGCTTTGGCGGGCAGACGCTGCACGCCGACGAAGCCGTGCCGCTGGCGGACAACGAGCTGACCGAGAAACGCCTGGTCGCGATTTCCTCCGAATTGCGCTGCCTCGTCTGCCAGAACGAGTCACTCGCCGGGTCGCACGCCGAACTCGCCAACGACCTGCGCCGCGAGATACGGACGCTGATCGAGGACGGCAGGAGTGACGCCGAGATCATGGAGTTCATGGTCAGCCGCTATGGCGACTTCGTCCGCTATCGACCACCGTTGAAGGGAACGACGCTGCTCCTGTGGTTCGGCCCTGGCGTGCTGTTCATCGTCGGCCTCGCGGCGCTGGTGCTTTACCTGCGCCGACGTGACCGGGCGATCGAGGAGACACCGCTGAGCGCCGACGAACAACGTCAGGCGGAGGCTCTGCTGCAGGACAAGGATTCTCGCCAAGGACTCTCATGACCGGTTTCATCATCGTCGCGGCGCTGCTCGTCGTCGCCGTGCTCGCCATCCTTCTGCCACCACTTTTGCCAACGCTCAGACGTACGCCGCGGTCATCAGGCGCCGCCGACCGCAGCGAAGCCAATCTGGCGATTTTCCGCGACCAGATCAAGGAACTCGAACGCGAGCACCACGACGGTTTGCTCACTGATGCCGATTTCGAGCAATCGAGGAGCGAACTGCAGCGTCGCCTGCTCGACGAAGTTGAGCCACCGACCGCCGAGCTGACCGATGTCCCCGGTGGCCGCAGGACTGCCCTCACGCTACTGCTCATCATCCCGCTGGCCGCCGCTGCCGGTTATGCGCTGCTGGGCAACCCGCGCGCGCTCGACCCGCTGCAGCGCCAGGCGAGTCTTGCGCCGGAACAGATCGAGGCGATGGTCGCCGGCCTGGTCGAAAAGCTCAGGAAGAACCCCGACGACGCCAAGGGCTGGGTGATGCTGGCGCGTTCGTACAAGGTGATAAAGCGCTTCCCCGACGCTGCCGACGCCTACAGCCATGCCGGGACCCTCGTTGACCAGGATGCGACGCTGCTCGCCGACTATGCTGATGTGCTCAGCCGGGCCAGGGGCGGCAACCTGCAGGGCAAACCAAACGAACTGGTCGAGCGCGCGCTGAGGATCGACCCGGACGAACCGCAGGCGCTGCTGCTGGCCGGCGCTGCGTCCAGCGACCGCCAGCAGTTCGCCGCCGCTGCTGATTACTGGGCACGCCTGCTGGCGCAACTCGAACCCGGCTCCGAAGAAGCCGGCGCCCTCGAAGCGGCGATCACCAAAGCGCGCGAACTCGCCACCCAAACCTCAGGCGACAAGCCCGGCAGGAAACCCGTCGCCAGCGCCGTCGCGGTCAGTGGCGAAGTGACGCTGAGCGGCAAGCTTGCCGGACAGGCGAAGCCGGACGACGTGCTGTTCGTTTTCGCGCGCGCGGACGAAGGGCCGCGCATGCCACTGGCCGCGACCAAGGCCAGGGTGGGCGACCTGCCGTTGCGCTTCCGCTTCGACGACTCGATGGCCCTTGCCGGCGGCAGGAAGATCTCGGATTTCGCTTCGGTCACCATTGAGGCTCGCGTCGCCAAGGCCGGCAAGCCGCAGAGTTCGACGGGCGACCTTTTCGGCCGGCTCAGCGGCATCAAACCGGGCAGCCAGAATCTGCGCCTGCTGATCGATCAGGTGCAACCATGAACCGCTCGCGCGCCATCGAACTGCTCACACAGAGCAAGCCGGTACTGAGCGTTCGCTACGGAGTCAAGGAACTTGCCCTGTTCGGATCAACCGCACGCGACGCGGCGCGGAATGACAGCGACGTTGATGTGCTGGTCAGCTTTGATGGTCCGGCTACGTCGGAGCGCTACTTTGGCGTTCAGTTCTACCTCGAAGACCTGTTCGGCGTGCCGATCGATCTGGTGACCGACAAAGCCTTACGCCCCGAGTTACGACCGTTCGTGGAAAAGGAAGCCGTGCATGTCTGAGCAGCCAACGCGCGAATGGCGCTTCTACCTCGACGACATGATCGGCTTTGCGGAGAAGGTGATCGGCTACACCGACCAACTCGACCAGACTTCGTTTGTCGTAAGCGGCTTGGCGTACGACGCTACCTTGCGCAACCTCGAACTGATCGGTGAGGCCGCAACTCACATCCCCGATGCCGTGCGTGCAGGCAATCCACAGGTGCCGTGGCGGCTGCTCATCGCCACCCGGAACCGGCTGATTCACGGCTACCTGGGGATCGACAACGATACCTTGTGGAGCATCATCCAGAGCGACATTCCGGTGCTCTTGCCAGGACTGCGGCACCTCCGGGAATGTACGAACCAGTGCTCGTCCAGGCGGCGATAAACCTGGATGCGAATTCTTTCCTGATCGATCAGCACGTATTCCCGCAAGCTCGCCAGTTGTCGGTAGGTGGCGAACTTTTCGCCGATGTCGAAAGCGGCGGTGCTTGCCGATAGCACCTCGGCCACCAGAACTGGCGAGCGCTTGACGTAGCGGTCGCTCTCGGCGCAGGTCACCAGCAGGTCCGGGTAGTGTTCGAACGTGAAGGTTGGCAGCGATGCGGCCTTGACCATGATGGGACTTCAACGAACGCTATTCGATGCTGTCCTTGACGCTGGACACCAGCGCTGCGGGCACCATGCTCTCCGGGACCTCCACCGTCTTGGTACCGGTTGGCGTCTGGCGCGAGATCCGGTAGCTGAAACCGTCACGCATCGGCGCGTTCCCGGGCACGGCGCGGGCCTTTCCCTGGCTGGCAAACAAGGCATCGACGGCAGCCTGGTCCGCCGCCGACAGATCAGCAAGCGAGCATTCTCCACGGCTCTTGAGGTGCGGACCGCCAAAACCGCCCAAACCTCCGATCCGCTCTATCTTGACGATGCCCATGGTCGCTTGTCCCGATGTTGGCGGCTGACTACAGCCCAACGGCGATCCAGCCAGCATTGACGGCACGCTGCAGAGCAACGTTACCCGGATACATCGAAACAGCCAGCTTTCGCGTGCGGTCGGCAAAGGTCTTCATCCTCATGTTGACACTGGGCTTGAAACCAGTCATCGCTTTGTACCAGATCTGGCCGACCTTCTCCCAGCTCTGGCCACCGACCGCCATGGCAATCTTGTAGAAGGCGAAGTTGGCGATGCCGCTGCTGTAGTGCGGGTCCATGCCGGCATGATAGTTGGAAAAATGGAAGGGCTGCGGCGCGAGGCAGTGCGCGGCGCCCGGACTTGCCATGTCACGCAGGCAGGTGAAATGGCGAGCGATCGCGCCAGGTCCCATGATTTCACTGCCGATCAGCCAGTCGGCTTGATTGACGGTCTGACCTGCCCGCCACTGGCGGAACATGGTGCCGAACACATCCGATATGCTTTCGTTGAGGCCGCCAGCCTGGTTGCTGTAGGCAAGCTGCAGCGTGTGCTGGGTCACTCCGTGCGTCAGCTCGTGGCCGATGACGTCGTTCGACTTGGTGAAATCGATGAAAATGTTGGCGTCGCCATCGCCATAGGTCATGCGCATGCCATTCCAGAAGGCGTTGTTGTAATTGACGCCGTAGTGCACCGAAGACCCCAGCGTCATGCCAGCATTGTCGATCGAATTGCGGCCGAAAACGGTCTTGTAGAACTCCGCAACGGCCTTCGTTTCGTCATAGGCGCGCTTGATGGTCAGATCGGCCGAACTGCCGGGGTTGGCCACCGGCGCACCGGGCAGCGTCTGGCTATGGTTGCAGTCGGCGACGGTGATCGCCGGCGTAGCGACCGTCGCGACCGGTGCGCGCGACAGGGCGGCCGTGACGTTGGTCAGCTTGCCCGCCTGCAAGCGCAGCTTGCGCATCTCCGTATCGACCAGCGCGGTATCGGCGAAGTTCTTCCGTTCCGGTGCGGACAGTTTCTCGTCTTCGGCAAAGCGCTTCAAGACATCGTTGGGAATGATCGAACAATGGCATCTCATGACGGCATCCTCCAAGTCAAAAAACCCACATTAAATCCAGCGCAAGTCGCGATGAATTTAATGTGCACCATGCTCTCGGGGAAGCGCGCTGTCAACACTCACTCGGTCAAAAGTCACCGCGCGAGCAGCCGCCGGAGGATCGGCTCCAGCCTGGCTTCGTCGAGCCGGCCCAGGCGGCTCATCTCGAGTCGCCCGTCGCGGCTGATGACCAGCGTATAGGGCAGGCCCTTGACCTGCACGCCCGGCGTCTCGCTGATCGCCGGCGTCGCCACCAGCAGCGGATAGCTCACCGGTCTGGAGTTGACGAAGGTGCGCATGTTGTCTACATCGTCGATACCGATGCCAACGAACTGCACACCCTGGGCAGCAAACTGGCCCTGCAGGCGTGAGAAAGCAGGCATTTCCTCGACACACGGGGCGCACCAACTGGCCCAGAAATTGACCACCAGCACCTTGCCGTGCCATTGCGAAAAGGCCTGCGGACGGCCTTCCAGATCGGGCAGCGTCAGCATCATGACCGCGTCTGCTGCTTTCTGTCCCTCTTCCGGCGTTACTTGCTGCGACGAGATCAGACCGGCGGGACCACCATCGGCCGGCGAACGGCCTGGATCGAGCAGTCGAAAAGCGAGCCAGCCGACAGTGGCCAGCGTCAGCACGCCGGCAGCCACCGCCAGGCTCAGCGCGTGCCGCGGCTTCATTCCGGCGCGCGCTGCGACATCGCCTTCAGGCAAACGAGGACGAACATCAGTCCGCCGATGACCGCAATCAGGCCACCGAGGCCCATCATTCCCATGCCGATCTTCTGCGGCAGCGTAGTCAGCAACTGGTCGGCACCGGCGACCTTGCGCTGCACACCATAGCCCCCCGACCACGCCAGGCCGAGCACATGAACGAGCTGACCGAGGCCATAGACGTAGGGCTGCCAGACCGCCAGCCGGCCTGCAGCGCGGCCGAAACCGAGGCTCGGCAGCAAGGCGTAGGTGAGCCCCATGAAGGCCAGCGTCACGCCGACCGTCGAACCGTGGTAGTGCGCCGGGATGACGACGTTGACCCCGTGAATCATGTAGCCCAGCACACCGCCGAGCGCAAAGAGGGTGAAGGACGCGATGAAAGCCGACCTGGCCGGATCGGCGGGAACGCCGCGCAAGCCCCACAGCGACAGGCCGCCGAGCAGGATCAGCGGGCCCATGTAGGGGTGACCCCAGAGCATCAGCCTGGCGAACAGCTCCATGTGCGGCAGCGAACCCGCCGGTACCAGCAGGTAAATGGCCGGCACGGCGAGCAGCGGCAGGGCGGCAACCAGGAAGAGGATCGACACCGCGCGCGGCGAGGCGATCGACGGACGGCCGAGCTGCTCGGCAATCCACAGCCAGGCGACGACCATCAGCAGTGCATGCTGAAACTGCAGCGTGTGTCCGCCGCCCCAGAACAGCACCTCGTAATAGTTCAGTTCCTCGATCCACGGCACCATCGACCAGGAGCAGAAGAAAGCGGCCAGCGCCAGGAAGCCTGCGACAGCGCCGAGGAAGGCGCCCAGGCGCAGCGGCTCACCAAGAAAGCTTTGCGGCCAGGTGGTGATCAGCGCCCGCAGAACGGTCAGACTCAGGCCGATGGCGAAGATCCAGATCGAGGCAAAGAACAGTGGCTGCCTGAGCACCGGGATGTAGTTGTTGAGCACCGGTTCGGCAGCGGGAAAAAATGGCGAAATGCTCATCAGCGCCGTCCCCAGCGCGGCCAGGGTGAACCCGCTCCAGCCGAGCCACGCCAGCCCGGCGCCGCCGACGGCACACCAGATTACGGCAGCAAAAGCCATGAACCAGACGGCCACCGAAAGATCGACGTGCACCACCAGCGCGGCACGAAACAGGTCCTTCAGCGGAAAGACATCCTGGATGCCCGGCGTTCTCGACAAGACCAGCAGAACGGCGAGCAGTCCCGAGCCAATCAGCGCCGTCACGCCCAGCCACAACCAGGCGCGCGCCAACCCGGCGGGTGTTCCCGGCGCGATTGTCGGCACCGCAGGCGCTCCTGAAGAGAGCTTCATCATTTGCAAATCCACACCCGCCTCACGCCAGAAAAATCGGGCCAGTATAAGGCCAGGCGGTTTGCTCTGCCAAGCTCGGCCTTGTTCCTGCACGCCATGAGCGAGCCAGCCGCAAGCCGGCAATCTTGCACCTGCTTGCCAACGTCAAGAAAGCGTCCGTCGGAGCGATCTCGTGGCGGACTTGCCCCTGACGATTACAAGTGCGAATATTGGCGTTTTCTCCCAACGATTCTGGCTGACGTCTTACGGGAACCCCATGCAATCACATCAACACGGCATCAACATCGAAGCGCTGCTGGCGCATGTGCCGCTGTTCAATGAGCTGACCGCTGACGAAATCAGGCGCCTCGCGCGCGGCACGCGTGAAGTCAGCGCCGGCCGTGGCGACATCCTGTTCCACAAGGGGGACACACCGACCGGTTTCCATCTTTTGGTCTACGGGCAGATCAAACTGGCATTCACTTCGCCGCAAGGCGGAGAAAAGGTCGTGGACATTCTGGGGCAAGGTCAGACTTTTGGCGAAGCCGTGATGTTCATGGAAAAGCCGTACATGGTCTATGCGCAGGCGCTGGCCGACTCGCTGCTGCTGCACATCGCCAAGACCGCGATCCTCGACGAACTCGACGCTGACCCCCGGCTCGGTCGCAAGATGATCGCCGGCCTCTCGATGCGCCTGCACCACCTGATCACCGACGTGGAATCATACTCTCTGCATTCTGGTCGCCAGCGAATCATCGGCTACCTGCTGCGGGAAACTCTCGACGACGCTGAGAAGACAATCATCGTCACACTGCCGACCAACAAGGGCGTCATCGCCTCACGTCTCAATCTGACGCAGGAGCACTTCTCGCGCATACTGCACGACCTCTCGCAGAAGGGGCTGATCGCGGTTGAAGGGAGACGAATCCACATTCCCGATGTCGAGAAACTGCGCCACCATGATCAATGAAGACTGCAGCACCCGGAGCACCTGCCGAACAAACTCACGAGGAGACACCGAGAATGGGATTTGAAACAGAAATCAAGCTGAGCTTGCCGGCCAGCGCCACGCGCCGCCTGCCGGCGCACCCGTTGCTGGCAGCCGACAAGCCGCTCCGACTGAAGCTGGTCAATACCTACTACGACACGCCCGAACGGCGGCTCCAGCACAAGCGCATCGCCGTGCGCTACCGCCAGAAGGGTACCGAGTGGCTGCTGACCGTCAAGAGCGACGCCCCCTCCCCCGGCGGGCTGGCACAGCGCCGGGAATGGGAGGCCCCTGGCCAGCCAGGCGAATTCGATTTCTCACACGTTGACAACCAGAAGCTGCGCCGCTTTCTCGAATCGGTGACGCCTGAACTGGTGCCCACGTTCACCACCGACTTCACGCGCGCCTTGTGGGTTCTGACACCGCAAGAGGGAACGCGTATCGAAGTCGCACTGGACCGTGGCAAAATCACGGCCGGCGAGCGCCATGAAACCATCTGCGAGGTAGAGCTGGAACTGCTCGAAGGCAGCGTCGCCGATCTCTTTGCCGCGGCGCTCGCCCTGCAAGCCGATCTGCCGCTGCATCCCGAAGGCGCCAGCAAGGCCGAGCGAGGCTACCGGCTGGCGACCGATGCCGCGCTGGCGCCGGTCAGGGCGGCCAAGGTGCCGCTCGAAATGGGTATGTCGAGCATCGCGGTCTTCCGCAGCACCGTCTTCTCGTGCCTCGGACAACTGCAGGGCAACGAGCGCGGCGTCCGCGAGAGCGATGCGCCCGAATTCATCCACCAGGCACGTGTCGCCATGCGCCGCCTGCGTTCGGCGATCCGGCTCTGGCGACCGCTGCTGCCGGCAGACTATGTCAGCAACTTCGACCCACGCTGGCGGACGCTGACCAATCAACTGGGCGACACGCGCAACTGGGACGTCTTCATCACCGAGATTCTGCCGCCGATCAGCAAGGCGTTTCCCGAGCACAGCGATCTGCAGCGGCTGGCCAGCCGGGCAGACACCGAGCTGGGCGGGTGCCGCAAGCTGGCACAGGCGGCGATGATCTCGCCGACCTACTCGCAACTGCTGCTCGAATTCACTGCCGCCACCGTCGCGCTGGCGGAAAGGAAGAAGCCACCGATCGCCGCTTTTGCACCCCGCTCGCTGAACAAGCGCGCCAAGAAGGTCGCTGAACTGGCGGCTGAAACGAAGGATTCGCATCCCGAAGCGCGTCATGCGCTGCGCATCGCTCTGAAGCGCCTGCGCTATGCCATCGAGTTCTTCGCTCCGCTGTTCCCGGCGCGACGCATGCAGCGCTATCACCAGAGCGCCGCCGGTCTGCTCGAACTGCTCGGCCGGATGAACGACATCGTCGTAGCCGAAACGCTGGCCGTCCAGGCGCTACCCGGCCACGACAGCGACCTGGTCCGGGCCTGGCTGGCCGGGCGTAACGATCTGATGCTCGGTCAGCTCGACGCGCTGCTGGGCGAGTTCCTCAGCCACCGGGCGCCCTGGGAGCACGGCTGACGGTCATGGTGAGTCAAAGCACCCCAACGGATGAAAGCCATGACCGTTCCCTCCCTTGCAGGGCGCATTCCGGCTTGCACGCCGGAATCGCTCGCTGGGCACGGAGCATGCTCCGCGAATTCCCCATCTCGCCCCCCGACCCCTCTCCCGCAAGCGGGCGAGGGGAGCTTCGTGAGTCGCTGACGCGACTTTCACCTTAAACCATGCGCCACCGGGGAGCGCCGCGGGCGCTGATCGCGCTTTTCCTCGGAGTCCTGACCCTGCCGACCGCGCGCGCGGCGGACCTGCCGCCGGCCGTCAGCCAGGCTCTGCAGGACGCCGGCATCCCGGCGCGCTCGGTGGGCATCGTCGTCCAGGCGGTCGACGGTGGGCCAGCGCTGCTCAGTCACAACGCCCATCAGCCGATGAACCCCGCCTCGGCGATGAAGCTGGTCACCACCTACGCCGGCCTCGAGTTGCTGGGGCCGGCGCATACCTGGCGCACGGAAGCGCTGGCCGAAAACGCCCCGGCCGATGGCCAACTCGATGGCCCACTGTATCTGCGCGGCAGCGGCGACCCCAAGCTCGCGCTTGAACAGTTCTGGCTGTTGCTGCGCCAACTGCGCGCGCGTGGGGTGAACGAAATCAGCGGCGACCTGGTGCTTGATCGCAGCGCCTTTGCGCTCGCCGCACACGACCCTGGCGAGTTCGACAACGAGCCGCTGCGGCCCTATAACGCGGGTCCCGATGCGCTACTGGTCAACCTCAGGAGCGTGCGCCTGACGCTACAACCCGACCCGGCGCACAAGACGGTCAACGTGATTGCCGAGACGCCTAGCGAGGGCCTGCGCGTCAGCAATCACCTGAGCCTCGGACGTGAGGCCTGCGGCGACTGGCGCGAGCAGGTCAAACCGGCGGTGAGCGGCCAGACCGTTGAGCTCAGCGGCAGCTTTCCAGCCGCCTGCGGCGAGAAAGCACTGCACCTGGCGCCGTGGTCAGCCGACCAGCAGGTCGAGGGCCTATTCCGTGCCCTGTGGCGTGAACTCGGTGGCAGCTTCGGCGGCCGCGTGCGCGACGGACGGGTGCCGGCAGGGGCGCGCACGCTGGCCATTCAGGAATCCCCCGCGCTCGGCGAGATCGTTCGCGACATCAACAAGTTCAGCAATAACGTCATGGCCCGCCAACTTTTTCTGAGCCTCGACAGCGAGCGTCCGGCGACCGCCGACGGCGCGCGTCGGCAGATCGCCGGCTGGTTGCAGGCGAAAGGGCTGAAACTGCCCGAACTGGTGCTTGAGAACGGCTCCGGCCTGTCGCGCAGCGAGCGCATCTCCGCCGAAGGCCTGGCACTATTATTGCGCGCCGCCTGGCAGAGCCCGGTGATGCCCGAACTGATCGCCTCTCTGCCGCTCGCCGGCGTCGATGGCACTTTGCGCAAACGTTTTGGCGATGGCTCGGCGACCGGGCGCGCGCATCTGAAAACGGGCTATCTCGAAGGCGTACGGGCGCTGGCCGGTTATGTGCTCGACCACAGTGGCAAGCGCTGGATCGTCGTCTGCCTGCTCAACGACCCGAAAGCCAGACTCGGCAAACCAGCGATGGATGCGCTGCTGCTCTGGGTGGCGAAGCGCTGAGAGCGAGTGACGCCCGAGCAGCGCGCTGGGCGACAGGATTGCGCAGGTCGGTTTGGCAGGGGGTCGGGTTACGACCTGTCAAAACGCGACCTGCGACTTTTTTGCGGAAGCTGGTGATTCAGGTCAGGTGCGCTTGCGGCGGCCAAAACCGAGACCTGCGAGACCGAGGCCGAACAGGGCAAGGCTGGCGGGTTCCGGAATGCAGTTGCTCGTCCCGCTACAAGGAATGTCAGCACCAAAAGTGATGTTGTCGTAACCCGTCTGATTTGCCGTGCCGCCGAAGTCGATCGAGTACGCCGTGCCACCGAAAGCCACCCCGATCGGCGTAAAGTTGCAGAACGCTCCAGTCGGATCACCCACACAGTTATCCGTAAACTGTGCGGCCAAGTTGATCGAGGCGATCACGTTGCCGCCGCCGGCCGCCCCGCCCACGGCATCATACACATTGACCGTGGCAGCCGTGGACGACGTGTAGTAGAAGGAAAACCCGGTCTGGAAACCTGCCGCATAGTCCAGCACGGCGTTGTTCGCGTCCAGGAAGAACATGATGGTGTTGGGCGACGGTTCGTTGGCGAAATTGCCAGAGCCACCGGCGTCAGCATCAATAAGGGCCAAGGTGGCGGGGCTAAATACGACCCCGATACCGCTGTAGAAATTGCCTACAGGGGTGTTGTTGGCGAGGCCTTCAAAATCGAGCGAAACGATTGCCGACAACGAAGGGGCGCTGTAGACCAAGCCAGCCGTCAGCAGGGCAGTGCAGAGACGATTCAGCTTCATGAGGATATCCTTTTTGTCTAATGGTATGAATCAACGGTGGTAGCGGACTGGCAGTCGCCATGGCACTTCGTTACCGACCAGGAAGATGGAGGAAGAAACCAAATTTCCACACCTCGATCTTGGCAAAGCACAATCTGTGCCAAAATACACAGTCCGCAAAACAGTGCATTGACTTAATGGGTTTTCCCCTCTCCTCAGCCTGTTTGCCGAACAAGAAATCGTCGGTCTTTTGCCGGTGTCGCAAACCCGAGCAACAGTACGACCGTCGGCGGTTTCTACGACGGTGGTACCAGCGGTGACGGCAACACCGGCACCAATTACGGTGTCGCGTTTTCGAGCAATGCGCTGGCAATCAACTCCTACAATGGCTGCTGCGAGCCCGACAGCCCGACGCCCGGCATCCTGTTTTTCCTCTCCGGGGGTGCGGTGACCATCGATGTTGCCGCTGGTTTCGACACCGGCTTTTCTTTTTACTACGCGTCGAACAGCAGTGCATTCATCAACGTCTATGACGGTCTAGGGGGCACGGGCAACGTTCTGGCGTCGCTGTCGCTGGCAAATAACTTCAGCAACAACTGCTCCTATTGCGTCTGGGACCCGATCGGCGTCAGCTTCGCCGGCACCGCAAAATCAATCGACTTTGGCGGCGGCGCGAACTTCGTCGCCTATGACGACATCACTTTCGGCTCGAAAACCCCAGGCCAACTGCCCGAGCCTGGTAGCGTGGAGCTGATGATGATCGCGGGTCTTGGCATGCTCGCTTCCGCGTTGCGTCGCCGCAAACCCGCCAGCGCCGCCTGAGTCTTTTCGCAGCGCGCAGTCTCGATAAGCACGCCGGAGCAATCCCGGCGTGCTTATCGATTTCGCTTGTGTACGCCTACGCTTATCAAACCACTTCTCCTTGCTCACCAATCATCGTCCGCTTTGGCGGCTGGCGGCCCAAGGTGAAAAAGATGCAGACGCCAGAAAACCCGGCCTAGACCAGCCAACCGTCGCGGACGAAGGCCTCGAACTGCGGCGCCGGCAGCGGCGGACTGAACAGGTAGCCCTGCCCTTCGTCGCAGCCCTTCGCACAGAGGAAGGCGAGTTGTGCCTCACTTTCGACGCCCTCGGCGATGGTCTGCAGGCCGAGGTTGTGCGCCAGGCCGATCGTCGCCGCGACGATCGCGGCGTCATCGGGGTCGGCAGCCAGGTCGGCGACGAACGAGCGATCGATCTTGAGCTTGTGCACCCGAAAACGCTTGAGGTAGCTCATTGATGAATAGCCGGTCCCAAAGTCGTCGATCGACATGCGGACGCCACGCCGGCGCAGCCTGTCCATCGTCTCGATGGCGGCCAGCGGGTTGTCCATGGCGACGCTCTCGGTCAGCTCCAGCTCAAGGTACTCTGCCGGCAACTCCTCCTCGTCGAGAATTCGGGACACCCACTCGGTTAGATTCGCCTGACGGAACTGCACCGCCGAGAGATTGACCGCCACCGTTATCGGTGGCAGGCCGGCTTGCTGCCAGAGACGCATCTGGAGGACCGCCGTCCGTAACACCCACTCGCCGATCGACAGAATGAGCCCGCACTCCTCGGCGATGGGGATGAACTCAGCCGGCGAGATCATCCCCAGTTCGGGATGCTGCCAGCGCAGTAGCGCCTCGGCTCCGATCAGGCGGCGGCGACCGACGAGCGCGAACTGCGGCTGGTAGTGCAGGCGCAACTCGCCATGCACGACGGCGCGCCGCAGCTCGTTCTCGATTTGCAGCATGCGCGTCGAACGCTCCTGCATCTCGGCGGTGAAAAAACAGTAGGCATTGCGACCACGCTGCTTGGCACGATACATGGCCGTGTCGGCACACCTCGACAGTGCCTCGAAGGTGTCGCCGTCAGCCGGGTAGAGGGCAATTCCCAGCGACACCGTGCACACCAGTTCGTGCTGCTCGATGCAATAGGGCGGTGCGGTGACTTCCAGCAACTTGGTCGCCACGTGCGCCGCGCCGTCGGCATCGGTATTGGGTAACAGCAGAACGAACTCGTCGCCACCGAGGCGGGAAACCGTGTCGTCGTCGCGCACGGCGCGTTTAAGCCGCCCGGCAAGCTGGACCAGCAAGTCGTCGCCAATCCGGTGACCGAGCGAATCATTGACGTTCTTGAAGCGATCAAGATCAAGGAAGATCAGCGCCAGCGACTCGTGACCGCGATGGGCGCGGGCCAGATCATGCCTGACGCGCTCGTTGAGCAGCGTACGGTTGGGCAGGCCGGTCAGTGAGTCGAAATGGGCCAGACGCTGGATGCTTGCTTCGGCCTCCTTGTGCTCGGTCATGTCGATGAGCGTACCAAGGTAACCGGCGAGTTCGCCCTGCGCGTCGCACATCACGGTTACCGAGATCCGGACACTGATGCGGCGACCATCCTTGCGAATCCCGATCATCTCGCGTTCATCGGTCGCTCCTGTGGTGCGCGCCCTGACGACCAGAGCGTCGAAGCCGACTTCGACCGGGTAGCCCAGTGCTTCGCTCTGAGCTTCAGCGATGGCCGCGAGTTCGTCGTGATCGTGAAAGAGCGTCGGCGTGACCCGACCGACGACTTCGTCGGCGCAGTAGCCGAAGATCGCTTCCGCACCGGGGTTGAAGACCGTGATCAGGCCTTGCCGGTCGGTGGCGACGATACCGCAGGCGGCACTGGCGAGCACCGACGCTTTCAGCGCCTCGCTCGCCCGCAGAGCCTCCTCCACCCGCTTGCGCTCGGTGATGTCGCGCGAGATGACCACAAACCGCGTCTCGTCACCGACCTTCGCCGGCTTGCGGGCCACCGACAGTTCGAACCAGAAGCGGCCATGGGCCAAAGGCAATTCAAACTGCCGACCGACCGAGTGGCCCGTCGTCAGCGCCTCCTGCAAAGCGGACAGGCAAACGGCGGCGGCATCCGGAGGCAGAACATCGGACACCCGTTTACCGAGAAGGACCTCGGGCGGTGCCGCCAAGAGATCGGTACGCGGTGAGTGGTAGTCATGGTAGCGGCCATCGAGGCCCAGTTCGAACATCAGATCAGGGATGGCCGCCAGCGTCGCTTCAAGCTTGGCGGTCCGCTGCCGAACGACGCGCCGCAAGGTCACTACCCAGATCAGCAGCAATGCACCGACCAGCGAGCCGACCAGCAGCGCATAGCCAAGATAGCGCGTATGGGGCGAGAGAGCGAATGGAATACCCATCCATTTCTCGCGCAAAGCCTTCTCTTCGCCCGCAGTGATCTCGGTAAAGCCGCGCTGCAGCAGCGCCAGCGTCGCGGCATCGCCCTTGTGGACGGCGCGGTGAAACTCGCCGGAGTAGAGCGTAAAGGCCTTGTTGAACCATTGTTCGGCACTGTTCAGATAAAGCAGGTAGTTGGCCGGTGGCTCGTCGAGGCAGAACACCCGGACTCTTCCCTCGACTGCTCCGCGGACCAGCGCCTGGTAACTGGCAAAGAGCTGGACAGTGTCAATACCCGCCGCAGCAAGCTCCTCAACGCAGGCATCGCCGGCCTTCACACCAACCAGAAAACCGTGCAGGGTGTCGAGATCGACGATTCCTCCGATACTGGAATGGGTATAGATCGAAACCGGAATGGGTTCATAAGGTGCTGAGAAATCGAGTAGGCGCTCACGCTCAGGGGTCCTGAAGGCGGTGTCGAGCACTTCCACCTCCCGATTCGCCATACGTTGCTGCGCCGTCGACCAATCGCTGCCCAGCAGCTCGACACGGACGCCGGTTTTCCTTTCCCACAGCTTCCAGCTATCGACCAGATAACCCATCAGCCTGCCGCTGCCGTCGCGAAACACATACGGCGGATAATTGTCGTCGATCGCCACCCTCAGCACGGCTGGTGGTGGCTGCTCGCTGGCAGGAGCACGCAAGGCATCGCCAGCAAGGCGACGGCCAGGGACAGGAGGCAAGCCCTAAGAATAAAGCTCATCAATACGCGTCATCCACTCGACCAATGGTCGATGATCATCCATAACCCGTTCGGCATTTGAAGGCCACGGGTGGTAGCTCGTAGCTGATGGGGGTGACGAAGGAACCCCAACACGACGCCCCCGACCTGACCGGACACCTTGGGGTTCGTTCCTCACCCCAAGCTACGAAACGTTCAGCCGCCGCCGACCGGTCTTCCTCCGGCGAGTGCCAGCCAGCCTCGGATGACGCGATAGGCGACCCACAGACCAAGGATGACGATCAGCACCCAGGCGATCGGAATGCCGATGATGGTGATGATCAGCAAACCATAAACCAGCAGCCAGAGGGCGGTGAACCAGAAAGTGCGGATCTGCCAGCGATAGTGGCTGTCGAGCCAGGTTCCGGCAACCTCGCTGCGCTTGAGGTAGTTGAGAACGACGGCAATCAGCGACGGCACGCCGAAAACGAAGGCGCCGGCGACCGTCGCCGCGCCGCTTACCCCGACGACCACCGCCAACGCATGCAGACCGTAGATGACATGGCACCAGGCGCGCGCTCCGTCGAGGTTCACGTGGGGAATCAACTGCTCACTCATCTCGCACTCCATCAAGTAGCCGACGCACTGGCAGGTAACAGTTTACAGCCCCAGATCGCTCCATAGCGCGTCTACCCGCTGTTTCACCGCGCTGTCCATGACGATCGGCGTTCCCCACTCGCGACTGGTCTCGCCGGGCCACTTGTTGGTCGCGTCGAGGCCCATCTTGCTGCCCAGACCGGCGACCGGGCTGGCGAAGTCGAGATAGTCGATCGGCGTGTTCTCGATGATCAGGGTGTCGCGCGCCGCGTCCACCCGCGTGGTCATCGCCCAGATCACCTCTTTCCACTCGCGGATATTCACATCGTCGTCAACGACGATGATGAACTTGGTATACATGAACTGACGCAGAAAACTCCAGATACCGAACATCACGCGTTTCGCGTGGCCAGGGTACTGCTTCCTGATGCTGACCGTCGCCAGACGATACGAGCAGCCTTCCGGCGGCAGGTAGAAATCGACGATCTCGGGAAACTGCTTCTGCAACAGCGGGACGAAGACTTCGTTGAGCGCCACGCCAAGCATCGCCGGTTCGTCGGGCGGTTTGCCGGTGTAGGTGCTGTGATAGATCGGCTGCGCACGCATGGTCAAGCGCTCGATGGTGAACACCGGGAAACGGGACTGTTCGTTGTAGTAGCCGGTATGGTCGCCATACGGCCCTTCAAGCGCGCTTTCCGCCGGATCGATGAAGCCTTCGAGAACGATCTCGGCCGATGCCGGCACCTGCAGATCGGAACCCAGGCACTTCACCAGTTCTGTTTTGGCGCCGCGCAACAGGCCGGCAAACTGATATTCCGAGAGCGTGTCCGGCACCGGTGTCACGGCGGCAAGAATCGTCGCCGGATCGGCGCCGAGCGCGACCGCCAGCGGAAAAGGCTGGCCAGGGTGGGCCAGGCAGTGCTCGCGAAAATCGAGCGCGCCGCCGCGATGCGCCAGCCAGCGCATGATCACCTTGTTCGCGCCGACCACCTGCTGGCGATAGATGCCCAGATTCTGCCGCGTCTTGTGCGGCCCGCGGGTCACCGTCAACCCCCAGGTGATCAGCGGTGCCGCGTCACCCGGCCAGCAGAGCTGGATCGGCAGTCGCGAGAGATCGACGTCTCTCCCCTCCCGGACGATCTCCTGGCACGGTGCCGACGAGCGCAGCCGGGGCGCCATGTTGAGCACCTGCTTCAATACCGGCAGCTTGTCCCAGGCGTCCCTGAGTCCTTTCGGCGGCTCGGGTTCCTTGAGGTAGGCGAGCAGCTTGCCGACCTCGCGCAGCGCCAGCACCGACTCCTGCCCCATTCCCAGTGCCACCCGTCGCGGCGTGCCGAAGAGATTGGCCAGCACCGGCATCGTGTGCCCGCGTGGGTTTTCGAAGAGCAAGGCCGGCCCGCCGGCACGCAACACCCGATCGCAGATTTCGGTCATCTCGAGCCGCGGATCGACCTCGACGCCAATACGCTTGAGTTCGCCAAGATTTTCGAGTTGCGCGATGAAGTCGCGCAGGTCGTGGTATTTCATCGCAAACGATAGGAATAATGACAGGCCACGCAGGCGGCGGTCAGCGAGGGCAGCGCGGCGATCGTCGTGTCGCGGTCGCCGGTGGCGGCAATGCGGGCAAACTCGCTGGCCGCCTTGTGCCCGTCCATGCCTATGCCGTGCATCGCGGGCGGCATGTGCGGCCCGGGACGGGCGTCGAAGGGTTGACTGCGATGCTTGCCCATTGCCGAAACGCCAAGCTCCTTCTCGGCGACTTCGCCGGCCTCTGTGAGCTTCCCGGCCGCCACCAGGCCGAGAATTTCGTTCAGTGCCAGCAGGTGGGCACGCATCTCGGCGCGCAAACTGGCTTCCGCGGCGGCTGGCATAGGCGCCAGTTGGCGACCATCGTCGGCTGCGTGCACGCCGGCGGCGAGCAGCGCGAGCAGGAAAACAAGAGCGATCTTCATGCCAAAAAACCCTTCGCAAACAGAAAATCGACGGCAATACCCGCAAAGACGCTGGCGCCAAGCCAGTTATTGTGCAGGAAAGCCTTGAAGCAACGCTCCGGATTACGCTCTCGGATCAGCGTGTAGTGGTAGGCGGCGATCGCCGCCGCGCTCAGCAGTCCGGCGCAGAACCACCCGCCCAGACCGATCCGGTAACCGATGGCGCCGATCAAGCCAAGCGCCAGCGTATAACAGAACATCACCGCCGCGACATCGGCCTTGCCGAAAGTGATCGCCGAAGTCCGGATGCCGATCCTGAGATCATCGGCACGGTCGACCATGGCGTATTCGGTGTCGTAGGCGATCGCCCAGAAGACGTTGGCCAGCAACAGCCACCACGCTTCCGGCGGCACTGTGTCGAGTTGTGCCGCATAGGCCATCGGGACGCCGAAACCGAAGGCGACGCCAAGATAGGCTTGCGGAACGGCAAGAAAACGCTTGGTGAAAGGATAACTGGCGGCCAGCAGAAGCGCCGCGACCGACAGACCGATCAGCAACCAGCTCTGCAGGAGGAGAACCAGGGCAAAGGCACATCCGGCGAGCAGGCTGGCGAGCAGCAAGGCTTCCCTGACCGAGACCTGGCCGGCGGCCAGCGGACGGTTCCTGGTCCGCTCGACGTGCGCATCGAACTTGCGATCGGCGACATCGTTGATCACACAGCCGGCCGAGCGCATCAGGACCGTGCCGAGGACAAAGATCCAGACCACCAGCCCGTGCGGCGCGCCCCGCGCCGAGAGCCACAACGCCCACAGCGTCGGCCAGAGCAGCAGCAGGATACCGATCGGTCGGTCGAGGCGCATCAGCCGTTCGTAAAGGTCGAGCCGTTCGCGCAGCTTGTCGCCTGAAATCCCCATGACCGTCATTCTAACGCCAGTCACCCCGCAAGCCGGCGACGATCGCCTGCAGATGCTCTGGAGTCGCCGCAGCGGGCGCCACGGCCGAGCCCACGGTCAGTGCGATCGGCGAAAAAATCCCCCGGCGCAGCGGCTTGGTCATCGCCGGACCGTCCTTGCGGCTGAAGAAGCTGCCCCACAGGCCCTGCAGCGCCATCGGGATGACCGGCGCCGGCGTCCGCCCGACGATCCGCTGCACACCGGGGCGGAAGGGATAAAGCCCGCCGGTATCGGTGATCTTGCCCTCCGGGAAAATCGCCACCAGTTCTCCCGCCTCGAGTGCCCGTGCCACTTCCTCGAAGGCCGCCTCCATCATCTTCGCGTCTTCCCTGGCCGGCGCAATCGGGATCGCGTGCATGTGGCGAAAAACGAAGCTGATCACCGGCATGCGATAGATCCGGTAATCCATCACGAAGCGGATCGGCCGCGGGCTCGCCGCCGCGATGACCAGTGGATCGACAAAGCTGACGTGGTTGCAGATCAGCACCGCAGCCCCTTCTGGCGGGATGTTCTCTACACCTTTCTGCTGCAGGCGGTACACCGAGTGAATCAGCAGCCAGGCAATGAAGCGCAGCATGAATTCGGGCACCAGGCTGTAGATGTAGATCGCCACCGCGGCATTGCAGACTGCGGCGACACCGAACAGCGCCGGAATCGACAGGCCATCGCTGAGCAATCCAGCCGCGGCAAGAGAACCACAGACCATGAACAAGGCATTGAGGATGTTGTTGGCGGCGATGATTCGCGCCCGCTGTTCAGGCGCGCTGCGTATCTGGATCAGGGCATACAGCGGAACGATGAAGAAGCCACCGAACAGGCCCAGTGCGAACAGGTCGAAGAGGACCCGCCAGGTTTCGTGCACGGCGAGCAGACTACCCAGCGAAAGAGGCGCCCCCGCAGGCAGCAGCGCAGGCGAGGCGAAAACCAGATCGAGGCCGAAGATCGTCAGTCCGATCGAACCGAAGGGCACCAGGCCAACTTCGACGTGCCCCGCCGACAGGCGCTCACAGAGCAGCGATCCGAGGCCGATGCCGATGGTGAACACGGCCAGCAACAAAGTCACCGAGGTCTCGGCGCCGCCAAGAACGTTCTTTGCGTAGGCCGGGAACTGCGTCAGGAACAAGGCTCCGTAGAGCCAGAACCACGAGATGCCGAGAATCGACAGAAAAACGGTCCGGTTCTGGCGGGCAAAGCCGATGTTGCGCCAGGTCTCCGAGAAAGGGTTGAGGCTGACGACCAACTCCGGCGCCGGCGCTGGCGCCACCGGGATGCCGCGGCTGGTGAGATAACCCAGTACCGCGACCACCAGCCCGGCATAGGCTACCCAGGTCGGATGGCCGGCCGCCCCGGCGAGCAGGCCACCGGCCAGCGTGCCGATCAGGATGGCGACGAAGGTACCGGCTTCGACCAGCGCGTTGCCGCCGACCAGTTCGTTTTCATGCAGATGCTGCGGCAGGATGGCGTACTTCACCGGCCCGAACAGCGTCGAGTGCAGGCCGAGCAGAAACAGCGCCGTGAGCAGAACGGCCAGGCTGTGCATCGAGAAACCGAGCAAGGCGACGCCCATGATGACGATTTCAAGGAGCTTGACCAGCCTCGCCAGCCTGGCCTTGTCGTACTTGTCGGCTAACTGCCCGGCGGTCGCCGAAAACAGGAAGAACGGCAGAATGAAGATCCCCGCCGCCAGATTGGTCAACACCTCCGGCGTCAGCAGCGTCCAGTTCGCCGCCTGAAAGGTCAGCAGGACAACTAGCGCGTTCTTGAACAGATTGTCGTTGAATGCGCCGAGAAACTGTGTCCCGAAGAAGGGAGCGAAGCGGCGGGACGTGAGCAGTCCAAACTGAGAACTCATCAAGACTCCCTTGATCAGGTCTCGGCAACGCGCCGGCGATCGACCGTCACCCAGACCCTGAGTCGCGTCCACTCCCCGGGCAGCGAGCAAACTTCAATGCGACCGTTGTGCTTGCGCACAATGTTGTAAGACAAAGACATTCCGAGTCCGGTCCCCTTGCCGACCGGCTTGGTGGTGAAGAAAGGCTCGAAGATCCGCCGCTGAACCTCCTCGCTCATGCCGCGACCGTTGTCCTCGACCTCAACCCAGACCCACTCGTCCTGACAGCCGGTGGACAGCTTGATCGTTCCCATTCCCTTGCTCTCGTCCAACGCCTGCACAGCATTGATGATCAGGTTCATGAACACCTGGTTGAGTTGCGAGGCGAGACACTCGACCAGCGGCAGCCGGCCATAGTTCTTCTCGACAGTCGCCTTGTATTTGACCTCGTTCCACACCACGTTGAGCGTCGAGTCCAGACCCGCATTCAGGTCGGCGTACTGCCATTCCGTTTCATCAACGTGCGAGAAATCCTTCAGATTCTGGACGATCGTCTTCACCCGCAGCAGACCCTCGGCGCTTTCGCTGATCAGCAGCGGCAGGTCTTCCCGGATGAAGTCGAGATCGAGCGCCTGCTTCAAGTCAGTGATCGTCGCGCGCATCGGGAGATCGCTGATCTGCGTCTCAGCCGCCTGATAGGCGGCGATCAATTGCAGCATCTGCTCGCAATAGGTTTTCAAGGTCCCCAGATTAGAACTCACAAATCCGACCGGGTTGTTGATCTCGTGCGCCACGCCCGCCGCCAACTGGCCGATCGACGCCATCTTCTCCGATTGCAGCAACTGGTTCTGAGCTTCCTCAAGCTTTACGATGAGTTCGGCTTGCGCATCCTTCTCCCCCCTCAGCGCGGCAATCGCCTCCTGCCGACGGCCGTCGACCAATGCCGTATCCGTGTAATCGAAGACGGTACCGCAAACCAGCGACACCTCGCTGCCCGCCACCCGCAGCGGCAGAAAAGTCACGTTCTGGCGCATCGCGTCTATACCGCCGGTAATCGGCCGGTTGTGCGGAAAGCGGAACAGATAGGGCCTCTGCTCCCACAGGGTAAACGCGCTGTTGCCGAGAACAAAAACGCTTTCCAGCTTCTTCTCCAGCCAGCGCCGGGGCAGTTCGGGAAACATCGTAAACAGGTTCTGGCCCAGCATGTCGGCGCTCGATTTGCCGCTGTGCACCGCCATGAAGCGGTTCCAGAGGGCCACCGCACCGCTGCGGTCGACGGCAAATACGCCGACGTCGATGCGGTCAACCAGGAACTCGAGCAGCGCCAGCGACTGGCTGCTGTCAGGCGATGCTTGCACTCAGAGCTCCTCGATGAATCGGTCAAGCGCCCGCTGCAGAGCGGCGATCGCTTCTTCCGACATCAGCGTCACCAGATGACAGCGAAACACTCTGTCCTTGAGCCCGAAGCGCACTTCCACGACCAGCGCGCAGCGCGCGGCGATCGCTTCCACCTGAAGCAGTTCGCTGGCAGCGACGCCGTGCGCGAGCAGCGATGGTGCCGAGAAGCCGATCTCGGCACCGAGCAGATCGGCAATGCCGCCGAGGCACGCACCGACCAGAACATTGCTGATGTCGAGCAGCAATTCGGCGCCGGCCGAATCGTCTACGGCATCTTCGTAACCAAGCAACTCGGCCAGGTCGTGGGCCGAATGTTCGGCAAAGACCACGATGGCCTCGCCCCGCAAGTCGCCAAGAAAAGCCTGCCGCACGGCTGAAGCGATTCCGCCGCCCACCAGTTCCCCCAGTGCGGCGGGAATTTCCGCCGCCTGCAGCGTGCGGATCTGCGGCACCGACAGTTCGACGAATTCGCCAAGCACGCGAGCAAGCAAGGCGCCTGCCTGCCCCATACCGATGTTGGTCACTTCCTGCAAGGCCTCACGCTGGTCGTCGCTGATGAAAGATGTCGTCATACCAGCAACCCGTACTCTTTCAATACCGCCTTGATCCGCATGGCGTCCACCGGCTTCTTGATGAAGTCGATCGCCCCCAACTCACGGACGCGCGCCTGAGCCGCGTCCTGAATATCGGCTGAAACGACGATCACCAGACAGTTGAGATCCTCGTGGCGGAGAGTTTCGAGTACCTGGTAGCCATCCATTCCCGGCATCGTCAGATCCAGGAACATGACATCGACCCCGCCCTGCCGGTAACAGGACAGTGCTTCAAGACCATTCGAGGCTTGCGTGACGGTCACCTCCCAGTCCGACGGCAGGGCCCTAATCAGCATCTTGCGTGCCATCGGCGAATCATCGACGACCAGAACCGAAACAGCCATTTTGTCATCCTCCTTTTCGCATCTTACACTCAGCGCAGCCCGACAGGCCATAGGCAGCCGCTCTCTTTGCGCCTATAGTTCATGGTGCGCAGCCAACTCTCCTCGCAGCGTCGCTGCGCGAGATCAGCCATGATGACAGGCTCCGGCTTGCCGCCCGATCATTCGCCAAAGCGATCAAGATCGGTGATGATTGAGCCATCAAGGACATTGGCGGTACACAGCGCGTGGCAAAACTGTTGGGTGATGCCGCACCAACCCGACCTACGGACTGACAGACGATGATCGATCCCGCCTCTCCCATCTCCGACCAGGAGTTCGCGCTCTTCCAGCGACTGATCTACAAGCTGGCCGGCATCAACCTGTCGGACGCCAAACGCGTGCTCCTCGTCGGCCGGCTAGGCCGCCGTCTGAAACACCACCACTTCGACACCTATACACAGTATTACCGCTTGCTCTCCTCCGGTCAGCACGCCGACGAAGTTCAGCAGATGGTCGATCTCCTGACGACCAACGAGACCTACTTCTTCCGCGAGCCAAGGCACTTCGATTTTCTGCGCGATGTCGTCCTTGGCAAATGGCGCGGGCCGGGCACTTTCCGGATCTGGAGCGCCGCCAGCTCGACTGGCGAAGAGGCCTACTCAATGGCGATGGTACTTGCCGAGCATCGTTCGGTCGCCGCGTGGGAGGTTTTCGGCTCGGATATCAGCCTGACTGTCCTCGCCAGGGCGCGGGCCGGCATCTATACGCGCGAGCGGATCGATGGCATTCCACCCGGCTATCTGCACAAGCATTGCCTGAAGGGCGTGCGCCCGGAAGAAGGCAAGCTGCTGATCGATGGCCAGATCAAACAGCACGTCAGCTTTGCGCAGGTGAACCTGACCCTGCCGATCACCGGCGTCGGCAACTTCGAGGTCATTTTCCTGCGCAACGTGATGATCTATTTCGACACCGAAACGAAACGCAAGGTGATCGAGAACATGCTGCCGAGCCTTAAGCCGGGCGGCTATTTCATCGTCGGCCATTCGGAATCGCTGAACGGCATCACCACCAAGCTGAAGACCGTGCAGCCAACGATCTATCAGAAGCCACTCTGAAAGCGGAACGCTGAGGATCACCCCATGAAGCTGGGTTCAAAACTGATTCTGCAAACGGTATTGCCGGCGGTGGTCGCTGTTTCGGTGCTGCTCGGCATCGTCACGCTGGTGACCAGCAACGCGCTGCAGGATGCGGCCGAACGTAGCCTGGCCGCGGTCGCCGAAGCACGCCGCGAAGAAGTGCACAGCTATCTCCACCGAATGCAGCAAGACATCGTCTCAATGGGCAGTGCGCCGGCGGTCATCGAGGCACTCGGCGCCTTCTCGGCCGCTTTTGCGGCCTGCGGCAGCGCCGCCGACAGCCAACTACAGCAGCTCTACACGCGCACCGGCGAGCTTTCCGGCAACCACCGCGGTGCCTGCCAGAGCGGCTATGCCCGGGCGTACGGCCAGCATGACGCTTTCTTCCGCCAGCGCCACGTCACCTACGGCTGGCACGACATGCTGCTTGTCGACCGCCAGGGCAACGTCGTCTATTCGCTGGACAAGGGCAGCGATTTCGCCACCAATCTGCTCAGCGGCCCGTGGCGGCAAAGCGGCCTGGCGCGCGCCGCCAGCATTGCCCTGCACGAATCCGTGAGCGGTGTGCCGGTTTTTTCCGACGCCGAACGCTATCCGCCGGCGGGCAACCGCGCCGGCATGTTCCTCGCGATCCCGCTGCTCGAACCCGGCAGCGGGCAGCCACTGGGTGCGCTGGCCGTGCGCATCGCTTTCGAGCCGCTCGACAAGCTGACGCATTTCAAGGCCGGGCTCGGCGAGAGCGGCGAAGCCTTCCTCGTCGGAACCGCTGGCTGGCTACTGACCAACACCTTCTTCGACAAGGAATCCTCGGTCCTCGGCCGACAGCTCAAAACCGAGGCCGTACGCCGCGTTCTCGCCGGCGATGAAGGCAGCGATCAGCTCGCCGATTATCGCGGTCAGCAATCGTTCATCGCCTGGCGGCCCTTGCAACCCTTTGCCGGCGCGCTCGGCGACCAGCCGCGCTGGGGTGTGATCGCCAAGATCGGCCGCGACGAAGCGCTCGCCAGCCTGCATTCGCTGCAATGGCTGATGCTCGCCAGCGGTCTGCTAATCGCCCTGGCGGCGATCGTTCTCGGCGTCGTGTTCACGCAGCGCCTGTTCGGCCCGGTGCTGGCGATGCGAGACGCGCTGACGCGCCTGGCCAACGGCGAAAGGACGAGCATCCCCGGCGGTGATCGCCGCGATGAGATCGGCGAAATGGCGCAGGCGGCAGAGAAATTCCGTGAGTTGTCGGAAGGCGTCGCCCGCGACCGCTGGCTGCGCGAACACGTCGCCGCGCTGACCACCGCGGTCAGCCAGGAGACGCACCTCGCCGGGGTTGCCGAAATTATCCTGGCGCTCTTGCGCCGACAGCTCGATATTCCCGTCGCTTCGTTCTTTCTGCGCGACGCCGGCGGCGACTACCGGCGAGCCGGCGCGCAGGGGCTGGCGCGGCGCAGCCAGTGCGTGGACCGTTTCGCGCCCGGTGAATCGCTGGTCGGCCAATGCGCTCGCGACGGCCAGCCGGTGGTCTTGTCGCCGGTGCCCGGCGGTCTGACGCTGATCAGTACCGGGCTGGCCGAGTTTCCGCCCGAAGAGCTGGTGCTCTACCCGATCAGGCATCAGGACGAGACGCTGGCGGTCGTCGAACTGGCCTCGACCCACCGGCTATCGTCCGACGAGCACGCCTTTCTCGCCGCACTGGTCGGTCCGCTCGGCCTGCACCTGGCCAACATCGATGCCGCCGAACGTAACGTCGCTCTGTTGGAGGAAAGTCGCGCGCAGGCGGCGATCCTGGAACAGCAGAAGGCCGAACTCGGCCAAAAGAATACCGAGATGCAGGCGCTGACCGACGAAATGCGCGCTCAGTCCATCGAGCTCAAGGCGCAGAACGAGGCCTTTCGTACCAACCAGGAGGAATTGCGCGCCCAGCAGGAGGAACTGGCGCACCAGAACCAGACGCTTGAAGCTCAGGGCCGGCAGCTTGACTTCAGCCGCCAGGACGCAGAGGCGCGGGCGCGCGAGCTGGCCCAGTCGAACCGCTACAAGTCGCAGTTTCTGGCCAACATGTCGCACGAACTGCGCACGCCATTGAACAGCATCCTGATCCTCGCCCGACATCTCGCCGAGAACACCGGCGGCCACCTCGATGGCGACGAGGTCGAGTCGGCGAGCGTCATCCACGAGAGCGGCAACCAACTGCTGTCGCTGATCAACGACATCCTCGACCTGTCGAGAATCGAGGCTGGCAAGCTAGAGGTGCGCGCCGAGGACTTCCCCATCGCCGATCTGCTGCACTACCTGCGGAGGTTGATCGAGCCACTCGCCGAAAAGAAGTCGATAGGCTTTACCATCGACGCCGGTGCGTCCGACCTGGGAACGATGCGCAGCGACCGTCGTCTGCTGACCCAGGTGCTGACCAATCTCCTGTCGAACGCGGTCAAGTTCACCGACCACGGCGCGGTCCGCCTCACCGTGCGCCCCGTGGACGATGACATCTGCTTCGAAGTCGTTGACAGCGGGATCGGCATTGCGGGCGACCAGATCGGGCACATCTTCGGCGCCTTCCAGCAGATCGACGGTGGCACCGCGCGCAAGTACGGCGGCTCCGGACTCGGCCTGGCGATCAGCCGCCACCTCGTCGAGCTGCTGGGCGGTGCGATCGAAGTCGACAGTACGCCGGGCAGCGGCAGCCGTTTCTCCGTGCGCATGCCGCGCGTCACCCCGGCCACTGGTGCCAGCGGGCCGCGTCCGGCGCCAGCGGCACCGCCGGCCACCACTGCTCTCCCGCAGGGGCTGATCCTGGTCGTCGAGGACGATGACCGGCTGCTACCGATCGTCGTCCGCCTGATCGAAACGTTGGGCTACCCCGTACGCGCCGTGGGCAGCGGCGAAGAAGCGCTCGCGGCTATCGCTGCCGAGCGCCCGGCCGGCGTGCTCCTCGACCTCGGCCTGCCCGGCGTCTCCGGAATGGAAGTACTGCGGCGGATCAGGTCCGCTCCGGCGACCACCGACCTTCCGGTCACCATAATGTCCGGCGCCGCCGATTCCGGCGAGGCGCAAACGCTTGGCGCCGCTGGCTATATCCGCAAGCCGATCACCCGCGATGCCGTGCAAAGGGCGATCCGCGGCATGCTCGACGCTGCGCCGCCGCTGCCCTCGGCACCCGCCACCGCCAGGCCACGGGTACTACTGGTCGAAGACGACGAAGCGGGCAGCCTGGCGGTGCGCGTGCTGTTCAAGGATACGGCCATCGAGTTCAGCGTCGTCAAGGACGGTAGCGCCGGTCTGGCGGCGCTCCAGGCGACGCGTTTCGATGCCGTGATTCTCGACCTCACGCTGCCGGACATGAGCGGCTTCGAGTGGCTGGAGCGCGTTGCGACCGAGACCCCGATGCATCCGCCGGTCATCGTCTATTCGGCATGCGACCTCGACGACGCCGGACTGCTGCGCCTGCGCACGCATGCCCAGGCGGTGATTGCCAAGGGGCGGCTCAACGGCCAGACCAGCCAGCGGCTGCGCGAGGAGGTCTTGCTGGCCCTTGCTGCGCCGGCGCGCGAGCCGTTTGCAGCGCCGCCCGCAGCGGCCAGACGCGGCGCGCTGCTGGTCGTCGATGACGACGTGCGCAGCCAGTCGGCACTGTCGAAGGTGTTGCGCTCCCGCGGCTTTGCGGTGAGCGTCGCGACCAGCGGAGCGCAGGCCTTGGAGATGCTCGCCGGCGGGCAATTCGATGCCCTACTGACCGACATCATGATGCCGGAAATGGACGGCTTCGAGCTGATCCGCCGTCTGCGCAGCGGCGCTGCCCAGACCATGCCGATCATCGCCGTCACCGCCAAAGCGATGCCCGCCGACATCGATCTGTGCCTCGCCGCCGGCGCCACCGACTATCTCGCCAAGCCGGTCGATATCGACCAGCTACTGAAGCTGCTCGACAAATGCCTCTGAAGCGCAAATCCGGCCGCGCCATCGAACAGCTTGAGACCGAACTGCTGTTGCTCGCTCTGCGCGAGGGCTACGGCTACGACTTCAGCGGTTACGCCCGCGCCTCGCTGATCCGCCGTCTGCGGCAACTGGTCGATTTCTTCGCCGTCGACAGCCTCGCCGACCTGGTGCCGGCCCTGCTGCGCGACGAGCGCGTGGCGCAGGCAGTCATCAACTACGTCTCGGTTCCGGTTTCCGAGTTCTTCCGCGACCCGTCGGTCTGGCAGTACGTTCGCCAACGGGTGATGCCGGAACTGGAAAGCTTCCCGCGCATCAACGTCTGGCAGATCGGCTGCGGCCACGGCCAGGAGACCTGGTCGGTCGCCATTCTGCTGCACGAGTGCGGTCTCGCGCACAGGGTGAGGATGGTCACCACCGACATCAGTGCCGACCTGCTGGCCAGTGCGCGGCGTGGCCGCTGGCCAGCACAGGAGTTCGACGCCTGGCGCGCCAACTACCTCGCTGCCGGCGGCAGCGCGCTCTTCAACGACTACTTCGAGGCCAGCGGCAACGGCGGCGAAATCGCGATTCGCGCCGACCGCCTGCCAGCGATCGAGTTCGTCGAACACAACCTGGTGACCGATGACGCCTTCCTCGAAACGCAGTTCGTCATCTGCCGCAACGTGCTCATCTATTTCGGCGATGCCCTGCAGGCGCGGGCGCTCGGTGTCTTCGAGCGCAGCCTCGAACGCGGCGGCTTCCTGCTGCTCGGCCACTGCGAGACCATCCCCGACGGCGAAGGAACCTGGGCGGCCGTGCAGCCGGAACTGCGGGTGTTTCGCCGGACCATGGCGCGGACGACATGAACGGACTGCTGGTCGTCGGTTTCTCCGCTGGCGGCAGCGCGCCGATGCGCACGCTGCTCGCTGCCCTCGGGCCGGACTACCCGCTACCGCTGGCCATGGTCGCGCACCTGCCGGCGGGCACGGGTGCCGGTTTCACAGCGCTGCTCGCCTCCGCCGGCGGGCTGCCGCCCGCCTTCGCCAGCGACAAGCAGGCGATCGTCCCGGGCCACGCCTGGGTGGGTCCGGCCGACTACCATCTGCTGATCGAAAACGGCAAGCGCTTCGCGCTTTCGGTCGACCCGCAGGTGAACTTCGTTCGGCCAAGCATCGACGTGCTCTTCGAAAGCGCTGCGCAAGCCTTCGGCAAGCGGCTGATTGCGCTGACCCTCTCCGGCGCCAGTTCCGACGGCGCCAGGGGAATGGCCAGCGTCAGGCAAGGCGGTGGGCTGACCATCGCACTGACCGCCGACGCGTGCGATCACAGGACGCTGGCCGATGCCGTCGCCAGGCACGTCGAGGTCGATTACTGCGTTGGCCTCGACGAGATCATCACTTTACTGCGAGCGGTTGGCTAGACTGATGAACCTAAAAACCTCTGTTGGCGAGGGAAAATTCCGTTCATGCTTCGACAGGCTCAGCACGAACGGGATTTTTTTGGCTCACCCAACGGGTGAGCTTCCGTTCGCCCTGAGCAGCCCGCGTAGCGGGCGTGTCGAAGGGCTCTCGTGTCATCAACAAAGGTTTCTAGGATGAACAGTCTGCCGAAAATCCTCGTCGTCGATGACATCGCCGCCAACCGCCTGGCGATGCGCACCGCGCTCAGGAGCATCGAGGCGACGATCGTCGAAGCCGGCAACGGTTTCGACGCACTGGCCATCACCCTCGAAAGCGATTTCGCGCTGATCCTGCTCGACGTTCAGATGCCCGAGATGGATGGCTTCGAAGTCTGCGAACGGCTGCGCGCCAATCCACAGACCGCCGATACGCCGGTGATCTTTGTCAGCGCCGCCAACAAGGCTGACGAGGACCGCCTGCGCGGTTACCTGACCGGCGCCACTGATTATCTTTCAAAGCCGGTCAACGACCAGATCCTGCGCGCCAAGACACAGGTCTTCCTGCGCCTCTACCGGCAGAATCGTGAACTGCAGGCGGCACTCGCCGCAGCACACGCGGCCGAACGCGCCAAGGACGCTTTTCTGGCCAACGTCAGCCATGAACTGAGGACCCCGCTGACCGCCGTCATCGGGCTTTCGGCGCTGGCGCGCCGGAGCTGCACCGATGCCCGCCAGCGCGCCTATCTGGACCAGGTGAATGACGCCGGCCAGGCGCTGCTGGCGATCATCAACGACCTGCTCGATCTGACCAAGATCGCTGTCGGCGAACTGCAGTTCGAAGCGGCGCCGTTCAGCTTGCGCCAGACGACCGCGCGCGTGCTCTCGGTGATCGGCCACCTCGCTGCCAGCAAGGGGCTGCTGCTGCACGCGGAGACCGACGAAACGCTTCCTGATGCGCTGGTCGGCGATTCGCTGCGCATCGAGCAGATCATGTTCAACCTGCTCAACAACGCGATCAAGTTCACCGAGGCCGGGCGCATCGTCTTGCGCATCGCGATGGAGGAACGCGACGAGCAACGCGTCGGCGTGCAGATCGAGATCGAGGATTCCGGAATAGGCATGAGTGAAGACGAGATGGCCCAGATCTTCAAACCTTTCGTTCAGGCCGACGCGTCGATTTCGCGCAAGCATGGTGGCACCGGGCTTGGCCTGGCGATCTGCAAACAACTGGCCGAGGGAATGGGCGGAGCGATCGAGGTCAGCAGTCGCCCCGGCCAGGGCACATGCTTCCGGGTCCGGCTGTCGCTCGGTCTGGCAGGTGCCGACAATCTTCCGCCCGCCGACGGCCCGGACGGCAGCCTGGATCTGCCGATGCGTTACCCCGGCGCGCGCGTGCTGGTGGTCGACGACCAGCCGCTCAACCGAGAGGTCGTCTTCGAACTGCTCGGCACGGTCGGCATCGTCCCCAGCCTGGCCGAGAATGGCCAGCAGGCGGTGGACATTCTCGCCGCCTCCGGCCCCGAGGCTTTCGACCTGGTGCTGATGGATATCCAGATGCCGGTCATGGACGGCTTGACGGCCGTACGCCGAATCCGCGACTTACCGGGCTTTGCCGAGTTGCCGATCGTCGCCATGACCGCACACACGATGGTGCACGAAAGAAAGGGACACCTGGCAGACGGGATGAACGACCATATCGGCAAGCCGTTTTCGCTGCCGAACTTCCTTGCGCTGCTCGCCCGATGGCTGGCGCCGCACATCGACCCCCCGGCCGAACGGCTCGCGACAGCCGCCGAAAGCACCATCGGCGACGCCGGAGAGGGCGGGCTGTCGGCAATCGCCGGCCTCGACAGCGAGGCGGCGCTGGAGCGCTTCGCCGGCAACAGCGCGCGCTACCGACACTGGCTGGGAGAATTCGTCGGCGAGTCGGCCGGCTTCGCCGCTGCCATCGACGCCCTGCTGGCCAGCGGTGCGCGGGAAGCGGCCCGACAGGCAACGCACGCCTTCAAGGGCCGCGTCGGCATGCTCGGAATGAGTGAACTACAGCGCCAGGCTGCGTTGCTCGAAAAGGCGATCAAAGCCGGCAAGCCGAGCGGCAGACTCCGCCAGCGACTGGCGGCTTCCATAGAAGCCATGGGAGCCAGTGTACGGGCAGCAATTGCGCTGCCGCAGAGACCACCACTCGGCGCGGTGACTCGACCCGACGGGCCCAGACCGCCATCGATCGATGCGCTGCTCATCCTCTTCGCGGCGGCCGATGGGGGCAGCGCCGCAGCGATTGAAGCAGCGCTGGCGGAGCTGTACGACACGCCCTGGTCAGCGCTGCTGCAAGCGGCGCTGCTCGCCGTACGGCGCTTCGATTTCGAAGCGGCATGCCGCCTGTTCGCTTATGATCGGACGACAAACTACCCTCCGGGGACGCCATGAAAACCATCCTCCTGATCGATGACGACCCAGCCACGCTGGAAGTGATCAACGAATGCCTGCGCCCGCACTTCCGGACGCGTATCGCTACCCGAGGCGGCAGGGGGCTCGAACTGGCGCGCATGGCGCCGGCACCCGACCTGGTGCTGCTCGATCTCGAACTGCCTGACATGAACGGCTACCAGGTTTGCTCGGCACTGAAGAACGACGCGACGACCGCCGACATGCCGGTCATCTTCCTCTCCAGCCACTCCGATATCGCCGACATCACCCGCGGTCTCGAACTCGGCGCTGTTGACTATGTGCCGAAACCGGTCGCGCCGCCGATCCTGCTGGCCCGCGTACGTACCCACTTGCGACTGCGCGAGGCGCAGATTCATCTGGCCGACCGCAACCTCCATCTCGAATCACTGGTCTCCGAACGTACGCGCGCGCTGGAGCGCAACCAGGAAGTGACGATCGTGGCGCTCGGCGCAGTCGCTGAAACGCGCGACAACGAAACCGGCAATCACATCCACCGGACGCGCGCCTACGTCGAGTTGCTGGTCGAAAACCTGTTGCAGCAGCCCGCCCAGCGGCGTCGACTGGCGCCCGAAGAATGGGCGCTGATCTGGAAGTGCGCGCCTTTGCACGATATCGGCAAGGTCGGCATTCCCGACCAGATCCTGCTCAAGCCGGGACCGCTCGATGCCAGCGAATTCGCAATCATGAAGCAGCACACGACGCTTGGCCGCGACGCCCTGCGCGCCGCCGAATTGCGTGTCGATACGCACGACCCATTCCTGCGCATCGCCGCGGAGATCGTCTATTCGCATCATGAGCGTTGGGACGGATCGGGCTATCCGCAAGGCCTCTGCGGCGAGGCCATCCCGCTCCCCGCGCGGCTGATGGCGATCGCCGACGTCTACGACGCGCTGATCAGCAAGCGCGTCTACAAAGCCGCCCTGCCGCACGGCCAAGCGGTGGACATCATCCGCCAGGGGTGCGGCGCGCATTTCGACCCGCTGGTCGTCGACTGCTTCCTGATCTGCGCCGAGAAGTTCAGCGAGATCGCCGCGCGGCACCCCGACACGCGGGCAGCCGGGTGAAGAAAACCCCTCCCATGCGCTGCATGGGGCCGTCGACCGAGTTGATCGCATTATGAGCGACCGTCCGATCCAGGTGTTGATCATCGACGACTCGGCGCTGGTCCGCCAGGTCGTCTCGCGGGCGATTGCCGGCGAGGCCGGCATCGAGGTCATGGCCACCGCTTCCAACACGGCCTTTGCCATGGAGAGGATGCGCCAGCGCTGGCCGGACGTGGTCATCCTGGACATCGAAATGCCGCGCATGGACGGACTCTCTTTCCTGCGCAAGCTGATGAGCGAGCGCCCGACGCCGGTGATCATCTGTTCCTCGCTGGCCATGACCGGCAGCGGCGCGCTGACGCAGGCTCTTGCCGCCGGCGCGGTCAGCATCGTCAGCAAGCCGAAGTCCGGCCTCAACGGTTTCCTCGAAGACGCCGCGAACGACATCATCGCGGCGATTCGCGCTGCCGCCCGCGCGAAAGTCGGACTGCCGAGGCGCCCGGACGCCACCAGCCGACCGCTTCACCCCGCGCAAGCGCTGCTGCCGGAGCGCCGCGCGCTCAACACCGCTGACGTGATCCTGCCCGCCGGAACGAGCGCGACGCTGAAAACCACTGACCAGGTGATCGCCATCGGCACCTCGACCGGCGGCACGCAGGCGCTTGAGGCGGTGCTGACGCGCCTGCCGGTCACCGTGGCCGGCCTCGTCGTCGTCCAGCACATGCCCGAGCAGTTCACCGCAATGTTCGCTGAGCGCCTGAATTCGCTGTCGGCCATCGAGGTCCGCGAAGCCAGGAACAATGATCGCGTGTTGCCGGGGCGCGCGCTGATCGCCCCCGGCGGCAAACACCTGCTCTTGAAGCGCACTGGCGCGCAGTACCACGTCGAGGTGCTCGACGGCCCTCTGGTCAATCGCCACAAGCCCTCGGTCGATGTACTCTTTCGCTCGGTGGCCCGCTTTGCCGGCGCCAACGCGACCGGGGTGATCATGACCGGCATGGGCGGCGACGGCGCGCTCGGACTCAAGGAGATGAACGACGCCGGCGCTGCGACGATCGCCCAGGACGAAGCCTCATGCGTGGTTTTCGGCATGCCCAGGGAAGCGATCAAGCTCGGCGCTGCCGACCGGGTTCTGCCGCTGAACCAGATCGCGTCGGCGCTGATCGAAGCCGGCCGGCGCTAGCCTCGACACATGGCCCCGGCGCGATGCCCAGGAAAGGATGAAACACGGCCATGGAACGATGTCCGATTCTCTGCAAAACTGCCGCCGAGCTGATCCGTGGTGAGGTGACTTTCCCAACTCATGCCGTTAGACCAAATAGGTACCCAGGAGAATGAGATGATCTTCGAACAAGTAGCAACCGGCGGCTGCCAGTCCTACCTGGTCGGCTGCAGTGACACCCGCGTGGCGGCGCTGATCGATCCAGAAATCAGCCAGATTGATCACTACATTGCACTCGCTGCCCGGGACGGCTTGCGTATCCGCTACCTGATCGACACGCATACGCACGCTGACCATTTCTCGGCGACCAGGCAACTCGCGCGGCAAATGGGTGTGCCCGTGGTGATGCACCGAGCGAGTTCGGCGCTATTTGTGGACATGCGGATCGGCGATGGCGAAATGGTCATCGTCGGAAAGCTGCGCTTGCAGGCTATCCACACGCCTGGCCACACGCGCGACTCGATGTGCCTGCTGGTCGAGGACCGTCTGTTCACTGGCGATACCCTGCTGATCGGTGCCACTGGCCGTACCGACTTGCCGAGCGGCGACCCGGAGGCACTCTACGATAGCCTGTTCGATCGCCTTCTGCGACTGGACCCGGACCTCAAAGTCTTTCCGGCGCACGACTACAAGGGTCACCAAAGCTCGACGATCGGGCAGGAGATGGCCACCAATCCACGCCTGCAGAAGCGCGATCGCGCTGCCTTCGTAGAGATGATGCAGAACCTCAATCTCTCGATGCCGACGCATGTCACGGAGGCCTTGCGCACCAACCTGAGCGGTGGAAAATCCGTCGCGCAACTGCTCACCGAGGCCGCTGCGCGCGTGCCATTCATGTCACTCGACGAACTCAAGGCACGCGTCGAGGCCGCCGACGAGGACTTGACCATCCTCGACGTACGCGAGCGCGAAGCTTACGAGAGCGGACATATTCCCGGCGCCCGCCTGCTGCCGCGCGGCCAACTCGAATTGCGGGTCAACCAGGAGCTGCCCGACCCGACGAGACTGATTCTCGCCTGCTGCGAACTGGGCTATATCTCAACGCTGGCAGCGTCCACCTTGCGCGAGATGGGATTCCTGCACACCGTGGCACTTGACGGAGGAATGAAGGGCTGGCGAGAAGCAGGCTATCCGCTCACGCAGGGACGCGAAGCGTGATCCGATTGCCGCGCCGTCGACCCACGATGGTTGTACACGAGGTCGTCAAAGGTCTTCGTTTCACTGCCGAGAAGCGTGCACATCGCCATCCGGAGGAACGGGGAACTGTTGCACGCCCACGCGCGTGCTGTTGAGCGCTGCCATTGGCCTTGACCACCCGCTGCTGCGCCGATACAGTGGCGATGACAAGCGTAGCGCGGTCTTCGCCTGTCATTTGGCGTTCCCCCTACAATAGGCAAGAAGGAGACAACCATGGGACTTCACATTGGCGACGAGGCACCGGATTTCAGCGCTCCAACGACCGAAGGCACCGTCCGCTTCCATGAATGGATCGGTGACAGTTGGGTCATCCTGTTCTCACACCCCAAGGACTTCACCCCCGTTTGCACGACGGAGCTGGGCTACCTCGCCCGCCTGAAACCGGAATTCGACAAGCGCAACACCAAGGTCATCGGCCTGTCGATCGATAGCGTCGACGACCACCAGCGCTGGGCCGGCGACATCGCTGAAACGCAGGGGACGGCACTCAATTACCCGCTGATCGGCGATACCGACCTCGTCGTCGCCAAGCTCTACGACATGATTCATCCGAACGCCAGCGGCAACGCCGCCAGCCGCAGCGCGGTCGATAATGCGACCGTGCGCTCGGTGTTCCTGATCGGCCCGGACAAGAAAATCAAGCTCACGATGACCTATCCGATGAGCGCCGGGCGCAACTTCGACGAGGTGCTGCGCGCTCTCGACGCCGTCCAGCTCAACGCAAAGCACACCGTGGCCACGCCGGTCAACTGGCGTCCGGGCGAGGATGTGATCATCCCGACCTCCGTTTCCGATGAAGCCGCCAAGGCCAAGTATCCGGACGGCTGGAAAACACTCAAACCCTATCTGCGCGTAGTGTCGCAGCCAAAGTAAGTCGAAACTCCAGCGGGCGATGGCACAAGCACGGCCGCACTGCCATCGCCCGCTGGCGCCGCTCTACGTGTCGGCCATCAGCCAAACACCAGCGGGTGCGCTCTGGCCCCTGAATCGGGTCATCACATTCAATGTGAGCAGTGCGCAATAGTTCCTCGGTGCTCCAGCCGGGTCGTCGCTGGAATGCAGACATGGCGACGTGTTCCTCCAATTGGCATCAGAATCAGCGGCTATCGGGGCATACCGTGTAAAAATACCACAGTGGATGCCATCACACCGCCCAAATGGCTGACCGGGAGCTAGGCGAGACTGGGCTGGGTGCTATTCTCGCGGGCTACGATTTCTCTGCGTCTTCATGTTCTATACCCTTCGCACGCTTGTGCGACCTGTGGTAGCAAGGGTTCCCGGCCATGCGTAAACATCTAAGCGTCTTCTCGGCGACCTTCCTGATTGTCGCCAGCATGCTCGGCACGGGCATTCTGACGACGACCGGGATCATCGTTTCGCTGGTCAAGACGCCAGGCGCAGTGCTCGGCGTCTGGATCGCCGGCGGTATCCTTGCCTGGATCGGCGCGTGGTGCTACGGCGAGTTGGCACGCATCATGCCGCGTAACGGAGGTGAAGCGACCATCCTGCGTGAGCTGTTTTCACCCGCCCTGGGGGAGATTGCCGGGTGGACGTCTTTCGTGGTCGCGTTTGCGGCAGGCAATGCAGCAACCTCACTCGCCTTGTCCGACTATCTCGCTGAGGCCTTGCCGGGGCTGGGCTTGCGTCCGCATGTCGTGGCCTGTGCGGCGCTGCTCCTGGTCACCGGCCTGCACGGCCTTCTTGGTCCGCTGGGTTTGCGTATCCAGACCTTGCTTGCCGCCGCCAAATTCACCTTGCTGACCGGGCTGACGTTGTGCGGAATTATCCTCGCTGCGCCCACGGCCATGATCCAGCCGACCGGGGTCGAACCGGTCAGGCAGGTCGCAGAGTTCGGGGCGCCCTGGGGTTTGGCGATGATGCTGGTAATGTTCGCCTACAGCGGCTGGAACGCGGCGATCTATGTGGCCGGGGAAATTCACGATCCCGTGCGTAATGTACGTCGCGCAATGATGATCGGCACAACCATCGTCATGCTGCTCTATGTGGCGATCAATGCGGTGCTGCTGGCGCAGTTGCCTGCACAGGAACTGGAAGGCGTGGTCCCGGTCATCGCGCTGCTGGTCAAGCATCTGTTCGGGGTCCAGGCTGCCGCGCTGTTTTCCGGGCTGGTTGCGTTTGCGCTGCTGTCGTCACTGGGAGTGTCGGCCTTCCTCGGTCCGCGGGTCCTGGCAACGATGCTGGACTGGTTCGCCAAGGGGCGCAGCGGCGAGAGCGCATCACCCGCGCCCAATGTGCGCCTGGTCTGGCTGCAGGCCGGGCTATCGATCTTCATGGTCCTGTCGGGTTCTTTCGTGCAGATCCTGACCGTGATGGGCTTCCTGCTGGGCTTGTTTCCAATTCTCTGCGTGCTGGGCCTGTATCGCCGTACCTGTGGTCTCGAAGGCCGGCCGCTGATGCTCGCACGCTATGTCTTTGCCCCCTTGTTTGTCGCCGTGTCCACGGTGGTGCTGGCGCTCGGTGCGCTACAGAGCCCGCACGAAGTGGCCATTGCCCTGACGCTGATTGGCATCTTCTTTCTGGCGCGCGTCGGTATCCGCCGTTTCGCCTGGATCTGACTCCGGAATCACATCATGGTGCATTACCTGAATCGTCGTCTATTGGCTTGTGTCTTGTCCCTCGCGGTGTGCATCGTGCCGGTACTTGCTGCGGAGACGTCGCCACAGCAGGATGCGCTACGTTTTGCCGGAATGGATACTCCGGCTACCGATGCCGCGCACAGGACCTTCCAGAGCCGGGCCGGCGCTGCCTGGGCGAAATATGACAAACAAGTTGGTCGGCCGCTGGCGGCATGGGCCAGACGCGAGGTTGCCTATTCGGGTGGCGGCGAGGTCTTCTATCCCTTTTCCGGTCCGGATTTTCTGACCGTTGCACTGGTGTATCCGAATGCGGAGCGCTACGTGCTGGTAGCGATCCAGGATGCCCGTCAGCCAGCGCGTCCCGAGAGTATGGGTGTGGTACAGCGCCAGGCCTTCGAGAAGAAGCTCGGCATCGCTTGGGAGAAATTCGGCCGGCTGGGCTTCTTCCGCACCGAGGATCTGGATGACGATCAGCGCGATCTGGCCAGCGGAATAGGCCCGTCCACTATTTTGATGGCCTTTGCCGCACGCCTGGGTTATGAGGTGACGGCGGTGGCGCCCCTGAGCTTCAACGCCAGCAAGGGGGACTGGGAAACGCTGCCCTCTGATGGCAAGTGGAAGTCGGTACGTTTGTCGTTGCAGAAGGACGGACGCAAGGTAACTCTGGATTATCTGCGCCTGGATCTATCGGACAGCGGCCTGCGAGCGGCCGAGCCACAGCAGGCCTGGATCGGACGCATGGCGACCAAGCCGACCCTCCTCAAGGCGGCTTCTCACCTGCTGCAGCATCCATCGTTCACAGTGTTGCGCGATGACTTGGTGGCCAATGCGCCGATGGTAGTGCAGGACGAAACCGGTCTGGACTACAAGGAACTGGCCAAAATCGGCCCGGTACGCTTATACGGCAACTTCACGCAGACCTATCACCTGTTCAAGTCCACCACCCAGCGCGCGCTCGCTGCGGCCTACAAGGCCGAGAAAACCAAGGGCGAATTGCCTTTCGCCTTCAGTTACCTGAAGGGGGCGGACGCGCGCTCAATGCAGATCGTGCGCCGTCAGGCGAAGACATAAAGGCGCGGCGCGCGAAGTCGGTCGTCATTGCGTTGAAGCGCGCCGGTTCATCCACAAACAAGGTGTGGCCGGCTTGTTCGAATATTTCCACCTGAGCCAGCGAACCTTTGCGGATCTGCAATGCTTCGCCCTGCTCCCGCAGGCGCGGGCGGATCGCATACAGCACTGGAACCTCCTGCCTGGCCACGATGTCGCGCCAGTAAGTCCGTGGATAGGGCTGGCTGAGCAGCTCGCGCGCGGCACTCTCAGGCACCTGCAGAGCTGAGCGCAGCACGGCATCGGCAATGTCCGCTGGCGGCGGGTTGGCAAAGATACTCCGGCAGAAGTTCGTCAGGTAATGCTCACGGAACTTCGGGTCGCTGCGATCACCCCGGGACTTGCGCGCACGCGCGACGGGCGGGGTGCCCTCACCAATCGAGTTGTCGATCAGGATCAGGCCGCGCAGGCCGGATTGCGGCTTACGTTCGATGAAATCCAGCACTTCCAGCACGCCGAGTGACCAGCCCGCCAGCACGTAGTCGCCGACGCCGGCTGCCTGCAGGAAGTCTTCCATGTCCGCCATCCGTCGTGCGGGATCGTGCGAACCGCGAGAGATTTCGGATTGCCCCTGCGAGCGAGGATCGAAGGCCAGCACGCGGAATTCATCGCCCAGCGCTTTGAGTTGCAAGCGGAACACCGTCGCCGGCATCAGCCAGCCGGGGATGAAGACGATGGTCTGCGGTCCGCTGCCGGCTTCGAGGTAGTGCAGGCGCAAGCCGTCCCGGGTAGTGAAGAAATGAGCGCTGAGGTTTGCCGCAAGCGTTGATGTGCTCATCAGGCCGATTCCGAGCCACCACAAGAGACGATGCCAGCCAAGCCTGTTCATGGGTGGCGGATGAAATCAGAATGGAAAACCGATGGAGCATACCATCAGACTCTTCGTTCGCGCCACAGACTTTATGGGTCACCCGGGAGAACGAATGCTGCTACACTCACAATGGTCACCAATGCCCGCCATTGTTCATGAACAAGCGATTGTTTATTCGGTAACTTTCGCCTTACTCTGAAACATGCGCCGGTGACCCTACGAGGTCTATGAAGTCAAGGTTCAGACTCACCATCGAACGGCTGTCCAGTAGCAAATTCCGCTGCTTGCCGCGCCGCCATAAGGAGCCCCACGGGCATGAAGAAATCGATTGCACTTTCGCTCATCGCGTTCTGCGCGACGCTCGCCCACGGGCAGGGAGCGCCTACGTTTGCATCCTACCCCGCCAACGTTGAGCAGGCGACTGCCACCGCCGTCAAGCTCAGCGCCGATCAACTCAAACTCCTGCGCAGCAACCCCGACGGGCGAGAGTTCAATTCGAGTCTGAAAAAGAGTTTCGCCGCCGGGGTCAGTTTTGCCGGTCACTACATGCTGGCAAGGTGGTCCTGCGGCACCGCTTGCGGCCAGGCAGGAATCATTGACGCCAAAACCGGAGAAGTCTTCCTGCCCGCCCAGCTTGATGGATTCGGGCCACAGAATGACGGCCCCAAGGCGGGCATTTCGTATTACGAGTGGGACGGGAAAACGCTCGTTCGCCGATTCTTCAAGAAAACGCCGGCCGCCGACCTTTGGAACAAAGCCGATATTGAATACCGCAAGGACAGCACGCTTCTGATCATGAACGCGCAGTCGAATTGATCGGCTGTCACGGGTAGCTCGTCGTGCAGTTGCCACGTGTTCAATTCTTGAAGAAGGTAGCCTCGCAGGGCCTGAGTTCGATGCGTGGTGCCTTTCCGCTCACTTGTGTGAAGGTACCGCGCATGCGGTAGGAGTAGGGAGTGCTTGGCGAAACGCGGCCCAGCGTCGTGTCCGGGTTGCCGGTGAGGCCGTTGGCATTGATCTCGGCGATTCCATCCGCCCGAATGACTAAAGTGGATCCATTGCGCATCAAGGGCATCAGCGGTAGTCAAGCCGGGACAGCGTGTAAAAACTGATTCTGCACACTCTGTTGCCAGATATGCCGATACACCAACTGCGCCACCTGTGCTTTGTCGTCTGGAGTGTAGGGCGGCTCCGGCAGCGCCTGGTAGACATGATCCAGAATGAACGTCTCCACCTCGGCCTGCGTTTGTTCTTTCTCGGTCCAGTGGTCTAGCGGCGCGATGATGGCCAGCACGCCCGCCAGTAATTCCTTGCTGGCCTGCTTGATGCGTTCACGGTCTACTTTGCTCAAATCATCTCGCTGCACGAGGTCAAAGAGCGCCAGTTGGTCTTCGCTCAAGCCCTCGTCCAATGCGCGGCGCTGCTCGTCATTCAGGCTGTTGGCCAGGTCGATCAACTTCGCGAACGTGTCTTCCACCGTGGCCCGGTCTTTGTCCTGGTTGTAGGCGGCGATTATTTCTTGGTATTTCTTCTCGTAGTTCATGCGCAGCGGGTTTCGGGCCAGCATTTGGGCCAGCTTTTCTTCCACAATCTGGCGGATGTCCTCGATCAACGTGGCCTTGTGCTTCACTTTCTTGGCAAACTCGTCGCACAGTTTTTCCATGTTGATCTGCGACAAGTCCACCGTCAAACCGCTGGCCTGGTCGATACCCGCACCGTGCGACGCGATGGCCAGGTTGACGATGCGGTGCAGTAGCTTGAGTAGTTCCGTCACATCCGCCGTGTCGCGCCGTTCACCCAGCTTTTTGTAGATAGCCTCGATGTTGTCATGGCGCTCGGCATACAGGAGCGCCGAAGGCTCGACCAGCAACGCCTTGAATCGATTGAACACCACCCGCGCCAGGATTTCATAGCGGCGTCTGGATTCGTCGCTGGTGTACACGGCTTCGACCGCATCGGCCAGAAACTGGATTCGGGTGAACCCTTTGCTGCCCAGCAGGCTGTTGGCGTCAAAACCCAGGCTGCACAAGTGGGACTCGGTGACGGCAATGGCATCGGCCAGCGCCGCGACGCGTTCTTCGATCGGCGCGACAATCTCGGCTTCGCCACCGTCGTCACCCAGCGCGTACTGCGCCAGTGCTTCACGCAGGCTCTTGAGCATGCCGTTGTAGTCCACAATCAGGCCAAAGTCCTTGCCGGGGTACACCCGGTTGGCGCGGGCAATGGCCTGCATCAGCGTATGCGCGCGCATCGGCTTGTCGATGTAGAGCGTAGCCAGGCATTCCACGTCAAACCCGGTGAGCCACATGGCGCACACCATGGCAATGCGGAAAGGGTGCTTGGGGTTCTTGAACGCGGTTTCCACATCGACGCGCAGGCCGTCAGCGGTTTCAAACCCCAGCTTCATGACCGAGCGGTGGGGGATGATGTCAAAGCCCCAGCGCTTGAAATCAGCCACTTCGTTTTGCGCTTCGCTGATGATCAGCTCGATGATTGTTTCGTCCATCCACGCCGCCTTGGCGAGTAGCCGGTCGCGTTGCGCATGCAGCACGTGGCGGGCTTCGTCATCGGCGGCTACGGCGATCGCCGCCAGCCTGGAATGGGCTTCAGACCGCACGGCGACAGCTTTGCTCTTCCATTTCGGGCCAATCAGCTTGAGCATGCGGGCGCAGGTGATCTTGTCGATGCACACCAGCATGGCTTTGCCGGCTTCCCATCGGGTGCTGCAATGCTCGACAAAATCAGTGGCTATTCGGTCCAGTCGCTCATCGGCGGTGATCACTTCGTAGTCCTTGCCCAGCAGCTTCTCCAGCAAGGCGGTTTGATCGGGGTTGAGATCGGCAGTGTCTACGGCGTCGGCAATCCGGTCGTTCAGGTCAAGCTTGGCCAGGCCCAGTTTCTCGCCCCGGTTCTCATAGACCAGCTTGACGGTAGCACCGTCTTCTTCGCTGCGCTTGAAGTCGTAACGCGACACATAGTCGCCGAAAATGCGTTTGGTCAGTTGGTCGTGCTTGAACAGTGGCGTACCGGTGAAACCAATGAAGGCCGCGTTGGGCAGCGCCATGCGCATGTTGCGGGCCAACCTGCCGGACTGGGTACGGTGCGCCTCGTCGGAGACCACGATGATGTCGTCGCGCTCGCTATACGGAGAATCGGGCGTGACTTCCTGGTTGAATTTGTGGATCAGGCTGAACACATAGCGATGGTTTTCCGAAAGCAGCCGCTGTAGCTCGCGCCCCGAGCTGACCCGCGGTGTTTGCTCGTCGGCCACGTCGCAGCCGATGAAGGTCCTGTAAATCTGGCTGTCCAGGTCGTCGCGGTCGGTCATCAGAACAAAGGTGAAATTGCCCGGTACCGTGCGCCGCACCTTCTCGGCAAAGAAGGCCATCGAATACGACTTGCCGCTGCCCTGCGTATGCCACACCACACCCAGGCGGCCAAGGTCCGGGTGCGCGCGTTCGATGATTTGCAGATGCCGTGGCGCGGGTTCGGCGGCGATCGGGTGGCACCGTTGCGCCTCGTTGGCCGCCTTTTCAGCCTCGAAATACGGCAGTTCGATAGTGCGATGGGTCAGTCGTTGGCCAGTCGGAAATTCGCGCTTCAAGGTCTCTTGCCGTACCACCGAAGCGACCGCCTGGTTCACGCCCAGCATCTGGTGGTTACGCGCCATGATCTTGCGCGTGCCACCCGCCTTGCTGGCATCGAACAGAATGAAGTTTTCCACAATGTCCAACAAGCGGTCTTTGGCCAGCATGCCGTTGAGCAACACCTCGGCAGCCAAATTGCCCACCTCGTTTTCATGCAGGCGTTTCCATTCGGCAAAGTGTTCCCAGGTGCTGGTGATCGAGCCAAAGCGGGCGTTATGCCCGTTGCTGACGATCAGGAAGGCGTTGTGGTGGAAGGCATGGGCTACCACGTTTTCGTCCATGTAGTCGCGCAGGTTGCCGTCAAAGCCAGCGCGGATGTTTTTGTAGACGGCTTTGAGTTCAATGAAAACCAGTGGCAAACCGTTCACAAAACACACCAGGTCGGCCCGGCGGTTGTAGTTGGGCGTGCGCAGACCGGTCAGCTTGAGTTCGCGAACCACCAGAAAGCGGTTGTTGGCGGCGGTGCGAAAGTCGATCACCGCCGCCTGGGCGTGACTCAGTTGCCCTCGGGCGTTGCGGTAGCTCACCGGAACGCCGTCACGGATCAGCTTGTGAAACGCCTGATTGTGTTGCAGCAGCGAGCGCGAAAAGTCGTGGCGCGTGAGCTTGCTGATCGCTTCTTCAATGGCCGGGGGCGGCAACTGCGGATTGAGCTTGACCAGCGCCGTGCGCAAGTCGCGCACCAGCACCGCGTCACGTTCGTTGATGCGGCCCAGGGTGCCAGTCGGGCCAAAGATTTCCTGGTTCCAGGCATAGATGCTGTCCCAGCCCAGTACCGACGCCAAATGCTCGGCGAAGGTCGCCTGTACCAGTCGGTCTTCGCCGTTGATGTCGGTGTAGGCCATGGGTTCTATAGGTTCGCTATGGGCTCAGATTTGGATCGAAACCAGTGGAGCGGCAGGCTTTTGCGCCGAATCAATCATGCTGTGCGCTACCGTCTCAATATTTTGGCGAAACACCGTCCATGGGTTTTGCGAGTTCGGGTTGAACCACTTCGATCAATCTGCCGTCGCGGGTAACCACCAAGGGCGTGCCTGTGTGAATGGCAATCTCACGGGCGCGTTGGGCGGCACGAGCCAGGGCGACAGGTACCGCCTGCATGTCGGCATCGGGGAGTTGGGAACGGTTGGGGGGTGTCAAAGCAGCACTCATGGATTGGCTCTTTCTTCTATCAGCAGTGGGCTATCGCCACTATTGTCAAACAACTGCCAGAAATCGACTCGGTGTCGATAGGTGTCCCGGAAATGAATCAGGCCTGACTCAAAACGGCGGCGAATGGTCTCAGTCGGAATGTTATGACCGCCCTGGCGAACGCGGTTGGCGACGCGGGCGACAGCCTCGTCGGCTGAGGCCAGTGACAGGAAGATCAACTTGACGGTATATCCGTTGGCACGCCAGGTGTCGATCATGGGCGCGTAGGAGCGGCCCGAGAGCGTGGTTTCAAAAGCAAAACTGCACCCCTCGGCGCTATGGTGCGCCAGCTCTTGCAGCATCAGCCTGCCCGCCCGAAACACCACGGTTTCAGGTTGAAACGGCGCAATGCCAGCGGCGATCAGGTCGGCATTGACGAAGATGGGGCAGTCCGCCTCAAAGGGCAAAAACTCGCGGGCAAACGTGGTTTTACCCGCGCCGTTGGGGCCAGCGATGATGATGATTCGCGGGCTCATACCGCCAATTCTCCACTCATCAGGCGCGGTAGCAGCAGGTCACGTGCGGCGCGGAGTTTCTGATTTACCTCATTTAACTTATCCAGTTGCGCATGAATTAGTCCGACCGTTTCATGGAAGGCACGCAGCAATGGTGGTGGCGGCTGCAATAGCGGTCGGCTGTACGCAAAATCGCGGTTGAGACCGGGAACTGCGACATCTGTGCTGATGAAGTGCATATTCTTCAGCGCATAGAAAAGGTACAGGCTGCTGCTTTCGGTACTCACAAAATAAACGGTATCGATGGGGTAGAAGCTCTTGCTGGACCAATAGACGCTACCGACGTTTCCCTTGCGGCCCAGGATAATGGCAGGGCCTTGGACCAAGGGCTTTTCGTGAGTTCCGACGATGCCGCTGGAACCGTAAACAGCATAGTCGCCTTCGACACGAATTTCGGCCTTCAACGCCTTGCCATAGTTTAGCGTGATCGACTCACCCAGCGTCTCGCGCTCCCACCCCCGCGGCACGCCATCGACGATAGGGGTGTGCTCATAGCCAGGGAAGCGCAGGCGGACGAACCATTCGCTGTAAAGTTGCCGGGCGGACTCTTCGAGCAGGGCCATGCGGCGGCGGTTGTTTTCGATCAGGTCGTCGTAGGTGGACAGGATTTCAACAATCGCACCCTGAACATGGAGTGCTGGAAGAGGAATCTTGAAGTTTTTCAGTATTCCGAGATTGATGTGTGGCACACCAGATGTAATAGAACGATTCTTGATTTCTTGCACAGTGTTCGGATGCCGAAAAAAGTAGTAGACAAATCGAGCATTGGCAATCTCTTCGTTGACCGTCAGCTTCATCTGACTCTGCGATATCAAGTATCGTTGAAAGGACGCAGTTGCAGGAATGATGCCCACTTGCCCTAATGTTCCACGCTGAGTGAATACGATGTCGCCAGGGTGTGCCAAGTTTGCAGTCAACGCATTTGCTTTGTCGTCTGTAACGAAAACAAACCCGCCATCCTCAAACCCGCCCTTTTCTGGAAGATTGGCACCCCGAATGACGGGCACCCCATCATCGGCATAGTCACGAGTGGTGAGGTTTGAGCCAAAAGGTCCACCAACAAGGGAATACCGCGTGTTAGCTCTGATCGAATCGATCTTGACGCTCGGCCAGCCCCAACTCATACCCCCAACTCCTCAAAGTTGGTCTGAATCTTCGCTGCCAATTCCACCGACTCGCGGTTGAGATCGGCCAGTTCCAGGTGGATATCGCGCAATGTTTTCTCGAAGTCGAAATCCTCATCCACCTCGGCAGGAGCCACGCCGACAAAGCGGCCGGGGGTCAGACTCCAGTCGGCGGCTTCGATCTCGGCGTGGGTGACGACTTTGCACAGGCCAGGCACGTCCTGCATCGTCGCATCGGGGAAGCGCTCGTGCAGCCAGACGATCTGGCGGTGCAGGTAGGCGCAGTCCTTGAGCTGTTCGACAGCGGACTTGCGTTCTTCGTCGAGCTGCCTGGTGAGCTTGCCGACGGCGCGGCGGTCGAAAAACTCGGCGGCATCCTCCTGCACGGCGAGTTCTTGCGCCAGGTGCGCGGCGCGCGCGGCCAGCTTGTAGAGCAGGTCGATCTGCTTGACCAGACCTCGCGCGGACTCGGCCAGCGGGCCGAAGGCCTGGCGGGCGGCGTGCTGGGCGCTATTGGTCTGCGGAGGTTTGGCAACGCTATGGCAAAACGCCGCCAGTTTGGTCACCAGGGCGGAACGGTCGGCGACATAGGCAGTAGCGGCGCTGCTCCACTCGCCCATGGCATCAACAAGGACTTGTCGCTTGTCTTGCTGCAGGGCTTCGATGGCCTTGACGCTGTCCACGAATGCGGCCAGCGGCGTACTGCTGGCCGTCAGCGCGGCGTCAAACACGGTGAGCGCTTCATCGACGGCGGCGGCCTCGGTACCGAGGCGGGTGATGTAGCTTTGCACCAGCCCCAGAAAGCGCTCTTGCTGGCCACGGTACAGCCAGACAATGGCCGACAGGTTGGCCTGCTGCTCTGGTGAGAAATCGTAAATCTTGCGCGTGACCTTGCGGTACACATTGCGCGCGTCGAGCATCAGCACCTGATCCTTGCGCGCTTTCGGCTTGGCGCGGTCAAAGTGCCACAGCTCGCAGGGAACGGTTCGGGTGTAGAAGAAGTTGGAGCGGATGGCAATCATCACGTCCACGTCGCCGGTTTCCACCAGCTTGCGCCGCACTTCCTTTTCGCCATGGCCGGCGCTGCTGGCCTGCGACGACATGACGAAGCCGGCGCGGCCGGTGGGCGACAGGTAGCTGTGAAAGTACGAAATCCACAGGTAGTTGCCGTTGGAGACCTGCTTGTCCTTGTTGACGCCGGGCAGGCCAAAGGGCAGGCGACGGTCGGTCTTGATCGATTCGGCATCGACCTTGTCCACGTTGAACGGCGGGTTGGCCATCATGAAGTCGACATTGCCCCACAGCGGGCGGCCGTCTGGCAGGCGGTGTTCGTCCTGGTAGAAGGTGTTGGCTTCCTGAATGTCGCCTTCCAGGCCGTGCACGGCCAGGTTCATCTTGGCCAGGCGGATGGTCGTCGGGGTTTTTTCCTGGCCATAGAAGGTGACGCGCTTCATCGTCTCAAAGCCTTCCTGCTCGATGAAGTGGCTGCTTTGCACAAACATGCCGCCCGAGCCACAGGCCAGGTCAGTGACCACGCCGTGATCGGGTTCGATCACGTTGACCAGGGTTTGCACCAGCGACGGCGGCGTAAAGAACTCGCCGTTGTCCTGCGCTCCCTGCATGGCAAATTTCATCAGGAAGTATTCGTAGATGCGGCCAAACACGTCGCCCGTCGCGCTGCGCAGGGCCTGGGAGTCGAAGCAACGCAGCAGATTTTCGAGCAGCTTGTTGTCAAAACGGTCATAGTCTTTGGGCAGGCTGCCGGTCAACGGAGGAAAGTCCGCCTCGATGGCGTTCATGGCGGCCACCAGTGCGCCGCCCAGATCGGCACCGGCGGGCAGGTTGAGCAGGGCGTCATAACGCGCGGCCTTTGGCAGCATGAGGGCACGGCGCTTGATGAAGTCGGCCTTGACCAGTGGGCGCTGGGGCATGGTGCCTGCGGCCTGGTCCGCTTCAATGGCTTGCAGCGCGAACTGATAGCGATTGGTGGCGTGGCGCAGAAAGATGACGCCGAGCACCGGCATGGAGTATTCGGTGGCGGTGAGGTTTGAGTTGGCGCGGAGCTGGTCGGCGGCCTCCCACAGGCTGGTTTCTACCTGTGCAATGTTATGGAAGGCGTTGGCGGTCATCTCGTCAATTCTTATTCGTTATCTGAGCGGATCGCGCGGCTGCAATGCAGCCAGGCATTTCTGCCCGGGCAAGTCAGAGCCTGACCGCCTGCTATGAGGAAATAGAACAGGTGCCGACTTGTGATCTGCAACTGTCAGACCGCATATTACACCCACTGGCCCGCGCTGAATTCCCGACCGTCAAGCTGAAGATCACGGCAATCTTGGGCCGATGGGTTTGGAAAGAATCACGGCTGACGGTCCTCTGACCTGTCACCACCAACGAGACATTTCGCGATGGCGAAACTCACCAGACCAAAACACACGCCATCGCAAAACACGCCAAGACAACTGTAAAACTCCCGCCAAAACAATAGCTTAAAAAACGTACTAAATTTCCGAAGTCAGGAGATAAAGTGGGGCCCAGTGGCGAACCCCGAAGCGGAGTAAGGCGGTTTGCCGGTTTGGGTGACGTGCTGAAACCCAAGGGCTGAATCTGTTTGGGTGCGGCTCTTTTCGGCCACGCCTTTGAAGCCAAAAAATGGTCAATTTCCGCCTGCTAAGAGCGTCAAAAGCTCGGTTTAGGCCTGAGTAATGCCGGCCCGAAAAGTTACGTGGCGCCTTCGGGGTAATCTGCCAAGCCATTGATCTGCTACATATTGGATTCTTTTAGAGTCCTCCGTGGCCGAAAAGATCCACACCCAATCTGTTTCGCAGGATCGGGCAACCTGCGGGCGCAGTATCGGCCGGTGCTGGAAGGGCGGCTGCCAGTGGTGAAGCTGCCACAACTGGTAGGTCGCGCAAGGCACTGTTCGGGCGTGATGGTATCGCCAATGTCACCTTGCCCCTATAATTTCTCCATACGCGATCCGTTGCTTCAGCGGGCTTCTGCTTCTCGGGACAACTGACCCATGACCAACCCTGATGGAAAAGTCTCGTTTAGCCTGCATATCGAGGGCGGTATCCAGAATGGTGATGCTGTTCCGGCCGCCGTGTTGGCGCAGATTCTCAGTGGTTCTCAGCGCGCGTTCGAGCTTATCGGAACGTACGTCGAGGGGCGAACGATCCGCGAGCGTGCAAGGATTTCTGCTGCTACCCGGAGCCGTTTCCAGTTGGTATGCCGCCTACCGGAGCCAGGTTGCTACGCCGTTCCGGTCGAATTAGGCGGCAAAGACCTGCTGGCCGAGCATATCGCGGCGGCCCTTGATGCTTTCCGCAAGATGATCGAGGGGATTACCCTGCGCGATACGGGGCGAATCAGCGCCGCCTTGCCAGACCAAGCGCTACGTCACCGCGTACTGGAAGCGATAAGAGGTATGACCCCCCGCGCTGATGACAAGTGGAGCCTCAAGCTGTGGGATGCAACGGATGTCGAGTTCGGGGAACTGAATATTGAAAGCGAGGCGGTCATTCGCGAGGCGATTGTACCGATCGAGGAACGAGAAGCTTCGCAGGTCGTAACTGGTCAGCTCACCAATATCAATTTCACCAATCGGATCGTCACGATCATTTACCCCCCGACCAAGCGCGAGATGGAGTGCGTCTACGACGATGCAGTTGACGAATTGTTGATCGAAAACCGGCGCGGACTGATTCAGGTCACGGGCCGAGTCGTTTTGGATGATGCAGGCGCACCGAAAAAAATCATCGACGTCAACGACATCCGAGAATTGGACTTGTCGCCGCTGGCAGTAGATACGGTCAAAGTCGGCGATCTAATGCTCAAAGCAACACGGAGCATTACCCTCGAACCGGCGACCGACGAGACGCAGCAACTCGTTTGCGTGTCGAATAGCGAATTGGGTATCGACGCCTTTGCGCGCACACGCGAGGTGCTCGTCGCCGAACTCAATGAGCAGATCGGCATGCTGTGGCAGGAATACGCGCTGGCCGCCGACGATACGCTCGACGGCGAGGCGATCAAGGTGAAACAAGCGTTGCTTGCCGCGTTCAGCGAGGTGGCCCATGGCGCGTAAGCCAAACGATGTGGAAAAAAGCCTGGAGAAAAAAGGCTTTCAACGCAAAGAAGGTGATCACCATTATTTCAACTACTACACCAAGGCGGGCAAGAAAACCAAGGTGTTCACCAAGACCACCCACGGCGTCAAGGAACTCGACGACAGCTTGCTGGGCATGATGTCCCGCCAATGCAAGCTCACCCGGCAAGACTTTGACCGGCTCATCGACTGCCCGCTGGATCGCGATAGCTACGAGCGCAAGCTGATCGAGGTCGGAGTCGTGGAGGCTCCTCCGGTCACCTGAGTTGCTCCGCAACCCCCTGATCGTTCCTCCCCGATGGCCGACAACTACGACGACTATACCCGCGATCAACTCCTGCGCCTGCTCCGCGAGCGCGACCGTCGGCCGCGCTTCGGGCTGGTGTGGGAGCGCGACGAGATTGACCACGACCTGTCGGTCAACAACGATTTCGCCGCGCTCGATTGGGATGCCGAGCTATCGTGCGGCGAAGGGCCGCAGCGCAATCTGATCATCGAGGGCGACAACTTCGACGCCCTGCGCACCCTGCGCATGACCCACGCCGGCCGCGTCAAGTGCATCTACATCGACCCGCCCTACAATACCGGCAACCGCGACTTCATCTACAACGACCGCTTCGTCGACAAGGAAGACAAGCTGTTGCGACTGACGGTGGCCAGATCGCCGACCAAGTAACGCTGCCGGGCTTTCCGTGACGGTCACCGAATTCTACCGGCCAATGATCGTTGTCTCACAACATGCCATGCAAGCGCACGGAAAATGATGGGGCGAATGATGGTATTCCCATGCGCATAAACATGAAACCTTTGCTACCACTAGCTTTGCGGGCCATTTATGGCGGAGAGAGCGGGATTCGAACCCGCGGTAGGATTGCTCCTACACACGCTTTCCAGGCGTGCGACTTAAACCACTCATCCATCTCTCCGATAAGCCGGCGATTTTAGCAGAAGGTAGCGAGAACACCAAACGCGCATCCAACGAACGAGGAGTCACTTGCGAGCGCCCCGCCCCGGCGCACTTCACAGCGCGGCCAGTGCTATCATTCGCCACCTTTTGCCGACTCCGACCATGAGCCTCTACACCTTGAAGCCTCGTTTTCAGGCCTTGTTGCGCCCGGCGGTGCGAGTAGTCCATGGGCTGGGGGTGACGGCCAATCAGGTGACGCTGGGCGCCTGTGCGGGGTCGGTCGTGCTTGGCACGGGACTCGCCCTGGCCGCCGACGCTGGCCAAGTGACATGGTTTCTTCTGCTGCCGGTGTGGTTTCTGCTGCGCATGGCGCTGAATGCGATTGACGGGATGCTCGCCCGCGATTTCGGGCAACGTTCGACACTCGGCGCTTACCTCAATGAACTTGCCGATCCGGTGTCGGATGCGGCGCTGTACCTGCCTTTTGCATACCTCCCGGAAGGTAACGTTCCGCTGACCATGCTCGTCATCTTCCTGGCGAATCTCGCGGAGACGGCAGGCGTCCTTGGCCTCACCACCGCGAGCAGCCGCCGCAACGATGGGCCGCTGGGCAAGAGTGATCGCGCCCTGGTTTTCGGCGTCGCCGGGCTTCTCGTTGGGGCAGGCATCGCTCCCGGTTCGTGGAGTTCGTGGAGTTCGTGGACTTCGTGGACTTCGTGGTTATCCTGGCTGCTGTCAGTCGTCGCTCTGTTGCTGCTCGTCACGATCGCCAACCGGGTCAGGCGCGGCGTTGCCGATGATGGCATAAGCATACGTCCCTAGGACAGGCAGGTGGAGAAAGCGGCTATGCGAATCGCACAGGAAAGAGAATTCACGACCCACGACGGCAGCACCCTGTTTTATCGTTACTGGCCGCCGGCTGGCGCAGCAGCGGCCGACCGTGCGGTGGTGCTCTTTCACCGGGGGCATGAGCATTCGGGACGACTCCAGCATGTCGTCGACGAGCTTGGGCTCGATGGCTTCGCGATGTTCGCCTGGGATGCGCGCGGACACGGTCGCTCTCCGGGAGCTCGCGGTGATAGTCCCAGTTTTGGCGCTCTGGTCAAGGACGTCGACAGCTTCATCCGTCACATCAGCCATACTCATGGCATCGCGAGCACTCACCTTGCCGTCATCGGCCAGAGCGTCGGCGCTGTCCTGGCGGCGACCTGGGCCCACGACTATGCCCCGCGGATCCGCTGCCTGGTGCTGACCGCGCCGGCTTTCAAGGTCAAGCTCTATGTTCCGCTGGCGCGAAGCGGACTGGCGCTGATCAGCCGACTCTTCGGCAACTTTTTCATCACCTCGTATGTAAAACCAAAGTTCCTGACGCACGATCCTGATCGGATCCGTTCGTATGGCGAGGACCCGCTGGTCACCAAAGCCATCTCGGCGCGCGTCCTGCTCGGCCTCTACGATGCGGCCGACCGTTTGCTCGCGGATGCGCAGGCGATCCGTCTGCCCCTGCAACTGCTGATTTCGGAAAAGGACTGGGTCGTCCACCGCGGGCCGCAGGATGCGTTTTTCGACCGCTTGGGATCGCCGGTCAAGGAACGTCATCTGCTCGCCGGTTTCCTCCACGACACGCTAGGCGAACGCGATCGGCAGCTCGCCATCGACAAGATTCGTGACTTCATCGAGCGAACTTTCAGCACCCCTCCGGCAGTCGACTCGCTGCTGAACGCGCATCGCAGCGGTTACACGCGTGACGAGGAGATCCGTCTCGGCGAACCACTGCCCGCGCTCTCCCTGCGCAAGATGAACTTTGCCCTGACCCGCCTGAGCATGCGTAGCCTCGGCCGGCTCTCCGCGGGGATCCGCATCGGACTGGCGACGGGTTTCGATTCCGGCAGCAGCCTCGACTACGTGTATCGCAACCAGGCTAGCGGCGCGCTGCTCGTCGGCAAGCTGATCGACCGCGGCTACCTTGATGCGCTCGGCTGGCGTGGGATTCGCGTGCGCCGCGAGCATCTGATACAGGCCATCGTTGCCGCAGCACAGGAACTGAGGGTGGCGGGCCAGGCGGTGCGCATCGCTGATATCGCCGCTGGCCATGGACGCTATGTGCTGGACAGCGTCGAGCGCTTGCCCGAACAGCCGCAATCGATTCTGTTGCGCGACTACAGCGAGTTGAATGTCCGCCAGGGACGGGCTCTGATCGCCGACCGACGCTTGACCGACATCGCGCGCTTCGAATTGGGCGACGCTTTCGACGAAGGCGCGCTGGCGAGTCTCTCGCCGAGACCGAACCTGGCGATCGTCTCCGGCCTCTACGAGTTGTTCTCCGACAACGAACTCGTGGCGCGCTCGCTGCGCGGCGTGGCCCGCGCCGTCGACACGGACGGCTACCTGGTCTATACGGGACAGCCCTGGCATCCGCAAATCGAGATGATCGCCCGTACGCTAACCAGCCACCGCAACCAGCAGGCCTGGGTAATGCGCCGCCGAACGCAAGCCGAAATGGACGAACTGGTGCGCGCCGCCGGTTTTACGAAGATCGAACAGTGGGTCGACGAGTGGGGGATGTTCACCGTCTCTCTGGCGCGCCGGGACTGAGTTTGCGCCACGCCTATCGTGCGCCTGGTGCGCCTGACGCGCCCGGCGCATCTCATGCACCGGGTGGAACTGCCGCAGGCCGCCCCTGGCGACGGGCACTCGCCTGGCTGCTGGTCCTCGGTCCATTCTTCTTTCTCAGTTACGGCTTTGCGACCTGGGTAAGCGCCCAGCGCTCCGCAGTCGCTTACATCGTCTTCGACTGGGAGCAGCACGTCCCGCTGCTGCCGTGGACGATCGTCCCCTACTGGCTGATGGACGTGCTCTATGGCTTGTCGCTGCTGCTCTGTGCCACGCGGCGTGAACTCGATACGCATGCCCGGCGACTGCTCGTGACCCAGTTGCTGGCCGTCAGTTGCTTCCTGCTCTTCCCGCTGCGCTGCACTTTCGTGCGCGGCGATGTGGGAGGTGCCTTCGGCGGGCTTTTCGACCTTTTGATGAGCTTCGACCAGCCCTTCAACCAGGCACCATCGCTGCACATCGCGCTACTCGTCGTCCTGCTCGAACCGTATCTGCGCGTTGTGCCAAGGGCCTGGCACGCGCTGGTTTATGCAGCGGCACTGTTGATCGGCGTATCGGTGATGACCACCTGGCAGCACCACTTCTTCGACATCCCGACCGGCCTGTGGCTGGGCTGTTTCGTGGTCTGGCTGTTGCCCACCGACGCCGGCTCGCCGCTGCGGCGCGCGGCTCTGAGTCGCGATCCCTTGCGCCGGCGGCTCGCTGCCTGCTATGCCGGCGCCGCGATGACCCTCGGTCTCTTGGTGGCGAACGCCGGTGGCGCCTGGCTGTACCTGCTCTGGGCGGCGGGCTCGCTGTTCATCGTGGCGCTGATCTACCTGTTTCTCGACGCCGCATCCTTCGGGAAGCGCGCTGACGGATCGATGCCGGGCGCCGTGTGCTGCCTGCTTGGGCCATATCTGCTCGGCGCGTGGTTGAATTCGCGCTGGTGGACGAAGCGGCTCGCTGCGGCCGATCCCGTGGCAGCGGGAATCCTGCTCGGGCGGCTACCCAGCCAGAGCGATTGGCAGCGACAACACGTCGTGGCAATCGTCGACCTGTGCGCCGAGCTACCCTGTCCCACGCCCGGCTTGTCGCATCGGGTCGTGCCGCGGCTCGATCTGGTCCTGCCGACCGTCGAGCAGATCGAAGAGGCCTCGGCAGCCATCGACGAGGCTCACCAAAGAGGAGCGGTTCTGGTCTGCTGCGCGCTCGGTTTGGCCCGCAGCGCGCTGGCGGTCGCCGCCTGGCTGCTGCGCACGGGTTTGGCTTCCTCAGCGGAAGACGCCGTGGCGCAGGTGCAAAGGGCACGCCCGGCGGTCGTCCTCGGTGCCGCGCAGGTCGACCTCCTCCGCCATTGGCAGCTCGTCTATCAAGCGCAAACGGTCATCATAACGACTGCCGAATGACCCATGATCACTGGCCGGCGCTCGACGAAGAGGCCTGGCTACTGGTAGCCGGCATCGCCTCGGTGCTGGTCATCGCCTCGCTGCTTGGCTGCCTGCTGAAGATCACGGTTGCCAGACGTGCGACGCATGCGACCATCGACAATGCGATCAGCCGCATCAATTCCTGGTGGGTAATCGCCATCGTCGTTGGATTCGCTCTTCTCTGCGGGCGAAGCGGCGTGACCCTGTTGTTTGCCCTGGTGTCGCTGGCAGCTCTGCGTGAGTTTGTCGCCGCCGGCATACCCAACATGCCCGACGTGCCCGGCAGTTACCCGCGGGCCATCATTCCGGGCACGGTCCTGCTCATCGTGCCCTTGCAGTACCTCCTGGTCTGGAAAGGCAGCTACCTGCTCTTCACCGCCTTGATTCCCTGTCTGGTGTGGGTCGTTCTGCCGATCCTGGGCGGCTTGCTGTCGGCACGCATCCCCGGGTTGCAGAGCCGCATGCACACGCTGCAGGCCGGGCTCCTGATCTGCGTGTTCAGCATCTCGCACATCCCGGCCCTGCTCACGCTGCAAATCGACGGCCATCCGGAACGCAATGGCTACCTGTTGATCTATCTTCTGCTCGTCGTCCAGGCCAGCGATGTGCTGCAGTATCTGTGGGGCCGACTGGCCGGTCGGCACCTGATCACGCCAGGACTGTCACCGTCGAAGACCGTCGAGGGAACGGTGGGCGGGATCGTGACGGCCACCGTGCTCGGCGCCGGACTGTCTTCGCTGACCCCGTTCACGATCGTCGAAGGAACGCTGATCTCGCTCTTGATCACGCTGCTCGGCTTCGCCAGCGGTCTGGCGATGTCGGCCGTCAAACGCCGCCGCGGAATCAAGGACTGGGGCAGCCTGATTCCTGGCCATGGCGGAATCCTCGACCGAATCGACTCGCTGTTCCTCCCCGCGCCCGCCTTCTATTACCTGCTGCGCTACGGCTGGGCCAACTGAGACGAGACGGTGCAGCTACCTACGTCCGCCGCCGCCTGGCGAGCAACCAGCCGACCAGCAGGCCGAGCACTGCACCGCCGCCGCCGGCATACCAGATGGCCGCTTTCGCTTCGGCAATCAGCGGATTGGTAAACACGTTCGACGACAGGTGCATGGAGACTACCTGCCATCGCCCGTCGATCTTCGCCGATGTCGAGGTCCAGTTGGAACTCAGTCGGAAGGGCCCTCGGGCGACCGGAAAGAACTCGTCCTCCATCGTGCCGTCGGCCACCGCCACGTCGCCGTTGCCGAAGAAATGCGCCGGAGCGCCGAGCCTGGCGCCGGTCAGGTAGCGGTCGAGAATGCGCTGATCGCCCTTGAGCATCCGGTGATAGTAAGCCTTGATCTCTTCGTGCCCACGCGAAACCTCGCCGTTGAGCCAGGTGACGGTCGCCTGCGGATGCATCTGAGCGACCATCCGGTCGACATCCTGGGCATTGATGCTCGCCTCGATCTCCCGGAACAGCTTGATCAGCGCCTGACGATCGGCCGCGTGGGGATCGGCGTCGACGGCAAGCACGCTGCACGGTGCGAGCAGGAGCAGAAGAAGCACACAGAGCAAGTTCAGAAGCAGCCGCATCGCATCTCCATTCAGGGGGAACAGGGACAAGCAGCAATGATAGCCTGCTCTCGCGTCGCTGAACACCTTGCCCGCGCGCGCTGGCGCTCTAGTTCGAAGCTGCCGCCGGCAAGTTCACCCGCGACTGGCGGCGCCTGAAGGTCTCGAAAAGACAGATCGCGGCAGCGGCCGCGACATTCAGCGATTCGCAGTCCTCGGCCATCGGGATGCGCAAATGCAGACCCGTCGCGGCAGCCACAAGGGGCCTGACGCCCTGCCCTTCGCTGCCGAAGACCCAGGCGGCCGAGCCCTCGAGCCTGGCGGTGTAGAGATCGGTGGCGGCATCGACCAAGGTTGCGATCGACTGACCGCGATAAGCGGCAAGGAATGCGGGCAAATCGCTGCCTTCATGAATAGCGAGCTGAAAATGCGCGCCCATCGCCGCGCGCAGCGTCTTCGGCGACCAACCATCCGCACAATCGGCCGACAAGAGGGCCTGGCGAAACCCGGCGGCCGCGGCGCTGCGCAGGATGGAACCGACATTGCCAGGGTCCTGAACGCCATCGAGGACGACCGTATCGTCGTCGAAATCGAACCCTGGCGCCGGTGATGGGCGGGCAACGATGGCCATGATGCCGCTTGGCGTGTCGACCACCGCGAGATCGTCGAACAGCGAATCGGCCAGAAGGGTGATCGTCGTGGCGGCGCTGCCGCCGTCCAGGTAGGCGGCTATTTCGCAGCGACAGGCGCCGCTGTCGCTGACCAGCACTTCCTCCGGGATCGCGCAATGCCGACCGTAGGCCTCGATCAGATGCATTCCGTCGAGCACCACGCGACCACTCCGGCGCCGTTCACGGCCACTGCCACACAAGCGTTTCAGCGCCTTGTAGTGCGCATTCTCGCGCGAGACGATCCGTCTCACCTGAACATCAACCGGGCGACCGGGGCGAAGCTGCGGCGATGATACGGACACGCACCGTGATCGGCCAGCGCCTTCAGGTGGAGCGCGGTCGGATAACCCATGTGTCGGTCAAAACCGTACTGCGGGTACGCGGCATGCAGTTGGCGCATTCCCTCGTCGCGCGTCGTCTTGGCGAGAATCGATGCCGCTGCGATGCTCGCCACCTTACCGTCGCCGCCGACGATGGTTTCAACGGTGCACGGCAATCGCGGGCACTGGTTGCCATCGACCAGCGCATGCACCGGTGCAAGACCGTGCCGGCCAGTCAGTACCGCCACGGCGCGCTGCATGGCCAGCAGGCTGGCCTGCAGGATGTTCATCCGCTCGATCTCCTCGACGCTTGCTTCCGCCACGCCCCAGGCCAGCGCTGTGGCACGGATCTCCTCGGCCAGCGCCTCTCGTCGCCTGGCCGACAGCTTCTTGGAATCGTTCAGGCCGGCGATCGGCCGCGCCGGATCAAGGATCACCGCGGCCGCCACCACTGGTCCGGCCAGGGGACCGCGGCCCGCCTCGTCGACGCCGCAGACCAGACCCTCAGGCGGCTGCAAGGGCATTACCGCGCACGGCCACCGAGATGCAGCCGAGAACCGCAGCGGCGGCTTTCTCGGCTGCATTCTGCCGTAGCTTGAGGTGCATCTCCCGGAAGACTGCCTTGAGGCGTTCGCGCACCACAGTATCGGCGTACAGATTGAGCACTGCCTGCGCGATGTTCTCTGGCGTCGCCTCGTCCTGGATGAATTCCGGGACGATAAAGCGACCGGCGAGAATATTTGGCAGGCTATGGTAGGGAAGATAGCCACCGATGCGTTGCATCAGCCAGTACGAAAATGGCGCCATCTTGTAGACCATGACCATCGGCCGCTTGAGCAGCGCTGCCTCGAGCGTCGCGGTGCCACTGGCGACCAGGACCACGTCAGCAACCATCATTGCCTGATGGGCATGGCCAAACAGCAAGCGAATCGGTAATTGCCGGGCCTGACACCGGTGCAGCGCCGCCTCGAACAACAGGCGCGTCTCGCGTGTCGCCATTGGAGCGATAAAAACGGCATCCGGGATCTCGCGATGGATTCGGCGCGCCGTTTCGATGAAGGTATCGGCCATGTACTGCACCTCGCCCTGACGGCTGCCCGGCAGGAGGGCAAAGACTGGTTTCTGTGCGCACAAGCCGAGCAGCGCCCTGCTTTCATCGCGCCCGTCTGCGAGCGGCAGCATGTCGGCGAGCGGGTGGCCAACATAGCTGACCGGAATTCCATGCCTCTCATATAGCGCCGGCTCGAAGGGAAACAGGGCGAGCACCCGCGAAACGGCGGCACCGATCTTGTGGATGCGCCCCCCTCGCCAGGCCCAGATCGACGGACTGACGTAATGAATGGTCGGGATGCCGTGCCGTTTGAGGGCTTTTTCGAGCGCCAGATTGAAGTCAGGGGCATCGACGCCGATGAACACATCGGGGGGATCGGCCAGCAAGCGACGCTTGAGGCCCCGGCGGATCGCGATAATTTCGCGAAAGCGACCAAAAACCTCGGCGTAACCGCGAACCGCCAGCGTCTCTAGCGGATACCAGGCTTCGAAGCCGTTGCCCAGCATTCTCGGCCCACCGACACCAAAAAAAACCGCCGTCGGCAGCTTTGCCCTGAGTGCCTGTATCAACTGGCTGGCCAGAATGTCGCCCGACGCCTCACCGGCGACCATGGCGATGCGGACCGCGGCTACGGTCATCGGATGATGCCGCGCTTCGATGCCGCAAGGAAATCGATCAGCGGTTGTATCTCCGGATGGGCAGCGACCTCCTGCTCAAGTTTGGCTCGCGCCTCCTCGAGCATCAGGCCGGATTTGTAGAGCGTCCGGTAGGCGCGTTTCAGCGCCAACAACGCTTCCGCCGAAAAGCCGCGGCGCTTCAGTCCTTCGGCATTGATTCCATAGGGACTGGCGGTGTTTCCGGCGGCCATCACGTAAGGGGGAATATCCTGGACCAGCACCGTTCCGGCAGCGGTCATGGTGTGAGTTCCGATGCGGCAGAACTGGTGTACGCCGGTGAAGCCGCCAAGGATTGCCCAGTCATCGACGTGCACATGGCCCGCCAACTGCGCGTTGTTGGCGAATATCGTCCGGTTGCCCACCTGGCAGTCATGCGCGACGTGAACATAGGCCATGATCCAGTTATCGTCGCCGACACGGGTAATCCCCGCATCCTGCGCGGTGCCGATGTTGAAGGTGCAGAACTCGCGAATCGTATTGCGGTCGCCAATCTCCAGGAGCGTCGGTTCGCCGCCGTATTTCTTGTCCTGAGGCGCTTCGCCTAGCGAACAGAACTGAAAAATGTGGTTATCACGGCCGATGCGAGTCCGTCCCGAAATCACCACATGCGGGCCGATCGTCGTATTGTCGCCAATCTCCACGTACTCGCCGATGATCGAATAAGCGCCGACTTGAACGCCCGTGCCGAGTTGCGCGCCGGGATGGATGATTGCACTTTGATGGATCATGGCCGCAGCACCCCGAAAGTCAGCCGATGCTGCTCTTGGCGCACATCATCTCGGCCTCGGCCACGGTCTGGCCATCAACCGAGGCAACGGTCTCGAACTTCCAGATATTGCGAAACTGGCGCAGTATCCGGACATGCAGGTGCAACTGGTCACCCGCTGTCACCGTCTTCTTGAAGCGCGCCTTGTCTATGCCGACGAAATAGAAAATCGACGCCGCGTCGGGTTTCTCGCCGAGCGTCCTGAATGCCAGGATACCGCAAGCCTGGGCCAGCGCTTCCATGATCAACACCCCCGGCATCACCGGGTGATTCGGAAAATGGCCGCCGAAAAAGGGCTCGTTGATGGTCACGTTCTTGTACGCATGGATTGCTTTCCCGGGCTCGCAATCGACCACCCGATCGACCAGCAGAAAGGGGTAGCGATGGGGCAAATGCTCCAGGATTTCGTGGATATCCATTGCGGTCAAGATGTTTTCTCCATGAGTTCGAGTTTCTTTTCGAGTTCGGCTACGCGTTCGGCAAGCTTCGCCAGACGCCTGACTTGTGCCGCATTGTGCAACCACTCCTTGTGCGCATCGAGCGGAAAGACGCCGGTATACTGGCCAGGCTTGGGCAAACTCTTGCCGACCAGAGTGCCACCCGAAATATGCACGTCGTCTGCCAGTTCGAGATGGCCGCTGATCATGCCGGCGCCACCGATGGTGCAGCGCCGGCCTATTTTCGTACTGCCGGCAATACCGACACAGCCAGCCAGCGCACTATGATCGCCAATGCTGCAGTTGTGGGCAATCTGAATCTGGTTGTCGAGTTTGACGCCGTTGCCGATCAGCGTATCGTCCAGCGCGCCGCGATCAATCGAAGTATTGGCGCCGATCTCGACATCGTCGCCGATGAGCACACGACCAATCTGCGGAATTTTCACCCAGCGTTCGCCGTCCTTGGCAAAGCCGAAGCCGTCGCCGCCGATCACCGCGCCCGCCTGGATGATCGCCCGCTTGCCGATCACGCACCGGTCATGGACAACGACATTCGGGTAAAGCACGGAGTCGTCTCCGATCGACACTTGGTCACCGATAACGCAACCAGGATAGACGGTGACACGCTCACCAAACCGGGCGCCTTCGCCGATCACGACGTTGTCGCCAATGCTCGCCGACAGTGGTAGCTCAGAATGGACCACTGCCCCGGCATGAACTCCAGGGCGGCGCTTTACAGGCGGATTGAGCAGGGCAACGACGCGTGCGTAGTAGGCGTAGGAGTTGGCATCGACGATTCGCGGCAACGCCGTTTCTGCGGCAAACTGTGGCGGCACGATGACCGCCGTGGCCAGAGTGGTCTGCAGTTGCGAGCGGTATTTCGGGTTGGCAAGAAAAGCGATCTGGCCCTTGCCCGCCGAGAGCAGGGAGCCCACCTGCGTGACGACGACCGACCCGTCGCCTTGTAGCTCGCCGCCTAGACGAGTGACGATCTCGTCCAGACGCAGGCCTGCTGAAACGTACACTCTGTCGAGCGGGCCGGGATTATTTTACGTCCTTGGAATCGGACAGCGCCTTGACGACCTTGTCGGTGATGTCGAGCTTCGGGCTGACCCAAACCACATCCTGGACGATCAGGTCGTACTTCTCGCTTTCAGCGAGTTGCTTGATCGCCTTGTTGGCTTTTTCTATGATCGCGGCGTTTTCTTCATTCTGGCGCAGATTCAGATCCTCGCGGAACTCGCGTTGCTTGCGTTGAAACTCCCTCGACATCTCGCCAAGGTCCTTCTCTTTGGCCCGGCGTTCCGGCTCGTTCATCGTCAGACCATTCTTCTCTAGCGATTCCTGCAGGCCCTGAACCTGTTTGGCCAGACGCTGCAGGTCCTGGTCGCGCTTGGAGAATTCCTGCTCGATCTTCTTCGCCGCCCTGACCGCCGCCGGTGCGTCACGAAAAAGACGCTGGGTATTGACGTAACCGATCTTCAGTGGTTCCACCGCCGACGCATAGGACAGCGGCAAAGAGGCCATCAACGCCACCAGCAGCATGGCAATTTTCGTCTTCAAACTAATTCTCCCAGATCAAAAGGTTGTTCCAAGCTGGAACTGGAACTTCTGGATCTTATCATTACTTTGCTCGTTGATCGGCTGTCCATAACTGAATTTCAAAGGCCCTAGCGGCGAAATCCAGGCCGCGGTCAGACCAGCCGAATAGCGCAACCCTTCCTTGGCGTAGGTATAGGAAGGGGTCGAATTGTTGTCCGTAAACACGTTGCCGGCGTCGAAGAACGGGCCGAAGCGAAACGCCTTGTCCAGCCCGGGAAATGGCATCAGGATCTCGGCATTGAACACTGCCTTGCGCGTCCCACCGAGCCGCGTATCGGGATACAAGGGGTCGACCGGGCCAAGACTGGCGGTGTCGTAACCCCGCACCGAGTTGGCACCGCCGGCGTAGAAGTTCTTGTAGAACGGCAGGGACTGCCCCTGCAAACCATTCGCATAGCCGAGTTCGGCGTTGACCATCAGCACCAGGTCTCTGGTAAGCGGAAAGTACTGTTGGTACTGGTAGGTGAGCCGATAGAAAGTCAGGTCCACACCGGGAACCGCGAGCTCGACCCCGGCACGGTGAATGCCGCCGCTGGTCGTATAGATCGCGCTGTTCCTGGTATCCTTGGTCCACGAGACGGTTGCCGGCAGCGTGATGTTCGAGTCGCCGTGCTCGAGCTGGAACTTGATGTACTGGGGTGGCGTCGAGACCGTGACCGGGGTGATGTCGATCGTCGTCTGATCGACCGCCAGGCCAAAACTGAGCGTTTCCTTTTCGTCGATCGGATAGCCAAAGCGGATCCCGCCACCGACCGAGTGCGACTGGAAGGCATAGCCGAGCGAGGTCGGGTTGAGCTTCCGGTCGTAGAGGTCGAAGCCCTGACTGATGCCGTCAACCGTGAAATACGGATTGGTGTAGTTGATTCCCAGCGTGCGGTTCAACTTGCCGGTGTTCACCTGCAGGGAGAGGAACTTGCCGCTGCCAAAAATGTTCGATTGCGAGATCGAACCGGAGAGGATCAGTTTTTCCGAACTCGAGTAACCGGCTCCGATCGAGATGTTGCCGGTCGATTTTTCAGTCACATTGACGTTCACATCAACCAGATCGATGCTCCCCGGTACAGGCGGCGTTTCCACGTTGACCTCGGCAAAGTAACCTGTCCGGTCTATCCTCTCACGTGATGCCGTGACGCGGTCGGCGTCATACCAGGCCCCTTCCATCTGCCGCATTTCCTGACGGATCACTTCGTCACGGGTTTTTGTGTTACCGGTGATGTTGATCCGCCGAACATAGGCTCGCTTGCCCGGATCGACGAAGATGGTGAAGGCGACCTGCCGCTTTTCCTTGTCGACTTCCGGAGCCGCGTTCACGTTGGCAAAGGCGTAGCCTTGCGCGCCGAGTTTGTCGCTGATTGCCTTGGTGCTCTCATTGAGTTTTTCACGAGAGAAAACATCACCGGCCTTGATCTTGACCGCCTTCCTGAACTCTTCTTCGGAGAGCATCAGGTCACCCGCCAGTTTCACCGAGGAGACCTGATAGCGCTCGCCCTCGTTGATGCTGACCGTGATATAGATGTCCTTCTTGTCCGCACTGATCGATACCTGGGTCGACTCGACGCTGAATTCCAGATAGCCGCGATCGAGGTAATACGAGCGCAGCGTTTCAAGGTCGGCGGAAAGCTTCTGTTTCGAATACTGATCACTCTTGGTATACCAACTGATCCAGTTGGGCGTCCTGAGTTGCATCACGGCAACCAGGTCCTTTTCCTTGAAAGCCTGTGCGCCAACGATGTTGATCTGCCTGATCTTGGCTGCCTCGCCCTCGTCAATATTGAAGTTGATCGCCACCCGGTTGCGATCCAGCGGCGTGATCGTCGTCGTGATGGTCACCGCGTACCTGCCGCGCGACAGATACTGGCGCTTCAGCTCCTGCTCTGCCTTCTCAAGAGTGGCCCGGTCAAAGGTGCGCGAGATGGAGATACCCACCTCCTTCAGGCCCTTGAGCAACTGATCCTTCTCAAACTCCTTCAGCCCGACAAAGTCGATCTGCGCAATCGCCGGGCGCTCTTCGAGCACGACGATGAGCACGTCACCGGCAATTTCAATCCGGACATCCTTGAAAAAACCAGTTGCGAACAAGGTCTTGATCGCCTGTGCGGCCTTTTCGTCATTCATCGTATCGCCGACTTTGACGGGCAGGTAGCTGAAAACGGTCCCGGCCTCGACCCGTTGGATTCCTTCGACGCGGATATCCTTGACCGTGAACGGCTCCATGGCGGTCGCGCCGGAGACAAAGAGCATCGCCACCAGACCTGCGAGCAGGTTTTTCTTCATGAACTCAGCCGGAAAATAATCGATTGATGTCGTTGTAAAAGGCAAACGCCATAAGCATGAGCAGGAGCGCCAGGCCGATTTGCTGGCCGATCTCCATGGTTTTCTCGGAAACCGGCCCACGCTTGATGATTTCGACGAGATAGTACAACAAATGCCCGCCATCCAGAATCGGGATCGGCAGCAGATTAAGGACACCCAGGCTGATGCTGACCAGAGCAAGAAACTTGAGGTAGTAGTTGATTCCCAGTCTCGCCGACTGTCCGGCGTAGTCGGCGATGGTCACCGGCCCGCTGATGTTTCGCCAAGAAACCTCGCCAGTGATCATCTTGCCAATCATCAACAGCGTGAACGCCGACTTGTCCCAAGTCTCGGCGACCGCCTTGCCCAGTGCCGAAACGGGGCCGTAGCTGACGCGAATCATCATTTCGGCCCGCGCCTGACCACTGTCGCTGACCGCTGCACCGATTCGACCAATCTCTCGTCCCTGCTCGTCGACAGCGAGCGGCGTTACCTCTATCGAGAGTCGCTCGCTGGCGCGCACGACGTCCAGGACCAGCGCTTTCCCCGGGGACTTGCGAATGGTCGCCACCACCTCCGCCCAATGGTCGATCGCCTGGTCGTCGATAGCGACAATCTCGTCTCCGGCACGCAGACCGGCAAGGGCTGCAGCGCTGTTCGCGTTGACCCTGCCGAGCACGGGACGCAAGCGGGGACGGAAGAGCCCCAGCCCGAGCCGGTCCAGCGCATCGCCTTGCCAACCCGACTGTCGAACCGACGACACATCAAGGCGGCGGATCGCTATCTCGTGGCGCGGGTTGAGCACTTCGAGCGCAACCTCGTCCTCGTCGGCAGCCCGTTGCAGCAAGACCCAGCGCATCTCCTGCCAGGTCTGCACGGCTTCCCCGGCAACCTTGAGCACCATCTCGCCATTCTCGAATCCAGCGGCGGCGGCCGGACTCGCCGCAGTCGGCGTACCGAGAACAGGCTTGAATTCGTCCGTGCCGTGCCAGAACAGAGCCCAATACAGGAGGACCGCCAACAGAAAATTGGCCAGCGGACCCGCGGCGACGATGGCCATCCGTCGTAGCACCGGCTGCCGATTGAAACTGCGATGCGCATCCTCGGCTGGAACTTCGCCCTCACGCTCGTCAAGCATCTTGACATAACCGCCGAGCGGGAACGCACCGATGGCCCACTCGGTACCATCCGGGCCCAGGCGCTTGGCCCATAGCGGACGCCCGAAGCCGACGGAAAAGCGCAAGACCTTGACCCCTGCCCAGCAGGCCGCGAGATAGTGTCCGAACTCGTGTACCACGACAAGAATCCCCAGCGCCAGGGCGAACGCGACCAGGTAGTAGAGGAAGCCACTCATCGTCGCACCCATTGGGCCGTGAGCTGCTCGGCAGCTTCGCGCGCCTGCTGATCGGCGGTCAGGACTTCCGCCAGCGAACAGGGAGTCCGGCCCGGAGGCACTTGATCCAGGACGCGTGCAATGACCTCGGGAATCGCCGTGAAGGCGATGCGGCGATCAAGAAACGCCTGCACGGCCACTTCGTTGGCCGCATTCAGCGTCGTCGGGGCGCACCCGCCATCGCTGAGCGCGCGAAAAGCCAGAGCCAGGCACGGAAAACGCTCAAGGTCGGGCCGCTCGAAATGCAGTGCTGCGACGCTGTAAAGATCGAGTGGCTCAACGCCTGCCGCAATGCGCTGCGGGTAGGCCAGTGCGTGGGCGATCGGCGTGCGCATGTCCGGGTTGCCCAGTTGCGCGATCACCGAGCCATCGGCATATTGAACCAGCGAGTGGATCACACTCTCGGGATGGATCACTACCTGGATTCTGTCGGCGGCAACGTTGAACAGCCAGTGCGCCTCGATAACCTCCAACCCCTTGTTCATCATCGTCGCGGAATCGACCGATATCTTTCGTCCCATGACCCAGTTGGGATGGGCGCAGGCCTGCTCGGGTGTCACTGCCTCTAGATCGGCGAGCGCCATCGTTCGAAACGGGCCACCAGACGCCGTGAGAAAGAGCCCGAGGACGCCGCTGTCCGCCGGATCGCCTGCATAGTCGCTTGGCAGGGACTGAAAAATGGCGTTGTGCTCGCTGTCGATGGGCAGCAGGGTGGCGCCACTCTCGCTCACGGCACGCATGAAAAGCGCACCGGCCATGACCAGGGCTTCCTTGTTCGCCAGCAGGATCTTCTTGCCAGCCAGCGCGGCGGCCAGGGCAGGTGGCAAGCCGGCACCACCGACGATTGCGGCCATCACCGAATCCACTTCCGGCAGTTCCACCATGCGCACTAGCGCCTCGGGACCGTGCGCGACTTCGGTCCGGCAGCCGGCAGCCAACAGTCGGGCTGCGAGATCGGCTGCCAGAGACGCGTCGCCAACGACTGCATAGCGCGGCTCGAACTCGAGGCACTGGTCGAAGAGGCGGGCCACCTGACGGTGCGCGCAAAGAGCGACGATCCGATAGCGCTGCCGGTGGCGGCGAACCACATCCAGAGTATTCACCCCAATGGACCCCGTTGACCCAAGGATCGTGAGATGGCTCACCGAGGCCATCAGCGCAGCGTCACGAGCCAAAGCAGGGCCACCAGCGGGAGCGTTGAGGTGAGGCTGTCGATACGGTCCAGTACGCCGCCGTGACCGGGCAACACCTTGCTACTATCCTTAAGCCCCGCCTGGCGCTTGAGCATCGACTCGAAGAGATCGCCAAGGATGCTGATCGCCGTCAGCAGGACCAGGGTCAGCAGCAACAGACCAAGGTTGCCGGCCAGTATCGCCGGCAGTTTCGCTGCCAACGACACGCCGTAGGCGAGTACCGCGACGCCGCCGCCAATGGCACCTTCCCATGTCTTGCCGGGGCTGATATTCGGCGCCAGCTTGTGTTTGCCCAGACTTCGTCCGGCAAAATAGGCGCCAATGTCGGCCACCCAGACGACGCCCATGATCGCCAGCAAGGCCAGCGCGCCCACTTGCCGCAGTTGCACCAGGGCCAGCCAGGCGGGCAGGATGAGCACGGCGCCGGTGGCCAGGCCGACTCCAGCGTGAGACAGGACCCAGCGCCGTTGCAGCCAGATCGGCACGACCAACAGCCAGAAAACCGCCGCTGGCAGGTAGAGAAGCGCGCCGACACGCCAGGCCGACTCGCTGAAGCCCTCTCCGAGGCCGACCGCGGCCGGTTCGACAGCGGCGAATAGCGCACACAAGATGACCAGCATGACGCCAAGAAAGATTCGTGCCGACCCGCCAAGGCGCATCAGCGCGCCCCACTCCCAGGCGGCAATGGCGGCTACTCCGGTAACGAACATCAACCAACCCACCGGTGGCAGGTAGAAGAGCGCGAAAGATACAGCGGCAAACAAACAGACCGCGGTGATGACCCGCGTCTTAAGCATCTATCGGCGTGCCGGTCGGGGGACCTACAGGTGGCGAACTGGCCAGCAATTGTTCACTGGTTCTCCCGAAGCGACGTTCGCGCTGCTGATAGGAAAGCAGCGCGGCAGAAAAAGCCGCCGCATCAAACTCAGGCCAGAGGACATCGGTGAAGTAGATCTCGGAATACGCGAGTTGCCAGAGAAGAAAGTTGCTGATCCGTTGCTCCCCACCCGTACGGATGAACAGATCGGGTTCGGGCGCATAACTCATCGCCAGATGCGAAGCCAGATCGCCTTCGGTCAATTCCCGGCTTTTCTTCGGCTGACCGAGCAAAGCGCGGTTGACCGCCTGGAGGATGTCCCAGCGTCCGCCGTAATTCGCGGCAATGGTCAGAATCAAACGTTTGTTGGTCGCCGTCCGTTGCTCCGAAGCGTCGATCAGCGCCCGCAACTCCGGATCGAAACGTGACAGGTCACCGACCACTCGCAAGCGTACGCCGTTGCGATGCATCTTGGTGACCTCCTCCTTCAGTGCGCGCACGAAGAGCTGCATGAGCACGGAAACCTCCTCTTCCGGGCGGCGCCAGTTCTCGGAACTGAAAGCGAAGAGGGTCAGATACTCGATGCCGCGCTCGAGGCACCCCCTGACCGTGGCACGCACCGTTTCCACCCCGCGATGGTGCCCGGCAAAGCGCGGCAGCATGCGCTTCCTGGCCCAGCGTCCGTTGCCGTCCATGATGATCGCCACATGACGCGGCAGCGCAGAGGTTGCCGGTATATCGCGAGTGGAACTGACGAAGTGTGCCATTCTGACTGGTCACCCGGCAGCCGCTAGATGGCCATCAATTCGGTTTCCTTGTGACTGAGCAGCTTGTCGATCTCGACCACGTAGCGGTCGGTGAGCTTCTGGACCTCATCCTGAGCACGGTGCTCGTCATCCTCCGAGCACTCCTTGTTCTTGAGCATCTCTTTGAGCGTCGCGTTGGCGTCGCGCCGCAAGTTGCGCACCGCAACCTTCGCGCCCTCGGCCTCACCCTTGACCACCTTGATCAGATCCCGCCGCCTGGCCTCGGTCAACGGCGGCATGGGCACACGGATCAACTCTCCCTGCGAGGCCGGATTGAGACCCAGATCACAGTCACGAATCGCCTTTTCGACCTTCGCTGCCATGCCCTTTTCCCAGGGTTGGACACCGAGCGTACGGGCATCGATCAGGGTGACGTTGGCCACCGTGTTGACCGGCACCAGAGATCCGTAATACTCGACCTGCACGTGGTCGAGCAAGCCGGTGTGGGCACGGCCGGTTCGCACCTTGGCCAAGTCTGCCTTGAGCGCCTCAAGTGACTTTTCCATTTTTCTCTCAGTAGCCTTCTTCACATCTGCCAGGACCATCGCCATCTCCGTCAGCAAGACACCAGCGTGCCTTCGTTCTCACCCATCGTAACCCGCTTCAACGCCCCCGGCTTGAAAATCGAGAAGACATTGATCGGCAACTTCTGATCGCGACAGAGCGCGAAAGCAGTGGCGTCCATGACCCCCAGGTTTTGCCCGATCGCCTCGTCAAAGCTGATCCGGTCATAACGCACGGCCAGCGGATCCTTCCTGGGGTCGGCCGAATAAATACCATCCACCTTGGTCGCTTTGAGCACGATTTCGGCGCCGATCTCGGCACCGCGCAAAGCGGCTGCCGTATCGGTGGTAAAGAAGGGGTTGCCGGTCCCCCCCGCGAAGATGACGGTCCGCCCCTGTTCCAGGTAGCGGATCGCCTTGCCGCGAATATACGGCTCGACGACCTGTTCGATACTTAGCGCCGACTGCACACGTGAAACCATTCCCGCTACGCGCATCGCATCGTGCAGCGCCAGACCATTCATTACTGTGGCCAGCATGCCCATGTAGTCCGCCTGAGCACGGTCCATTCCCGTCGCAGCATGGACCACACCACGAAAGATGTTGCCGCCACCGATGACCACCCCGACCTGCACACCCAAATCGACCACTGCCTTGATCTCGGCAACGATGCCGGTGATCGTTTGCCGATTTATGCCGTACGCATCCCCCCCCATGAGGGCTTCACCGGAGAGCTTGAGCAGGATACGTTTGTATCTCGGAGAGTTATTGGCCATCGGTGTCGGGCTCCCTGGCCTACTTCTGGGCAGCAGCGGCTGCCTGGGCAGCCACTTCGGCGGCAAAGTCGCTGGACCGCTTGGCCAGGCCTTCGCCAACCACGAACAGCGTGAAGCCGGCAACTGAAGCGCCTTTGGCCTTGAGCAACTGGGCAATGGTTTGTTTGCCGTCTTCGGCCTTGACAAAGACCTGACCCATCAGGGTGACTTCGTTGAGGAATTTCTGTACCGTGCCGTCAGCGATCTTTTCGATCATGGCTTCCGGTTTTCCCGCTTCCCTCGCTTTTTCGATCGCAATACGACGCTCGGTCTCGATCAGGTCGGCGGCGACGCCGGTTGAATCGAGCGCTTTCGGCTTGGCCGCGGCGATGTGCATGGCCAGGTCTTTGCCTACTTGATCGTCACCACCGATGCGCTCGACCAGAACGCCGATCTTGGCACCGCCATGGATATAGGAAGCGAGCTTTCCTTCGCTGGCCTTGCGGGCGAAGCGACGAATCGACAAATTCTCGCCGATTCTGCCGACCAGAGCCATGCGACTCGACTCTACAGTGCCCTCGCCCATCGGCAAAGCCGCCAGGGCTGCGACGTCGGCAGGGTCATGCACAGCGACGAGCGCTGCGCACTCACGGGCCAGCGTCAGAAAATCATCGTTTTTGGCGACGAAATCGGTTTCACAGTTGACCTCGATAATGGCCCCGACCTTGCCGTCTTCAGACAGGTGAATCGCCACGACACCCTCGGCGGTGATGCGACTCGCTGCCTTGCTGGCTTTGGAACCGAGCTTGACGCGCAGGATTTCTTCGGCCTTGCTGATGTCGCCGCCTGACTCGGTCAGCGCTCTCTTACATTCCATCATCGGCGCGTCGGTTCTTTCGCGCAACTCTTTGACCATACTTGCGGTAATTTCCGCCATTTCATTCTCCACTTGCGAACCCGACCCGCAGTGCGGGCCGAGCCTCACTCAACACGTTCAAGACAACTCAACTCCACTCCACTCAAACCCGCTCGCCGAAGGCTACCGCCGTCACCGATGGCCAGAAACGTCGTCGGTCATTCGTCGTCGGCTTCTTCAATAAACTCGTCGCCTGAAACGGCATCGAGGATCTCCTCGACAAACTGACTGCGGCCTTCAAGCACGGCATCAGCCACACCGCGGGCGTACAGGCGAATCGCACGTGACGAGTCATCGTTGCCCGGAATGACGTAGTCGACGCCGTTCGGGGAATGGTTGGTATCGACCACGGCCACCACCGGAATACCCAGCTTGTTGGCTTCGGTGATCGCAATCTTGTGGTAACCCACGTCAATCACGAAGAGCGCGTCCGGCAATGCGGCCATTTCCTTGATGCCACCGATCGACTTGTGCATCTTCTCAAGCTCGCGCGTCATCATCAGCGCCTCTTTCTTGCCGAGTCGTGCAAGAGAACCATCTTCGGACATCGCTTCCAGGTCCTTGAGGCGCTTGATCGACTGCTTGATGGTCTTGAAGTTCGTCAGCATGCCGCCCAGCCAACGCTGTTCGACATACGGCGAAGCGCAGCGTGTCGCTTCCTCGGCCATGATCTCGCGCGCCTGGCGCTTGGTGGACACAAACAGGATGTTGCCCTTGTTGGCCGACAGCTTGCGCACGAAGGTCATCGCCTCGTTGTATCTAGCCAGCGTCTGTTCAAGGTTTACAATGTGAATCTTGTTGCGGGCGCCGAAAATATAGGGCGCCATCTTGGGATTCCAGAATCGTGTCTGATGACCGAAATGGACACCGGCCTCAAGCATCTGACGCATCGTTGTGGACATATGTTTTTGCTCTCAATATCAGGGTTGGACCACCATCCGCCCACCTACAGCCGGCCATACTGGCCAGCACCCTTGAACAGGCGAATGTGCGTAATGGGGCGTGCCTCGCCGGCGCGCCCTGCGCACCCCAAGGGCACGCTCGTTTCTTTTCGCTGACCCAGGCCAGGAAAAGTGGGCGATAGTACCATCAAAGACCAGCCGAATTCCAATCTGGACGCCATTCGTTGGCCTCATTGGCGACTGTTCGAGGCGGGGATGGTACACGCCGCACACACCGCGGGTCAAATTGCCTAAGCGGTTCGCTTCCTTTATCCTTGCTCATCTTCACCCTGGCGCAGGCCTCAAACCATGAGCATTACCACCAAGTCCACCCAAGAAATCGAGAGAATGCGCGTCGCAGGCCGCCTTACGGCCGAGGTGCTCGACTACATCGCTCCCTACGTGAAATCAGGAATCACCACCGGCGAGCTCGATCAACTCTGCCACGACTACATCGTGAATGTTCAGGGTTGCATTCCGGCGCCCTTGAACTACGCACCACCGGGCTACAGGCCGTATCCGAAATCGATCTGCTCCTCGGTCAACCACCAGGTCTGCCATGGCGTGCCCGGTGATCGACAACTGAAGAACGGCGACATCGTCAATCTCGATGTCACCGTGATCGCCGATGGCTACCATGGCGACAGCAGCCGCATGTTTCAGGTCGGCGAGACCTCTGTTCAGGCGCGGCGGCTTTGCGAAGTGACCTTTGAATGCCTCTGGCTGGGCATCGTGCAGGTCAGGGCCGGCGCGCACCTCGGCGACATTGGCCATGCGATTCAGCAGCACGCAGAGAAATCCGGCTATTCGGTAGTCCGCGAATTCTGCGGACACGGTATCGGCGCCAAATTCCACGAAGAGCCACAGGTCCTTCACTATGGCCGACCGCACACCGGCGTCCGACTGCAGAGCGGCATGGTTTTTACCATCGAGCCGATGATCAATGCCGGCAAGGCAGCGATCCGGACCATGGCCGACGGCTGGACCATCGTCACCAAGGATCATAGTCTGTCCGCGCAGTGGGAGCACACCATCCTGGTCACCGAGACCGGCTACGAAGTCCTTACCCTCTCCGAGGGTACCGGTCGACAACCCGCCTGGATCAGTTAGGTGACCCTCGATACCCTGGCCGTCGATTGCCAATCGCTGGTGGCCGGCTACCGATTACGCTTGAAGGCAGGCCAGGCGACGGTCCGCGAGCGTTATCTTGCCGAAGGTAACGCGCCAAACCTGTTGCGCGAGCGTTGCCTCTTGATCGACGCGGTGCTCAGCGATCTATGGCAGGAACTCGATTTGCCGGCTACTCTGGCCCTGGTCGCCGTCGGCGGCTACGGACGCGGCGAACTCTATCCCGCCTCGGACGTCGATCTCCTCGTCCTGCTACCCGCACCACCCGACAGCGCCCTGACCACGCAGCTTGAGCGGGTAGTGACGGTTTTCTACGACCTCGGCCTGGAGATCGCACCCAGCGTGCGCACCGTCGACGAGTGTTCGCAGGCTGCCGCCGGCGATCTCACGATTCAGACCGCGCTGCTCGAAGCCCGCTGGCTTGCCGGCAGCGAGGAACTGTTCAAGGAACTGTCGGCGGCACTCGAAGAAGTCCTCGATCCGCACATCTATTTCGAAGCCAAGAAGAGCGAACAAGACGAGCGCTACCTGCGCCACCAGGGCTCGCCCTACCCTCTGGAACCCAACTGCAAGGAAGCTCCAGGAGGGCTGCGCGACCTGCAGACCATCGTCTGGATTGCCCGTGCGGCAGGCTACGGCAAGACCTGGGAAGATCTGGCGCGACAGGGCTTCCTGACCCAGGAAGAACAAGCGCAGTTGCAGCGCAGCGTCCGTTTCCTGCAGGAGTTGCGAACCCGCCTGCACCTTCACGTCGGCCGGCGCGAGGATCGCCTCCTCTTCGACTATCAGAGTGCGCTCGCCGAACAGTGGGGCTACCGGGCGACACCGACCCGCCGCGCCAGTGAACTGTTGATGCAACACTATTACCGAGCGGCGAAAGAGGTGACGCAGATCAACACGATCCTGCTGCTGAACCTCGGCGCGGCCATAGCGCCACTGCCCGATCAGCCACCGCAGCCACTCAATGAACATTTCCAGAATACGCAAGACCTGCTCGATGTGGTCGACGAAGAGGCCTTCAGCAAAGAACCGGGCGTCATTCTCGAAGCGTTTCTGTTGATGCAGCAACATCCCGAACTGCAGGGAATGAGCGCGCGCACCCTGCGCGCGATGTGGCACGCGCGTACGCTGATCGACAAGGATTTCCGCCGTGACTCTGCCAATCGTCTGCGTTTTCTGGCCATACTCCAGCAGCCGCGCGGGGTACTGCATGAATGCCGGCGGATGAACCAGTTCGGCATCCTGGGTCGCTACCTGCCAAACTTCGGCAAGATCGTCGGCCAGATGCAACACGACCTGTTCCACGTCTACACCGTGGACCAGCACATGCTGCAGGTCCTGCGCAACCTGCGCCGTTTTCTCGCCGACGAGTTCACGCACGAGTACCCGCTGTGCAGCGAACTGATCAGCGACTTTCCTCGCTGCTGGGTCCTCTACGTTGCCGCCCTTTTCCACGACATTGCCAAGGGACGGGGTGGTGACCACTCCGAACTGGGCGCCGTCGATGCCGCGGCGTTCTGCGTTGACCACGGCATCGACGAGGATGATAGCGAGTTGATCGTCTGGCTTGTCCGGCAGCATCTCCTGATGTCCTCCGTCGCACAGAAACAGGACATCGCCGACCCTGACGTCATTGGGGCATTTGCCGCACAGGTCAGGGACGAACGTCATCTGAGGGCACTCTATCTGTTCACCGTCGCTGACATCCGCGGCACCAGCCCAAAAGTCTGGAACAGCTGGAAAGGGCAACTCCTCGTACAGTTGTTCAGGACCACCTGCCGAACCCTGCTGGCCGGCGGCCAGGTACCCGTGCGACAAGGACTCATTGAGGAACGTCAGCAGGAGGCGCTGCGCCTGCTGCGCTATTTCGCGCTTCCCGACGCGGTTCACCATCGGCTCTGGAAACAGTTGGATACGGTTTACTTCCTGCGCCACTCGGCAGAAGAAGTCGCCTGGCACACCCGTTCGCTGCATTATCGGACCGGCATCGAGGAGCCAGTAGTCAGGGCGCGCGTCAACCCGCAGGGCGATGGACTCGAAGTCATGATCTATACGCGCGACCAGCGCGACCTGTTCGCGCGTCTGGTTGGTTTTTTCGCTCGTGCGGGCTACACCATCGTCGATGCCAAGGTCCATACCACGCGTCACGGCTACGCACTGGACAGTTTCATGCTCCTCGACATCAGTGATCGCGGCAGTGAACGCGCCATGATCAGCTATGTTGAACATGAGCTGACAGCCCGCCTCCGTCAGCAGAATCCACCCGAGGCGCCAGGCAGTGGACGTATCTCGCGGCAGGTAAAGCACTTTCCAATTCAGCCGGTGGTCACCATCGAGCCCGACGAAAAAGGCTCGCACTACGTGCTTTCGGTGAACGCTGCCGATCGCCCGGGCTTGCTCTACACGATCGCCATGACATTGGCTGCACATGGTGCTAATCTGCATACAGCGAAGATTTCGACGCTCGGCGAACGCGTCGAGGACACCTTCCTGATCAGCGGCGGCGACCTCGGTGAGGCAGCCAGCCGCATCAGGCTGGAAACCGAATTGCTGGAACGTTTGAAGCTGTGACACTGTTCGCAAATCGGCGAAAGGATGGGAATCGTGCCGGAAGACTGTGGACGGGCCAACGAAGCGATCAAAGCCAGGCACAAAAGTGTCGGTTTTTTTTACACTCGCGTCAGCATGTCGCGCTCCACGACCTGGCGATAAGGCATAACTCATTGCTTTTGCTATTTAGTTTTTTTCTCCTTACTCCTGGCATAGAATTTGCTGATAGATTGCGGAAAAGGTGATTCTGCGATGTTGGGGATGTTCCCTCTGGTGGTGTGACAAGAGCGTGACGTATTACGCAAGCATCCCGCACCGCGAGTGCTATTATTTGTTCATTCCGCCAAAGATCGATCTCAAGGAGCGCACATGTCAACAACTCAGTCGGAACCAAGCCAGCAGCGCCAAGCGGCAGGGCAGCAGGAGCGATTGCCAATGGACGCCAAGAGCCTCGCGACAGGGGTGCAAACCTCGACCATGACCGCCGGCACGTCCGATGGCCGGCGTCGGTTGATGCGTGCCGGCCTGGCGGCGGCACCCGTGCTCATGGCACTGAAGAGCCGATCGGTGCTGGCAGCGGATATCTGCATCAAAGCTTCGGCCTTTGCGTCCCTTCAGGCCAATACGACGGTCAGCCATGCGGTCGAGACTTTCACGTGTTTTTCGCACGGCTACTGGAAAAACCAACCGTTTCCCGCTCCCTACGGCAACAAGGCTACCTCTTATTTTCTTGGCGTCCCGCGAGGCGCGAGCGGGTCCGTATCGGCAGGTTTCTCGGGCAATCCGGGCGGCACTTTTTCGGGCAAGACACTGCAGCAGATACTTGAACTGAGTGGCGGAAGCTTTAATGAGTTGGCGAGAAACACCGTCGCCACCTTCCTGACGGCGGTTCAATACGGTGACAATCCGCAAACCGTTCTGCTGACGCAAGCCCAGTGCCGCACGCTCTGGATGAGCCTCGCCGGAGGCGGCACATGGTCGCCATTCACCGGCGCCAACTGGGACCTGACGGAAACACTGGCCTACTTCAAATACATTTACGGCTGATGAGCCTGAACACTTCCCGGCGTGACGAACGCTGGGTTTGCCGCCGCAGAGCGGATTTCGCCCTACGCAATTGGCCCGACGGTTCGGTTCTCTTTGACGAAGCCAACGGCCAGTTGCAGCGCCTTACCCCTGCCGCAGGTGGCATGATGGCCCTGTTTCTGGATACCCCGGAGTGGACGTCGTGCACGCTCGCCCAGCGGATTTTCGGTGAAATCCCCGCTGCTGAGGACATCGAACTGGTGGCGAATGCTCTCGCCAGTTTCCAGTCGCTGAGCCTTATCGAACGTTTGCCGGATTGACCGCACCGACTCTGGCCAGCGTCCCGAGGGATGTTCTCAGGCGGCACCTTGGCAGCGAAGGCGTTTGTTTACGGATACCCCCTTTCACCGCGCGTATCAGAAGCCCGATTCCGATCGTCGGCGAAGGACTCGCCACCCTTTACGCCGAGTACGAGTTGCTGCCGAGCGACGGGACTTTCGCCGATTTTCATGTCGCCGTAGTCTACGGTCGGCGCTTTCCGAAGGCCCTCTGTGTTTTCGAGATGGATGGGCTGCGGCCATTTACGCCGCTGGCGGTGGGCGAGGCTTTTGCCTTTCTCGAATGGGGGCTGAACTGGTGCGTCACCGGCTACTGTCACACGCTGATCAGCATTCATGCGGCAGTGCTCGAGCGCCACGGACGCGTGCTCATCATGCCCGCGCCTCCGGGATCGGGCAAGAGCACCCTGTGTGCGGCATTGCTCCTCAACGGCTGGCGCCTGCTGTCGGACGAGATGGCCCTGCTCGATCCGCGCACGGGACTGATTCTGCCTGCGCCACGCCCGGTGAGCCTCAAGAACCAGTCCATCGAAATAATCCGTCAACTGGCGCCGCACGCCATCTTTGGACCGCTGGCGCGTGACACCATGAAGGGTACGGTCGCGCATATGCGCGTTCCGTCCGACAGCCTGGCCCGTGCTGCCGAACCGGCCTTGCCTGGCTGGCTGATCTTCCCCCGCTATCTACCCGAGTCACCTGCCCGTCTGGTAGCACGCGCCAAGAGCGAAGGCTTCATGCAACTGGCAGAGAACTCTTTCAACCAGAATGTGCATGGCCGGCCTGGCTTCGAAGCGCTTTCGGATCTGGTCGCCCGTAGCGACTGTTATGACTTCACCTATAGCCGGCTGGCGGAAGCAATCGAGGTCTTTGACCGCCTGCCTTTGCCGCCATGAACTTGCCGGCGATCGATTTGCTGGTCGATGCCTTGTTGGCCCCGACGAGGCTGACGCAGCTCGATGCAGCGCAATGGGATTTGCTCATCCGACAGGGGCGCAACGCCGACCTGCTGGCACGTATCGCCTCCGTGTGCACCGCGCATGCCTTGCTGGAGCAGATTCCCGCCCGGCCCCGCCGCCATCTCGAAGCGGCGGCCAAGCTGGCCTTGCGCCAGCGGCGGGAAGTGTATTGGGAAGTCGAGCAGATCGCCGACGCACTGGCACCGACCGGACTGCCGGTCGTCCTGCTCAAGGGTGCCGCTTACGCCGTTGCCGAACTGCCGGCCGCCGAAGGGCGGATGGTTTCCGACGTGGACATCCTCGTTCCACGCCAACACCTGGTCGCGGTCGAGTCGGCTCTGATGATGAAGGGCTGGGTTTCCGAAGCCAAGAGTGCCTACGACCAGCGCTATTATCGTACCTGGATGCATGAATTGCCGCCCATGCGGCATTTTCGGCGAGGCACGGTGATCGATGTGCACCACGCCATTCTGCCGCTATCGGCACGCTGGCATCCGAGCTCCGAAAAACTGTTGGCGGCGGCACTCCCGGTCGCAGTCAATGAACTCGATGAACTCGACAAACTCGACGGCAGGATCATGGTCCTGGCGCCAGAGGATATGCTCCTGCACAGCGCCACGCACCTTTTTCAGGAAGGGGAACTGGCGCATGGGCTGCGCGATCTGGTCGACATCGACAGTCTCCTGCGCCACTTCGGGACGGCCGATGCTTTCTGGCAGGTGCTCGTTCCGCGCGCTGTGGAACTGGAATTGTCGCGGCCCCTGTTCTATGCCCTGCGTTATGCAAACTTGATGCTGGGGACGCCGCTGCCCGAATCCGTCGTGCAGGCGGCAGTCAATGCTCCGGGTGGTCGCCAGCCGGGAGCGTTTCTGGCCTTCATGGATTCGCTCTTCCTGCGCGCCTTGCGGCCGGCGCATGCCACCACCTCGGACCGTCTCACGGCACTGGCCCGCTGGCAGCTCTACGTGCGCAGCCATTGGTTGCGCATGCCGCCTTCTTTGCTGATTCCGCACCTGGCCCGCAAGGCGCTGACGATCAGCCGGTAGGGTGTTGAAGCAGGAAGCGCATCGATAGCCATCGATGCGCAGCCCTTCGCTCGGCATATTCAGCGACCCCGGAAGCCCGACAGGAAGTTATACTGTAAATACATACAGTATTTCTCCATGGCCGAAGCTCTCCCACCCTACGCCGAACTGCACTGCTGCTCAAACTTTTCCTTCCTGCGCGGTGCATCGCATCCGGAGGAACTCGTCGAGCGCGCACAGGCGCTGGGCTACAGTGCGCTGGCGATCACCGATCAAGCCTCGCTGGCGGGTATCGTGCGTGCGCACAAGGCCGCCAGCGAGCGTGGCCTGCCACTCATCGTCGGCGCCGAGTTTCGTCTCGCCACTGAGCCAGGAGGCAGCTACAAGTTAGTCCTCCTGGCTCAGAACCTCGCCGGTTACGGCAACCTGTCGGCCCTGATCACGCTCGCGCGGCGGCGCTCGGTCAAGGGCGAGTACCGTCTGTATGGCAACGACTTCGAGCACCCCGGCCAGCAAGCCTTCGGCAGTGGCGCGCTGCCAGACTGCCTGGCGCTGTGGATCCCGGACCCCGGCGCCAGCGCGGCAGACGGTCGCTGGCTGGCGAGTCGCTTTCCAGGACGTTCCTGGCTGGCCGTCGAACTGCATGCCGGGTCCGATGACGCCACGCGACTGGTGATGCTGCAGGATCTCGCCAGAGCGAGCGGCCTGCGGGCAGTGGCCGCCGGCGACGTGCACATGCACCTGCGCTCCCGCCGCCCACTGCAGGATACGCTGACCGCGATCCGTCTGAATACGACGCTGTTCGCTGCCGGCCAGGCGCTCTTTGCCAACGGCGAACGCCACCTGCGCACGCGCCTGCGACTGGCAAGGATCTACCCGCCCGAATTGCTCGCCGAAACGCAAGTGATCGCCGCTCGCTGCCATTTCTCGCTCGACGAACTGCGCTACGAATATCCCGACGAAGCGGTTCCCGAGGGCCAGACGCCGTCTGCTTTCCTGCGCGCCGAGGTGTACCGTGGACTGCGCCGGCGCTATCCCGAAGCCATACCCCCTGGTGTGTCGGAGCGCGTCGAGCACGAGCTCGCACTGATCGGAGAATTGGCCTACGAAGCGTACTTTCTGACCGTCTACGACATCGTCAATTTCGCCCGCAGTCGCCACATCCTCTGCCAGGGACGCGGTTCGGCAGCCAACTCCGCGGTGTGTTATTGCCTCGGCATCACCGAAGTCGACCCGGCACGGTCGCAGCTCCTTTTCGAGCGCTTCATCTCCCGTGAACGCGGTGAGCCGCCGGATATCGACGTCGATTTCGAGCACCAGCGCCGCGAGGAGGTGATCCAGTACATCTATACGCGCTACGGGCGTGAGCGAGCCGCGCTGACGGCCACCGTGATCACCTACCGGACTCGTGGCGCCCTGCGCGACGTCGGCCGAGCGCTGGGTCTTGGCAGCGCGCAGATCGACGCCCTGAGCGCTTCTCTCGCCTGGTGGGACAAACGCGATCAACTACCCGATCGCCTGCGCTCGGTCGGTCTCGACCCGGCGGCGCCACGGGTGGCCAAATGGCTGGCGCTGGCCGACTCCCTGCGCGGCTTTCCGCGTCATCTGTCGCAGCACGTCGGCGGCTTCGTCATCTCGCGCGGCCCACTGGCGCGCCTGGTGCCGATAGAAAACGCCGCCATGCCGGAACGTACCGTGATCCAGTGGGACAAGGACGACCTCGACACCCTCGGCCTGCTGAAGATCGATGTGCTGGCCCTCGGCATGCTCTCGGCGATCCATCGGGCGCTCGATCTGGTCGGCTACCGACTGGCGGACGTCCCACCTGAGGACCCGGCAGTCTACGAGATGATCTGCGCCGCCGATACGGTCGGCGTCTTCCAGATCGAATCCCGTGCGCAGATGGCCATGCTGCCGCGCCTCAGACCGTGCAACTTCTACGATCTGGTGATCGAAGTGGCGCTCGTCAGGCCAGGACCGATCCAGGGCGACATGGTGCACCCCTACCTGCGTCGCCGGCACGGCGAAGAAGCTATCGGGCCGATGCGCCCGGAGATCGCCGCCGTTCTTGAGCGTACCTGCGGCGTGCCGATTTTCCAGGAACAGGTGATGCAACTGGCTGTCGTCGCCGCCGGTTTCACCCCCGGCGAGGCCGATCAATTGCGTCGCGCGATGGCTGCCTGGCGGCGCAAGGGCGGACTGGAGCCCTTCGAGCAGAAGCTGATCACCGGCATGCGCCAGCGCGGCCACGATGAAGTTTTTGCCCAGCGCATCTTCGCGCAGATTCAAGGCTTCGGCGAATACGGTTTCCCGGAGTCACACGCCGCCTCGTTCGCCTTGCTGGTCTACGTCTCGGCCTGGCTCAAGCGCCACCACCCGGCCGCTTTTCTCTGCGCGTTGCTCAACAGCCAGCCGCTAGGCTTTTACTCTCCCTCGCAACTGGTACAGGATGCCCGTCGGCATGGGGTGGAAGTGCTGCCGGCGACGGTCACCGCCAGCGGCTGGGAAGCGCTGCTCGAAAACGCGACGCCGGCGATGACGGCCGGCGCGCCGGCCGTCCGCCTGGGCCTGGCCAGCATCAGAGGCCTGTCGCAGGCGGCTGCAGCTCATCTCGTCGCCGCCCGCCAGCAGAGGCCTTTCGTCAACCTTGCCGAGTTCGCAGCACGAGCGCCGCTGGCGCGCAAGGATCTCGATCGGCTCGCCGCCGCCGGCGCCCTGAGCAGTCTCGCCGGTGATCGTCGGCAAGCCGCCTGGGCCGTTGCCGGGGTCGCCGTACAGCTCGATCTCCTGAGCAGCACGCCGCCGCCTGAAGCCTTTGCCGATCTCGCCGTAGCATCCGAAGGTGAGAACCTGATCGCCGACTACGCCAGTACCGGCCTCACCCTCGGCCGCCATCCGCTGGCCCTGCTGCGCGACCGACTCGCCGCACAACGCTTCGTTTCCGCCAGCCAATTGCAGAACGCTGCCGACCGCCAGCTCGCGCGCGCCGCCGGGATCGTCACCTGCCGCCAGCGGCCGGGAACGGCCAGCGGTATCGTTTTTGTCACCCTCGAAGATGAAACCGGGCTGGCCAACATCGTCGTACACTCCCGACTGGTCGACCGGCAGCGGCGCGAACTGCTCGGCGCCCGCCTGCTCGGCGTCTTTGGCCAGATCCAGCGTGAAGGCGAGGTCGTCCATCTGGTCGCCAAACGCCTGGTTGACCTCTCGGCGCTGCTCGGCCGGCTACCGACCGCGAGCCGGGATTTTCATTGAGCGGCAAGGGTACCGGGGCAGCCGCTCAGGCGGCGCTGACAGCGACCTCGGCGTAAAGATCGTGCTCGTCGGAATCAACGACCCGCACGCGCAGAAAATCGCCGGGCTCTGCGTCGAAGTGGTCATTGATGAACACCAGCCCATCGATTTCGGGCGCGTCGGCCGCCGAACGAGCGATCGTTCCCTCGTCGTCCACCTCATCGACCAGGACGACGATCTCACGCCCGATCTTGGCGGCCAGCAACTCGGCAGAAATGTCCTCCTGCAATTCCATCAGACGCCGTCGACGCTCCTCGCGAACCTCTTCCGGTAGCGCACCGGGTAGAGCATTGGCTGCCGCACCCTCGACCGCCGAATAGGCGAAACAGCCGACACGGTCGAGACGAGCCTCCTTGAGAAAAGCCAGCAGCTCCTCGAACTCCGCTTCGGTTTCACCGGGGAAGCCGGTGATGAAGGTGCTGCGGATGGTGATCTCGGGGCAGACCGCCCGCCAGGCGCGGACGCGCTCCAGATTGTTCTCGGCACTGGCCGGGCGCTTCATGGCCGTCAGAATGCGTGCGCTGGCGTGCTGGAAAGGGACATCGAGATACGGCAGTATCCTGCCCTCGGCCATCATAGGTACCAGCGCGTCGACACTCGGATAGGGATAGACGTAGTGCAGGCGCACCCAGATTCCCAGGTCGCCGAGCGCCGCGCACAGTTCGCGCAGCCGGGTGCGCAGGGGACGACCACCGACAAAGCCGGTCCGGTACTTCAGGTCTACGCCGTAAGCGCTGGTGTCCTGCGAGATGACGAGCAGTTCGCGCACGCCTGCGTCGGCCAGCGTCCTCGCCTCCTGGATCACGTCACCGATCGGTCGACTGACCAGCGGGCCGCGCATCGAGGGGATGATACAGAAGGTGCAACTGTGGTTGCAGCCCTCGGAAATCTTGAGGTAGGCAAAATGCTGTGGCGTCAGCTTGATCCCCTGTGGCGGAACCAGACTGCTGAACGGGTCGTGCGGCTGCGGCAGATGCGCATGCACGTGCTGCAGCACCTCGTCAGCAGCATGCGGACCGGTCACCGCCAGAACCCGCGGATGCGCCTTGCGGATCAGATCTTCCCTCGCCCCCAGGCAACCGGTGACGATCACCCTGCCGTTGTCGGCCAATGCCTCGCCGATGGCGTCTAGCGACTCCTCGACAGCGGCATCGATGAAACCACAGGTGTTGATGACCACCAGATCGGCACCTTCATAGGAAGGTGAGATCAGATAGCCCTCGGCGCGCAGCCTGGTAAGGATCTGTTCGGAGTCGACCAGCGCCTTCGGGCATCCTAACGACACCATACCTATACTTTTAGGGGTTTGCATGACAAACTGTTCAGATGGATAATCCGAGAGTATACAGCTATCTCCGATTCAGCGACCCGAAGCAGGCAGCGGCCCGTCGACAGCCGAAGCCGGATGAAGATCGATCAGAAGAACTGCTTGGCGAAGTTGGCAACAGCTACGGCCAGGACGGCGCCAAGCATCCATCGGGTATGCGCGTTCTCGATCCGGAGTATCTCGATTTTCGCGTCGAAATGCTCGCGCGTCACCAGACTGTCTTGGGCGTCCGATAGCACGCGCACCACGGTCTCTGCCTGCTTCTCGTCGAAGCCAGCTTCGCGAAGCCGGCGAAGGGCTTCCAAGGTGTCGAAAGTCACGGTGCTCATGGGTCGCAGCATACACCCCTTGGTTAGCCAACGAAACTGGAACGAAACCACAACTACCACCGATCTGGCGCCGATATTCAGCGGCACGCTCGCAGGACAACCCACTCCCCTTTGTAGCGGAGCACTGACCGAGGCGTCAGCCCACGTTAATCAGCAGACCACTGCGGCTAGCGCAGCGAACGCTCTGCCCTGCCTTGAGCGACCAGCACCAGCAAGAGGAAGAAACAAGCAATGACGATCGCGCCGATACCGCCCTGCAGGAGGGTTCCCACCTGGAGAGTGCCCAGGTAGAAGATCCCGAGCAGACGAGCGACCAAAGCGACAAGACAGAGCCCCAGGCCACCAATGCCGGCGACCCGCCCCAGCAACAGAAGAAAACCATCCATTTCTGACCCCCTTTGCGTGAAGAACGAGGCGCCGCCAAGGCGCTACCCGCCAGGATTGTACGCCACAGCAAAGGGGATTGTGGACGCGCCCGAGCAACATGTTACGATTCTCACAGCACGACTTCCATTGCAAGGGCCGCATCCATGAGCGAAAATGAGACGGCAGACAGCGAAAACCCTGCCAGCCGCTTCCCGGTCATCCGCCAGATCACTGCCGGCGCCATCCCGGGCTGGCTCAATGCCGGCTGGCAGGACTTTCGCCGGGGTGGCCGGGCCAGCCTGTTCTATGGCGCCTGTTTCGCTGGCGCCGGCTGGCTGATCCAGGCGGTTTTTGCCAACGCCTACGTCCTCTTTGCCGGCCTGACGATCGCCCTGCTGCTGTTCGGGCCCTTCCTGGCGCTGGGCCTCTACGACCTGAGTCGGCGAATCGAACGCGGAGAATCGCCAGAGCTGCGCCTCAGCATCGCCGCCTGGCGCCCCAATCTGGCCAATGTGGGCGTCTTTGCGGCCCTGATGGTGGTCGTCCTGCTGCTCTGGGCACGCGCGTCCCTGATTGTTTTTGCGCTCTTTTTTGATGGCGGACTACCGACCTTCGCGGACGTCGTGCGGACCGTCCTGACCTTCGAGCAGGCGGACTTCGCCGTCGCCTACTTTATCGTCGTCATCTTCTTCGCGCTCTTCCTTTTCGCGATCAGTGTGGTCGCCCTGCCCTTGATGCTCGACCGCAGGACCGATGCGGTCACCGCCACCATTGCCAGCCTGGTCACCTTCGGCTACAACCCTGGTCCGATGCTCGCCTGGGCCGCCTGTATCGTCCTGCTCACCGCCCTCGGCTTTGCCACGCTTTTCATTGGCCTGATAGTGACCATGCCGCTGATCGGCCACGCCACCTGGCACGCCTATCGGGACCTGGTCGCAACGAGCAGCGAAGCGGACGAAAAAGCCAGGAGTTAGAACCAACAGCCGCTACTCCGGCAAGCCATTCAGGAAGTAGAGACTTTCCAGGCGAGGCCCCGGTTTGCCGAGCAAGCCAAACCAGCGGTCATGAATGGCATGGATCTCGCGGCTACGGCTGAGGCGAGCCAGTTCACGATTCACGGCCAGGCGAAAGTCCGCATCGTTGCGGCGCATCATCAGGGCATAGGGCTCATAGGAAAAGGTTTCCGGCCCGAGCACCCAGTCGTTCTGGTTGCCTGAGTCGAGAGCAAGCCCGATCAACAGCGACCGATCCGAGGCATAGGCGTCGACTTTCCCCTTGGCCATCGCGGCCATCCCCTGCTGGTGGTCGCTAACCTTGACCAAGTCGGCAACCACCTTGTGCTGCATCAGGGCATCGACCATCGTCCGCTCACTGGTGGTGCCAGCGGCGACGGCAATTCGTTTGCCGGCCAGATCCTCGAAGCGCTTGATCCCGGCTGCTCTGCGCGTCAGGTAACTACCCCCGTCGATGAAGATCAGGAGGCTGAAATCGACTTCTTCCATTCGCGAAAGCGTACTCGTGGTCGAGCCACACTCAAGATCGATCGCCCCGGAGTTCAGTTTGGCAATGCGCGTTTCGGGCGTCACCGGCACCCACTGCAACTGGAGTTCCTGCAGACCCAACTGCTTGACAATCGCCGCCGCCACCTTGGTACACAGGTCCACCGAATAACCCCAGGGCTGATTGTCGTCGCCGGTGTACGAGAAGGGAATCGACGTCTCGCGATAGCCGAGCAGAATCGTCTTCGACGCCTGGATCTTTTCGAGTGTGCCGGCGGCCTGCGTGTGCACTGGCAGGCACAGTGCCAGCGCGGTCGTGATACCTATCGTGATCCCTAGAATCCAGCGCTCGAGCCTCATGCCATTCCTCCCATTTGCCAGGCCGCGAGAAACTCCTGCCAGTGCGGCTTGCCGATTTTTTCCAGTTCAGCGCGCACGAACGCCATTTCGGCCGCGTATTCGACCCGCGAAAGCTCGCCACGCAGCAGACGAAAACGAACCGAGACGAGGTAGGTGTTCACGACATCGGTCTCGCAATAGTCGCGTATGTCGGTCGCCTTGCCGGCCAGCCAGGCCTGCCACACCTTGCCGCCATCCATGCCGAGTTTGCCGGGAAAGCCAATCAGCTTGGCAAGCTGGTCGAGCTGCACGCTGGCGCGCGGCTGATACATGGCCAGCAGGTCCATCAAGTCAAGGTGACGCGTGTGATAGCGGCTGATGTAGTTGTTCCACTTGAAGTCGCGACTGTCGGCGTAGTCGCCGTCACCGAGATCCCAGTAGCGCTGGGCGACGATGCCATGAATCAGCCCGCGATAGTGCAGTACCGGCAGATCGAAGCCGCCGCCGTTCCAGGAGACGATCTGCGGCGTAAACTTCTCCACGCCATCGAAGAAGCGCTGGATGATTTCAGCTTCACCCTGGTCGGGCTCGGCCAGTGACCAGACGCGCAGATCCTGGCCCACCCTGAGCAGGCACGAGATGACTGCCACGCGCTGCAGGTGGTGCGGCAGAAAATCGTTGCCGTTCGAGGCCCGCCGCTGCTGAAAAGCCAGTTCAGCGACTTCGGCATCGGACAGTTCCGGATCGAGATCGTGCAGACGACGCAAACCGGCGACATCGGGAATGGTTTCGATATCGAAGACGAGAACCGGCTTCATCATTCGCTCAAGCCGGAAAGACCCCGGTCGACAGATAGCGATCGCCGCGATCGCAGACGATGCTGACGATGGTCGCATTGTCCACCGCACTGGCCAGCCGCAGCGCGACCGCCAGCGAGCCGCCGGAGGAAATGCCGGCAAAAATGCCTTCTTCACGAGCCAGGCGGCGAGTCATGTCCTCAGCCTCTCCCTGCGAAACCGATTCGATACGATCGACCCGCGAACGGTCGAAGATCCTGGGCAGGTAGGCTTCCGGCCATTTGCGGATACCGGGAATCTGCGAGCCGTCTTCGGGCTGGCAACCGACGATGCAGATCGCCGGGTTCTGTTCCTTGAGGTAACGTGAAACGCCCATGATCGTTCCGGTGGTACCCATACTGCTGACGAAATGGGTGATTTTCCCCTCGGTCTGGCGCCACAATTCCGGTCCGGTTCCTTCGTAGTGCGCCAGCGGGTTGTCGGGGTTGGCGAACTGATCGAGGATGATGCCGCGCCCGTCGTTGCGCATGCCCTCGGCCACATCGCGCGCCAGTTCCATGCTGCCATCCCTGGGCGTCAACACCAGTTCGGCGCCAAAAGCCTGCATCGTCTGCCGACGCTCGACACTCTGATTCTCCGGCATGACCAGAATCATCCGGTAACCGCGCAAGGCCGCAGCCATCGCCAGCGCGATTCCGGTGTTGCCGGAGGTGGCCTCGATCAGCGTGTCACCGGGCTTGATGTCGCCACGCTCCTCGGCGCGCGCGATCATCGACAGCGCCGGTCTGTCCTTCACCGAACCGGCGGGGTTGTTGCCCTCGAGCTTGGCCAGAATCCGGTTGCCGCGCGCTTCGCTGGCCGCACCCGGCAGCCGTTTCAGACGCACCAGCGGCGTGTCGCCAACGTAGTCTTCAAGCGTCTTATCCATGGCTGTTCAGCCACAGAACGTACTTCGCTACGCCCTCTTCGACGCCGACGAAAGGTGCGGTATAGCCCGCCTTGCGCAGCTTCGACAGGTCGCCCTCGGTGAAACTCTGGTACTTGCCCTTGAGATCCTCTGGAAACGGGATGTACTCGATCAAGCGCTGCGCCACCAGCTCGGCGAGCGGTAGCGCCGCTTGCCCGCTCAGCGCACGGCAGGCATTGACATTGGCCGCCGCCAGATCGTTGAAGGTCTGCGCGCGGCCCGTACCGACGTTGAAGATGCCCCAGCTTTCAGGATGATCGAGAAAGTGGAGGTTGACTTGCACCACGTCGTCGACATGGACAAAATCGCGCCGCTGCTCGCCGGCGGCGTAAGCATCGCAGGCTGCGAACAGCTTGACCTTGCCCGCACTGCAAAACTGCTGATAGTGATGAAAGGCGACCGACGCCATGCGCCCCTTGTGCGACTCGCGCGGCCCATAAACATTGAAGTAGCGAAAGCCGACAACCTGCGAGTTGAACGAACCGATATCGGCCAGGCGCCGACGGACGACCTGGTCGAACAGGAACTTCGAATATCCGTAAACGTTCAACGGCGCCTCATACTCGCGCTCTTCCCTGAAAACGCCGCCGCCACCGTAGGTCGCGGCACTCGACGCGTAAAGCAGAGGCACTTCCTGATCGAGGCACCAGTCGAGGATGGCCAGGGAATAGCGATAATTGTTCTCCATCATGTAGCGCCCATCGCTCTCCGTGGTGTCGGAACAGGCCCCCTGGTGCAGGATGGCATCGATATCCCCATCGAAGTCGCCGCCAAGCAGGAGATCGAGAAAGTCCTGCTTGTCGATGTAATCTGCAATATCGCAATCGACGAGGTTCCTGAACTTGTCCGCTCTGGTCAGGTTGTCGACCGCGATGATCTTGCGCACACCGCGCGCGTTGAGCGCGCGCACCAGATTGGAGCCAATGAAACCGGCCGCGCCGGTAACGATCGTGTACATATCTACCTCATTTCAGTGCGGCATCGAGCTCGGCGCCGCCGACGACCGCCGTACCCAGCTTGCCAACCACCAGCCCGGCGGCGACGTTCGCCGCGTGCACCGCTTCAGCCCAGGCGGCACCGCCGGCCAGCATCACCGCCAGAGTGGCGATGACCGTGTCGCCGGCGCCGGAAACATCGAAGACCTCTCTCGCCACGGCCTTCTCATGGAGCCTGCCGTCGGCGTGGAAGAGCGACATCCCCTCCTCACTCCGGGTCACCAGCAAGGCCTGCAGTCCGAGGCTGACACGCAGCGCCTCGGCCTTGCGCGCCAGTTCTTCCTCGTCGTGCCAGCGACCGACCACGGCGCGCAACTCGGCGCGATTCGGTGTCACGACGGTCGCCCCGGCATACTTCGAGAAGTCGTCGCCCTTGGGATCGACGAGAACCTTCTTGCCGGCATCGCACGCCAGGCGGATCAACTCGCCGATATGCGCCAGGCCACCCTTGCCGTAATCGGAGAGGATCACGGCATCGCAGGCAGGCAGGCGCGATTCGAATTCGAGCAATTTGGCGCGCAGTACTTCGTGCGATGGCGAAGTTTCGAAATCGATGCGCAGCAGTTGTTGCTGCCGGCCGATCACGCGCAGTTTGACGGTGGTGCTGATCGCTGGGTCGATATGCAGGCTGACGTCGATCCCGCTCGCCTCGAGGAGGTGCTGCAGGCTCCGGCCGGCTTCGTCGTCGCCGACGACCGACAGCAGGCCGACCTCGGCACCGAGCGCGGCGACGTTGCGCGCCACGTTGGCGGCCCCACCGGGGCGCTCTTCGCTACGCTGGACCTTGACCACCGGCACCGGGGCCTCGGGCGAGATGCGTGCCACGTCACCGAACCAGTAACGATCCAGCATCACATCGCCGACGACCAGCAGCCTCGCTGCCGACAGATCACCGATCTGCATCGGCGCCGCAGAATGTGCGCAGGCGGCGGGTGCAGCCGCTGCCAAACACGCTGAATGGGAACATGCAACTCCTAAGGTGTGAGGTCGAATTCTTCGGTGCGTTTGGGCGAATAGGTTTCCCAACCGCCGCAAGCCGGGCAGCGCCAATAGAACTGGCGCGCCTTGAAACCGCAATTATCGCACCGATAGCGCGCCAGACGCCGCGTGTAGCCCTGAACGATCCCTTTTGCCAGATCCAGATCGGGGCGAATTTCTGCTGACGCGAGCAGCAGTCTTGCCTCGAGCAACTTGTCGAAACCGAGCAGAGTCGGGTTGCGCTTCAGTTCGTCACGAACCAGCCGGTACGCGGCCTCCGGCCCATCAGCTTCGAGCACCAGTTGAAAGACCACGTCGAGCAGGTCCAGCGAAGGGTAACGTTCAAGATAGCCGCGCAACAACTGCAGACCTTCCTGCCGCCGATCCAGCTTGCGGAAAGCGTCGAGCAGGCGTTGGGCGACCAGCGCCAGGTAGGGCGGCTCCTGCTGTTCGATCCGCTGCCACGATTCGATCGCGGCGACCACCTGATCCTGCTGGAACTGGATGTCGCCTTGCAGAAGGCTGGCGCGGACGCACTTCCGGTTACTCTCAAAGGCGGTCTGCAGGTAGCTCAGCGCCAGATCCCGACGCGAGCGAATCATCTCGGCGGCGGCCAGTTCGCAATAGTATTCGGCGATTTCCTTGTGCGATGCGAAATCCGGCAGCTCCGAGGCGATCGCGATCGCCTTTTCCCAATCCTTTTCCAACTGATAGATCTCGAGCAGGTTTCGCTTGGCGTCTTCCGCGAGCTCCGAGTCGCGCAGCTTGTCAAAAATGGCCTCGGCCCGGTCGAGTAACCCCGCTTTGAGGTAATCCTGCCCCAGTTCCGCCAATGCCTGCAGCTTCAGGTCCTGCTTGAGATCGTCGCGCTCGACGAGGTTCTGGTGCATGCGGACGGCGCGTTCGGTTTCCCCGCGGCGGCGAAACAGACTGCCCAGGGCAAAATGCAGCTCGATGGTTTCTGGGTCAACCCTGACCGCTTCGACAAAGGCTTCGATGGCACGATCCGGCTGCTCGTTGAGCAGGAAGTTGAGCCCCTGGAAATACGAACGCGGCAGAGCGCGCGATTCCTTCACCAGATGCCGGATATCGACGCGCGCCGCTGCCCAGCCCAGCCCGAAGAAGAGCGGGAAAAGCAGGAGCTGCCAGTACTCGAATTCAATCATTCAGTCTCTTCAAGGAAGGCACTTGCAAGCGAGCCAATACCTGCACCAGCGTCAAGCAAACGACACTCACGGCTACCCCCTGCGACAAACAAGCTGGCCATGAACTGAGCTGTTCTTGCGGGCGTAAAAAACTGACCAAGTTGCGATTTCTTTTTCGCTTCGGTGTCTTTCGATACTCTCAACCTTGTTTGTTCAATGGCCGACAGCAATGCTGCTTCTCCTTTTTGCGCGCCAACAGGTCGGTGTTCCGGATGGCAAACGCGAAAAGGACGATGGCTGCGAGGCCCCTACCGTAGTGCACGCAGCGAACACCCTGACAGAAAACGGGCGGCCCATGGCCGCCCGCAATACGTCACTGACTGACCACTCAGATCGATTCAACTGCGCCGTCGACACGTTCGCGCAATTCCTTGCCGGCCTTGAAATGCGGCACCCATTTTTGGGGAACGTCGACTTTCTCGCCGGACTTGGGATTGCGGCCGATGCGCGGCGGCCGGTAATTCAGAGAAAAGCTCCCAAAGCCCCGAATCTCGATGCGGTCGCCCTTGCCCAGGGCTTCGGCTAGCGCTTCGAGAATCATTTTGACCGACAAGTCAGCATCCTTTGCCACCAGTTGAGGAAAGCGCTCGGCCAATTGGGCGATCAGATCCGACTTGGTCATCCTCTACCCTTACTGTGGGTTGTTCAGCTTGGCTTTCAGCAGAGCACCAAGATTGGTGGTGCCGGAACTGGCGCTACTGTCGGCAGAAAACTTCTGCATCGCCTCTTGCTGCTCGGCCTGCTCTCTGGCTTTGATCGACAGGCTGATCGAACGCGTTTTGCGATCGACGTTGATGATCATCGCCTCGACCTTGTCGCCTTCCTTGTACACCTTGGTCAGGTCGTCGATCCGGTCACGCGACACTTCAGAGGCGCGCAGATAGGCTTCGATGTCACCATCGAGGATCACCACTGCACCACGGGCATCAACCGACCTGACCGTTCCCCGCACCAGGCTGTTCTTGTCGTGGGTGGCGATGTAACTGGTGTAGGGATCGCCGTCGAGCTGTTTGATACCCAGCGAGATCCGCTCCTTGTCGGTATCGATGGCCAGCACGACCGCGTCGACTTCGTCGCCCTTCTTGAAGTTGCGGATCGCTTCCTCGCCGGGCAAAGACCACGAGAGATCCGAAAGATGGACCAGACCGTCAATACCGCCGGGCAGGCCAATGAACACGCCGAAGTCGGTGATCGACTTGATCGCGCCGCGTACTCGGTCACCCTTCTTGTAGTTCATCGAAAAGTCGTCCCACGGATTGGCTGCGCACTGCTTCATGCCCAGCGAAATACGCCGGCGATCTTCGTCGATTTCGAGGATCATCACCTCCACTTCGTCGCCCAGTTGCACGACCTTGGACGGGTGAACGTTCTTGTTCGTCCAGTCCATCTCCGAGACATGCACCAGACCTTCGATGCCCTGCTCGATCTCGACAAAAGCACCGTAATCGGTCAGGTTGGTGACCTTGCCGAAGAGGCGGGTGGTCGGCGGGTAGCGACGCGAGATGCCGACCCATGGATCTTCGCCGAGTTGCTTGAGGCCGAGCGAAACACGGTTCTTTTCCTGGTCGAACTTGAGGATCTTGGCCTGGACTTCGTCGCCAACGGCGAGAACTTCGGACGGGTGGCGAACACGACGCCAGGCCAGGTCGGTGATATGCAGCAAGCCATCGATACCACCCAGATCGACGAAAGCGCCGTAATCGGTGATGTTCTTGACCACGCCTTTGACGATGCTGCCTTCCTTGAGGGCGGCGAGCAGTGCATCGCGCTCTTCGCCAACGCTCGCTTCGAGAACGGCGCGGCGAGAAACCACCACGTTGTTGCGCTTGCGGTCGAGCTTGATGACCTTGAATTCGTAGGTCTTGCCTTCGTATGGCGTGGTGTCCTTGACCGGACGCATGTCGACCAGCGAGCCGGGCAGGAAAGCGCGGACGCTGTTGGTCATCACCGTCAGCCCGCCCTTGACCTTGCCGGTGATCGTGCCGATGACCAGGGTACCGTCGTTCAGCGCCTGTTCGAGCGCATTCCACGCAGCGACGCGCTTGGCACGGTCACGCGACAAACGGGTTTCACCGAAACCGTTCTCGAGCTGCTCGATGGCGACCTGGACGAAATCACCGACCGCGACTTCGAGTTCGCCCTGATCATTGCGGAACTCTTCGAGTTCAATATAGCTTTCCGACTTGAGGCCGGCATTGACGACAACGAAGTTCTGGTCAATGCGCACGACTTCCGCGGTGATCACCTCTCCGGGACGCATTTCCTGGCGCCCGAGGCTCTCTTCGAAGAGTTCGGCAAAGCTTTCTAACATGGTGGGATTGGCTGACATATGAGTTGAGTTACCTATCCGCAAAGCTGCGGGGTGCGTTAAAAAACGATCACCCGTTCTGGCGACTTCGGCGAACTCGCCGCGAGGCAAGGACGCTGAAGGACACCGAACCGGCAGACCCGACAAGCGGGCAGTGCCAGGCCGACGACGCGTTGAAAAGGTGACCCCTGTGGCAAACGGCGGCGCCGTTTTACCCTTTCTGCGGAACCTTGTGCACCCAGTCCAGCACCTGTGCCACCGCCGTTTCAATGGTCAGGTTCGTCGTGTCGAGCAAGTGGGCATCCGCACTCTGCTGCAGCGGCGCGACGCTACGTTGGCTATCACGTTCATCACGTTCGCGCAGATCCAGCGAGAGGGCTGCAATACTAGCAGCGTTCCCTTTGTCGATCAACTGCTTATGGCGTCTCTTCGCGCGCACCTCGACACTGGCGGTGAGAAAGACCTTGCTCGCCGAATCGGGAAAGACTACCGAGGCCATGTCGCGCCCGTCGGCCACCAGTCCCGGCGGGCGGCGAAATGCCCGTTGCCGGAACAGGAGTGCGTCGCGCACGGCCGGCAGCGCGGCCACCCTGGAAGCCCCGGCAGAAATCTCCTCGCTGCGGATGGCATCACCCACTTCCTCGCCGGACAGCGTGATCGCCGAGCCAGCGAAGTCGACCGCCAGATCGCCGGCGATCGCCGCGACGCGTGCTTCATCGTCCCAGCCGACGCCGGCGCGACGAGCGGCCAGTGCGGTCAGTCGATACAGGGCACCGGAGTCCAGGTAGTGCCAGCCGAGTGCCGCGGCGACGCGCGAGGCGATCGTCCCCTTGCCCGAAGCCGAGGTGCCGTCGATGGCCACCACCGGCACCGGCTCGGTGACCTCGGCAAAACGTTCGAAATAGTCGGGGAAGGTCTTGGCCACGGTCTGCGGGTCGTTGATCCGCAAGGGCGTGGCCAGCGCGGCCAGCGAGAAACACATGGCCATGCGGTGGTCGTCGTAGGTGTCGATCGCTGCCGGATGCAGACTGGCACCGCTGGCGGGCGGAGCAACAGCGATGAAATCGTCACCCTCGTCGACGATCGCTCCCAGCTTGCGCAACTCGGTGGCCATCGCCGCAATGCGGTCGGTTTCCTTGACTCGCCAACTGGCGATATTGCGCAAGACCGTTGGCCCTTCGGCAAACAGGGCAGTGGTAGCCAGCGTCATCGCCGCATCCGGAATGTGGTTGCAGTCGATCTGCAGGCCTTGCAGTCTTGTGCCGCCCGGAGCCGACGCCTCGATCCAGTTGGCGCCGGAAGTGATTTTCGCCCCCATCTGCGCCAGCGCATCGGCAAAACGGACGTCACCCTGAATCGAGTCTCGGCCAACCCCCTCGACGCGAAGCGGGCCGCCGCCGATGGCGCCGAGGGCCAGGAAGTAAGATGCCGACGAGGCATCGCCTTCGACGTACACCACGCCCGGCGAACGATAGGCGCTGTCGGCAGGCACCGTGAAGCGCCGCCAGCCCTCGCGAACGACCTGCACGCCGAAAAGCGCCATGGTGGCCAGCGTGAGCTCGACGTAGGGCCTGGAGATCAGCTCACCGACGACTTCCACCGTCGTTTCGCTGCCAAGCAGAGGCAGCGCCATCAGGATACCGGTCAGAAACTGGCTCGACACGTCGCCGCGAAGCGTGATCACTCTGATGGCCCTGACCACTTTGTTTTCGCCGAGGCCATCGCCCTCCACCACGCCAGGCATCGGCGGCCGGATGGCCAGCGGTGGAAAACCCTCCTGCCCCAGATAACTGATGTCGGCACCCAACTGACGCAGGCCATCGACCAGGTCGGCAATCGGCCGTTCATGCATGCGCGCCACACCCGACAGCCGGTAATCGCCGCCGGTCAGCGCCAGCACCGCGGTCAGCGGACGAAAAGCGGTGCCCGCATTGCCGAGAAAAAGATCGGCTTCGCGCAGCGGGAAAACCCCAGCCACGCCGACGACGCGAAAAGCCTTGTCCGCCACCTGCTCGACGCCAACGCCCAGCGTGCGCAGCGCTGCGAGCATGTGCGCCGTGTCGTCGGAGAGCAGTAGGTCGCGCACTTCGGTCTCCCCGGCGGCCAGCGCCGCCAGCAGCAGGACCCGGTTGGAGATGCTCTTCGAGCCGGGCAAGCGTACCGTACCGCGGGCGGCGAGCAGTTGCGGCAGATCGAGGTAGTCGGCGCTCATTCGGGCGCCCGGCTCTCGGCCCAGGCGCGACGCGCCGCTCGCGCCGCTTCGAAAGTCGCTTCGAGGCGGGCACCGTCGCCGCGTTGCAGTACTGCGCGCAGTTCGTCGAGCTGCTCCCGATAGCGGTCGAGTTCATCGATCAGCGCCGCCTGATTGGCCAAGCAGATATCGCGCCACATCACCGGATGACTGGCGGCAATGCGCGTGAAGTCGCGAAAGCCACTGGCGGCAAAACTGAAAAACAGCGCCTGGTCTTCGCGTCGGGCCAACTCATGGACCAGGGCAAACGACAGGAGATGCGGCAGATGGCTGACCGCGGCGAAGATGCGGTCGTGCTCGGCCGGAGCCAACTCCTTGATCAGAGCTCCGCAGCACTCCCACGCCGCACGCACGCGGGCGATGTTGGCCAGCGTGTTTTCGGGCAGCGGCGTCAGCACCACCTGCTTCTGGCGATAGAGGTCGGCGCGCGCAGCCAGCGCGCCGCTGTTTTCGGCGCCAGCAATCGGATGTGCCGGAACGAACTGTCCGAGGCGGTCGCCGAAGTGGGCGCGCGCCGCCGCCACGACGTCGCCCTTGGTGCTGCCGGCGTCAGTGACGACGGTCTGCGCGCCCAGGCAGGGGGCAATGCGGGCCATGATCTCGGCGGTCTTGCCGACCGGCGTGGCGATCAGAACCAGGTCGGCGTTCGACACCTCCTGGCCGACGTTGAAACCAGCGCGGTCCAGGATGCCCAGTTCGAGCGCCTGCGTCAGAGAACCCAGCCGTCGCCCGAAACCGACGACCTCGCCGACCTCGCCGGCCGCCTTCAGCGCCAGCGCGAACGAACCGCCGATCAGACCGACGCCAAAGACGACGACCTTGCCAAACCGCGGAGTGTGCTGGTGAACAGGCGTGTCGTTCACCGCCGGGGTGTCCACACAGTGACTGCTCACAGCGACCCCGCCAACGCAGCGAGAAAACGAGCGTTTTCGCCTTCCGTGCCGATCGTCACGCGCAGCCACTCCGGCATCGCGTAAGCGGCGAGCGGACGAACGATGACTCCCTGTTTGAGCAGCCTCTGATTGACCAGCGCCGCGTCGGCTACCCGGAAGGTCACGAAGTTGCCATGCGACGGCAGGCGCCGGCAGCCGAGGCGCTTCAGGCCGCCGACGATCTGCTCCATTCCGGTCCGGTTCAGCGCATAGCTGCGAGCGACGAACTCGTCGTCGTCGAGCGCCGCGGCCGCCGCCGCCAGCGCGATGTTGTTGCAGTTGAAAGGCTGGCGAACGCGATTCATCAGGTCGGCGAGCTCGGCCGAAGTCAGCGCATAGCCGACGCGCAGGCCTGCCAGACCGTAGATCTTCGAGAAGGTGCGCGTGATGACCAAATTCGGCAGATCCGCCAGCCAGTCCGTCGTGTCCACCCGCTCGCTGGGCGACAGGTATTCGTTGTAGGCTTCGTCGAGCACGACGACCACCTCCGGAGGAACGGACGCGAGAAAGTCTCGCAGATCAGGATACGGGACGAAGGTTCCTGTCGGGTTGTTCGGGTTGGCAATCCAGATCAGCCGCGTATCTGGCCTGATCGCCGCCCGCATCGCGGCGAGGTGATGACCGTAATCGCTGGCCGCGACGGCAATCGCTTCAGCGCCGGTCGACAGCGTCGCCAGCGGATAGACGGCGAAAGCGTACTGGGCAAAGATCGCCGAGCGTCCGGGTGCGAGAAAGACGCGCGCGATCAGATCCAGGACATCGTTCGAGCCGTTGCCGAGGACCATGCGCTCGATGCCGATCCCGGTCCGTTCGGCGAGCGCCTGCTTGAGAACGAAATCATCCGGATAGCGCGCCAGCGTGGCCATCGCCTGTTCGGCCGCCGCGCGCGCTTTCGGGCTCATGCCGAGCGGATTCTCGTTGGAGGCCAGCTTGACGATCTGCTCGACGGCAATACCCATCTCGCGTGCCAGTTGGGTCATCGGCTTGCCCGGCTGGTACGGCGAAATGGCCCGGACGTACGGTAATGACTGCTCGTGGAGTGCCATCGGCGGTGCTCGCAAAAAGTGGATCTAGTAGGCGGCCATCGGGTAGGAACCGAGAAGCTTCAGATAGGGAGCACGCCTGGCGAGTTCGGCCAGCGCTGAGCGTACCGGCGCGTCGTCGCGGTGGCCTTCGAGATCGACGAAGAAGACATACTCCCATAGCGTGTGTCGCGCCGGACGCGACTCGAGTCGGCTCAGCGAAACGCCGGCATCGGAAAAAGGCGACAGCAACTGGCTCAAGGCGCCGGTCTGGTTGGCCGCCGACATGATCAACGAGGTCTTGTCGCGTCCCGAAGGACCGGCATCGTGGCGGCCGAGGACGACGAAACGGGTCGTGTTGTTCGGCTCGTCCTCGATGTTGCTGGCCAACTGTGGCAACTGATAGCGGTCAGCAGCCGCCTGCCCGGCGATCGCCGCCGCGCCCGCCTCAGCGGCCGCCAGTTGCGCTGCCTGCGCATTGCTGCCGACCGGAATGCGCTGCGCCTCGGCCAGCGAGCGATTCAACCACTCGTGGCATTGCGCCAGCGACTGGGCGTGCGAATAGACCTTCTTGACCTCGGTCAGTGAGCGCTCGTTCGACAGCAGATGCTGATGGATGCGCAACACGACCTCGCCACAGATCTTCAGCGGCGTGGTCAGCAAGAGGTCGAGCGTCCGTCCGATCGCGCCCTCGGTCGAGTTCTCGATCGGCACCACCGCGTAGTCGCCATGCGCAGCCTCGACTTCGCGGAAGACATCGTCGATCGAGAGCTGTGGCATCAGGCGGGCAGCGTGGCCGAAGTGCCTGGTCGCCGCGCTCTCCGAGAAAGTGCCGAGCGGCCCGAGGAAAGCGATGCCCAGCGGCTGTTCGAGCGACAGACACGCCGACATCACTTCGCGGAAGAACCAGGTCAGCGTTTCGTTGCTCAGCGGACCGGAGTTCATTTCCTGGACTCGCTGCAGCACCTGCGCTTCGCGCTCGGGGCGGTAAATGAAACCGGCCTCACCATGGCGCGCCTTGATCTCGCCGACCTGCTGCGCATACCTGGCGCGCTGGTTCAGCAGACCGAGCAGTTGCCCGTCGAGGAGGTCGATCTGCTGCCGGACGACGCCCAGCTCGCGTTGCAGATCATCGCTCACGCCATCAACCCTGTCTGCCATCGGGCAGCGATCGTCGCGATGAAATACACCCGCTTCACCCCTGCTCCGGATCAGCGTCCTGGTCCCCGGCGGCTGGCTCACTCGGTGCTTCGACAAGTGCGTCATGGTCGTCCAGCGCCTCGGCAAGATCAACGTCGTCTTCGGTCTCGACGATCTTCTCCAGACCGGCGAGCTTTTCGCCGGTGTCGAGCGCGATCAGCGTGACGCCCTGGGTAGCGCGGCCCATGCCGCGAATCTCGCGCACGCGCGTGCGGATCAGCACGCCGCCGGTGGTGATCAGCATGATCTCGTCTTCGTCGCGCACCAGTCGCGCGGCAACGACCTTGCCGTTGCGCTCGCTGGCCGCGATGGCGATGACGCCCTGCGTGCCGCGACCGGTATGGCGGAAATCGGCCAGCGTCGTGCGCTTGCCAAAACCCTTCTCGGTGGCCACCAGGACGGTCTGCTGATCGTTGTCGGCAACCAGCAACGACAGCACCTGCTGCCCGTCCGCCAGCCGCATCCCGCGCACCCCGCGTGCCGTGCGTCCCATCGGGCGAACATCCTCCTCGTCGAACCACACCGCCTTGCCGGCGTCGGAGACGAGGACCACGTCCTGCATCCCGTTGGTGATCTCGGCACCGATCAGGACGTCATCGTCGTCGAGCGCGACGGCGATGATGCCCGCCTTGCGCGGGTTCGAGAAATCCGACAGCGGTGTCTTCTTGACGATTCCCTGCGCCGTGCACATGAAGATGTAGCGATCGTCGGCAAATTCCTTGATCGGCAGGATGGCGCCGATCTTCTCGCCCTCCTCGAACGGGAAGACATTGACGATCGGCTTGCCGCGACTGGTGCGCGTCCCCTGCGGTACTTCGTAGACCTTGAGCCAGTACACGCGGCCACGGTTGGTGAAGCAGAGGATGAAATCATGCGTGTTGGCGACGAACAGGCGATCGACGAAATCGTCGGTCTTCATCGCCGCCGCCTGTTTGCCGCGCCCGCCGCGCCGCTGCGCGCGATAATCGGCCAGCGGCTGCGACTTGATGTAGCCGGTGTGCGACAGCGTGACGACCATGTCGACCGGCGTGATGAAGTCCTCTATGCTAAGGTCCTGGGTGCTGATGACGATTTCCGAACGCCGCTTGTCGCCGAACTGCGCCCGGATGGCGGTCAATTCCTCGACGATCATCTCGGTGATCCGCTCTGGACGTGCCAGGATATCCATCAGGTCGGCGATCCTGGCCAGCAGTTCGCCGTAGTCGGCGACGATCTTGTCGCGCTCGAGGCCGGTCAAGCGCTGCAGGCGCAGTTCGAGAATCGCCTGCGCCTGCACTTCCGAAAGCAGATAGCCGTTCGCCGACAAACCGTATTCGAGGGCCAGCCCTTCCGGACGCGTCGCATCGAGCGCCGCACGGCGCAGCATCTCGCCCACCGTCGATGACGCCCATCGCCGCGCCATCAACCCCCGGCGCGCATCGGCCGGCGTCGGCGACGCCTTGATCAGCGCGATGATCTCATCGACGTTGTCGAGTGCCACCGCCAGTCCTTCCTGGATGTGCGCCCGCTCGCGCGCCTTGCGCAGTTCGAAAACCGTCCGTCGGGTGAGCACTTCGCGCCGGTGCCAGAGAAAGCACTCGAGCATCTGCTTCAGGTTCAGGAGGCGCGGCTGACCATCGACCAGCGCCACCATGTTCATGCCGAAAGTATCCTGGAGCTGCGTCTGCTTGTACAGGCAGTTGAGCACCACTTCGGCGACTTCGCCGCGCTTCAGTTCGATCACCACGCGCATTCCCGACTTGTCGGATTCGTCGCGCAGATCGGAAATGCCCTCGATCTTCTTCTCGTTGACCAGCTCGCCGATCTTTTCGAGCAGCGTCCGCTTGTTCACCTGGTAGGGCAGCTCGTCGATGATGATCGCCTGACGGTTGTTGCCCTTGTCCATGTCCTCGAAATGCGTCCGCCCGCGCATGATCACCCGCCCGCGGCCGGTGCGGTAACCCTCGCGCACCCCTGCGACGCCGTAGATGATTCCCGCCGTCGGAAAGTCGGGGCCCGGCACCAGGTCGATCAACTCGTCGATGGTCACCTCGGCGTTGTTCAGCAGCGCCAGGCAGGCATCGATGATTTCACCGAGGTTGTGCGGCGGGATGTTGGTCGCCATGCCGACCGCGATACCGGCCGAGCCGTTGATCAAGAGGTTTGGAATGCGCGCCGGCATGACCAGCGGTTCCTGCTCCGAGCCGTCGTAGTTGGGCCCGAAATCGACCGTTTCCTTGTCGATGTCGGCCAGCAATTCGTGGCCAATGCGCGCCATGCGCACTTCGGTGTAACGCATCGCCGCCGCGTTGTCGCCGTCGACCGAACCGAAGTTGCCCTGCCCATCGACCAGCATGTAGCGCAGCGAAAAATGCTGCGCCATGCGCACGATGGTGTCGTACACCGCCGTATCGCCGTGCGGGTGGTACTTACCGATGACATCACCGACGATACGCGCCGACTTCTTGTACGGCTTGTTCCAGTCGTTCGACAATTCGTGCATGGCGAAGAGGACGCGGCGATGTACCGGCTTCAGACCGTCGCGAGCATCCGGCAGGGCGCGGCCGACAATGACGCTCATCGCATAATCGAGATACGAACGTCGCATCTCGTCTTCGAGGCTGACGGGCAGTGTTTCTTTGGCGAAAGCTTCCATCTTCTATCCGCTGGTGACGCGACTTCGGGAGAATGTCGGCGTCGTGGTCAAGCCCGTGATTCTATCACGCCGGCGAGGTCTCTGGCCGGGCGAGTCGCGGATTCAGGGACGTGAAGGCCCCTTGCCGGCCTGGCCCGACACGGGCGCCTGCGCGGCGGCTGGTAGTCGGATGATCAATGATATGGCCGTGTCTTGCCGGGCCGTATGGCCGTAGGATGTGCTGACCGAAGGGAAGCGCATCGGTCGCGAGCGATGGGCTTCTAGTCAGCACATCCTGCGAGGCGAAAGATCGCAACCAATGGACATGCGCCACCTCTGTCGGTAAGCTTGCGGCCGGTAGTGGATGTCCTGGCGCTCTTGCCGAGCGCCTTCGCGAACATCAGAGGCGGGGCCGTCGCCGTGCCGCTTTTGACGGACCTTTAGAGTACTGTATGCAAAAAACAGCATGGCGGTCCGAAAACCAGACTACGGGCGCCTTTAAGCGTTTTGGACAACGCCGAGTTAGGGAGCGGGCGTCGGAGTTCGGGCGCAAAACTGTCTTCCGATAACAAAGTTAGGTGACTTGTGGTTCTCGAAAACGTTTCAATCGCAGCTATCGCGCTTGTCGCGGCGTTGCTTCTCGTCGGCGTGCTGGCGTTGGCTCGGCGCCGCGGTCGTAGCAATCAGCGGCTGCCATCGGCTCGGTTGCGAGCACCAAGGGATCTTCAGTTCGTATGCGCGGGCTGCTCGCAGCGCTTTCCGCACACCAAGCGAACGGTCGGCGCATTTGAGCGCGGCACAACGCGTTTGTTTTGCAATGCTTGCCACGGCAAGTGGGTATCCGACCGTCCTCGCGAGCAACGCCCTGTCGCCGTCGAAGAACGCTCATTACGCGAGGTCAGGGGTTGCACTTACGCCGCGGAATCGCATTCGCAAAGTGGCGCAAGTCACTCGAGCCCGTCGCCCTCGAGAGTTCGGGCGCCAAGCGGCTGCCTCGGCACTGCACTGGTACTCATCAGCGTGCCACTTGTCCTGGTCATCTATGCGGCAGTCACCTGAACCCCCTCCATCGAGCGGACGTTCCAAAGACCGCTCATGTCGAACGTTAAGCCGTCACTCCAGACCAACCCGAACTTAGACGTCTATCTTCTATGCAAGCACTAAATGTCATTGTCGAAAACTGGCCAACTCCAAGCTATTGGGCGACGTGTGTACCAATATTTATAGCAGTCACTTCACTATTGCTCTCAGTATTCACCGCCTACCATACTCGTAAGTCGGCCATCTACTCGCGTAGGCCTTTTGTCTGGGCAGCTAGTTACGGATATATCGACAAGGAGGCCAAGATTATTCAACCCATTCCATATCGAGTAGCCTTTCGCATCAGCAATTCACCAGCAACGATCGCAGCGATAGAGATTAGTATATTTCATAGCAATGATCGACTATTTCATAGCAAAGAAGAGCGCCAGGTTCGCTTCCCCGACAGTCAATCCGAATGGCAATTTGGCATGGACGAAGCGACCTTTATGAACTTGATGAACAGAGAAAATATAGGCCTTCTCAGAAGAGATGTCCTCATAAGATACTCAGCACTATCCGGCGGGAAACAATACAAGTTCGAAATGAAACAAAGATACATTCCCTTAGATAATCAATGGCAAACCATACAAGAAGTAGCCACCTGATATCACAGAAGTCGTCAAAGACAGGCCAACTCTACGCTCCAGGCGACCGGCTGCATAAAGCAGCGTAGATTGGGTTGCAGATCTATCGCTACCCAACATTCCCAGGCATCGCGTTTTTAATGTACTGTTAAGAGAAAAATTACAAGTATTCCAATGAAGCGCAAGGTATACCTTGAAACCTCGGTCATCAGTTACCTGGCAGCTCGTCCGAGCAAGAATGTGATTGAGGCTGGCCATCAGCAAAGTACATATCAATTCTGGGATAGGCGGGATGAGTTTGATCTGTTCGCCTCTGAACTTGTCCTTACAGAATGTGCCGCTGGCGATCCTGAAGCTGCAACCAAACGCCTTGCCGCTTTGCGTGGCATAAAGTTGCTTGACATCACATCCTACAGCATCGAACTTGCCAAGGATCTCGTAATAGCCGGTATCGTTCCCGCAAAGGCGAGTGAGGACGCATTACATATCTCGATAGCCACGGTTCATTTCTCCGACTATTTGCTGACTTGGAATTGTCGACATATTGCCAATCCGGAAATTCAAGCCAGAATCGCCGAGAACTTCCGGGGCAAAGGCCATACCCTTACACATAACTTATTTAGCATATATTTTTTGCATATGTTCGACGCCCCTGACG
>NZ_FLQX01000094.1 GCF_900089955.1 Candidatus Accumulibacter aalborgensis | reverse complement strand
CCGCTACCGGCTGCCGCCTGATTGAGGGGCGGTGCCGGCGAGCGGGGGGCTAAACGATTACCACGGGACAGGTCGTTCGCTTCGGTATAATTGCGGCTCAAACGGTCGCTGCCCAGCCGGCAGCCGTAGCCGTCGAAATCGCACCTACAGGAGACTACATGGCTGTCGGACACGAAGTTGTGTCGGTTCTTGACGAGGTATTGAGCCTCAAGGGCCGCGCCAGCGGATTCACACTGAACACGCCACTGCTCGGGGCGATTCCTGAACTCGATTCGATGGCCGTGGTTGCCCTGATCACCACGCTGGAAGAACGTTTCGGGTTTGCCGTGGAAGACGACGAGATCGACGGCGCGGTATTTGCCACTCTGGCAACCCTGATTGACTTCGTGCAAGGCAAGCTTACAGCGGTTGTGTAAGCAGCGTCCGTGATGGCCTTCGAAGCATTCTTTCTGCCGGCCTCTGCGGGCCAGCGCCTGGCCCTCTTTCATGCTCCGCAGGCGTCGGAAAAGCCGCATGGAGCGGTTGTTTACGTCCATCCTTTTGCCGAGGAACTCAATAAATCCAGGCATATGGCCGCTTTGCAGGCGAGAGCAATGGCCGCTGCCGGCTACGCTGTGCTGCAGATCGATTTGCTGGGTTGTGGCGATAGTTCGGGCGATTTTGGCGATGCCACCTGGGAGGACTGGCTGGCCGACGTGGCCCTCGCCTGCGACTGGTTGCAACGGCGGACTGCCGCGCCGCTCTGGTTGTGGGGCCAGCGCACCGGCTGCCTGCTGGCAATCGAGGCGGCGAATCGCATGGAACGTCCGGTCAATCTGCTGTTCTGGCAGCCGGTTGTTTCGGGAAAACAGTTTCTGCAGCGGTTCCTGCGCCTGAAGATAGCCGCCGAGATGCTCGGCGGCGACGGCAAGGGGATGATGGAGCGCATGCGGAGCCAATTGAGACGGGGCGAGGCGGCGGAGATTGCCGGCTATCTGCTGTCTTCAACACTCGCCGGCAGCCTGGAGAATGCAGAGCTGATGCTATCGCATCGGTCGTGCCGCGTCGAATGGATCGAGATCTCCAGCAAGTCCGATGGTGGCCTGTCGCCGGTAGCCGTTGCGCGGCTGAGCCAGTGGCAGGCCGCCGGCCATCACGTCCGTGGCATCTCGGTGAATGGTCCCGCATTCTGGCAGACCGTCGAAATCACTGAATGTCCGGCGCTGCTTGAGGCCAGCATCATGGCCATGTCCGGGATCGAATCGACATGAATTTCGTTGAAGAAGCTGTGCTGTTCCCGTGTGCCGGCGACCTCTTGCTGGGCATCGTTGCCCGCCCACAGCCCGGGCCGGTCGAGCCTGCGCTGTCCTGCAGCGGCGGACAGGCGCTGCCGGCAGGGCAAGGGAATGGAGTTGGGTCGCAGGCTGCCGTCCACGGCTCCATGGCCGCCGGACGCTCGACCTGTGGGGTGCTGATCGTCGTCGGTGGCCCGCAGTACCGGGTCGGCAGTCATCGGCAGTTCCTGCTGCTCTCGCGCCGGCTGGCGGCTGAAGGTTATCCAGTGATGCGCTTCGACTATCGCGGCATGGGTGACGCCAGCGGTGCGATGCGCGGCTTCGAGCAGGCTTCGGCAGACATCGGCGCGGCCATCGAAGCCTTCCAGCGCGCCTGCCCGGCCGTCCAGCGCATTGTTCTCTGGGGGCTCTGTGACGCGGCATCGCTGGCTCTTTTATACGTCGACGCGACCCAGGACGACAGGATTGCCGGTCTGGCGATCCTCAACCCATGGGTGCGCTCCGAGGCCAGTCTGGCACAGACCCACATCAAACACTATTACGGCCAGCGCCTGCTGCAGCGCGAGTTCTGGTGGAAGCTGCTCAAGGGTCGGCTGGGAGTTCTGAAATCCGTTCAGGGCCTGCTCCAGACGGCGCTTCTTGCACGCCGTCAGAACCCGTCTGGCAGGGCCGAATCGCGCTCGTTCCAGGAACGCATGGCGGACGGCTGGCGGCAGTTTGCCGGGAGCGTACTCCTGATCCTGAGCGGGCAGGACTATACGGCCAAAGAGTTCATCGAGTTTGTCGGCACCAGTGGCGCCTGGTCGGGTCTCACCGCAGCGGCCAAGGTCCGCCGGATTGAGGTTGCCGATGCCGACCACACCTTCTCGACCCGGGCCTGGCGCGGGCAAGTCGAGGACGCCACTTTGGCCTGGCTCGACAGCCTGGTGGCGACTTGAATGACACCGCTACGGGGAAAATCCGGTCGATGAGGCTCTTCACCCTGAACAGGCTTCGCGCCACATATGACGAGCTTGGCTTCGCCAAAACCCTGGTCCTGATCATTGATCGTCTGCTACGCGCACTGGATCCCGCCTCCGGCCTCTACCTGTATCAGTTCGTCGCCCAGCCCTTGACCGCGCAGCCACGACTGGCGCTCAACCGAGCCAAGGCGTTCAGCTTCCGGTCGATCAGCACGCCTGATCCCTTGTTGCTTGCCTTGGGCCGACCGGCTGCCGTCATTGCCCAACGTTTCGCTCAGGGCGCCCAGTGTCTCGCTGCCCTCAAGGACGAACAACTGGTCGGCTGTATCTGGTTTGTGCGTGGGCACTATGCCGAGGATGAGGTGCGAGTTGACTACTGGCTGCCAGCGGGCGACGCCTATGTCTGGGATTTCGATGTGTTTGTGGTCGATTCTCATCGTCTGAGCTTGCTGTTTCCAAAACTCTGGGACGCCTTTGATGCTCTCTTGAAAGCGGAGGGTGTGGTCTACACGCTCAGCCGCATCAATTCTCTCAACCAACGCTCCTTGGCATCCCATCGCAGCCTGGGCGCTGCCGACTGCGGCTGGGCCATGTTCCTGCGTCTATTGTCTTTCGAACTGATGGTGAGCAATCTGGCGCCCTACGTGGGCGCCGGCAGGCTGAAGCGGCAGGCCTTGCACCTGGCACCTCTGGGTCAGGCGCGCGGCAAATGAACGAGCTCGAACGGGCGCTTCCCAACCACCTGCCAATGAGCCAGTTTCCGGTGGCGGACGGCTTGCCTTGAAGTTCCTTCGCTTTGACCCGGAACCTTGTGATTTTCCAGGATCGAGGGTATCTCCGTTGCCAAGCACCCCTGTCTGCCCATCGCCCATGTCGTGGCGCTCGGTATCGGCTCGGCAGCGAACGCCGAACCACTTCTGCCATTTCATGCGCGGTCGATATGCACTTGGCGCGGCATATCGACTCGCTGGTCTCGATAGCGAGGGAGTTCTTCTGGCCCCTGCCTATCATTGCGTAACGATGCTCGATCCGGCCTTGGCCCTGAATGCAGAAGTGCATCTGTATCCTCTTCAGGCCGATCTTTCACCCGACCTCGTCGCCCTGGACCTGCTTCTTGCCAGAATCCAGAAACCGGTCAAAGCGCTGCTGGCCACCCACTACTTTGGCATCGTCCGCGATTTTTGCGGTTTGAGACAGTGGTGCGTTGATCGCCATATCGTTTTGATTGAGGACTGTTCGCATGTCCTGTTTACCGAGAACTTTCGCGCACCCGGCAGCGGGATCCATGGTCAATTCGTCGTTTCCAGTCCCTACAAGTTTTTTGCCTGCGACGACGGCGGATTGCTCTACGCCCCTGACGCTTGCCTTCTCGAAAATGTGGCAACGCGATCAGCTACTTTTTTCGAGGAGTTACGCGGTATCAAGCACGTCCTGGAACGTGGCCGATCGACAGGGCGCCTCGCTGGCGACTTGGCTTCGATCGACTTGCGGTTGGCTGACATCAGCGCCGGCGCGGTGGCCCTTGGCAATCACGAAGTCATCGAACGGTCTGCGCCCTCATCGCTTTTCTCGGAACTGGCCGCCGCCAGGGCGTCGCTGCGTTGCTCGCAGTTTGTCGCTGAGCATTCATCGCTCGACGACAACATCCGCTGCCGACGCGAGAACTACCAGCGCTGGGTGCAAGCCGTCGCGACCGTTCCGAACTGCCATGCCCTGTTCCCTATCTTGCCCACAGACTGCGCACCCTATATGTTCCCGCTATATATTGACCATCCGGACCCACATTTTTATTGGCTGAAGCATCTCGGCGTGCCAATCTGGCGCTGGGACGAGATGGCCGACTCGGCTTGCCGGATCTCGCAGGACTATCGCCAGCACCTGCTCCACTTGCCGTGCCATCAGTCGCTGACCGGGATTGAGATGGACTGGATGACCGCCGCCGTAGACAAGACTCTCCACCGATCTGTCGCGGGAGCTCGGTGATGGGATGGGAAATCCACGGCGCCAAAGCCGCCTTCGCCGAGTTTGCCGAGGACTGGGACCGGCTGAATGCCAGACTGTGCGGCCGCCATCCCTTTTTCGACAGTCGTTTTGTGGGCCCGCTGCTGGATCATTTCGGCGATGGTCGCGAGCGGCTGTGCATTCACCGGACAGTCGATGGCATTTCGGGCGCCCTGATCCTTGGCCCGAGTGGACTGGGCAAGTGGTCGAGTTTTTGTCCGTCTCAGGTACAGGCAATTCCAGTCCTGCTTGAGGAGGCCTGCCTCCTCGAAACGCTGCTGGCTGCCCTGCCGGGACTGGGTTGGACACTCGAACTGTACGCCGTGGACCCACGTTATGCTCCGGACTTCTGGCGCTTGTCGGTTCCCCAGATCGTTATCGCACACGCGTGCTCAATCGGAATCGAACCGACGGGTGAGTTCACCGCTTACTGGAGAGAACGCCCGAAGAATCTCGCGAAGAACATTGGCCGCTATTTTCGGCGAGCAGAAACCGAATTCAGCGCCCCTTGCCTGTCAACGGTGGTCAATCCTGACGACATGGACGCCGCGATCACCCGGTATGGGGTACTTGAAACATCCGGCTGGAAGGGACGAGCAGGAACTGCGATTGCAAGCGACAACGAGCAGGGAGTATTTTACAGCGCGGTACTGCTGCGCTTCGCATTGACTGGCCAGGCGGCGATCTATGAACTTCATATTGGCAGTCACCTGGCTTCCTCGCGGCTTGTGCTGAGCAACGATCGCATGATCATCATCCTGAAGACGGCCTACGACGAAACCCTGGCGCGCTTCGCGCCGGGCCGGCTGCTGCTTTTTCGCTTGATCGAGGAGCAATTCGCGCTTCCTTCGCGGAAAACGATCGATTTTTACACCAATGCGACGCGCGATCAAAAGGAGTGGTCCACCTTTGGCTACACCATTCGTAGCCATCAAATATTCAGGAGCCCACTGTACGCGGCTGTTTTCTCGTTGCTCAAAGCTTTCCGGCAGAATTTTCGCGACTTCAAGACGAGCCGGCGAGCGTCGAGCCTTGATCCTCTGCCGGTCAGTGTCAATAGATACGAGAGCATCGAGGCACTGACCGCCGGGCAGTACGACCTTGGCGAGTTCTCGGCCAACCAGAGTCTTGAAGCATCTGTCGACTGGCTGGAGCTTCTGGAGAAGCAGGTCTACGCCGACGACCCAGGTGTGCGTTACTACGTTGTTGCCGAAAGGCAATTCCCTCAGGTGATCCTGCCCGTGAGATTGACGAAGAAGGGACCCGTCAGGAGTATTGAGTCGCTGAGCAACTACTATACGTCGCTGTACGCTCCTTTAGTGGGTCACGATGGCGATCTGGTCGATTTGAAGGACTTGCTTGCCACAGCAGGGCAAGACCATGGGGACGCCCATGTGATGCGCTTCACACCCATGGATCCCGACTCCTCGACGTACAAGGCCCTGCTCAGTGGGCTGCGGGCCAACGACTGGATCCCGTTTCAGTTCTTCGCCTTTGGCAACTGGTTTCTCAAGGTCGACGGTACCTGGCAAGACTATCTCAAGAAGCGAAGTGCCAACCTGCGCAGTTCAATCCGGCGACGATGCAAGGCGTTTGCCGCCGACGGGGGAACGCTGGACATCGTCACCACGCTGGAGCAGATTGAAGAAGCGATCGTCGACTTTCAGGGCATCTACGCTGCGAGTTGGAAAAAACCGGAGCCCTATCCCGAGTTCGTGCCCTCCCTGATCCGGCAGCTTGCCGCGCGGGGCATGCTTCGTCTCGGCTTCGCACGATTGAACAAGCGAACGATTGCGGCGCAGCTCTGGATAGTCGATCGCAACAAGGCCAGTATCTACAAGGTGGCCTACGATGAGGCCTTTGCGTCGTACGCACCGGGAACTGTGCTGACTGTCTACCTCATGCAGCACGTCATCGAGCAAGATCACGTCGCGGAGGTGGATTTCCTGATCGGCGACGATGGCTACAAGGCCACCTGGATGAGCGATCGCCGGGAGCGCTGGGGAATCGTGGCGTACAACCCAAGGACGATCATTGGCTTTGCGCTGCTGGTCAACGAGCTCACGCGGGTGGCGGTCAAGGCAGTCGTCAAGAGAATTCGGCGCACTTTGTGGCAAGTCCTCTCGATCTCCCGGCGTCAGGAGGTACGCAGCGGATCGGTGAAGCGCACGGTCAGCCATCGCCCTTCCGGTGATAAATACACTGGCTAGGCCGCCGGGACGGTCAACGGGGCGTCCGTTCTGCTATTTGTTTGCTGCAAACGCGTTTTCCTCGTCCGCAAGCATTGCACCGTGCGAGCTGAATTCGGTATGATCGCCTGGAAAAGTTTTCCGCGAAGTTTCCACCAAACCACTCCCACGGAGCTCGATCATGGCAAAAGCCAACAAAGCCAACAAAGCCAACAAAGCCAACAAAGTCAAGAAATCGAAGAATACTGAACAGGTCGACCAAGTCGAACAGGTAGAAGAGGAGGCCTCGGTCGCCACCCCGGAGTTCGTCAAGATCACAAAAGTCGTCGGTCGACAGATCCTCGACTCGCGAGGCAACCCGACCGTTGAAGTCGACATCACCCTCGACAATGGTTTCATGGCTCGCTCCGCTGTCCCTTCGGGTGCGTCGACCGGTGAATTTGAAGCCTGCGAACTGCGCGATGGCGACAAGAAAGTTTACCTCGGCAAGGGCGTGCTGAAGGCGGTTGAAGCGGTCAACACCAAAATTGCCAAACTCCTCAAGGGCAAGAATCCGCTCGACCAGCGTGCGCTCGACGAGGCGATGATCGCCCTTGACGGCACAGCCAACAAGTCGAACCTCGGTGCCAACGCGATCCTTGGTGCATCGATGGCGATCACCCTGGCCGGCGCCAACGTCAGCAAGATGCCGCTGTGGAAGTACATCGGCAAGATTCACAAGAACCGCGATTTCGCCTTGCCGACGCCGATGGCCAACATCATCAACGGTGGCAAGCACGCCGACAACCTGATCGATTTCCAGGAATTCATGATCATGCCGGTCGGCGCCGAGTCTTTCTCGCAAGGCCTGCAATGGATCACCGAAGTCTTTCACGCTTTGAAGGGTATTCTCAAGAAGGGCGGGCATGTGACGGCGGTCGGCGACGAAGGCGGCTTTGCGCCCAACCTGACCAACGACGAATCGCTTGAAGTCGTCATGCAGGCAATCGTCGCAGCCGGTTACAAGCCTGGCAAAGAGATCGCCATCGCGCTTGACTGCGCTTCCTCCGAGCTCTTTGACGAAGGAGGCCGCCAGGGTTACAAGTTCTGGAAGTCAAATCCGGACAAGCTGTTCACCGACGACGAGATGATCGCCGTGTACAGCGACTGGTGCGCCAAGTACCCGATCGTGTCGATCGAGGATGGTCTCGACCAGAGTGACTGGGAAGGCTACGTCAAGCTGACCAAGGCGCTCGGCGAGAAGGTGCAGATCGTCGGCGACGACTTCTTCGTCACCAACCCGATCCGCCTCAAGCAGGGCATCGACATGAAGGCGGCCAACGCGATCCTGATCAAGGTGAACCAGATCGGTACGGTGACCGAAACTCTCGACGCCATCAAGATGGCGCAGAAGGCTGGCTACGGCGTCATCTCGTCGCATCGCTCGGGCGAGACCGAAGACTCCTTCATTGCCGACCTGGCCGTCGGTACCGGCGCCGGGCAGATCAAGACCGGTTCGCTCTCGCGCACCGACCGCATCTGCAAGTACAACCAGTTGCTGCGCATCGAGGAGCAACTGGGCAGCAAGGCCGTCTACAAGGGCCTGAAGTCGATCAAGGGCGCTGGTTTCTAGGCTGACAGCCCACGGGAAAAAGGCATCGCCACGGCGATGCCTTTTTTCTTCCCAGTCCATCCCAGCCCCATCACAAGCCAGCCTTGTCGAGCCGCTTGATGAAGCTGAGTTTGCGCGCGTTCGCCTGACGCAACGACGCGATGCGCAGGCGAAAATCGCCGCATCTGCCGCGGACCTCGAGGTCTCGCAGGTCGACCAGGTGCTGCAAGGCCTTTGCCGGACTTCACATTGACGAAGGCGCTGTCGCTGCCGAAGTAGGTCAGGGCGCTTGCCGGATTCAGCAGACGCGGTGGCAGGCGCAGCTTCAGGAGGTGCGTGCCCCAGTTGGCGAGGTAGAGGAAAGCGTCGAAATAGCGCTCCATCCACACGTCAGGCTGACCTTTGAAGTCGCCCCACGAATACTCGTTGACGAAACTCGTCGGCGTAATACGCGCCCGCGTCGAGATCGACCGCAGCTCGCTCATCTCGGCGGAGGTGAGCGGCCGGTCGATGGCCTGGAATTCGTAGTATTGGTACTCGCTCATAGGTTCGGACTGACGATGAGGAAAAATCGAATTACGGAAGTTGAAGTATAGGCAGCCTGGCCGAAGCAGGTCAGTTGCCTCCGCCAGAAAGTCGTTAACAGCCCTGACAAGATGAGTCCGGTAGGTTGGGGTGAGCTTGCGAACCCCAACACGCTGCCATCGCTTACAGAACCTGCAATCGCCACATTCATTGACAGCATAGCGCAGAACGAGGGTGAATCGGTGGGGCTGTTGGGGTTCGCAAGCTCACCCCAACGTGCTGGCCAACACGCTGCGCAAGCTTGGCCGCCTCGACGCGGCGAGGGAGGAGATCGGCCGGGCGATCGACTGTTGCTCGCCGTTCGGCCATGCGGTCGAACCGTGGAGAGCTTGGGACATCCTGGCTAAAATCGAGCGCACCGCCGGCAACGCCTGCTTGGCGAGGTAAGCGACGCAGAAAGCGATCGCCGCTTACCTCGCGTACCGCCGCGAAGTTGCAGGCGATAGTCGCCGGCAGCCGCGACCGCCTCCTTGCTGACGACCCCCAGCTCGACTGCACAATGGCCGCAGAGATCCTCTGGCTGATCGAGACGCTTGAGCAGCGCCGTGCGCAGGGTGAACCGGCTCCACGCGCTGGTTGCGGCGCTAATCGCCCAGATCGCCGAGCTTGATCGGCTTCGACCTCGGGCCGATGTGGCGCGGCAGCAGAAGTGACAGCAGGCCGGCGACGAGGACGAAGGCCGATGAAGCCCACAGGCAGGCAATCAGGCCGTTGCTCGGCCCGCTCTGCAGTCCCCACTGGTAGAGAGCCCCCGAAAGCACCGTTCCGGCGAGACGGCCGGTGGCGTTGGCCATGTAGTAGAAACCGACGCTCATCGCCACCTTGTCGCTGTCGGTGTAGGCCAGGATCAGGTACGAATGCACCGCCGAATTCAGCGCAAAGATCGCACCGAAGACGATCAGTCCGCCGACGACGACGGTACTTGGCGCGACGCCGGCGCTCAAGCCCAGGGCGATTCCCGCCGGTAGCGCAGCGAGGACGAAAGCCAGAATCGTCGCCGTCCGTCCGTCGGGTTCGTGCTGCCCCTCGACGCGGCTGCGCAGCAGGCCGGGGGTCGCCGCCTGGACGATGCCGTAACCGATCACCCAGAGCGCCAGAAAACCTCCCGACTGCCAGAAGGTCCAGCCGAGCACGCTGGACAGGAAGACCGGCAGGCCGACAACGAACCATACGTCACGCGCGCCGAAGAGGAAGATGCGCGCCGCGGCGAGCTTGTTGACCGCCGCGTTGCGTGAGAACATTTGAGCGAATTTGGCCTTCTTGTTGGCCTCACCGAGACCCCCGCGCATCAGCAATGCGGCCAGGACCAGGGTGATCGCCACCAGCGCGACGAGCGCTTTGAGCGCGGTCTGGAAATCGAGCAGGGTGAGCAACAAGCCGCCGAGGAAGAAGCCCACCCCTTTGAGCGCGTTCTTCGATCCGGTCAGGATGGCCACCCAGCGGTACAGGGTCGCCGACGAATCCTCGGGGACGATCAGTTTGACCGCGCTCTTCGAACTCATCTTGGTCATGTCCTTGGCGATCCCGCTCAGCGCTTGCGAGGCCATGACCCAGGCGACGATCAGCCAGCCCCGGGGGGCAAAGGCGAGCATCGACAGCGCCACCAACTGGGTGCCGAGGCCGATGAACAGCGTCGTCTTGAGCCCGAAGCGGGCGCCGACGTAGCCGCCGAAGAGGTTGGTCAGGATGCCGAAGACTTCATAGAAGATGAACAGCGAAGCGACCGCCAGGGGCGTGTAGCCCAGATTGTAGAAATAGAACAGGACCAGCATGCGGGTGGCGCCGTCGGTCACCGTATCGGCCCAATAGGCGCCGGTGACCAGGACGTAGTTGCGCAAGCCGGCGCGCGAAGCGGCGCTCCTGCCTGGGGATGGATCGCTCATCGTTGTCCTCCAAGGTGCTCCCGGTGCCCGGGCGGTGGCCCGCACGAGTGGCGCCCACCGCCCCCGGCACGAGGTGGTGAAAGGCCTGTCTAGAGCGACGCGGCCAGCTTTTGCGCCAGCTCGACGTAACGATTGGCGTAACCCCACTCGTTGTCGTACCAGGCGTAGATCTTGACCATGGTGCCGTTGATGACCAGCGTATGCGCAGCGTCGACGATAGCCGAGCGTGGGTCGCCGGCGTAGTCCATCGACACCAGCGGCCGTTCCTCGAAGCCCAGGATTCCTTTCAGCGATCCTTCGGCAGCCGCCTTGAGCAGACCATTGACTTCCTCGACCGTCGTCGGCCTTTGCATTTCGAAGACGCAGTCGGTGAGCGAAGCGTTGAGCAGCGGCACACGCACCGCGTGGCCATCGAGTTTGCCCTTCAGCTCGGGGAAAATCAGCGCGATCGCCGTCGCCGAGCCGGTCGTCGTCGGCACCAGCGACAGGCTCGACGCCCGCGCGCGGCGCAGATCCTTGTGCATCTGATCGTGGACGCTCTGCGTGTTGGTCGAGCTGTGGATGGTGGTGATCATGCCGTGCGAAATACCGATCGCCTCATGGACGACCTTGACCACCGGCGCCAGGCAGTTGGTGGTGCATGACGCAGCGGTGACGATGTGGTCACGGGCCGGGTCGTAGAGTTGGTCATTGACGCCCATGACGATGTTCAGCGTATCGCCGCCCTTGACCGGCGCGGCGACGATCACCTTCTTCACGCCCGCCGCCAGATAGGGTGACAGTTCCTCGACCGTGCGCCACTTGCCGCTGGCTTCGAGAACGATGTCGACTCCCGCCTCGCGCCACGGGCCGCCGGCGACATCGCGGGCAGAGCTGTAGGTGATCGACTTGCCGTCCACCACCATCCGCCCGTCGCTGACCCCAACCTCATGCGGCCAGCGGCGATGGACCGAGTCGAACTCGAGCAGGTGAGCGGCAGAGTCGACCGGCCCGTTCGCCTCATTGATATGCACGAACTCCAGCTCCGGGTAGTCCCACGCCGCGCGCAGCGCCAGCCTGCCGATACGACCGAAACCGTTGATGCCAACCTTGACCGTCATTTCTCGTTCCTCCGAATGGTGGGTGGTGCTCGCCTGGACGTCCAAGCCCGGCGAGCCGTTGAGTCGAACGCCACTTGAACGCCACAAGCGACGCCGCTTTGCGAAACATTTTTATATTGCTAGAATATTGGAAACATGTAAACCCCACTTCGCGGGCTTGGCCAGGATGACCAGCCAACAGACGCGGATCTCCGACCCGACAGGGGCAATCGAATGCCGAAGCTGACGCAAAGCGCTTTACGACCTGGGCAATACTTCGGTATTGTTGGAAACATGACCAATACCGATGCCGTCACCGCGCTCGCCGCGCTGGCGCAAGACAGCCGCCTCGCCATCTTCCGCCTGCTGGTACAGAACGCCCCCGCAGGGCTGACCGTCGGGGTGATTGCCGAGCAGCTCGAGTTGCCCGCTCCGACGCTGTCCTTTCACCTGAAGACACTGACTCACGCCGGTCTGGTCAGTACGGTACAGGAAGGCCGTTTCGTTCGCTGTCATGCCGAGATGGGCAGAATAGACGGCCTGATCGGTTTCCTGACCGACAACTGCTGTGGCGGGCACCCCGAGATTTGCCAGCCGCGCGTGCAGTAGATGAGCGCTGTCACGACGAAACTGTCTTTCCTCGACCGGTATCTGACAGTCTGGATTTTTGCCGCCATGGCGCTCGGCGTCGGCCTCGGTTTCTTCGTTCCTGGCGTTGAGCACCTGATCAATTCCTTCCAGGTCGGAACGACCAACATTCCGATCGCGCTGGGCCTGATCCTGATGATGTACCCTCCCTTTGCCAAGGTGCGCTATGAGGAATTGCCCGATGTTTTCGTCGACAAGAAAGTCCTTGGCCTGTCGCTGATTCAGAACTGGGTCGTCGGGCCGATGCTGATGTTCGCGCTGGCGATCATCTTCCTGCCGGACAAGCCCGAGTACATGGTTGGCCTGATCATGATCGGACTCGCCCGCTGCATCGCCATGGTGATCGTCTGGAACGAGATTGCCAAGGGCTCGACCGAGTACGCAGCCGGCCTCGTCGCCTTCAACTCGATCTTTCAGGTGCTGTTCTACAGTGTCTATGCTTGGCTCTTCGTGACCGTACTGCCGCCGCTGTTCGGTCTCTCGGGTTCGGTGGTCGATGTCTCGATCGGTCAGATTGCCGAGAGCGTCTTCATCTACCTGGGAATTCCCTGCGTCGCCGGGGTATTGACGCGGGTGGTCATGCTGCGCTTTGTCTCCAGGCAGTGGTATCACGAGCGCTTCGTACCGAAGATCGGCCCGATCACCCTCGTCGCCCTGCTGTTCACCATCGTCGTCATGTTCAGCCTCAAGGGCAAGCTGATCGTCAGCATCCCGCTGGACGTGGTGCGCATTGCCATTCCGTTGCTCATCTACTTCGTGCTCATGTTCCTGATTTCTTTCTATATGGGCAAGAAGGTCGGGGCCGGCTACGGGAAATGCGCCACCCTGTCGTTCACTGCGGCGAGCAACAACTTCGAGCTGGCGATTGCCGTTGCCGTCGCCGTCTATGGCATCAACTCCGGCGCCGCCTTCGCCGCCGTCATCGGTCCGCTGGTCGAGGTACCCGTAATGATCGGCCTGGTGAGCGTTTCGCTGTTCTTCCGGAAGCGCTACTTCGCCGCGGAAAGCACGGCAGTGTGAGCCTTGTGCTATCCTGGACCGGCTGGTTGCCGCCCAGAAATGAATGAGCCCGCTGTGCGGGCAATGAAACTGGGTCAATACTTTTCGGCGAGACCTCGCTGTGCACTGGCAGGCCATGGATAAGGACAAGCGCCAATCGGCGCAGAGGGAGCTGCGATGGAGCCCCGCAAGACTAGGCTATTGATCGCGCTGCTGCTCTCGTTGGCCGCAAACGCGCAGGCGCGCGGCCCCGTGCGGGCCAGCGAGGCGAATACTCGCGGCTGGCAGCTCATGACGCCGGAGGAGCGGATCGAACATCAATCGAGAATTCGTGGCTTCAAGACGTACGAGGAGTGCCGCAGCTACCAGATCAGCCATCACCAGATCATGGAAGAACGCGCCAGGGCGCGTAGCATGCCGTTGCCGCAGGGAGGACGTGACCTCTGCGAGCACCTGCAGCCGGCAAGCGACTCTCGCCAACCTTCCGGTTGATTCCTTCACGCTCCCATGCCCAATCTTCGCTGGCTATCGATTCCGCTACTGGTCCTGGCTTCTGCGGCAGGTCCGGTCTACTGGGCCTTTCCGGCCGGCCTGTCGCCGGCACGCAGTCTGGGCATCGTCCTGGGCTGGGCAGGCTGCGGCCTGTTGCTCGCCAGCCTGCTGCTGATGCTGCGGGAAACGTGGCTGTCCCGCTGGCTGGGGGGACTGGAGCGGATGTACCAATGGCATCACCGCGTCGGGATGGCCGCCTACGTCCTGTTGCTGGCGCACCCGCTGGCGCTGGCTGCCGATCCCTGGCCCGCTTCTCCACTTCTGGCCTGGCAGACGCTTTCACCTTTCAGCCAGGGTTGGCCGGTCAGACTAGGCTGGCTCTCGCTGCTGCTGTTGATGCTCGGACTGGCGGCCACTTTCGCGACGCGCATTCCCTATCGGATCTGGCGTTGGCTGCATGTCTCGTTGGGGTTCGGCGTGCTGGTCGGTCTGTGGCATCTGCTGCAACTCGGTATCGACGAGCCGGTACTGCCAATCCTGGCGCTGGCCGCTCTGTTCCTCGGCTGGCGCCTCCTCCGGGTGGATCGGGGATTGGCCGCCCGGCCGTACATCGTGCAATCGGCTGCTCCGGTTGCTGAAGGCATGGTCGAGATCTCTCTCAGGCCGCTGGCAGAGCCCATTGCCGCGACGGCAGGACAGTTCGTCCTCGTCGCCTTCTTCGCCGGGCCGAGTTTCCGGGGTTGCGGCGAATTTCACCCATTCACGGTCAGTTCGATCGGTGCCGACCTTGAGATACGCGTCGGCGTCAAGGCCCTCGGCGATTGCAGCCGGCGCATCCAGGGCATCGAGCCTGGCGTCCTGGCGCGGGTGCATGGCGCCTTCGGCACCTTCCTGGCCGAACGGCCCGCGGAGCCCCAGTTGTGGCTGGCCGGCGGCATTGGTATCACGCCGTTCCTGGCGCTGCTGCGGGCGGGTCCAGTCAGCCAACTGACTACTCTCGTTTACCTCTATCGCACCGAGGCTGACGCCGCATTTCTGCGAGAATTGCGCGCGCTGGCCGACAGCGACCCACAATTGTCGCTGCAGGCTCTGGCCACTGGCAATGAGCCGCCGGAGGTCAATGATCTCCTTCCCGATGCCCTCAAGCTGGCCGGGATAGAGTGTTACCTGTGCGGTCCGCCGGGAATGGTTGCCGCCGTCAGAAAGTCACTGCGCGAGCGAGGCATCAGGCTCCGCCAGATTCATTTTGAAAACTTCGGATTCAGATAATGCGCCGACTCTACGTATCCACCACGCTCGTTTTCTGGCTGCTGGTGTTAGCCTTCTGGGCTGGCAGCTTCTGGTTGCCGCCTGCTGAACAAAGCGTCGCCACAGCGGCCGACAAAGTGATCTCAAGGACAGAACTGGCCAGACACGCGCTGCCGGACAACTGCTGGATGGCGATTCGCGGCGCGGTCTATGATGTCAGCGCGTATCTGCCGGCGCATCCGTCGCGACCCGATCTGGTTCTGCCCTGGTGCGGCAAGGAAGCGACCGATGCCTATGACACCAAGACCAAGGGCAGACCGCATTCCGCCTATGCTGACGAGTTGCTGGCCAAATACCGGATCGGGGCACTGGCTACCAACTGACGGCCACGTTCCCGGTTCAACCTTCACCCATCGAAACGGCAAGGCCATCGTCGCCGCGTATATCGAGCGGGATATCGGCCCTTGGCCCACGCATCCCGGTGACCACCCTGCGCCGTTCCGCTTACGCCGTCGGCAGGCGATAGTCCTCGAACATCTCGCGCAGCTTCATCTTCTGCAGCTTGCCGGTCGCCGTGTGCGGCAGTTGGTCGACGAAAGCGACATCGTCGGGAAGCCACCAGTTGGCCACGCGGCCCTGCAGGAACTGCAGCATCGACTCGCGAGTCAGTTCCTGACCGCGCTTTCTGACGACGATCAGCAACGGCCTCTCCTGCCATTTGGCATGCGCGACGCCGATCACCGCGGCTTCGGCCACGGCTGGGTGGCCAATCGCAGCGTTCTCGAGGGCGATCGACGAAATCCACTCGCCGCCTGACTTGATCACGTCTTTCGAGCGATCGGTGATCTGCATGTAGCCGTCGGCATCGATGGTGGCCACGTCGCCGGTGTCGAAGAAGCCATCGCCATCGATGGTGCCGCCGCTTTCGTCGCGGTAATAGCCGCTGGTGATCCACGGTCCGCGCACCAGCAGGTGGCCGGCAGACCGACCGTCCTGCGCCAGGCGGGCGCCGTCGTCGTCGACGATCTTCATGTCTACGCCATAGACGGCGCGGCCTTGCTTCTCCTGAACCGCGAGGCGCTTTTCCAGCGTATCGCCCTGGTGCTTGGGCAGCAGATTGCAGACCGTGCCGAGTGGCGACATCTCGGTCATTCCCCAGGCGTGGACGACGAAAGCACCGAAGGAGGTCGCGAAACGTTCGCTCATTGCGCGTGGCGCCGAAGCACCGCCGATGACCACGCGACGCAGGCACAGTTCGTCGCGCGGAGTCAGTCCAACCGTGTCGACGTACTGCAGGAGCATCAGCCAGACGGTCGGTACACCCAGGGCCAGCGTCACCTTCTCGTCGCGCATCAATTCATACACGCTCTTGCCGTCAAGAGCCGGGCCGGGCATGACCAGCCGGGCGCCGGACATGGCGCCGGCGTAAGGCATTCCCCAGGCGTTGACGTGGAACATCGGTACGACCAACAGAGCCGTCTCGCTGGACCCCAGGGCCAGGCCATCGACCGAGCAGGCGGCCCACGAGTGAAGCACCGAGGAACGATGCGAATAAAGAACGCCCTTCGGGTTGCCGGTCGTTCCCGACGTGTAACAAAGCGACGAGGCCGTCGTCTCGGCGAACTGCGGCCATTCATAATGCTCACCATCTTCGCCATCTCCCCCATCTCCCCCCTCGCTGCCCTGCGCGCCGATGAGATCCTCGTAACACAGCAGTCCCGGAAGGCTGCACTCCGGCAGGTGTTCGCGGTCGGTCATGACGACGAAGCCGCGCACCGTTGGCATGCTGCCGGCCAGCTTTTCGAGCAGCGGCACGAAGCCGAGGTCAAAGAACAGGTATTGATCTTCGGCATGGTTCGCGATGTACTCGATCTGCTCCGGAAACAGACGCGGGTTGATCGTATGCAGCACCGCGCCCATGCCTGAGACGCCGTAGTACAGCTCCATGTGCCGGTAGCCATTCCAGGCCAGCGTGGCGATTCGATCTCCCGGCTGGACACCGAGCACGGTCAGCGCCCTGGCCACCTGTTTGGCGCGGCGCTGGATATCGGCATAGGTGCAGCGGTGAATCGGCCCCTCGCTCGTGCGCGAGACGATTTCGGCGTGCGGATGGCAGTTCGCCGCGTGTTCGATCAATGATGAGATCAACAGCGGTCGGTCCTGCATAAGTCCGGTCAGCATGCCAATTCCTCCTCCGGTGTCTGATTCATGGTTAGAGTGATTCCAGGGTTCGCAGCAGCTCGTCAGTGTAGGCCGAGAACTCATGGACGTCGGCGTGAGCCGCGCCGGGAATGCGCAGCAGCCGCGCCTGTGGCGCAACGCGCAACAGTTGCTCACTGTGCTGGATCGGGATCAGCGAATCGTCCTCGCCATGCACGAGAAGCAATGGGCTGTGCACATGGCCGGCATCGCTGCAGGTCTCCAGGCGGTAACGCAAGAGCCCCGTCGGCAGCCATGGATAGTGAGCCTGCATCAATTGCGCCACGTTGCAGTACGGCGAGACCAGGATGGTCAGGTCGGGCTGCACCTGCGCGGCCAGCCCGGCTGCCAGCGCCGTGCCAAGCGAACGTCCGTAGATCACCACGCGTTTGCCGACGTATTGCGGGGCCACTGTCCGCCAGGCAGCGAGGACGTCGGCGCGAAGCTGGGCTTCGCTCTCGATGTGACCGCCACTCTTGCCGTAGCCGCGATAGTCGAGCATGAACAGATCGTAGTTCGCGGCTCGGTAGGCGTCGGTGTGGGTGAACCAGGTGGACAGATTGCCGTTGTTGCCGTGCAGGAAAAATACCACGCCTTTCGGATTCGGCAGCTTCAAGTGCAGCGCCGAGAGCGTCTCGCCGCCGACCTCGATGCTCAGCTCGTGAACGTCGCGCGCATCGCGAGTGTCGCACAAGACAAAACGGTGCGCCGCTGGCAGCCGATCCGGTCGAAAGATGAGCACTTCCTGATACGCGTAGATCCACGCCAGTAGCGCCAGATAGGCGGCACCAGCGACGATCGCGGCAACGATTGCCGCGCGCTGCCACCCAGGCCTTCCGGCGGTGAGCGACCGGCAACCCTCAATCACCGTGTCCATACGCTCCTGGCCATCGGGTTCGTCTAACGCACCGGCGTGAGGTAAGGCAAAGCTGAGCACGGTCCGCTGCGAAGGCTCATCCGACGACCGGCGTGAAGCGATGAATCAATGGCGCCTGGGCCAGCAACTCGCTGGCCAGCGTGATCGCCGTGGCCACGTGCGGCGTCGCCAGGTGGGCGTCCGCGGCCGCCTGATCGGACCACTGCTCGACGGTCACGAACTCGAGCGGGTCGTCCTCGTTCTGAAACAATTCGTAGCTCACACAGCCGGCCTCCTGGCGGCTTGGGCCGAGCAGGTCCTGCAGAACCGCGCGTAGTTGCCGGTCACCGCCTGCGCGGGCCGTAATCCGGGCCATGATCCTGACCATCCTTTTCTCCTTCACTTTGTGGTGTCGAATGCGCCGCCACCTACGCGTCGCCTCTCAATGATACGTATTCCTGGAGGTTCTGGATGCAGTACCCAGCAGGGCGGGCACACGCGGCAGGACGGTCGGGGTCGTCATCATCCGTGTGACGATCGACCTACACGTCAGATTCCCCTCAAGCTCCTTCCCTCAGGCTCGTTCCTTGGACAAGGCTGGGTCTTGCCAATCTCGCCTGCCCCGGACATAATGACCATTATGTTCATATCAACCGTACTGCCATGATTAGTGAAACCAGCGCCGTTACGTTCCGTCAGAACCTAGGCGAGATGCTCAATCAGGTGCAGTACCGGCATGACAGCATCGTCATCAACAAGGATGGCAAGCCTGTCGCGGCACTGGTGGACGCACGCTTGTTTGAACGCATCAGGCGCATGCAGGCGCGCTTCGACGCGCTCTGCCAGCGTATTGAGACGGGGTTTGCCGATACGCCAGAAGCCGAAGGGCTTTCAGAAATTGCCGCCGCAGTCGCCGACTCGCGCGCCGGGCGTTGAGGCCGCGTGGCCACCCTGCGCGTGGTTCTGGACACGAATGTCCTGCTGTCGGGCATTGCCTATCCAGCGAGCGTGCCTGGGAAAATCATCGGCGCCTGGAGACACGGGGCGCTGGAAGTCGTGCTGTCCACCTTCATTCTTGAGGAACTCCGCCGCGTACTGCCCCGGCTGGCGCATCGACATGGGTTGAGCGAAGGCGAGATCGGCGACCTGGTGGACATCCTCTCGATCCAGGCTGAGGTCATTGATCCCGTAACGGCGCAAGACCCGGCCCTCACCGACGTCAACGACCAACCCGTTCTTGGCACGCTGATCGCGGCCCTGAATCAGTCTCATGCGGATGCGCTGATCACCGGTGACAAGGCCTTGCTGGCCTTGGGCGACCGCTACCCGATCCGCAGCCCCGCAGAATTCTGGGCAGCGCATGGCGGCTTGTAGGGGCATGAAATTCCGCTTGGCACCTTTCTTTTCTTATGCATGGCCAGACTGCAGATTCCCTCTCGCCAGATCCACTTTGGTCGACCGAACGGACTTCCATGACCCCAGCCCCGAAAACCATTCAAATATTCCTGTCTGGGGGTGACCCACGTGGCATTCGTATTGCGGAAATAACCACCCGCATAGGCGAGGAATGTGTCCATCGCGTCGCACGAATGAGAAAGCGCCGTAGGATGTGCTGACCGCAGGGAAGCCCGTAGCCCGTAGATGCGCTTTGTTCCTCAGCCGCATCTACGGGCTCAGCGGTATCCTGCGGGCGGCCACCCGTCACCGCGTCAGCAACATTGCCAACACCAGGTTGATCACCAGCGACACACCGGCAATGACCCGCCACGTCAGCAGCGGGTTGCGCATCGCCAGCGGTGTCACCGGCAGCCGGTTGAGCGGGCGGTTGGCGCCGCGTTCGAGGGCGAGCAGGAATTCTTCGGCGGTTTCGAAGCGCTGCGCGGGGTCCCTGGCGACGGCCTTGAGGACGACGTTTTCCAGCCAGCCGGGGATGTCCGGCCGGTAGCGCGTCGGTGGCACCGGATCGCCGAATTTGGGATGTTGAAAGGGCTCGATCTCGCCGTAAGGGTATTTTCTGGTCAGCAGATGGTAGAGCGTCGCTCCGGCGGCGTAGAGGTCGTGCTGCGGGCCGGCCTTGTCGCCGGCGAACAGCTCAGGCGCCATGTAGCTCGGCGTCCCTGGGCTGCCGGCGGTGGCTTCGTCTTCCGACAGGCTGAGCGCGACGCCAAGATCAAGAATGCGCAGACGGCCGTCGCGGCCGATGTGGATATTGGCCGGCTTGATGTCGCGGTGCGCGACGTCAAGCCGGTGTAGTGCGGAGAGCCCCTTCATCAGCCGGACGCCGTGCCCGACGGCGTCGGCGACGGTGAAATGGAGATCCGCGTCGAGCATCCGCTGCAGCGTCGCGCCCTCGTACCAGCTCTGCAGATAGTAGAGACAGCTCCGCCTTTCGGCCGGCACCAGTTGGGCAAAGAAGGGCGAGACAATGCGCCGCGCGCGCCATTCCTCCATGATCAGCGCGCGGATCTCTTCGGCGTCGTCGGCGAGTTCCGGGCGCAGGGTCTTGAGCACCAGTTGCTGGCCGGAAAGCGGGTCGGTGACGCGGTAGAGCAGAGTTGCCCGCGAGTCGTGCAGCACTTCGTCGATGTGTAGCCCGTCGAACTCTTGCCCCGGTTTGAAACGCGGCGGCAGTGGCAGGCGGGCGGTGCCCTCGAGCGAGTCGCGCAGGTTTTCCGGTGGCAAGGCGGTGACGCGCAGGACGACGGCGCTGGCGTTGTCCTGGCCATCGGAGGCCAGCGCCAGACTGGTCAGCGAGGCGGCGGCCTGTTGCGCGTCGGGGTGGGCGAGCAGCGCGGCGCGGATGCGGCCGCTGCCCAGGGGGCCCCAGACGCCGTCTGAACAGAGCAGGAAGCAATCACCTTGCTGCAGTTCGCCGTCAAAAAAATCGAGCTGGAAGTGACGGTCGAGACCGACGGCGCGCGAGAGAACGCTCCTGAGTTCCGGGTGGTCCCAGACGTGGTCGCTGGTCAGCCGGGTGCACACACCGTCACGCAGCAGGTAGAGGCGCGAATCGCCGACATGCGCACAGACGTAGCGGCGGCCGCGCAGCACGAGGACGGTCAGCGTCGTCGCCATACCGGCGAGGTCCGGCTGGCGGCCGGCTTCGGCCATCACCCAGCGGTTGAGCGGCACGACGACTTTTTCGAGCGCATGCGGCACGCTCCAGGTGTCGGGGGTTGCGTAGTAGTCGGAGAGCAGCCCGCGCACAGTGTACTCGGCGGCCTCGCGGCCGCCCTTGTGACCGCCGATGCCGTCGGCGACAGCGGCGATCAGCCCCTTGTTTTCGAGCTCCGCCCCCTGCGGGGTGACCATTCCGCAGAAGTCCTCGTTGCGTTCGCGGGGACCAGTGAGCGAGGAATGACCGACGTCGACTTCAAGTGGCATGCGGGCTTGGCTCCGGAAAGAGGAAGGGGCGGCAGGTCGCAATGTACCTTGCCGCCCCGCGGTTGCGCAAAGCGCGCAGTGAAAAGAATCAGATCTTGGCTGCGGTCAGGTGCGCCGCACCCCAGGTGGTGCGCCAGCGGGTCTTGACGCCGGAGAGCCCGGCCAGTGCCATCAGGGCGAGCGCGGCAAAGATCAGGAAGCCGATCTGATAGCTACCGGTGATTTGCTTGGCGTAACCGAGCGATGACGCCAGGTAGAAGCCACCGACGCCGCCGGCCATGCCGACCAGTCCGGTCATGACGCCGATCTCCTTGCGGAAGCGCTGCGGAACCAACTGGAAGACCGCACCGTTGCCCATGCCCAGCGCCAGCATCGCTCCGACGAAGGCGAGCAGGGCCATCCACGCGGACGGCAGGCCAATGCTGACAATCGCCAGGAAGATCGCCGCCAGGACGTACATCACCGACAGGCTCTTGATGCCGCCGATGCGATCGGCGACGTTGCCGCCGATCGGCCGCACCAGCGAACCGGCGAAAACACAGGCGGCGGTGAAGAAACCCGCCGTCTTGGCATCCAGCCCGTACTGGATGTTGAAGTAGATGGTCAGCGACGAGGCGAGGCCAACGAAACCGCCGAAGGTCACCGAGTAGAAGAACATGAACCACCACGCGTCGCTGTCCTTGAGCACCTTCAGGTATTCGGCCAGCGATTTCGCTGGCGGGCATTCAGGCGCGTCCTTGGCGGCGAACAGGTAGAAGACGAAGACCACGATCAGCGGGATCAGCGCCAGCCCGAAGACGTTGCTCCAGCCGTAGGCGATGGCCAGGCTCGGTGCGACCAGCGCGGCCAGCGCCGTACCGGAGTTGCCCGCACCGGCGATACCGAGCGCCGTTCCCTGATGCTCGGGCGGATACCAGCGAGAAGCGAGCGGCAGGGCGACGGCGAACGAAGCGCCGGCGACGCCGAGAAAGACGCCGAGGAGCAGCGTCTGTTCGTAGCTGTGGATGCCGAAGTACCAGGCGACGAACAGCGAGACGATGACGATCACCTGGCCGATGACGCCGGCGAGCTTCGGCTTCAGATGGTCGACCAGGACGCCCATGAAGAGGCGCAGGATGGCGCCGGCGAGCACCGGGGTGGCGACCATCATTCCCTTCTGAGCGTGCGTCAGGCCGAGATCCTTGGCGATCTGCACGCCCAGGGGTCCGAGCATCACCCAGACCATGAAGGCCAGGTCAAAGTAGAGAAAAGCGGCGATCAGTGTCGGCCGATGGCCGACCTTCCAGAATGACTTGTCCATTGTCGTATCCCTCCCGTTTAGTCAGATTTGTAGAAAAACCGTACCGCTTTCGATGCGCACGGGATAGCGGCGCGAGCAGCCCTGGTCGGGCGCCACGGCTTCACCCGAATCGAGGCGCAGCTTCCAGCCGTGCAGCGGGCAGGTCACCTGGTTGCCATGCACCAAGCCCTGCGACAGCGGTCCGCCTTTGTGCGGGCACTGGTCGCGCAGGGCAAAAACCTCGTTGGTGGAGGTGCGGAAGACGGCAATGTCGCCACTCGTTGAGCGCACCACGCGAGAGCCCAGTCGCGGGATCTCTTCAAGCGTGCAGATCGATTTCCATTCAGCCATTTCGATTCTCCAGTCCTTCATAGCGAAAGCATTTCATACTCGTTCTTCTCGACGCCGGCGATGCGCTCGGCCCAGGGGTCCTTGGCGTCCTTCAGCTCGGCCAGCAGGCGGCCGTAGAGCGCCTTGCGGTTCTCCTCGTCCTCGACTACCCGGTTTTTGGCGTGGTCGAGGCCGACACGTTCGAGGTAGTGGCAGGTCCGTTCGAGGTAGAAGCCTTCCTCGCGGTAGAGCTGCAGGAAAGCGCCTGCGTACTCCATCACCTCTTCGTCGCTCTTTACCTTGACGAAGAACTGCGCCACTTCGGTCTTGATGCCGCCGTTGCCGCCGACGTACAACTCGTAGCCCGAATCGACGCCGATCACGCCGACATCCTTGATGCCGGCTTCGGCGCAGTTACGCGGACAACCCGAGACGGCGAGCTTCACCTTGTGCGGCGAGTACATGTCGAAGAGCATCTTCTCGAGCTTGACGCCCATGCTCATCGCCAACTGCGTGCCAAAGCGGCAGTGCTCGGAGCCGACACACGTTTTTACCGTGCGGATCGACTTGCCGTAGGCGTGGCCCGAGGGCATGTCGAGATCCCGCCAGACACTGATCAGGTCTTCCTTCCTGATCCCGAGCAGGTCGATGCGTTGGCCGCCGGTGACCTTGATCGTCGGCACCTGGTACTTGTCGGCGACGTCGGCGATGCGGCGCAGTTCAGCGGCGGTCGTCAGTCCGCCCCACATCCGAGGTACGACTGAGTAAGTACCGTCTTTCTGGATGTTGGCGTGCGCGCGTTCGTTGATCAGGCGCGAACGCGGGTCGTCCTTCGCTTCCTGTGGCCAGGTCGAGATCAGGTAATAATTGAGTGCCGGGCGGCACTTGTCGCAGCCATCCGGCGTCTGCCATTCGAGGAAGCGCATTATTTCGTCGATGGTGGTCAGATGCTGCGCGCGGATCGCGTCGCGCACTTCCTGATGCGAGTAATCGCTGCAGCCGCAGACCGGCTTCTTGTTCGACGCCGCCGGCGTGTAAGCGCCGCCGATGGTCGCCGAGAGGATCTGCTCGCAGAGGCCGGAACAGGAACCACAGGACGACGACGCCTTGGTATGCTTCCTGATGTCGTCGAGACTGAACAGGCCCTTTTCCTTGATCGCCTTGACGATCGTCCCTTTGCTGACGCCGTTGCAACCGCACACCTCGGCGCTGTCGGCCATAGACGCCGCCTTGCTGTGGCCCTGGTGGCCGACGTCGCCGACGTGCGACTGGCCGAACAGCAGGTGATCGCGAATCTCGTGGATGTCCTGGCCGTCGCGCAGCAACTGGAAGTACCACGGACCGTCGGCCGTATCGCCATAGAGGACACCGCCGACGAGCTTGTTGTCCTTGATCACCAGCTTCTTGTACACCCCGCCGGCGGCATCGTTGAGGACGATCTCCTCAGTGTCCTTGCCGCCAAAGAAGTCGCCGGCCGAGAATAGGTCGATGCCGGTCACCTTGAGCTTGGTCGAGGTGACCGACCCGGTATAGCGGCCGATACCGTAGTTGGCCAGATGGTTGGCCGCAACCTTGCCCTGTTCGAACAGCGGCGCGACGAGTCCGTAGGCGATGCCGCGGTGCGCGACGCACTCGCCGACGGCATAGACCTTCGGGTCGTAAGTCTGCAGCGTGTCGTTGACCACGATGCCACGGTTGCAGTAGATGCCTGCCGACTCAGCCAGCGTCGTGTTCGGGCGGATGCCGACGGCCATGACCACCAGATCAGCCGCGATCTGCGCGCCGTCCTTGAGGCGTAGCGCGGCGACGCGGCCGCTCTCGCCAGCGATCAGCATTTCGGTCTGCCGGCCGAGCAGGAATTTCAGGCCACGGTCTTCGAGTGACTTCTGCAGCATGCGGCCGGCCGTCTGGTCGAGCTGACGTTCGAGCAGCCAGTCGGCGAGATGGATCACCGTCACGTCCATGCCGCGCAGTTTCAGTCCGTTGGCCGCCTCGAGACCGAGCAGACCGCCACCGATGACTACCGCGTGCCGGTAGCGGCGAGCGGCGTCGATCATGCTGTCGGTGTCATTGATGTCGCGGTAGGAGATGACGCCCGGCAGGTCGTTGCCGGGAATGGGTAGCATGAAGGGGTTGGAGCCCGTCGCCAGCAGCAGGCGGTCGTAGGGAGCCTCGGTGCCGTCTTCGGCGATTACCCGGCGCTGGACGCGATCGATCTTGCTCACCGTCTTGCCCAGGTGAAGCGTGATGCCGTGCTCTGCGTACCAACTGTGATCGTTGAGGATGATGTCCTGGATCGTCATCTCGCCGGCGAGTACCGGCGAAAGCAGGATGCGGTTGTAGTTCGGGTGCGGCTCGGCACCAAAGACGGTGATCTCGTAGTGATCGGGGGCGAGCTTCAACAACTCCTCGAGTGTCCGCACCCCGGCCATGCCGTTGCCCACCATGACCAGCTTCTTCTTGCTCATCGTTGTGACTCCCGTTGATGCGTTTTGATGAACAAGCTAAAGCAAGTGCCGTGCCAGAATAAATCTGGCTGATTTATGGGACATTTTACGGCCCGCATGACGGCGCCGATGGTGCGGCGCACAATATTGGGGCAAGATGCGGCATCGTGGTGCGTAAGCCGGACCCATGGCGGGGCGTCACTGGCTTTTGGGCCTGAACAACCATGCCGGCGAACAAGTCAGCAGTATGAAGCTCTCGGCGCTGCTCTCGGATCTGTCGTTGTCGACTTACATTATCTGGATCGTCTGCTGGCGCGCGCCACAGACACGCGGCAGCAGATTTCCGACCGTCGTGGCCGAGGGCACTCGGCCTGCTTATGCCCCACCGGCGAGCCGGAATGCTGGCGGGATGAAGACCAGAACCAGGATGGCCAGGGTTTCGATGATCCCCAGAGTCATCAGGTAGTTGCCAAAACCCTTGCCGGTTTCGGCCATTGCGTCCGATGCTGCGGCGCCGATGACTCCCTGGTACCAGGCTGATACTCCCATTCCCAGGCCGCCGAAAATTCCGGCGCCGAGCATGCCCCCCCAGTTGATCGCCTGATGCGCGGCCAGCGAAGCATCCAGCGCGGTGTTGATCCAGCCCAGGAGAATCATGCCGTAGATCGTTTGCGACATGGGCGCGCCGATAAAGGCGAACAGTACAAAAGGCGCCGCCTTGTCCTGGGCGTAGCATTTCTTCCAGGCGCCCACGGCGGCCGGACCGGCTGCGCCGATGCCAAGGGAAGAACCTGCAGCAGCAAGTCCCACCGCTGCTGCGGCCCCGAAACGTCCCAGGCTGACCATCACATCTATATCCAACTCTTTCTCCTCTCGTTGCGTGTTTTGGGGTAATCGTATTCTCGAATCGGGATACCTAGGGGCTTCGCTCAGGCCACCGGCCGCGACTTGCGCTGCCATGGCTGGTAGGGGATGCCGCTCCACTGGAGCCCGAGATGGCTGGCGAATTCAAGCGTATTCAAGCGGATACCGTGGACCATCACACCCATCAGAGCGAGCACGATGTTCACCGTGTGCGCCACGAAGAGCAGCAGGGCTGCGAGCAAGCCACTCAGCCAACCATCGAACAGCGGTACTAACATGATGTTGAAGGTCGAGGCGATGGCGAAGCTGGCGGTGCCGACGGCATACAGGCGGATGTAGGAAATGACGTCCACGAAACTTCCGACCAGGTTCAGCGGCAGCATCACGTGGTTGAACCATTCGTCCTTGAGGCTCTTGCGCGGGGTCATGAACAGCACGATGAGCACGATGCCTGCGCCGAACACCCAAGTCATGATCGACGGGAATGGCAGGTTGAGGACGACCGAACGGGCGCTGAAGAACATGAACCAGACGACACACAGCCAGCCGACCTGGGCCAGTGCCTGGGGCGTGCGGATGAGCTTCGCGATGCTCCAGACGTGCGCGATCGACAGGTGGATGGCAGCGATCCAGAAGCAGAGGTCCTTGATGTGCTCTTCGTCGCCCAGCCAGGGCATCTTCAACACGGCGAGTGGTGCGGGCAAATCGGGGATGCCGAAATAGGTGCCGGTCAGGACGCCCCACACCATCGTCGCGATGCTGGTGATCTTGAGCAAGGTGAACACATGCGCCGGTATTTCCCGGAATTTGCGCTGAGCCCATAGGGTCGCGGCGAGGAAGATCGCACCGTAGCCCGCGTCGCCGACCAGCATCGCGAAGAAAAGGCTGAAGAAAAGCAGGAACCACAGGCTGACATCGATTTCCCGATAGCCGGGCAGGATGCCGATCAGGTCGAAGACTGCCTCGATGGGCTTGAGCCACGCCGGATTGCGGATCAGCGTTGGCACCACGTCATCGTCTGCCGGTTCGTCGATGACCAGTCCCCAACCGTTCGCTGGCGCGGCCTGGCGAAGGCGGTCGACGTCGGTCGTCGGACAAAAGCCCTGGAGGTAAGCGATACGCGCCGTTGCGCTGCTCATGCCGACGCGGACCGCGGCCATCTGCAAGGCGTCTTCGGCCTCGCCTCGCAGTTGCGCTAGCGCGGGATAATCGCCGCCGAACTGCGCGACCTGAACGGTGATGCTGGCTTGTGCGGCCTCCAGTTCGGTGATGCGGCGTTCGATATCTGCCAGCGATGTGGCCGGCGAGTGGATCTCCTGGGCGGCGATCTCAGGCTTTTCGTCGCGGGTGACGACGGCGAAGAACACCGCTGCCCTGGTGCGTAGCGTCTCCAGATACAGCGCCTCATCAGGTAGCGCCGGGAAACTCCGGGGCGATGCCTGGAACAGGCGAATGAACACGCCCCGCTCGGCGAGGGCCGCAACAGACTGTGGGGAGAAGGAGCCGAAGGGCTGGATGCGCTTCAGTTCCTGGCGCAGGCGTGCCAGATCTTCGTGGTTTTCACGGCGCTGCTGAATGAGTCGCGACAACTGGTCGACGATTTCGCTGGGCGACAGCCCGGAACGGGGCTGCTGGGGTAGCCTGGGCACGATGTCACTGGCGCGCCGGACGTAGTCGAGATGGCGGCGTGCGGCTTCGATGTCCTCGTGCTCGGCCTGCCGGTCAAAGGTCAGGTGCAGGACGCTGAGTTTCCGTAGCGACTGCAAAGCGGAATCCCGGCCCGTGTCCAGACACAGGACAGTCACTTTTTGCATCGGCGTGATCATGGGCTGTTGGTCATTCCAGTATGTGGTATCTACGTTCCGTACGTTCTAGGTGGCGGATTCCTGCTCGCGGGCCTTGGCCTTGGCCATCTTGGAGCGCGCCACGCCAGCAGTCATCTGGTCGCCGAGGAAGATCCGGATCACCCGGATGTGCTCTCTCGCTTCCGGTATCTTCACCTTTTCGAAGAGGTTCACGCGCTGGCTGGTGGTACGCAACTCAGCGGCAAGTTGCCGCATCTGCTCCTCGAGCACCTGCAGCTCCAAGCGACGGCCGATTCGTCGCTCCAGCATCTCGACCCCATCGTCCAGCCACGCTGGCGTGGCGAACAGATCGGGAAGTTGATGCTCGAAATCGACCCCATCGAGCAGGGGGATTGCCACGCCGGCGATGTTGCCGTGGCCAATGCGGATCTCGCGCACGGTCAACCAGTTTGCCCATTCCACAGGTTCAGCGAAGAGGCGCACCCACTTGGCAAGTTCGGCCTGATCGTGAGCCTCTGCAGTGCGCTTTGTCTCAAGCTGAAGTTCGAGTTGGCGAACTTCCAGTTGCAGTTGCTGTTTCTTCAACTGCAATGTGGGCAGATAGCGCTGGAAACGCTTGAGCGCTTCGCGCTGGGCCTTCAGCTCGTTCTTGGTGTGCTTGATGTTCGCCATTGGGGGTCGTCTTCGCCTTCGTCGCCTCGTCTGAGGTCAGCGGGCTGGCCAGAAGCGGTCGGTCAATTTCGAAGCGATTCCTGTCTCCGCCGGGTCGAAACTGTCGGCAAGAATCTGCCAGCAAAGGTCCAGGGCCTGTTCCAGCGGAATGTTCACCTTGAGGTCCATGAGTTCGTTCTCGAAACGCTGGCCGTACTTGAGCAGCTTGCTGTCCCAGGGGCTCATGCGGAAGCCCATCGACTGCTTCTCGAGTGTCTCCATGTACGAGGCGTAGAGCTGGATCATGGTGTTCATGATCGTGCGGTGGTCTTCGCGCGTCTTGTCGTTGACCAGTTGCTTGAGGCGGCTCAGCGAACCGAAGGGCTCGATGCGGCCGTTACGCAGGTAGAACTGTCCCTCGGTGATGTAGCCGGTGTTATCCGGCACCGGGTGCGTCACGTCGTCACCCGGCATGGTGGTCACGGCGAGGATGGTGATTGAGCCCGCGGTGTCGAAATCGACCGCCTTTTCGTAGCGGGCTGCGAGCTGCGAGTAGAGGTCGCCAGGGTAGCCGCGATTCGAAGGGATCTGTTCCATGGTGATGGCGACCTCCTTCATGGCATCGGCGAAGTTAGTCATGTCGGTGAGTAGCACCAGCACGCGCTGATTCTGAAGTGCGAAGCGTTCGGCGACGGCCAGCGCGATGTCCGGCACCAACAGACATTCCACCACCGGGTCGGACGCGGTGTGGATGAACAGCACCGAGCGCGACAGCGCGCCGTTCTCTTCGAGGAGATCGCGGAAGAACAGGTAGTCGTCGTGTTTGAGGCCCATGCCACCGAGGATGATCACGTCCACTTCGGCTTGCAGGGCGATCCGCGCCAGCAGCGGGTTGTAGGGTTCGCCGGCGACCGAGAAGATCGGTAGCTTCTGCGATTCAACCAGGGTGTTGAAGACGTCGATCATCGGGATGCCGGTGCGCACCATGTGGCGCGGGATGATGCGCTTCGCCGGATTGACTGACGGTCCGCCGATGTCGATGAGGTTTTCGCTGATCCGAGGCCCGTTGTCGCGTGCCTGGCCGCTGCCGTTGAACACCCGGCCGAGCAGTGACTGCGAAAACGGCACCTGCATCGTGTGGCCGAGAAAGCGAATTTCGGCATCGGTGGCGATGCCACGGCCGCCTGCGAATACCTGGAGGTCCACACGGCCGCCCTCCAGCCGGATCACCTGCGCGAGTGAAGTGCCCTGCCGGGAGCTGACCTGGGCCAGTTCCCGGTAGCCGACGCCAGTCGCCTGGACGGTGATGACGTTGCCGGCGATCCGCTCAATGCCGTGGTAGACCTTATGCATAGTCCGACACCTCTGCGAGCATCTGCTCGATCCGCTGTTCAATCTGCTGGAATTCCATTGCCTGATGGTCCACCCGGTTCCAGTCCCTGGTTGTCTGCGTCAGCCGCTGGAAGAAGCGGCGTGCGCCATCCTTGTCGTCGAAGCTCAGTCTGCACTTGAGCATCCGGTAGATGCGGTCGAATACGTGGCGCTGGCGCTCGGCGCTGCTGGCGCCATCGACGTCGTGGTAGGCATCCTGCTGCAAATAGACCGCGTCGAGGTACTCGCTCTTGAGGAAGACGACAAAGTCGTCGATCGAGGTACCTTCCTCGCCGACGACCTTCATCATTTGCTTGACGTCGTTGCCGGCGTGCAGCATGACGCGGGCGGCGCTGACCTGCTCGGCAGAGACCACTCCGGGGTACTGGCTCCAACTATCTAGCGGATCAATGGCCGGGAAACGGCGTTGGTCCGAGCGCTCCCTGGACAAGCCGTGAAACGCTCCGACGACCTTCAGTGTGCTCTGCGTGACGGGTTCCTCGAAGTTGCCGCCGGCAGGACTGACCGTACCGCCGATGGTGACCGAGCCCAAGCTGCCGTCCTTCAGTCGGACGATACCGCCGCGCTCATAGAACGCGGCGATCACCGATTCGAGGTAGGCAGGGAAGGCCTCCTCGCCAGGAATCTCCTCCAGGCGACCGGACATCTCGCGCAGCGCCTGCGCCCAGCGCGAAGTGGAGTCGGCCAGTAACAGCACGTTCAGACCCATCTGACGGTAATACTCGGCGATCGTCACTGCGGTGTACACCGACGCCTCGCGCGCTGCGACCGGCATCGAACTGGTGTTGCAGATGATCAAGGTACGTTCCATCAGGCTCTTGCCGGTACGCGGGTCGGTCAGTTGGGGAAACTCGCGCAGCGTCTCGACGACCTCGCCAGCCCGCTCGCCGCAAGCGGCGACGATCACGATGTCCACGTCGGCGTAGCGGCTGGTGATCTGCTGCAGCACGGTCTTGCCGGCGCCAAAGGGCCCCGGGATACAGTAGGTACCCCCGCGTGCCACCGGGTAGAAAGTGTCAACGATGCGCACCTTGGTGACCAGGGGCTCGCTTGGACGTAGCCGCTCGGCGTAAGCGCGGATCGGGATTTTTACCGGCCAGCGTTGCATCAGGGTCACTTCGACAGGCTCGTCGTCGGCGTCGCGCAGCATGGCGATCGGTTCACCGACGGTATAATCTCCCGGCGCGGCGATCCGCTCCACGGTCAACACACCTCCCAGCTTGAACGGCACCATGATGCGGTGCTGAAAGATCCCTTCGGGTACCGTGCCGAGGGTTTCACCGGCTGTGACGCGATCACCTGGCGTGGCCGTGGGCGTAAACGCCCAGTGCCGGTCGCGGGGCAGCGGATCGAGATAGATCCCACGCTGGAGGAAAAAGCCGCATTGCTCAGCCAGTTGCGGGAGCGGATTCTGGAGCCCGTCGAAGATTTGTGTGAGCAGACCGGGGCCAAGCTCGACGGCCAACAACTCACCAGTGAAGTCGACGCGGTCACCCTCCTTCAGCCCGGTGGTGTCCTCGAACACCTGGAGGTCCGCATACGAGCCGCGGATACGGATGACCTCGGACTTGAGCCGACGGTTTCCCGTGATCGCGTAGGCGACCTCATTTTGGACCACCGCTTTGGTGAACTCTACGGTCAGCAGGTTGCCGCTGACGCCGATGATTTTGCCATTGTTTGCGTTCATGTTTCGCTCATTTTTCTGGTGCCGGCAGGGCGCCTCCTGGCTTCCGGATCGCTCCTCTTCGCTGCCGGGTCCTGCGGTTTCGTCATGGCCTCGATGAATTCCTCGACCTTGCGCTGTCCCGTGGCTTCGGTCAGTCCCGTCCAGCGCTCGGTGATGCGCAGCTTGACAGCGAAGGCCAGGATGGTCCCGAAGCCGAAGGGATCAGCCAGGGCCAGTTCGTCAGCTATACTCCAGCGGCAACGGTCGAGCGCCTGCTCGCGCTCAAGGGGGGTGTGTTGGGCCAGGGCGTCGGTTACCGCTTGCGCCAAGCCGACATCGAATCCGGCGTGCGGCCGCTGAAACGCCTGCGAATCGACTCCCAGTCGCATTGCGCGAAAACGAGCGACGGCGTTACGTACTTGCGTCTCGCGGGCAGCCCAGGTCATGGCAAAGGCGTTTCCGACTACCGACTGTCCGTGCAGGACGGCCTCCAGAATTGCCAGATGTTCGGTCTTGAGCACTCCGACGCAACGCGACAGGAATTCACGTGCCGAAAAGGGATTCTGATCGCCGAAAAACAACATCGGCAGGCTCGCGACCAGATAGTGGTAAGGCATCGTCCGCCTCGTACTGCGTCAGGGTTTGTCGCCGCTGCTCGCGACGCGCGCGGCACGATGGACAATCGCTGCCAAGTGGGGGCGGACGAAACTGGCCAGTGCCTCAGCGATGGCCGGCTTGGTGAAATCGTGGTACACGCGCTCGTCTTCAAGCGTGACACGGAAACCCTTGCGGACGCCGTGGTCGATGTTGATATCTACCCCACTGACGAGGTGTCGCCGGTACTGGTCGGCGAAAAAGCTGACGATTTCTGCTTGATCGCGCTCGCCGATGATGAACTCGATACGGCTTTCAGCACCGTTTTTCTCGGCATAGGCTTCGGCCATCTTGACCATCATCGGCTTGAGCGTATCAGGGTCGAGCGCCTGATCGGTCGAAACACTCACGATGTCCTGAATGATGTTCTCGATGGCCTGCCCGACGCCAATCAGCAGGTCTCGCGCCGCTTGTTCCAGAGTACGGGAACTCCGTTCGACATATACTTCGGAGTCCTTCTCGGCCTTTTCCAGTCGTGCCTTGGCCGCTGCTTCAGCATCCTTCAGCAGGGTCGCGGCCTCCGCCTTTGCCTGGGCAAGAAGCTTCTCCGCGGCGGTCGCGCCTTTCTCGATCGCCTCCTGATTGATACGATCTATTAAATCTTGTAGCTCTATAGCCATAATAAATCCTCGCCCACGTACAGGTGGCAAATTTGCCCGCTTGGGGCGGGAGTATCCTTGACATCAAGCAGCGAGTCAAAGGCTTCTTCACCTGGTCAGGCTGACCGGAGGGCGATGACATTCTCCTGTTACTTGCGCATCTTCGAGGAGAAAGCATGGCAGCGTATCGTAGCTCCTCTGGTCAGCAAGCGGTCGCGCAGAAAGATGCTCTTCCCGGTGGCCCGGCGGGTTGAGCCATCTCTGAATGGCTCCGGCGGCCTTCCCGGAAGCCCATTCTGCGGGCCAGTCGCTGTGTTCTTGGGGAGGCAATCAGGCGCGCAAGCGGGAAGATCGGTTAAACTCCGAGATTGCACAAAAAAAGGGGGGAAGAAGCCGGCCATCAGCAGCATGGCGAGTTGCCCTCCGAAAAGTAGCGGAGGAGGCTATCAATGGACCTATCGGCTGTTCAAATACCTGCCTGGATTGATCTTGAACTGATCATCCGAGGCTGCGTTCAGGTGCTGCTGCTGACCATGTCGGCGTTCTTTTCCGGATCGGAAACAGCCCTCTTTTCGCTGACTTCCTTCGACCTGCAAAGGTTGCGCAACAGTCAGCATCCGCGCAGCAAGAGTATTCACGACATGCTCGAAGAGCCGCGCCGCCTGATCATCTCGCTGCTGTGCGGCAACGAACTGGTGAACATTGCCTCGTCGGCCAACATGGCGGCCATTTTCTTGAAGTATTTCACCGACGACCAGACCACCTGGATCAACATTCTGGTGATGGTTCCGTTGCTCCTCCTGTTCGGAGAGGTCACACCCAAGACCATCGCCGTCACTTACCCGATGATGATTGCCACCAATATCACGGCGTCGCTGTTACCCAAATGGATCGCCTTGATCACGCCGCTGCGCAACGCGGTGCGCGCCGTTGCCGACCGAATCACTTCGGCCATCGTCGGCGAACCGGTGAAGAAGGATAACCTGCTTCATTCCGACGAATTCCGTACGCTGGTGGAGGAAGGCGAGGCCAGCGGCGTGATCGTGCCGACGGAGCGCATTCTCATCGACAACATGCTGGAGGCCTCCGAGGCTCAGGTGGTCGACATCATGACGCCTATTTCGAGCATGGTTTCGCTCGATGTGGAGCAACCTTTGCCGGATCTGGTGGCAGCCTTCCAGGCCATCCACCATGCGCGTGTGCCGCTGTTCGAGGATAGCCCGGCGATGATCGTCGGTTTCCTTCATTCGGAAGACGTTATCAAGCTGGTTCGCAGTGGCGCCGACCTGGCGGCAATGAGTGTGCGCGACGTGATGCGGCAACCTCACTTTGTTCCCTCGACCAAGAAGGTTGACGAAATGGTCGAGTTCTTCCAGGAGAACCGCACGCGCACGGCACTGGTGATTGGCGAATACGCCAACGTGCTGGGGATCGTTTCGATCCGTGACGTGGCGGCATTCATGCTTGGCAGGCTGGCCCCGCCACAGGAGCCCGGCGTCACGGAGATCGAGGTGCACAAGATATACTCGATCCCAGGTGACATGAGCCTGGTGGACTTCAACCAGTTGGTGGGCGCCAGCCTAGATGACCCCAGCATGAATACGGTCGGCGGGGTGGTCATGCGCCTGCTCAACCGCTTGCCGAGGCTCGGGGACTCGGTCACCTTCGAGGGCTTCCTGCTTGCCGTTGAACGTATGCAGGGCTTGCGCATCAAGGAATTGCGCGTGACCCGGCTGGGAATGGGACCCGATCCCGATCCGACGGACAGCGAGGACAGTGTTCCCTCGCGAGCGCTGACTGATGAAACCAACGGAGCGAGCGCTGGCTCGCCGGATGCGGCGGTGGCTACGACGGTACAACATGCGCACTCGGTTTTCTCGTCGCAATTGCCGGGCCTGGCTGGTCAGGAAACGCCGTGCGTTGATCAAGTTCCCGCCACCAAGAAAGAGGTCTGAGTCATGGAAACCTTTATCGAATGCCTGGTGATCGTGGTCTTCATTCTGCTCAAGGGCTTCTTCTCCGGGTCGGAGATCGCCATGGTCAACAGCGACAAGATCAGGTTGCGTCACCTGGCCAAGACGGGTGACAAGGGCGCAGCGCTGGTTTTGAAACTGTACAAGACGCCCGACATACTGCTGGGAACGACCCTGGTGGGCACCAACGTCACGACGGTGACCGTCTCGACAATGGTTACGCTGATCTTTATCGAGGTTTTCGGGCCTGAGGGTGACATCCTCTCGGTGCTCATCGCCACACCCTTCCTGCTGATTCTGGGGGAGATCGTTCCGAAGAGCATCTACCAGCAGAAAGCCGACTTTCTGGTCACCCGCATCGTCTACGGTCTGCGCTTTTTTTCCTGGCTTTACTTTCCGGTGATCTTCGTTTTCAGTCGCATCGCTCGCTTCGCCGCTCGCCTGGCAGGCGGGACCACCGCGGTGAAAAGCGGCCTGATCACTCGCGAGGAATTGCGCATGCTTCTGGAAATGTCATCGGCCACGGACGATCAGGATGGCAGCTTCGACGCCGAGAAGGTGGCGCGCATCACCCGCTTCTCGGAGACATCCGTGGGTGAGGTGATGACTCCGCTCGACGAGGTGGTGGGCATCAGCGAGCACGCCAGCATGGAGGAGACCGTGAAACTCGTTCTTGCACATGGCTATAATCGCTTGCCGGTCTATCGCGGCAACATGTCCAATATCATCGGCATTCTGACCCTGAACTCATGGGACTTGATGGCCTCCGACATCAACCGCAGAGCCAAGGCCAGCTTCATCCAGGAGCCGGTCTACGTCACCTCAAGGCAACCCATCGACCGGACCATCACGACGCTGTTATCGCGTCCGATCGACTTCATGGCGGTGGTCGTCAATGAGTTCGGACTGGCCATCGGCATTCTCAGCATGGAAGACATCTTCGAGGAAGTGGTGGGAGAAATCGATGTCGGCTACGATTTCGATGAGTACGAGTCCCACCGCAGCAAGCAGCGCATCCTGATCAAGGAACTGGCACCAGGCGAATTCCTGGTCGATGGCCGAACACCCATCTCGCAGATCAACGAGGAACTGCATCTCAACATCCCCATGGAAGCGGCTCATACCGTGGCCGGGCTGATCATCAACCGCCTGCGCACGATTCCACCGGTGGGGAGCCATATCCACGAGGAGAGCTATCAATTCACGGTGCGGACGGTCAGCGCCCGCACGGTCACCAAAGTGCACATCAAGCGCGGTTAGCCCGTGCGGGATGAACCATAGTGATCCGGTCTTGCACATGCCCTCGGCGGGAGTCTTCGTACCCTAGTGTGGGCAGTCGCCTCACCGCTTGCCGGTCGCTTGCGTTGCCGAGCCCAGGGCGTCCCAAACCTGCTCGAGCGTAGCTCGCAGGCCGGGAGAGTGGTTCCTCGGGTAGGCAGCAAAAATGGCAATCACCAGTTGGCGATCAAAGTCGATGTAGAGGCTGTTGCCGTACGGACCAAGAATGGCGATGCGGTTCTGTGCCCCGCCAAGGTGTACAAAACCATAGCGGAATTCGCTTCCCTTTTTCAGGCCAGAGAGCTCCGGAGCATTCGTTGTTCGCAGCCCGGCCGAGGCAGTCAGGGTTTCGATGAACCAGTTCGGAATCCTGCTGCGATGACCGCTGTTCCTGACCTCGATCAACAGTTGCCCCAAACGGGCAAAATCGCGCAGTGAGAGCGCCAATCCTGTGGACAGTTCGGTTCCCTGCGCGTCGGTCAGCCAAAGGGCCGCACTCTCCGGACGGAGCTTGCTGAACAATTCTTCGCAAAAAATCCGCGCCAGCGGCAATCGATAGGCTTCAGCGAGTGCCCAGGTAAGCAGGTCGCCGTCAGGGCCGACTTCGCCGGCCATCGGTTCCGCAGAGAAATCCCTTTCCCAGCGGCTCGGCTCGTTGAGCCATGTCCGAACTCCCCCGACGGCCTTGCCGGAGGTCCATCCGCCGGCCGCCTGCCACTCACTGAACTCTTGTGGCGACCAGTCGAAGCGACTGTCTCCTTCAAGCAGGCGTCGAAGCGAAAGCTTGCGTAGTCCCGTTTGAGCAGCAAGGGCCGGGATCTGACGGACGACTGATCTGTCGGGCGAGAGTTTGCCCTGCGCAATAGCCATGGCCCCCATCAGCGAGAGCAGCGGTCGGGTACCGCCAAGCAACAGGCGCGGTTGCTGCGCGGTGAGCCCGTTCCAGTAGCGCTCGCTGAACACTTTGCCGTGCCGCCACACCAGCAGGCCATCGGCATACAAGCGGGTGTCGAGCAGGAATCCGATATCGCGCTGTTTCTGATCGATCGGGTCGATCGCCTTGATTTTGTCGATTTCGAGCTGTCGCGGCGCCGGACGCGGGATTTGTGGCGATGCGGTCCCCGTGATTTTCAGCAGTGGCATGAAACTACCGGCTGACTGCAAGCCGATGCGCAGGTTCTCCGGCGCCAGCCAGTTGTCCTGGCCGATCCATGGTCCAAGGCTTCTTGCGCTCTTGCCGACTGGCTCGATGACACATTGTTCCACTGCCTGCACTGGCCACGCCAGAGGCAGGATCAACGGCAGTAGCGCCAGCCAGTGCTTCATCGTGGCTTCCCTTCGAGGTGGGTGCTCGCCGTGTTGCTGAAACACATGGCTGCCTCACGAACGACATCGTTCAGGTTCCTGTGCATGGCTTGACGTCGGCGCAGCCAGTTGGCGTCGGAGATCTCTGTGGTCAGCGAGGCAGCGAGCAGTTCCAACGATTCCGAGCAGCCAAGCGCGCGCGCATCGTCGACCAGCAGGCGAAACGATTCACGCGCGATCTGCCGGAGAGGCACTTGTCGCCGGCTGACCGGATCAGAGATCTGGGCGTCGAACCCATAGCGGCAGGCCTGGAACTTGTTGTAACGTGCGACATATAGCTGCAGTTGGGTGCTGAGCACGGGTCGAGTCCGCAGGAGATGGTGGACCAGGCTTTGCGCCAGTGCCGCCAGCGCCGTGGCTCGTTCAACAGTCAGTGGCGTATCGCAGACGCGAATTTCCACCGTGCCGAATTCGGGCTTGGGACGAATGTCCCAGTAGAGGTCCTTGATGCTGCGAGCAATGCCGCAGGCCTGCAGAAAGGAAAAGTGTTCAATGAACTCTGCCCAGTCGCGCAGTGCCGGGCATTGGCCGCTCAAGGGGAAGGCCGAGACGGCATTCAGGCGCGCAGACTGGAAAAAGGTATCGACGCCATCGACGAACGGCGACGATGCCGACAAGGCGATGAAAATAGGCACGTACGGTCCCAGGGCTTGCGTCAACCAGATCGCTTCGTCACCCGACGTACAGCCAACATGAATGTGCTGGCCAAAGACCGTGAATTGCTTGGCCAGGTAGCCATAACGGTGGTAGATCTCATCGAAGCGACCACCTGGACAGATCCGGCGCTCCGCCCAGCGATGGAAGGGATGCGTGCCGCCGCCGCAGACAGCGATATGGTTGCGCGCGCACTGACTGACGAGCGTTTGTCGCAGGCCAGCAAGGTCGGCAGCAATGCCATCGACGACTGTCCGCGGCAGGGTGCTGACCTCGATCATGCTTTCGGTGATTTCAAGCTTTATTTCACCGAAGCGGCCATCGTAGTCCATGCTGCCGAGGAGATCCGTCGCGCCACGCGTCAGGTCGAAATCGCGCAGGGAAACCAACTGCAACTCAAGCTCGACTCCCAGGGTCAGTGGCTGGCTCTGTCTGAATGCGGCGATTGGCTGGCTCATGCCACTCCTTCCTTGCTGTTGTCCACCGCCGCGGTTTCGCCGGCTCGCACCAGGGCGAATCGGCAGAGGGCAGGGCCGGCGAGTTCCATTATGGCCGCTGCAAACAGCGGCAGCGACAGCGACGAGCGGCCGATTTCCGGATAAAGGCTGGCGACTTCATAGGCCATGAAGACGGCGGTCGCCGACAGGGGCTGAATCCCGATTCCCACCATGACTCGCTTGGTGACGGACAGCCCGCCGCCCGCCCAGACCAGGGCAGCCACCTTGGCCAGCGCCCGAACGATCAGCATGCCAATGGCCTGCAGTCCGATCAGCCAGGTGAAGTCCGACCAAGGCAGCGAAGCGCCGACGACGACGAAGAGGATGATGGCCAGTAACCAGTGCCCTTCGGGAAGGTTGGTATAGCTCAGCGTTCTCCGTTGATCGCTGAACGAAAGGGTCACGCCCATCAGGAAGAGCGTCAGGAAAACCGGCACCGCCAACATGCGGGCGGTGCCCACCGCCAGCAATGCCGACGCCACCAGGATGAAGACCTGCGCCAGCGAGCGTTTCGGCAACAGAGCGGCAATCAGCAGAGCGAGACGCGCCATCAGCCAGCCAATGATCGAGGCACCGACCACGACCCACAGCGGGTGAATCACCGCGTTGAGCCAGTCGTCGCTGTATTCTGCATGGACCACGCCGACGACGACGGCAAAGACGAAGAATGACGCGGCAGCACTCAGCGCGGTGTGCAGGATGACCCGTTCGGTCACCTGTCCCTGGGCGCTGGATTCCTCGACGATCAACAAGACTACGGCCGGCGCCGAGGCCATGGTCACTGCCGCAGCGGCAGCGGCCCATGCCGGCATCAGGCCAACCACCGCGTACGCAAAGAGGAAAATGGCCGCAAAGGAGAGGGTGATTTCGCCAAGCGTCGCCCGCAGCAAAGCGCGGTTGTGGCTTAGCCAGCGCAGATCAAGGCGTCGCCCGATCTCGAGCATCAGGAGTCCGAGTGCGGCATCGGCGATCGGCCGTATCTGGGCCAGTGCTTCGAGACTGATCCAGCCGAGCAGTGAGGGTCCGAACAGTGTCCCCGCGAGAACGTAACCAATGACTTTTGGCCAGCCGAGATTGGCCCGTAACCACTCGCCCATCAGCAAACCGACGACCAGCAGCAGGCTGAACAAGGCCAGCGAATCGAGTTCATCGGGGAAAGGTGGCAGGAAGAAGAGTCGCTCCTGCAAGTCTTCCCAGGCGGCCCGTGCGGGTGACAGAATATCGTTCAGCATCGGTCCGATCCGCTTACCAGAATCGACCGCGCGCTGCTGCGAGAAATTCGTCAAGGATCGGCGTGCAGTCCAACAGATCCTCGCTGCCGGGCGGATGGAACTCGGGATGCCATTGCAGGCCGACGACATAGGGTCTGCCTTGCAGGCGTATGGCCTCGATGACCTGGTCCTCCGTGCTGCGCGCCTCGACCCGCAGGTCCCGACCCAGTGCCTTGATCGCCTGATGATGAATCGAGACCACCCGTCCGCCGGGCGCGCCCGGATAAAGCCTCGCCAAGCCGGACTTGTCTGCCCATTCGATCGCATGGCTGTGTCGATCGTAGTCGGCATGAACGTGCGCCCCCGCCGTCGCGATCTGCGTCGCGATGTCCTGATAAAGCGTCCCGCCAAGCGCCACGTTGATCAGTTGGGCGCCGCGACAGATGCCCAGCACCGCTTTTCCGGCTTCCATGAATTCGTGCAGCAGTTCCATCTCGTAGGCGTCGCGAACCCGATCGCCGGCCCAGTCGGGATGCGACGGTTCCTCGCCGTAGCTTTGCGGGTTGATGTCGGCGCCGCCTTGCAGAATCAGCCCATCCAGATACTCCGGATAGTCCGAAAGCCGGATGCTGCTGCGATGGACCATGGCGTCGCCACTGACTGCCGGAACCATGAACACCATCACGTCGCGGGACATCACCCAGTGCGCCACGGACTGCTCGAGATACTGGAGGGATTTCGACTGCAAACCCGTGGCGCCGACCATTGGGTGGTAGATGCGTGCGGAGAGACCGATACGTAAGGGGCGTCTGCTCATTTTGTATTCTTGTCTCCATGTATGGAACTGCCGGTTATTGGTCTTTCTCTTGCCGAACGTTCGATTGTAAGCTGGTTGCCTCGCCGAAACCCTTGATCGCTGTCTGGGTTGCCAAGGGGCCAAGTAGCTGCATGAGAAGAATCGTCGCCAGCAAGGTGCCTGTCAATCTGGGCTCAAGACCTGAGTATAGCGTCTGCATGCTGGCGAGTAGAACCAGTGCAATGCTCGACATCGGTTGCAGACCAATTGACAGGTAAATCGACGATTCAGCGCTCAGACGGAGGCGATTCCGATTCCCGAAAACGCCCGCCATTTGCCCGGCGAAACGGGCTGCCACGACCAGCAAGGCTTCCTGCCAGTACTCGAACAGCTCGCCGATGTCGAGGGCGGCACCGGCAAGAACGAAAGTGGCGACGAGAAAGATCCGGGCATCACTGGCAATCCGGATGGCAACGACCTGCTTGCCTCGATCACAGGTTCGCGTCATGTAACCGAAGAGTAACATGGGCAGATATACCGAAATATCCAGGTAGATCGCGGTTCCAACGCCGAGCACGATGGTGCCCAGAATCAACAGGTGCTGATGTTCCGGTCGCCGCCCCAGGACTTGAGCAGCCAGCAATACGAGCCCGGCGCAAGCACCACCGAGCACCGCCGCTCCACCGATTTCCTGGCTCGCTTTCCAGACGCCGGCAAGGCTGCGGATGCCTTCGTCGTCAACCAAGAAGACCATTGACCACGCCGAGGCAGCAAAGGCTACACAACCATTGATCGCCACCATCGTTAGCAGCACGCCAGTCTTGTCTCCTTTCGCGCCGACGTCGCTACAGGTCGCAATCGTGATCGCTGGCGACGTGGCCAGGCAAAGGGTTGCCGCAAAAATTGCGGAACTGACGGAAAACTCCAGGGCCAGGAGCGCCAGGACTATGGATGATACTGTGGTCAGGGAGACCAATACCCCCGCGCGCAGTCGGTTCCATCCTTCGCTGACGGCCACCGGTGGAACCTCATAGCCCAATTGGAAGAGGATCAGTCCCAATCCCAGATCGATGAAGATCTGGTTGGATTCGATGTGGTACGGCGCAATCCACCCCAGTCCGCTCTTGCCGAGCAGCAGTCCAAAGACGACGTAGCCGCTTGTTCGTGGCAAAGCCAACACTCGACGCGAAAGCTCGCCCGCACTGAGGCCGCCGAGAAGCGCCATGCCGAAAATCTGGATCGAATTGAACATCGAGTCGTCGGTTCCTTCCCGGTTTGTCACCCTGGCCCCAAAGCGTGACTATCCGCCCAGGCGCAAGGGCATCGCCGAAAGTCAAGGCGAGGAAAACTCATCCATACTACATTATGCTACGGCTATAGCGCGTGTCGATGAGGCGGGTCAGGAAAAACTGCGGGTTCATGCCGCACGACTGAATCAAGGCCCAGGCTTGTCGCGCCGGCCGATCTACGGCATGATTCGCCTCAGTGTCACCAATTTCTTTCCAGAACCGATGACCACCGCTGGCCAGCTTCCCTTCCTGTCGCCGAGCCTCCTCGCGCGGTCGGCCGTCGGGGCTTAGGGCACGGCATGGGTTCGCTGCTGCGCATCGTCGGCGAGCTCCTGCGCGAGGCGGCGAGAGACCTGGCACCAACGCTGATCGTGGTCGTCATCTTTCAGGCTTTTTTCATCCAGCGCCTGCCGGATAGCCCGGCCGCGCTGATCGGCGGCTTTGCCGCCGTCCTCGTGGGCCTGGCGCTGTTCGTCAAGGGACTCGACGCCGCGATCTTTCCTGCTGGCGAGACGATGGCTTTCGATTTTGCCCGCCGCGGCTCGTTTTTCTGGCTGATGTTTTTTGCCTTCTGCATCAGTTTCGCCTCGGTGGTCGCCGAACCGGCGCTGATGGCCGTGGCCTACAAGGCCGAGGCGGTCTCCGGCGGCAGCATGGGCGCGCTGACTCTGCGCATGGTCGCCGCGCTCGGTGTAGGCCTGGCAGTGATGGTCGGGGTGTGGCGTATCGTCCTCGGGCAGTCGATTGCCAACTACCTGATTCCTGGCTACCTGATCGTCGTCACGCTGACCGTGTTCTCGCCGCCGCAACTGGTTGGCCTGGCTTTCGATTCGGGCGGTGTCGTCGCCTCGACGGTCACCGCGCCGCTGCTGACCGCTCTCGGCGTTGGCCTGGCGACGACGATCCGCGGCCGTAATCCGATGCTCGACGGCTTCGGTCTGATCGCCTTCGGCGCGCTGGCGCCGATGATCATCATCCAGATTTACGGCATCGTCTTCTTTGTTCCGGCGGCGGCGGGCACCGCGGTGGCGATGATGCCGACCGACGATCAGCACCAGTATGCGGGCTGGGCGATGCTGATCGATTTCTTGATCGTGGTCAGAAATCTGTTGCCGATCATCGCGGTGGTCCTCTTTTCGAGTTTCGTCATCCTGCGGCGGCCGCTCGCCGATCCGCGTGGTCTGGCGGTCGGCATGCTGTTCGTTGCGGTCGGCCTGTATCTGTTCGACGAAGGGCTGGAGGTCGGGCTCTTCCCGCTCGGTGACGAGATGACCCGCGGCCTGATGCGCCACGGCGTTACCCTGTGGGTGCTCTACCTCTACGGCTTCCTGATCGGTTTTGCCACCACGATGGCCGAGCCGGCGCTGATCGCGCTGTCGATCAAGGCCGACGAGGTCAGCCTCGGGCAACTCAACGGTCTCTGGTTGCGTTCCCTGGTCTCGGTCGGTGTCGGCATCGGCATCGTCATCGGCTGCGCGCGCATCGTCGACGGCATCAACATTGCTTACTGGCTGATCCCCGGTTACCTGCTGGTGATCGCCATGACCCGGGTGGCGCCGCGCTTCATCGTGCCGATCGCCTTCGACTGCGGTGGCGTGACGACCTCGACGGTGACCGTGCCGCTGGTCACTGCGCTCGGCGTTGGCCTGGCTGAAAACACGCCGGGCCGCGACCCGATGATCGACGGCTTCGGCCTGATCGCTTTTGCCTCGCTGTTGCCGATGATGATCGTCATGTCTTATGGCATCCTCGCTACCTGGCTGATGTCGAGGAAACCTGTGAAGGAGAAAACACGATGAAGTTTTCTGCTGTGGTGCTGATCGTCCCGGACGAGGACGAGAATCGCGCGGTGGGCATTCTCAAGCAGGCCGGCGCTACCGGTCTGACGATTCTCAAGGGCAAGGGTCTGCGCCACAATGAGCGCAAGACCTTTCTCGGTCTTGGTCTCGAGCGCAAGGAGTCGGTGCTGTTGTGCATCGCCGAGAAGCAACTGTCGATGCGCATCCTGCGGGCGGTCAAGATCGAGATGAAGCTCGACGAGCCGGGCGGTGGTCTCGCTCTTTCGCTGCCGCTGGGCAGCGTCGTCGGCATCGGCCTGGCACAGATGCAGGCATTTCGCCGCGAAGTCGAAGAGGATCTGTGAGCCACCTTCGGCCATCAGCCGAGAGTCCGCTGTCGAGTAGCCAACCACAATCATTGCCTGAAGGAGTTCTTGCCATGTTGGTTGCCGGAATCATGAAGAAGGATGTCGTCACTATCAGCCCAATGGCCACTGTGCGCGAGGCGCTGATGACGATGAAGGAGCGCGGCGTCCGCTCGCTGGTCGTCGAGAAGCGCCATTCTGGCGACGCCTACGGGCTGATCGCCTATCGCGACGTCGCCAAAGCGGTGATCGCCGAGGATGGCGACATCGACCTGCTCAATGTCTACGACATCGCCCAGAAACCCGCTCTGCAGGTTTCACAGCACCTGGAAATCCGCTATCTGGCGCGGCTGATGATCGAGTATTCGGTAAAGCGAGTGCTGGTCATCGATAACAACGAGCTGCAGGGTTTCGTTTCGGATACCGACGTGGTGAGCAGTCTCATTGAACGTGCGTTGCGCGATCACTAGGTACGGGAGGCCATGGAAAAGATCATTCGCCGCTACACGGCCTACTTTCCGCGTTGGTGCCAGGCTTTCGGCGACCATCTGCCGGACCCCGGCGGCGAAGGCCGGGCGGTCGAGTGGCTGGTGGGCGCAGACTGCGTTGGCATGATCGTCCTGCCCGAGGTTCGGCGCATCCTGATGCACGAACTGCTCGGCCCGAAGAAGCCTGAACTGGAATTTCGCCAGCGCTCAGTGCGGCTCAACCGGCACGACTACCAGGAAGTGGAGGTTCTCGGCCATCCCGGCTATACGGCCTTGTGGGAGTTGCTTCTCGGCAGCGAGGAGGCGCACATGTTCCTGTGCTACCACCTGATCTATCCGCCGGGAACACGGATCATTACTCTCTCGCAAAAGCCGCCGCTGCCGCTGCTTTACAAGGAGATGGCGCCGCTGCCGATCACCGTCGGCGAGTGAATCGTCCGGCGCCGCTTTGTGCTCGGGAGAGCCAGGAACGGCAGTGCTATAATCGACGCTCACTTTCGCGCCCATTTCCGATGCTTATCACCCGCCGCCTCGAGTTCGACGCCGGCCACCGCATTCCCGACCACAGGAGCCAGTGCCGTCATTTGCACGGTCATCGCTATGCGCTCGAGATTACGCTTGCCGGCGACATCATCCGGCAGGCGGGCGACCCGGCCAACGGGATGGTGATGGATTTTTCGGAAGTCAAGGCACTGGCCAGGCAGCACCTGGTCGATGTATGGGATCACGCCTTCCTGGTCTGGGAGGGTGATTCGCCGATCGTCGCTTTTCTCGCCTCGCTGCCGGCGCACAAGACGGTCCTGCTCGATTGCGTGCCGACCGCCGAAAACCTGGCTCAGAGAGCGTTCGCGATTCTCGATGCCGTCTATCGTGATACCTACGCCAATCACTTGTGTCTCGAGCGCTTGCGTCTCTACGAAACACCCAATTGCTGGGCGGAGGCGATTCGAGGCTAGGCGGCTGTCGGACTCAGGATCGTCGTCGGCCGGGGTGACCAAGGAAGACCAATGTCATTCCGCATGGACAATGTTGGGGTTCGTTCCTCACCCCAAGCTACGGGTGGAGGCAAGGTGGCATGACGTTTCGCATCCTCAACGCTGGCGATACGGCGCTGACCATCGAGTTTGGCGACCGCGTCGATCGCCGCTTGCTGGCTACGGTGGCCGCGCTCGACGAGGCCCTGGCGCAGGCGATAGGCAAGGGTGGCCTGCATGGCGTCGTCGAAACGGTGCCCACCTTCCGTTCTCTGACGGTCATCTACGATCCTCTGCTCACCTCGCGGGCGGAAATCGAACCGGCAATCCGCGCCGCCATTTCGTCGTCCGCAGGGGCCAGCAGGCGTGTGGGTCGGCAGTGGCAACTGCCGGTCTGCTATGGCGACCAGATCGCCGGCTGCGGACCTGATCTGGCGGACCTGGCGGTCGCCTGTGGTCTGCCGCCGGCCGAGGTGATTCGCTTGCATGCGAGCTGTACCTACGAGGTCTACATGCTTGGTTTTCTGCCCGGTTTTGCCTTCATGGGCGATCTGCCGGCCGTGCTTTCCAGGCCGCGCCGCAGCGAGCCGCGCCTGCGTGTCCCGGCCGGCAGTGTGGCGACGGCCGGCACGCTGACCGCGATCTACCCCTGGCCGAGCCCTGGCGGCTGGCATCTGATCGGTGCCTGTCCGGTGCCGCTGTTCTCTGCCGCCTGGCAGCAGGCGGCGCTGCTGCTGCCCGGCGACCGCGTCAGCTTTCGCGCGGTCGGCGAGGCCGAGTACGCGTCGCTGGTCGCCGAGCAGGAGACGACGCGCAGGTCGCCGTTGCCGCCGATCTCCTTCCTGGTCGGCGGTGATCAGACCGTGCGATGAGCGCTTTGCTCGAAATCGTCAGCGCTGGGGCAATGGCCTCGATCCAGGATCTGGGTCGCCCGGGCTTGCGCAGACTGGGCGTGCCGCGCGCCGGAGCGCTGGAGCCCGGCTGGCTACGCCTGGCCAATGCCTTGCTGGGCAACGCCCAGGATGCGCCGGCGATCGAATTCCTGGCCGGCGGTTTGTCTGTTCGCGCCCTGGCATCGCCGGTGCACCTCGCATTTTCAGGTCATTTCTCGGCCGAGGTGGTCGGCGCCGGCGAGCCGCGCCGCGTAGACTCCTGGCGCAGCCTGATGCTGGCGCCGGGCGAGACGCTGCGCTGCGGGATGCCGGTACAGTGCCGGGTGGGCTATCTCGCCCTGGCGGGCATCCGTGTGCCGCGGGTGTTGGGCAGCGCGTCGACCTACGCCCGTGCCGGCCTCGGTGGCCTGGACGGCCGCTTGCTGGCGGCCGGCGCACGCCTGTCCGTGGTGGCGTACAGCGGCGGAGAGAGGATTTTGCGCACGCTGCGCACCTTGCCGCCTGTGGAAGCTGCGCCGATTCGCGTTGTCTTGGGGCCGCAGGACGATTACTTCGATGCCCCGTCGATCGAACATTTTCTCAGTGCGGCTTACCAGGTTTCACCGGCAGCCGATCGCATGGGAATGCGACTCGATGGCCCGTTGCTCAGGCATCGTCCCGACAAGGGCGCCGAGATCACCTCCGATGCGACCGTCCCTGGCTCGATTCAGGTGCCGGGCCAGGGGCTGCCGATCGTTCTCCTTGCCGACGGTCAGACCGCCGGCGGCTATCCGAAGATCGCGACGGTGATCTCGGCCGACCTGCCGCGGCTGGCGGTGATGGCGCCGGGGCAGCGAGTCCGCTTTACCGCGATCTCGGTGGCTGCCGCCGAGTTGGCGGCGCGGGTGAGGGAGGCGGCGCTACGCGCGATGATCGCCGACATCGGTCCGCTTGCGGAACCGGGGGGTGTCGATCTGCAGGCGATCTACGTCGCCAATCTGGTCAGCGGCGTCGTCGATGCGCGGGCGGTGGACGGCGCGGTGGCGCCGATCGACATTTCACTGCGGGAGGAATGATGGCGCGCAGGATCAATCTCAACGCTGATCTCGGCGAAAGCTTTGGCGCCTGGGAGATGGGCAGTGACGCCGAGTTGCTGCGCATCGTCGGCGCCGCCAACATCGCCTGCGGCTTCCATGCCGGCGATCCGCTGGTCATGCGCCGTACGGTTCGCCAGGCGCTCGCTGCCGGTGTCAGCCTGGGCGCGCATCCGTCGTTTCCCGACCTGCAGGGCTTCGGGCGGCGGGCCATGCAATTACCTCCCGCCGACCTGGAAGCGATGCTGATCTATCAGATCGGCGCGCTGAACGGTATGGCGCAAGCCGAAGGTGGGCGATTGACGCACGTCAAGCCGCACGGCGCGCTGAACAACATGGCCTGCGAGGATGCGGCGCTGGCGAGCAGCGTGGTGTCGGCCATTTGCGCTTATGACCCGGCGCTCATCCTGCTGGCGCCCGCCTTGTCGAAGCTCGCGCAGGCCGGTGAGGCGGCGGGGTTGACGGTGGCGGCCGAGGTATTCGCTGACCGGACGTATACCGACGCGGGTCGCCTGGTCCCGCGCAGCCAGTTGGGTGCAGTTTTGCACAACGCCGACGAATGTGTCACCCATGTCGCGCGCATGGTCGCCGCGGGTGGCATCGTCACCGCCAGCGGGCGGCTGATCCGTACTGAGTTTCACAGCATCTGCGTGCACGGCGACGGACCACAGGCGCTTGCCGTGGCGACTGCCATTCGTGCTTCGCTGCTGGCCTCGGGCGTCAGTCTGTTGCCGCTCCCTGCGGTGCTGCAGGCGTCGTTGGACTGACCTCAGGCGCCCAGCTCGTTGGCGTTCGTTGCTCACCCCAACGATGTCAGTCACGCCAGCGATGGTTTAGAATGTCGGCATCGTTGCGACCGGCCGTGGGTGGCGCGATGCAGGCGATGTTTTCGATCTGCCTGCCCGCCCGCCGGTCGAATGGCCAGGAATCTCCCCCGAGCACAGGAAGGAAACTGATGCCTCACAGAATTCTCCGGGTTCCCGAGCGTGGCATGCTCGACGCCTACGAGGGCGTACTTGCGGCGCGTCATTTCACGGCCGACGCCGCGCAGCGCACGGCCGCCGAGCGTCTGCAGCGGCTGTACTATGCGCTGCTGTCGTTCAAGGTCGGCCGTCGCAGCACCCTGCGCCGCTTCTTTGCTCCTCCGGAACTGCCGCGTGGCGTCTATTTCTGGGGTGGGGTAGGGCGCGGCAAGAGCTTCCTGATGGACTGCTTTTTCGACTCCGTACCTTACCGTCGCAAGCGTCGGGTTCATTTTCATGCCTTCATGCACGATGTGCATCGTCAGTTGAACGAACTGAAGGGCGAGAGCGATCCGCTGCTCCGCGTTGCCGAGCGCATCGCCAGCGCGGTACGCCTGCTGTGCTTCGACGAGTTTCATGTCTCGGACATTGCCGATGCGATGATCCTCGGCCGCTTGCTCGAAGCGCTTTTTGCCAGAGGAGTGGTGTTCGTGATGACGTCCAATTACCCGCCCGAGAAGCTCTATCCGAACGGCCTGCAGCGCGAGGCCTTCCTGCCGACGATCGCCCTGATCAAGTCACGGCTTGACGTGCTGGAGATCGATGCCGGTGTCGACTACCGGCTGCGGACGCTCGAACAGGTCGAGATCTTCCACTCTCCGGCCGACGCCGCTGCCGAGCTGAAAATGGCCGACTACTTCGCCGCCATGGCCGGCGGCGAGGGCGAGTCGGCCGGCAGCGTCGCGGTTCTTGGCCGCGAGATCCCGACGCTGCGCCGAGGCCACGGCGTCATCTGGTTCGATTTCAAGGGATTGTGCGCCGGCCCCCGCTCGCAGAACGACTACCTCGAACTGGCGCGGAGCTATCATACGGTGCTGTTGTCGGAGATTCCAAAGATGTCGGCCAGCATGTCATCCGAGGCGCGGCGCTTCACCTGGCTGGTCGACGTCTTTTATGATCACAAAGTCAAGCTGATTGCCACCGCCGACTGTGCTCCGGAAGGGCTTTACACACAGGGCACGCAGGCCAGCGAATTCTTTCGCACCGCCAGTCGGCTGACCGAGATGCGTTCGCGCGCGTATCTCGGGCTGCCACACTTGTCCTGATCGGACGCTACCCGTTGCCAACACCGCGCCAACCAACCAGGGAGATGCTGCATGAAACTTGAAACGCTCGCCGTCCACGCCGGCTACAGCCCGGAACCGACGACCAAGGCAGTCGCCGTACCGATCTACCAGACCACCTCGTATGCCTTCGACAGCACGCAGCACGGGGCTGACCTGTTCGACCTCAAGGTGGCCGGCAACATCTACACGCGGATCATGAACCCGACGCAGGATGTCCTCGAGAAGCGCGTTGCCGCGCTCGAAGGCGGCATCGGCGGGCTGGCCCTGGCCAGCGGACAGGCGGCGATCACCTACGCCATCCAGACGATCGCCGAAGCGGGCGACAACATCGTCTCGGCGTCGACTCTCTACGGTGGCACCTACAACCTCTTCGCCCACACGCTGCCGCAGTACGGCATCAACACCCGCTTTGCCAACCACGCCGATCCGGCAAGCTTCGAGAAGCTGATCGATGGCCAGACCAAGGCGCTCTTCTGCGAATCGGTCGGTAATCCGCTGGGCAACGTCACCGACTTCGAGAAACTCGCCGAGATCGCGCACCGGCACGGCGTGCCGCTGATCGTCGACAACACCGTTCCCTCGCCTTACCTGTGCCGCCCGTTCGAACACGGTGCCGACATCGTCGTCCACTCGCTGACCAAGTACATTGGCGGTCACGGCAACTCGATCGGCGGCATGATCGTCGATAGCGGCCGTTTTCCCTGGGCCGAACACAAAGTGAAATTCAAGCGCCTCAACGAGCCTGACGTTTCCTACCACGGCGTCGTGTACACCGAAGCGCTGGGTCCGGCGGCGTACATCGGGCGTGCTCGTGTGGTGCCGCTGCGCAACATGGGTGCCGCGATCTCGCCGTTCAACGCCTTCCTGATCCTGCAGGGGCTGGAGACGCTACCGCTGCGCATGGACCGCATCTGCAGCAACACGGAAAGAATTGCCACCTATCTGCAGGGCCACGCCAAGGTTGCCTGGGTCAATTACGCCGGGCTGGCTGACCATGCGGACCACGCCCTGGTGCAGAAGTACATGGGCGGCAAGGCTTCCGGCATTCTCACCTTTGGCGTCAAAGGGACCGACTGCAGCGGATCGGTAGCCGGTGCGCGCTTCCAGGACGCGCTAGGGCTGTTCACCCGGCTGGTCAACATCGGCGACAGCAAGTCGCTCGCCTGCCACCCGGCGTCGACCACCCACCGCCAACTGGCGGCGGCCGAACTGGCCAGGGCGGGCGTCTCCGAGGAAATGATTCGGCTGTCGATCGGTATCGAACATATTGATGATCTGATCGCCGATCTGGAACAGGCGCTGGCGGCCGCCTGAACGCCGCCCCGGCAACACGCCGGGCGGCATTCATGATTTGTATGAGATGCTCTTTCGGCGGCTGTCTCGCCGAGTTCTGGGCTAAGATTCCGAGGTCCTTCCGTGCGCTCCCACTGATGCTCAATAGCCAAAACCGCCTGCCGCTCGTCGATCTGCGTGCCGATGACGCAGAAATAGGGCGTTATGCCGAGTTGCTCGACAGCCTGAGCATCGGGCTCCTCGTCTTCGCTGCCAACGGAGCGCTGCAACAGAGCAATACGCAGGCCGGCGTCTTTCTCGGCTCGACGCCGACCCTGTGGGAGGACGAAAATGGGCGCCCCCTGGCCGACCAAGAACGCCCCGAAATGCAGGTCGTGATGACTCACGAACCGCTGCGCCAGCGCGCCATCGGGATCAGGCACGAGCAGTCGCGGTCAAGTACCTGGTACAAGGCCAGTGCCTTTCCGGTCTTTGCCGACGACGGCAGCCTGCGGCGTGTTCTAGTGACGCTTGCCGACCTGACTCGGGACACGCGCCTGGCGAGCGAAGGCTGCCAACTGCCCACGCACGACCCGCTCACCGGGGTTTTCAACCAGCGCCATATTCTCCTCCTGCTCGATGACGAGAGTCGCCGTGCTCAGCGTTACGGCACACCTTTCGCCCTCTCCTTGCTGGCCATCGACAACTCGTCCGGGGGAGGGATAGCGGACGCAGGGCAAGCTCGCCAGCAGTTGCTCGCCGACCTGGGCCGACTGCTGGCCGGGAGCCTGCGTGAGTTCGACATGATCGGCCGGTTCGGCGAGGATCAGTTCCTGCTGATCCTGCCCAATGTGCGTGTCAATGAGGCCATGGTGGGGCTGGAGCGTTTACGTGAAGCCGTTGAAGCGAGTCATTTGATGGATTCGAGCGAGGCAAACGATTCGCACATCCACGAGCCCTGGCTGACGATCAGCGGCGGAGTGACCGAATACACCGGCGAGGACGCCGGGGCGCTGATCGAGCGCGTCCAGTCACTGCTCGCCAGCGCGCGCGAAACCGGCGGCAACCGGCTGTGCGTGAATATGGATATGTTCTAGCCTGGATTCACGCGCTGGCGCAGTTCAACCAGCGTAGAGCGACGCTTAGGCAGGTATTCAGTGCCTGGCGGTCGAAGCGGCCGGGGAGTGCCGACAACAGCTCATCACAGCCCGCTGCATCGTCGCCGTCGAAACGTTCGAGCAGCGCCAGGGCCGTGCCGAGCAGACCTTCGTGCCGGCAAAGTGCGCTCCGGACTTCGCGTTCGACGGCAATCTGGTCGATGATTTCTTCAATCGGCAGGCCGAGGGCCAGCGGCATCATCGACAGGATGCCGGTGAGAAATGCCAGATCGGCCAGCTTGTGGTCTCGTGGCTGAGCGGCATCGACCAGCAGTTCCATCATCCGTCCGCGCAGGGCGGCAACCTGCAGCAAGGGCGAGCGGGCCGGGTCGAAGGTGCCGCTGGTCGGTGCCAGCAGCAGTAGAGACAGCCAGCGCTGCAATTGGCGCCGCCCGAGCAGGGTGATTGCGTGGCGCAGCGAGGTCACCGGTTGTGCGAAGCGGCTACCGCGGCGGCCGACCGCGTTGACCACGCGCAGCAGGTTGAGGGTCAGCGCCGGTTCGTGCTTGAAAGCATCCTCGATCACTGCCGTTTCCAGGTCGCGCCCGACGAGGTTGATCAAGCGTATCAGGGCGGCCTGTGAGGCCGACAGGCGACGACCGCTGACGATTTCGGCCAAAGCGAAGTAGCGACCCTGAAAAAGCGCGAAGCCCAGGCTTTGGCAACGTTGCATCTGCTCGTGGCTATCTACCTCCTGGGCCAGAAGCTTGATCGGCAGGTGCCGCAGCGATCCGGCCAGGTCAAGGAGTTGGTCTTCGCCGGCCGCGTGGAGGTCGATCGTGATCACCTCGACCATTGGCAGCAGCAGCCGGCTGCGCGCGTCGATACCCCGGTAGTCGGTCAGAGCAAGCGCATAGCCGCGCTCGCGCAGCTTGCTGCAGCGCGTCAGGGTTTCCTTGTCGGGTAGTCCGTCGAGCAGCAGTTCGAGGACGACGCCCTCGGGCGGCAGCAGTTCGATCGACTCCTGATGCAGGAAATCGGCATCGATGCCGATGAATGCACAGGTGTTGCCCAGCGCGCTGCGCATGCCCAGCTCGGAGTAAGCGGCGCACAGCGGGGCGCTGTCACCGCGGCAATTGCGGCCGTCGGCAGCGCCCTTTTCGCTGCCGCGAAACGACAACTGATAGCCGGCGAGTTCCTGTTTCCGGTTCAGGATCGGCTGGCGGAAGAGGAAGGCGTTGGCGAGAAACTGATCAGTCATCGCTGCCGGCCATGTCTGGCGGTCGTCCGGGGCAAGGATTCAAAGCCTTAGAAGGGCAGCGCCAGGCCGGGTCGCGCTGCTTCGAGAACCCGCCGAAAATCGGCCTGGATGCGGTCGAGGGCAGCGTGGTCGTCGGCCTCGAAGCGCAGCACGACCACCGGCGTGGTATTCGATGATCGCGCCAGCCCGAAACCATCGGCATATTCGACGCGCAAGCCGTCGATGGTGATGATCTCGCGTGCACCCTCGAAGTGCGCGTCGCGCCGCAGATCCTCGATCAGCGCCAGGGGCTCGCCTTCCTTCATGCTGATGTTCAGCTCGGGCGTTGAACTGCTGTCGGGCAGCGCCTTGAGCGCCGCATTCGCGTCGCCTGCGCGCGACAGGATCTCGAGCAGCCGGGCGCCGGCGTAGAGGCCGTCGTCGAAGCCGAACCAGCGCTCCTTGAAAAACACGTGGCCGCTCATTTCGCCGGCCAGCGGCGAGCCGGTTTCCCTGAGCTTGGCCTTGACCAGTGCGTGGCCGGTTTTCCACATCAGCGGCTCGCCGCCGTGCTGGCGAATCCAGGGCGCCAGCAGGCGCGTGCACTTGACGTCGTAGATGATCTGCTGGCCGGGGCAGCGGCTGAGCACGTCGGCGGCAAAAAGCATCAGTTGACGATCCGGGTAGATGATCTCGCCGTCCCTGGTGACCACGCCGAGGCGGTCGCCATCACCGTCGAAGGCAAGGCCAAGTTCAGCATCGGTCGCACGCAGCGCGCGGATCACGTCCTGGAGGTTTTCAGGTTTCGACGGGTCGGGGTGGTGATTCGGGAAGTGGCCGTCGACTTCGCAGAAGAGTTCGACCAGCTCACAGCCGAGCGCACGAAAGAGTTCCGGGGCAATGCCGCCGGCAACGCCGTTGCCGCAGTCGATGACGATCTTCATCGGGCGTGCCAGGCGGACGTCGCCGACGATGCGGGCGAGGTAGGCCTGGCGGACGTCGGCGCTGTTTGCCTGGCCGCTGCCGCTGCTCAGGGCGCCGCGGTCGACGCGCTGGCGGATCGCCTGAATCGCCTCACCGGCGAGTGTCTCGCCGCCGATGACCATCTTCAGGCCGTTGTAGTCGGGGGGGTTGTGGCTCCCGGTGACGGCAACGCAACTGTGGCAGCCCAGTTGGTGTGCAGCGAAGTAGACCACCGGCGTCGGCACGCAACCGACATCGATGGTGTCGATGCCGGCCATCCTGATTCCTGCCATCAGCGCCGCTGCCAGCTCAGGTCCCGAGAGGCGCCCGTCACGGCCGACGGCAATCGCGCGCTGGCCGCGATCAAGGGCCAGCGAACCGATACCGTGTCCGATCCGCCGGACGCTGTCGGCGGTCAGCGTCTGGCCGACGATGCCGCGAATATCATAGGCTTTGAAGATTTCTGCGGGCAAAGGAGCGTTCATGTCATACCTCGTGCTGAAAATAGCGAAGAATGCGCTGCGGCAGCCAGTCGAGTCGCCCTGGCAGGCTCCGGTGAGGAAGCCGACATTCCCGCTCGGGCAAGCCTCAATGCAGTGTCCGTATCGTTTTCCCGTCGCTTTCGCTACTCGCCGGGGCCTCGGCAACGTCCTTGTCGGCGGCCGTTGACGAGTGATGCGAGAGCAGCCGCCAGCCACTGGCGCCGCGCTGGAAGACGTTGGTGGCCAGCATTGGGCCGTGCGGCCGGAGTTCGCCACCGATGTAGAGCGTTTCGACGACGCTGTGCACCGCCAACAGCATGCCGCTCCAGCGAACGGCGCGCGACAGGCGCACCGTCAGGCGCGGGTTGTTGGCGAAGATAGCTCGCCAACTGTCGCGGATGGCTGCCGCGCCGGTCAGGCGCTGGCCGGTTGGGTGGATGCAGACAATGTCTTCGTCGTCGGCCCAGACGCTCATCAGGGCAGCCAGATCGGCACGCGCGATGGCTTCGTAGAAGCTTGTCTCGACATCCTCGGGGGTGGCAAAGACAACGATCATGCGGGCACCCCGCTCAGGCAGGCGTCCAAAACGCGCTGCGGGTCGAGTTTGTTCAGGCAGTCGAGATGGCCCAGCGGACATTCACGCTTGAAGCAGGGGCTGCAGTCGAGTTCAAGACTGATGATCTTCGCGCGCTCCGAGAGCGGCGGCGTGAAGCCCGGCGATGAGGAGCCATAGACCGCCACCAGTGGCCGGTCAAGGGCAGCGGCAACGTGCATCAGGCCGGAGTCGTTGCACACGACGAGCGAGGCTGCGGCCAGGAGGTCGATCGCCTGGGGCAGCGAAGTGGCACCACAGAGATTCAGCGGTAGCGCAGCCGGGCTCGCCAGAGCGACGATCTCGTCGCCGATGGCCCGGTCCTTGGCTGAGCCCAGCAGCCAGACCGCGTAGTTTCTCTCGGCCAGCGCATTGGCCAGCGTCGCGAAATGCCGTGCCGGCCAGCGCTTGGCCGGGCCGTATTCAGCGCCGGGGCAGAAGACCGCCAGCCTGGAGGGTAGATCGACGCCGAGGGCAGCCAGCGTGGCGGCGCGCTGCCTGCTGCTGGAAGTGATGCGTGGCCGGGGCAGGGGTCTGGTCAGTGACCCTCCGGGGCTCTCGGCGAGTTGCGCGAAGCGTTCGCTCATCTGCGGCAGCAGCGCCTCGTTCAGCCTATGCCGGTGGTTGATCAATCCGTAGCGGCTTTCGCCGACGAAGCCGATACGTTCGGGAATGTCGGCCAGAAACGGGATCAGCGCCGACTTGAGCGAATTGGGCAGCACGTAGGCTCGCTGGTAGCCGCAAGGCGCCAGTTGGCGGGCCAGCCGGTGGCGCGCTCTGAGCGACAACTCGCCGTGCGCGAAGGGGCTGTCGACAATCTCTGCGATCTCCGTCATACGTTCAAGGGCTGGCGCCACCCAGCGGGGCGCGAGCGCGTCGAGTTGCAGGCCGGGGGTTTGTTCGTGCAGCCGCATGAACAGCGGTTGTGCCAACACCGTGTCGCCGATCCACGACGGGGCGACGATCAGGGCTTTCATGGTCGGCACTTCACCGGGCTAGCCGGGCTGCCGACGATCAGTGGTGCCCCTTGGGCAATTCACCCGTGAAGACATAGTGGGCGCTGCAATAGGGGCAGATGACTTCGCCGCTGTGCGTGACGTCGAGAAAGACGCGCGGGTGCCTGGCCCAGAGCGGTGCACCTTTCGTCGGACAGTGCAGCGGCAGGTCACGGGCAGTGACCTCGATAACTGGGATGGGCTTCTGCGGGATATTCCGAGACATGGTAGCAACCTTGCAAACTGAGCTTATACGTAGGCGAGCCAGTCTTCATGCGCCGGCACCCGGCCGTTCACGCAGTCGAAGAACAGACTCTGGAGGCGAGTGGTGATCGGCCCGCGGTGGCCGGCACCGACCTGGCGATTGTCGAGTTCGCGAATCGGCGTCACTTCGGCGGCGGTGCCGGTAAAGAAGGCTTCGTCGGCGCAATACACCTCGTCGCGGGTGATCCGCTTTTCGATCACCGGGATACCCAGTTCGTCAGCGAGCTGCAGCACCGAGGCGCGCGTAATGCCCTCGAGGCAGGACGTCAGATCCGGGGTGTACAGCTTGCCGTTCTTGACGATGAAGACGTTCTCGCCGGCACCCTCGGCGACGTAGCCGTCGACGTCGAGCAGCAGTGCTTCGTCGTAGCCGTCGTGCGCCACTTCCTGGTGGGCGAGGATCGAGTTGGTGTAAGTGCCGACCGACTTCGAGCGGCACATGTTGATATTCACGTGGTGACGGGTGAAGGATGAAGTCTTGACCCGAATTCCCTTCTCCATCCCTTCGGCGCCGAGGTAAGCACCCCAGGGCCATGCGGCAATGGCGACGTGCGTGCTGACCGCGGTGGCGGCGATTCCCATGGCCTCCGAACCGTAGAAGACGATCGGTCGGATGTAGCAGGAATCGAGTTCATTGGCGCGCACCACTTCTTTCTGTGCTTCGAGCAAGGTGGCCTTGTCCCAGGGCATCTTCATCTGGAAGATATACGCCGAGTTGAACAGGCGGTCGGTATGCTCCCTGAGACGGAAGATGGCCGTGCCCTTTTCGGCCTTGTAGGCGCGGATACCCTCAAAAACCCCCATGCCGTAGTGCAGTGTATGCGTCAGCACGTGCGTAGTAGCGTCGCGCCACGGCACCAGCTTGCCGTCGTACCAGATGAATCCGTCGCGATCCGCCATGGACATGGTCTCTTCTCCCTTTGCCGGAAATCCTGAAGCGGAAATTCTAGCCGATTTCGCCTCTCCGTTGGCGGTAAAATGGCCTCTTTGCTCGCTCTGCAAGGTGGCTGCCATGGTCTGGAAACCCAATGTGACCGTCGCTTCGGTGCTCGAACGCGACGGCCGCTTTCTGCTTGTCGAAGAGGAAACCGAGGACGGCATCTGCTACAACCAGCCGGCTGGCCATCTCGAGTGCCGCGAATCACTGATCGCTGCCGTGATTCGCGAAACCCTCGAAGAGACTGCCTATACGCTGCATCCGCAATACCTGCTTGGCGTCTACAACTACCGCAACGAGGCGCGCGACCTGACCTATCTGCGCTTTGCCTTCGGGGGCGAGATTACCGGGCACGATCCGGTGCGCTCGCTCGATGAGGGCATCCTGGCTGCTCACTGGCTGACGCTCGCCAAAATCAGGCAGCGCGAAGCGCATCACCGCAGCCCATTGGTCTTGCGCTGCATCGAGGACTGGCTGGCCGGCCGGCGCTATCCGCTTGAATTGCTGACCCACTACGGCCCATGATGTGGCTGCTGTGGTTGGCGCTCGGTTGCGCGGCGCCTGGCGCGATGGCCGAGACGGTGCGCGTCTGCTACAACTACGGTTGTCTGGCCGAGGCTGAGGTGCACTATGCTGGCCATCAACTGGATCAGGTGCGCGCGCTGCTCGGCACTGCGCAGAGCGCGCCCGACGAGCGTGAAAGGCTGTCGCTGGCGATTGGCTGGCTGCTCGGCTGGGCCGGTGAGCAGACGCCGATTTCGGCCGACCGCGGCGGCAACTACGCCGACCACGGCGTCTATGGACGGATGGACTGTATCGACCACTCGACGACCACCACCCGCCTGCTGCACCTGCTCGAAGCGCGCGGCTGGCTACGTTTCCACCGTGTTCTCGAAGTGGTGCAACGCACACGCTATCTGTTCGAGCTGCACTACTCGGCGCAGATCGAAGAACTGGAGGATCCGGCCGGCGAGCGGGCTACGGCTGGCGGGTCGGCGCGCCATGTCGTCGATAGCTGGTTTCGCGACAACGGCCAGCCCGCCGTGGTGATGGCGCTGGCGGACTGGTTGGCCGGCGCAGGCGAAGTGGAGGGAGTGGGAACCGTGCTGGTCGGCGGGCCTGGCAAGGAATCGACTGTCGAACGCTAGCAAGGGCAAAGAGATGAACAAAACAGTGGTTGTCGGCTTGTCAGGGGGCGTCGATTCGTCGGTGGCAGCCCTGTTGCTCAAGGAACAGGGCTGGCATGTGCTTGGCCTGTTCATGAAGAACTGGGAGGACGACGATACCGACGAATATTGCTCGTCGCGTCAGGATCTGATCGACGTGCTCAGCGTTGCCGACACCCTCGGCATCGATGTCGAAGTGGTGAACTTCGCCGGCGAATACAAGGAACGCGTTTTTGCGCACTTCCTCGAAGAATACCAGGCCGGTCGTACGCCGAACCCGGACGTGCTGTGCAACTCGGAGATCAAGTTCAGCGCCTTTCTCGAGCATGCGCTGAAGATCGGCGCCGACCGGATCGCCACCGGTCATTACGCCGGTGTGCGCGAGTTCGCAGGCGCCTGGCAGTTGCTCAAGGCCGAGGACGGCACCAAGGACCAGAGCTATTTCCTGCATCGTCTCAATCAGCAGCAATTGGCGAAGACGCTGTTCCCGCTGGGCGGGCTGTACAAGCGCGAGGTTCGAGCGATGGCCGCCGCGGCCGGGCTGCATTTGGCGCTCAAGAAGGATTCGACCGGCATCTGCTTCATCGGCGAGCGACCGTTCAAGGAGTTCCTGATGCGCTATCTGCCGGCAAAGAAAGGCGAGATTCGTGGCCTCGACGACGACCGGGTGCTCGGCGAGCACGATGGCGTCGCCTACCACACCATCGGCCAGCGCAAGGGCCTGCACATCGGTGGGGTGAAAGGCGGCAGGACTGGCGCCAGTGGTGACCACGACGCCTGGTTCGTGGCCAGGAAGGATATCGCCAGGAACGTCCTCTACGTCGTCCAGGGGCATACCCATCCGGCGCTGCTGGCCGACCAGTTGACGGCCAGCGATCTGTCCTGGGTTTCCGGCGAGCCGCCGCATACGCACTGGGTGTATACCGCCAGGACGCGCTACCGCCAGGCCGACGCACCGTGCGAGGTCGAGCGGGTCGACGCGCGCTCGTGCCTGATCAGTTTTGCCGAGCCGCAATGGGCGATCACACCGGGGCAGTCGGCGGTCGTCTACGAGAGTCGCGTCTGCCTCGGAGGCGGCGTGATCGCGTAATTGGCCGGGAGACCATCAAGCCCGGCGAGCCGGGCGGCAAGCGCACGGCTCGATGCTTGCCGTCGCCGTCTCACCGAAGTCCCGGGCAGGCATCCTCGACATCGGCACAGCGAACGAGGGAAGTCGACGCCTCGCCGAAGGCGAATTTTGGCCGTTCCCCGGCCGCTGATCAGCTAAGATGATGCTGTGCGGCTGGGTCGATCATTACGTTCCTGCCGATGGCGCTGGTTTCGCCCGCCGGATTGTTTCGGTACGGTGAATTTGGCTAAAGGGGGAAAGGAATGAGATCGCAATTGATGTCTCGCCTCTGGCTGTGGTCGGAGCGGATGTATCGCGTCCATTTTGTGGATGGCATCGTCCTGGCGTCTTCCATCAAGCAGTTTTATCGTATTGCCGCCGGCCATATTTACTTTCAGGCATTGGCGGCGGCGGTGGAGCTGGATTTGTTCACCATCCTGCGTGCCGAAGGGGCCATGACTCTTGCCGAGCTGGCACGTCGGCTGGACCTGGCCGAGCAGCCCTGCCGAATCCTGGTACAGACGCTGACGGCCAACGGTGTCCTGAAAAAGAGGGGCGATCGTTACGCCAACACCATAATGGCGCGAATCGCTTTCTCTTCCCAGAATCCGCGCAACGTGAAGGCCACGATCCTGTGGCAAAAATACATAGTGTACAAGCCGATGGCGCGCTTTCTCGAGTCTCTCAAGGAACAGCGAAACGTTGGTCTGGAGGAAATTTCCGGCACCGGAGAAACGCTATATGAACGCCTGGAAGCGCACCCGGCGCTGGAAAAGATCTTCCAGGACTCAATGCAGGAAATTTCCGTTCAGGCCAATGATCTCCTGGCGAGATATGTCGATTTCGGCAAGACGCGATTACTGGTCGACCTGGGCGGTGGCAATGGGACCAATCTCCTTGCCGTCGCCCGTAGGCACCCTCACTTACAGGGCCGCGTTTTCGACTTGCCGAGTATTTGCGGCAAGGCGGCCGAGAATTTTGCCCGGCAAGGAATGTCCGATCGGCTGTCGGCAGTGCCTGGCAACGTGTTCACCGATTCGTTTCCAGAAGGAGCGGATGCTTTCATGTTCTGCCACTTCCTGTGCATCTGGTCAAAATCGGAAGACATCTCCTTCCTGAAAAAAGCCTACGACAAACTTTCCCCAGGGGGGCGGGTCATCGTCTTCGACATCATGGAACAGGATTCAGGCGATGGGCCCCTTGCGGCGGCCATGGGTTCCCCTTATTTCATCGGACTGGCGACCGGAAGGGGAATGATCTACATGAAAAAGGAGTACGAGGAACTGTGTCGACAGGCCGGTTTTTCGACCATCGAACGCGTTGAACTGCCGAGAGAACACACGGCCATCATTGCGACCAAGTAGGGGTCGCGACAGAACCAGGGGACGAAAAAAAACCCCGCCATAAGGCGGGGTTTCAGGTGCAGCGGACTGACGATCAGGCTCAGGCGGCGGCAGCGGCCTTGCGGCGACCGAAACCGATACCCAGCAGGCCGATACCCAGGAGAGCCAGGCTGGCGGGTTCCGGGATGGCGTAGTCGTAGATTTCGCCAGTGCCACGCGAGGTCCATGAAGTACCTGCAGTCGCTGCGAGTTGCGACGACGACGAGAAGGTCTTGTCTGCCAGGTCCGGGCAGGGAGCTCCGCTCGACGCACCGCACAGGAAGGTATCGGTGTCAAAATATCCGGCAGCAACGCCACCGGTGATATCGAGAAAACCACGGCCGCTAAGGTTGAACGCGGTTTCGAAGGGGTTGCCGCCGTTGCGCAGACCGTCGGACTCCAGCGTTATTGGCGTGATGCCATCGGGGGCGTAGCCACCGAGCGGAGAACCGACCAGGCTCAGGAAGAGCACGTTGTTGGCACCGCCGCTGACGCTTGCCACGCCGGCGGCTTGCGAGCCAGCCGCGCTGAAGGTACCCACATCTTGCGAGTAGATTTCGACATTGCCCCCTGAAAAGAGGATCTGGTCGAGGAAGATCGGTCCGCCGACAGGCGTGGTGGAAGCGCTTTGCGCCAAGTAGTTGCTGATCTTGATGGTCAGCTCCTTGCCGTTTTGCCCATTCGACCAGACCACATTGTTCGCTGCGTCCTGGATCGACGTCACGTAGCCGATGCCGAGCAGGTATTCACCGACCTGGATCACGCCGTCGCCGTTGCCAGGCTTGCTGAAGTCTTCGGCCTCGAAGAGGTTGGCCGTTTCGAAGACGAGTCCGGCGGGGAAGTTGATCCCGGCGACGGTGATCGCCTGGGCGATGGCCGGAAGGCTCATGATGCCAGCGATCGCCAGGGCGGAAGTCAGTTTACGTACGTTCATTAAATTCTCCTCAAGGGAATGTTGTTCAATTTCGCTAATGAGTTTGCCGCCGCGGTCAGTTGTCGTCCGCTTGCTTCTATATAGCAAAGCCCGTGCCATGATTCTTCAGTTTCCGGGAAAAAAAGTTCAGTCTATTGTTTTTTAACACAAATATAGTCTTCACATCTCTTCTGCCAGGCTTTTATCGGCCCGGTGATGGCCGGAAGTGAGGGGCAAGTGTAAAATTTTCCGACACTCCCCGCAAGGCAAGGCACGTGCCGCCCGCCTGCGCCGAACCCCGGACGCAGCGGGCGTGTCTGGCGCCGGTCAAGGCGCGCGGCGTGGCCTGGGGGTCAAGTCGCTTGGCCACTGATGGAGATGCCGACACGGGTCGTTTCGCCCCTTACAAGGCTGCCAGTTCGCGCAGGTAGCGCTGCCAGTTGGCGACATAGTGCTCGGCGCTATGCGCGAGGCGGGCGACTTCTTCATCGCTGAGCTGGCGAAACACCTTGCCGGGTGAGCCGACGATCAGCGAGTGGTCGGGAAAGACCTTGCCTTCGGGGATCAGCGTGTTGGCGCCGACGATGCAGCCCTTGCCGATCACCGAGCGGTTGAGTAGCACCGAGCCGATGCCGATCAGCGAACCGTCGCCGACCGTGCAGCCATGCAGCATCACCAGGTGGCCGACGGTGACGTTGCGGCCGATCGTCAGCGGTACGCCTTCATCGGTGTGCAACACGCTGTTGTCCTGGATGTTGCTGTTCTCGCCTATGCTGATCGGATCGTTGTCGCCGCGTAACGTGGCGTTCCACCAGACCGAGGCGTTTCTCGCCAGATGGACGTCGCCGATGACGACGGCGGTTGGGGCGACCCAGCTTTGTGGGTCGAACTGTGGGCGGCGGGCGCCGATGGCGAAAATGGGCATGGGCTAGGGTCTCGTGGTGGTTTTGAGCGCGAGATTGTAGCCTGTCGGGCCATTGATGGCGTAGTGCCTCAATCGGCAGTTGCCACTACGGTCAGATCCCTCGGCAAGTCATCGAGATTCCGGCACGGGTCGTTTCGCCGCTGCGGTATACACGGCGTTACGGTCGCGACGGCCCACCGCAACCACTACGACAATGATCTCCTGATCGCACACCTCATAAACGAGCCGATAGCCGACACTGCGCAACTTGATCTTGTAACGGTCGCTGTGGCCGCTGAGCTTGGCGGAAGGTACGCGCGGGTTTTCCAGGCGCTCGCGCAATTTGGCTTTGAATTGTTCGCGGACGGGATGGTCGAGGTGTTCCCATTCTGTCAACGCGTCATCGAGAAACGCCAGTTCAAAGGTCATCAAGGGTAACTCTGATGACCGGCTGTCCGGCGCGCGCATCGGCGATGGCGTTCAGTTCCAGGTCTTCTAGCTTATCCATCAGCGCTTCATAAGCCTTGGCGGGCACGCAATAGAAGGCCGGTTCGTTCCGATTGAGAATCGCGACCGCGAAGCCTTCACCAGCAGCCACCGTGCGCATCGGGTTCTTCTTGAGTTCAGAGACACTGGCAGTGGTCTCCGTAAGCACTTGGTGGGTCATGATTGCTCCGTGGCACGTTAAACAGGGCTCAGTATAGGGCGCTAAACAGATCCTGTCGATGACCACCTGCTGCGCAGCAAGGCCATCGCCTCAGCCGACTATGAGATTGTAGCCGGTCAGGCTATTGATGGCGCAGCGCCTCGATCGGATCGAGCGCCGCCGCGCGGCGCGCCGGATAGAAGCCGAAGAAGATGCCGATGCCGGCGGCGACGGCGAAGGCCACGAGGACCGAGCCGCCGGAAATGACGATCACCATGTCGGTGACGGCGTTGATCGAGAGCGCGCCAAGGACGCCGAAGACGAGGCCGATCAGGCAGCCGGCGACCGAGATGATCAGCGCTTCGAGCAGGAACTGGGCGCGGATGTCTTTCTGGCGGGCGCCGATGGCCATCCGGATGCCGATCTCGCGCGTTCGTTCGGTCACTGAGACGAGCATGATGTTCATGATGCCTATGCCGCCGACGAGCAGCGAGACCGAGGCGATGGCGCCGAGCAGGAGCGACATGACGCGCGTGGTTTCGGCGGCCGAGTCGGCGGCGGCAGCCAGGTTGCGCAAATAGAAGTCGTTGTCCTGTTCTTCGCGCAGTCGATGGCGCTGGCGGAGCAGCGCGGTCATGCTCTTCTCGACCGCCGGCATCGCTTCCGCCGAATGGGCCTGGACCATGATCAGGCGCACCGAGCCCGGGAAGGGGTTGCCGAAGACCTTGCGCTGGGCGGTGGTCAGCGGAATGATCACGGTGTCGTCCTGATCGCGTCCGTCCAGGTTCTGTCCTTTCTTGCCGAGCACTCCGATGATCACGAAAGGACTCTGACGGATGCGGATCGTTTTGCCGAGCGGATCGTCGGCACCGAACAGGTTGTCGGCAGCGGTCTGGCCAATCAGTGCGACGCGGGTCGCCGCGCGCACGTCCGAATCGCCAAAAGGGTAACCGCTGACGATCGTCCATGAACGGGCATCGAAGTAGGCGGGAGTCGTGCCGACGACTGTGGAACTCCAGTTGTTGGCGCCATGGACGAGTTGCTGCGTGCCCTGCTGCATCGGCGCCACCTGGCTGACGCCGTCGAGCTCGGCGATCGCGTCGGCGTCGGCGACAGTGAGCGTCGGGCCGCCGCCACCGCCGCTGCGCAAGCCGCCGGCGCTGGTGGAACCGGAGATCAGGATGTACAGATTGCTGCCCAGGGTGCTGATCGTCTGCGCTACGGCGTACTGAGCGCCCTGGCCGATGGCCATCATCAGGACCACCGAGCCGACACCGATGACCATGCCGAGCATGGTCAGCACGGTGCGCAGGCGGTTGGCTCCCATCGCATGCCAAGCTTCGCCGAGCATCGCTTTCAGCATGCGCTGCGCGCCTGGCCTGCCCGCCGTGCCGGCGTCGGCAGGTCGCTGACCATCAGTCCGTCGAGGAAGCGGACCTGCCGCCGGGCGTGGGCAGCGATGTCGGGCTCGTGGGTGACCACGATCAGCGTGATGCCTTCGTCATTGAGCGCAGCGAACAGTGTCATGATCTCGTCGCTGGTATGGCTGTCGAGGTTGCCGGTGGGTTCGTCGGCGAGGATCAGTTGTGGTGCATTGACCAGTGCGCGGGCAATCGCGACGCGCTGCTGCTGGCCGCCCGAGATCCGGCTGGGCAGCGAGGCCGCATAATCGCTCAAGCCCACCCGGCCGAGTTCCAGGCGTGCCAGCGCCCGCCGCTCGTCACGGCCGATGCCGGAATACACCAGGGGCAGGGCGACGTTGTCTTCGAGCGTCATCCGTGGCAGCAGGTTGAAACCCTGGAAGACGAAGCCGATGGTGCGGTTGCGCAGGACGGCCAGTTTGTCCTTGCCCATGTGCGCCACGTTGCGGCCGGCGAGGAAGTAGTCACCGCTGGTGGGTGTGTCGAGGCAGCCGAGGAGGTTCATGAAGGTCGACTTGCCGGAGCCCGATGGCCCCATGATGGCGACGAACTCGCCCGGCTCGATGGCCAGGTCGACTCCCCTGAGCGCCGGGAAGGGGCCGGCAGCCGTCGGGTACGACTTGCCGAGGGCGACGACGCGAACGATCGCCTGCGCCATCAGAACAGTCTCATGCCGACGCTGCTCGGTTTGCCGGTGGTCGTCGTCACGTTCTCGCCCATGACGACCCGGTCGCCTGCCTGCAGAGCACCACCGATCAGCTCCGTGTTGCGGTTGTCGGTGATGCCGAGCTGCACGTTCACCGGCTTCAGCGCGTCGTTGTCGATGACGTAGACCGTTCCCCTGGCGGTGTCGCGCTTGCCGCCCTTGCCCATTGTTTCGCCGACGCTGTCGGCAGGGGGTTTCTGGTTGCCGGTGGCGTCGGTCGGCTTGAAACGCAGCGCGGCGTTGGCCACCAGCAGGACATCCTGACGGCTGGCCACGCCGATGCTGACGTAGGCCGTCATGCCGGGGAGCAGGATTTGTTCGGGATTGGCGAGCGAGACGCGAACGTTATAGGTGACGACGTTTTGCTGGCTGGTCGGGTTGAGGCGAATCTGCTGGACCTCGCCCTGGAAGCTGCGGTTGGGGAAGGCGTCAACGGTAAACCGTACCTTCTGCCCGGGCCTGATCTTGCCGATGTCGGCCTCGGCAAAGCTCGAGTCGATGCGCATCTCGGAGAGATCCTGGGCAATCTTGATCAACGTCGGCGTCTGCAGGCTGGCGGCGACCGTTTGCCCGAGGTCGACGACCCGGTCTACGACGACGCCCGACACCGGCGAGCGGATCGTCGTGTAGCCGAGATTGACCCGATCCTTGTCGGCGGCGGCCTTCGCCTGCGCGAGCTGCGCCTCGCTTGACCGGCGCGTCTGGATGGCCTGTTCGAGTTCCTGGCGTGAAACGTATTCCTGTTCGAACAGCGCTTTCATGCGCGCTTCGTTGGCGCGTGCGAGGTCGAGCGCGGCGGCGACGTTCACCACGTTGGCCGCCGTTTGCCGCGCCTGCGCGGCGAGCAGCGAGTTATCGAGTTCGAGCAGCGCCTGACCTTTTTCGACCTGGTCGTTGAAATCGACGTAGAGCCTGGTCACCGTACCGGAGACCTGTGTGCCGACGCTGACCAGCACCACCGGGTTGAGCGTGCCGTTGGCCGACACTGTCTGCGTGATGTCGCCATTTGCGATCGTCTGCAGTTTGTAGCGTTGCTCCAGCGACTGCGCCACGCTCTGGCGGTAGCCATAGTAGCCGCCGCCGGCAAGCAGCGCGACAAGAACGACCGCGATGGCCGATTTCCCACGTGAGAGCTTCATGGCGTCGGAGCTTTCCTGGTTCCGCCTGGCGAGAGCAGGAGATTGCCGTCGAGAAGGCCTATCGCCCTGGCCAGCGTCGCGCGTGAAACGTGCCAGTCGAGCATCGCCTGAACGCGCTGCAGGCGGGCGTTGGCAAGCGCGCTCTGGGCGCTGAGAACGTCGAGGATGTTGCCGACTCCGGCCTTGTAGCGGCCGAGTGCGACGCGCTCGGAATGTTCGGCGCTGGCCAGCAGGTCGGCGGTCGTCCGGACCGTCTGCGTCGCCGTCGTCAGGTTCTGGTAGGCCTCCCAAACGTCGAGCGCGACTTGCAGGCGCACATTGTCCAGCCGGGCGGCCTGAACGCCGGACCTCGCCTCGGCGGTGCGTACGTTGTAGGTGGTGTTGAAAGCGGAGAAAATGGGCAGACTCAGCGCCAGTCCGACCGAATTGGCGTTCGCCGACAGCCCGCCGATGCTCTCCCAGGCGGGTCCTGCGTTCAGCGAGATCGTCGGCAGGCCGGCGGCGCGCGCCAGGTCTACGCCCGCCTGCGCGGCTTTCAGATCGGCTTCAACGGCTTTCAGGTCAGGCCGCCGCTCGCGCGCCTCATCGATCAGCGCGGCGACATCGCGGTCGAAGGCGGCGTCGGGAGTCGCCGAAGGGCTCTCGTCGAGGCGCAGTTGCTGGTTGGCGTCGAGTCCCATGACGTTGGCCAGCCGGCCAAGGGTGTTGCGCAGTACGCCCTCGGCCCTGATGCGGGTGAGCGTCGCCTGTGACCAGGCGGTTTGCGCCTGCAGGCGGTCAGCGGGTGTGCCGGTGCCAACCCGGTAACGGACCTCGGCTGCCGACAGGCTTGCCTGGCTTGCTTGCTCGGATTTCAGCGCGGCAACGACCGCAGCACGGGCGGCCTGGGCGTTATAGTACGCTTGCAGCGCACTGAGGAAGACGCTCTGGACTGTCGAGTCGAGCGTCGACGCGGCGGACTTGAGCAATTGCCGGGCGACTTCGAGATTGGCCGAACGGGCGCCGAAGTCGAAGAGCAGCCAGGACAGCGTCAGTGACGCGCCGCGCTGGTTGGCGCTTTGCGAATCGGCACTGACGCGACCGACGGTCAACCGCCCATCGAGTGTCGGCAGGAAAGCGGACTGCGCGACCCCCACCTGGGCCGCCTGGACGCGAGCGAAGGACCACACCTCGCGGGTGGTCGGATTCCTGCAGAGCGCCAGGTCGACCACCTCGAGGACGCCGTAGGCGGCGTCGGCGGGCAGCGCCTGGCAAGGCATCAGGGCCTTGTCCACGCTATCGAGCGACAGCGCAGGGCGTAGCGGGGTGATCGCGTCGGTGGCGAACGGGTCGCCGGAGTCGAAAGCCTGCAGGTCGGCCGGCAGCGCAGCGAGCAGTGTGGCGATGGAGAGCAGGAGGTGAGCAGCGCGGGGGGGCAGCAGGCTCGGTCGGGATGTGCAGGGTGTCGTCTTGGCCATTTTTCGCTAGTATAGCCAAGCGTGTACCGATCGCACGCGACCGTGGCGCTCGGCAGAGTATTCTGCAGCGCCTTTCCCATGAGTACATGTGACTAGCCACGACCACTTGTCCGGCCGCCTGGCGACGCACGCAACAAAGGCAGCCAGACGAGATGCCGTGGATGGAAACGATGACCCTGTTGGCGCTGCTGGCCGCCGGCTGGTTCTGGCTCGACAGCTTCAAGGCCCGCGACGCCGGCATTCGCGCTGCTCGTGCGGCTTGCGATGCCGAGGATCTGCTGCTGCTCGATGACACGGTAGCGTTGGGTTCGCTGCGCCCGCAGCGCGACGACGAGGGCCGCTTGCGCCTGCGTCGCGTCTATCACTTCGAGTACAGCGATACCGGCGACAATCGCCGCGATGGCCATGTTACCTTGCTCGGCAGCGACCTGGTGATGCTGCACCTGCCGCGTGCGCAGCGTCCCGGGCTGCGCTCGCTGTCGTCCACCGGCGAGGAGTCGACTCCTCGCTTTCCCCGATCGTCGCCGTGAAGAGAGTCTTTCGGCGGCGGGATGGACAAACTCATCGTCTTCCCCGATGATTGCCAGGCTTGAGGCAATCGGATCATCTTGAATCCCGGTGGGTCTCGGGTCAGGCCGCGACCCAGCGAGGTCTGCCCAGGGTGGAGACGGAAGAATGAAGAGATGCATCAACTGCCTGGTGCCTGATCGTGTACCCGGTATCTCGCTGTCCGATGACGGGCGCTGCAATCTGTGCCGCGACACCACGGGTCTCGCCACAGAAAGCGCTCAGGCGGAAGAAGAACGCCGTGCCTATGAAGCGGACTTTGAGAAGACCCTGGTCGAATCCAGAGGCCAGGGCCAATACGATTGCCTGGTGCCGCTGAGCGGCGGCAAGGACAGCATCTATCTGCTCTACCGGCTGGCCGTCGAACTCAAGCTCAAGGTGTTGGCGTTCACGGTGGATATCAACATTCCGCCGCTGGCCTGGGACAACATCAGGCGCGCTCTGGGCAAGCTGAATATCGACCACCTCAGCTACTCGCCGTCGCAGGAGTTTTACCAGAAGACCTTTCGTTATGTGCTGCGCAACCAGGAAGAACGCGGTGCGGTGTATACGCTCTCCTATGTCTATGCGCCGCTCTTCGAGGGCGACGCCCTCCGGCTGGCCATCGAAAAAGGTATTCCGCTGGTGCTGGCCGGGTACTCGCCGGGGCAACCGGAGCCGGAACGTATGCTCTACGAGTTCTCGCGCCGACTGATCTGCGAGACCGACTGGACGCCTCCCGAGATGGTGAGCTGCGGGGAGTTTGGCGCCGACGATCTCGGTCGCTTCTACAATCCAAAGACTTATCCAGCCGGCACTCAATTCCCGCGCTACCTCGCCCCCTTCCATGCCTGGCCCTACAACCAGGAGGAAATCATGCGCAAGGTGGTCGATCTGGGCCTGGTTGCTTCGAGCAAACATGCCAACCCGATCCACAGCAATTACCCGATCAATTGGCTGCTGATGTATTCCGATTTGCGTGTCTTTGGCTATAACCCGTACGCGCCTGAATTCTCGACCCTGATCCGGCATGGCAAGGCCAACCGCAACTACTGGCGAATCATGGGTCCGGTCGTCGACTTCCTGATCCGCAAGCGCCTGGGTCCGGGGAAGGAAGTGACCCGCAGTATGAACTGGCTCGGGCTGACCGCCGACGAGCTGCGTATCACCAAACCCAGGGGTGCCTACGACCCGGTCCTGGAGCCGCAATGAAACCGTTCTGCGCGTACCGAGTGGCGACCTCTTGTCGGCGGCGTCTGCCGTGAGCGAGGTGCAGTCTCACGATGCGGCGATGGCTGCGAGCGGGTGGACGGTCACCGGCCTGCTGCGCGCGCGCAGCGCACTGACCCCGGACGACATCGCTCTCTGGCAGCTCTCGCCAGCCGGCGAATGGGTAAGCACTCGCTGGAGCGCCTATCGTCAGGCCGTTGCCGCCCTCAGCGCCGGCTTCCGCAAGCTCGGTCTGTCGTCCGGGAGTCGCGTCGGGATCATGGCGCCGAGTTGCCAAGAGTGGGATTTCGCACAATTGGCGGTTCTCGCTGCCGGCGGCGTCGCCGTCGGCCTCGATCCCTATGCTCTCGACGAGCACAGCCGCGAGATCTCGCGGCGCTGCGACTTCGTCGGGCTGGTGCTGGCGCATCCGTCTCTACTCGACAAGATCGACGAAGCGGTACGCAAGAAGCTGCGCTTCGTCGTCTGCCTCGACGCGGCCGGGGCTCCTGGCGTCGTGCCACTCGCGGCGCTGCTCGCCGAAGCCCTCGACGACGGAGGCGGCAAGGAAGACTGGAATCAGGCGCAGGCGGACACCCCCGCGACGATCATTTTTACCTCGGGCACCACCGGTGAGCCCAAGGGCATCGAGTATAGCCATCGGCAGGTGTGCCTCGCTGCTTCGGCCATCCTCGCCGCTTTTCCAGAGGTTGGCGCGGCCAGCCGCCTGGCTTGCTGGCTGCCGCTGTCCAATCTGTTTCAGCGGATGATCAACCTCAGCGCCATCGGTCGCGGTGCGCAAACCTACTACGTGAGCGACCCGCGCGAGGTCATGCGCTTCATCAAGACCATCGCACCGGATCTGTTCATCGGTGTACCGCGTTTCTTCGAAAAGCTTCATGCCGGAATACAGGAGGCCATCGCGCAGCAACCGGCCTGGCAACAAGCGTTGGTGCAATGGGCGTTGCGGGTTGGCCACCGCCATGCTTCGGCAGCCAGAGCAGGACATCGGCGAAGCGTCGGCTCGCGGCTGGAGTTCAGACTTGCCGACTGGCTGGCGCTGGGCAAGCTGCGCGGCGCTCTTGGCCCGAACCTGCGCTTCATGGTCAGCGGTTCGGCGCCCATGCCGGTCTGGCTCCTCGAATGTTTCCATGCCATGGGTCTGCCAATCCTCGAGGCCTATGGGATCAGTGAGAATATCATTCCGGTGTCCATCAACCGGCCGGACAATATGCGCTTCGGGACCGTCGGCCAGGCTGTGGTCGGCTGCGAAGTGATCCTGGCGGAAGACGGCGAACTGCTGGTGCGTGGCCCGGGCGTCTTCGCCGGCTATCTTGGCGAGGCGAGCGCTGCCAGCGCGCTGGGCGCCGACGGCTACCTGGCAAGCGGCGACTTCGCAACCATCGACGCCGACGGCTTCATTACCCTGGTCGGCCGGAAATCAGAGATCTTCAAGACTTCGACCGGGCGGCGAATTGCTCCCGCCAGCATCGAAAGCCCCCTGCGGCAGGTCCCTCAACTGGAGCACGCGGTGGTCTTCGGCGCTCGGCGCGCACAACCGGTCGCTCTGCTGGTGGTCAGCGAGGCGGCCTGGGAAACGGGCCGGCACGACCTGTTCAAGAGCCTGCGCAAGGCCGTTGTGGAGGTCATCGGTCCTCTGCCAGCCTACCAACGCCCGGCCGGACTGGTGATCACCGCGCAGGCACTGACGATTGCCGGTGGACAACTCACGGCCAACCTGAAATTACGCCGGCATGCCATCGAAGCAAAGCACGCGTCGGCATTGGCAGATCTCTACCGGCAAATCGATGCCGCTGCGGGCGCTCGTTTCGACGCCTGGAGCGCTGACCAACAGACTTTCTATGGCAGCCCATGAAGAACTATTTCATCACCGGTGCCAGCGGGGCGATCGGCAGTGCGTTGGTACCCTTGCTGCTGCGGCAGCCGGACAACCAGATCACGCTGCTCTTGCGTGCGCCAAGCGACGACGATCTGGCCGCACGCCTGGCGGCCCTCTGTCAATTCTGGCAGATCGAGGTGACCGATAAACCCACCCGCGAGCGGCTACGCGCTCTGCGCGGCGATGTCACGCGGCCGGATTTCGGTCTCGATGCTGCCGATTACCGCCGGCTTTGCGCCGAGTGCACGCATATCGTTCACTCGGCAGGCAACGTGCGGATGAACCTGCCGATTGAACAGGCACGTCGCTCGTCGGTCGACTCGGCGCGGTACATCCTGGCGCTGGCCCATGCCAGTGCGCATCTCGAGAAAGTCGAGCTGGTCAGCACGGTCGGCGTCGGTGGGCGGACCTATAGACTGGTTCCCGAAGAATGGCTGACCAGCCCCAGACAATTCCACAACACCTACGAGCAGGCCAAGGCAGACGCCGAGGAAATCGTCCGCCTCGAAGTGGAAGGGGGTCTGCCGCTGACCGTTCATCGGCCGAGCATGGTCGTCGGCGACAGTGTCACCGGCCGCATCATTCATTTCCAGGTCTTCTACCACCTGTGCGAGTTCCTGTCGGGCCGGCGCACACTGGGCCTGTCGCCGCAATTCGGCGCGGCGCGGCTCGACATCATCCCGGCTGACTACGTCGCCGGCGCGATTGCCTGGTCGAGTACGACGACGGTCAGTAGCGGTCGCATCCTTCATTCGTGCTCGGGCCCCGCCTTGTCGCTGCCGCTGCAGCCCTTGCGCGAGAGTGTCCGGCAGTCCTTTGCCGGCGCCGGCCGTCGTCTGCCACCGGTCATCAAGCTGCCCACGCGATGGTTTACTGGCCTGCTCAACGGAGTGAGCCTGCTGATGCCGGCGGAGGCCAGGCGCGCGATAAAGACGCTGCCGGTCTTTCTCGATTACCTCGCCACCGAGCAGACCTTTGCCAATCATCGCACGCAGGAATTGCTGTCAACGGTCGGGCTGACAGTGCCTTCGCCCGACGAGTACCTTGGCAGGGTGCTGAGCTACTACCTGGAAAGCCTCAGGCAGGGCTAGCTCTGTCCGCCCTTGCGACGGTCGATTGGCGACGCCAGTGGCGTTACTATGAAAGTCGCGCCTGGCCGGCGGCCAGCCGGGACCATGGTGATCGTGGTGCGGTGGCTAGTGACGACCACCAAACAGGCTCAGCAGCCCTTCAGCGAGGCGTTGCACCGTTTGCGGGTCGGGCATCGGCAGCTTGAGATAGCGCTGCCCACTCGCCGGATCGGTGTGCACGAAAGGCGACTCGCGCTCGCCTTGCGAGGCCGCAGCAAGGTCGCCGAGCAACTGCGCGCTGGCCGCCAGTAGCGGCGCCCACGGATCGGCGGTCGCCGGCGCTGGCGCGCCAGCAGCCGCTCGCTGCTCGTCCGCAGGACGGCGTCGGTCGGCGTCGGGGTGGCTGCTTTCGTCGTTCGACCGTGCCACGGGGCCGGGTTTTTCCAGCTCGCCAGGCTCAGCGTCGGTTCCTGCTTCCGGCAGCGCATCGAGCGGCTGAATGTCCGGGCTGTCGACCTCAATCGCGCTCTGGTCATCCACCGCGCCACTGACCTGTTCGACCGTCTCCATGAACTTGGACAGGCGCGTACCTTGCAGGACGACATCGCTCTCGCCACCATCGAGGACGCCGGCGAACAGTGACTGTTTGAACGCCAGCACCGAAAGCATCCCTTCTTCGATCGTTCCTCTGGCGACGAAGTTGATGACCTGGACGCCGCGCGTCTGGCCGAGTCGGTGAACGCGACCAATGCGCTGTTCGAGCACCGCCGGATTCCATGGCAGGTCCATGTTCACTACCACCGCCGCCGCATGCTGCAGGTTGAGGCCAACGCCGCCGGCGTCGGTACTGAGAAAAACGCGGCAGGCGGGGTCGTTGTTGAAGCGGTCCACCAACGCGCCACGCTTGCCGCCCGGAACGCCGCCGTGGAACAGGACATGCTCCCAGCCGCGTTCGGCCAGACGGCGGATGATCAACTCATGCGTGCGCACCCACTGGCTGAAGACGACGACCTTGGTCTGCGGATCGGTAAACAGGTCGTCGAGCACGGTAATCAACTCGTCCGCCTTGTGGCCGTGGTCGCTTTCATGATCGATCAGAAAGGTGCTGTTGCACGACATGCGCATGTTCTGCAGGCCGCAGTGCAGACGGAGCTGGTCCCTGTCGGAGAGAAAACCGGTGTGGCGCCAGCGCTGCACGATACGAGCGACCACCTGGCGGTTCTCTTCGTGGTAGTCTGCCTGCTGCGGGGTCATCGGCATGAACAGGGTATTGTCGACGCGCTCGGGCAGTTGTTCGAGCACTTCCGCCTTGCGCCGGCGCAACATGATCGGCGCCAGCGTCTGGCCGATCTGCTGCAGATTCCGGTAGCCGACGACGCGGCCGCGTTCGTCGCGCTGCTGATGCTCGTCGAGCAGGCGCCAGGTCGGCCCGAGCCGGTGCTGGTCGACGAACTGGACGATCGAGATCAGTTCCTCGAGGCGGTTTTCGAGCGGGGTGCCGGTGAGGACCAGCGCGTAGGGGCTGTCGATGCGCTTCAGTGCCCGCGCGGCGATGGTATTCCAGTTCTTGATCCGCTGAGCTTCGTCGACGATCACCACATCCGGCGCCCAGGCCTCGATCAGGTCGCGGTCGCGATGGAGCGTCTCGTAGTTGGTGATCTTGCAGAAGTCTTCCTGCGCATAGCGCGCCTGGCGGGCAGTGCGCAGACCGCCGATGACCGTCGCGCGACGATCGGTGAAGCGGGCGATCTCGCGTTCCCATTGATGCTTGAGCGAGGTAGGGCAGACGATCAGAACCCGCTCGGCGGCGAAGTGACGGGCGAACATTTCCATCGCCGCCAGCGCCTGGATGGTCTTGCCGAGGCCCATTTCGTCGCCGATCAGGGCGCGACCGGCAGCCGCGGCGAACAGTGCGCCTGCCCGCTGGTAGGGATAAAGTTCGGTCTTCAGCAGTGTTTTCAGTTGCGGGCTGTCGGCGCCCAGCGGATAGGCGGCCGCGAGCGTCAGCCGGCGCGCTTCGCCATCACGGACTTCGGCGACGAAGGCGAGCGCATCGTCATGGCAACGCAGGTCGTGGCTGGCGGCACGCAGCTGATCGACGAACGCCGGCAAATCGGCAAAACGTTCCGGCGCCAGTTGCCAGCCGCGAGCGGCGGTGAACAGGCGGCTCGCGGCCGGCTGTAGCGCTGCGGGAAAATCGCTGCCGAGACGCAGGCGGACGCGTCGCTGGCCGGCATAGTCGAGGAACAGTTCGCTGAAAGATGCCTGGAAGCCGGCTGCGAGTGCGGCTTTGCCGCCCGGCCGGGCGCCGAGCTGAGCGAGCGTGAATTCGATGTGCTTGCAGGTGCCCAGATCGTTGGTCGCGAAGTCGGGACACGAGCACAGATTGTCGCCCGGATGGGCGCCGCGAATCGCCACCCGGTAGCGACGACCGCTGTCGGGGTTGAATACGGCGAAATCGGAGAAGACCGGATGGTCGCCAAGGTTCTCGAAAAGGAACGGCTGCTCGCGCCCGAATTGTTGGCGCAGCGCCCTTTGCCAGTCGTCCACCGGCAGATCTTCGGGTTTTCGCAGGCGCGACAGGCGAGGCTCGGCAGTGTTTCGGGTGGCAGCCTTGCGGCCGCTGGTGGCGGTTTTTCCGGGCGTCTTGTTCATGGCATCGGTGGGCGGGGTGGGTATTGTTGGCCGGCGGTTCGGCTATTGTAGTAGCGTCCGGCGCAATGACCAACGGGCATGGCGCCCGATACCGGTGGTGCAGTGCGCTTCGCTTATTGGTCCCTACATCGCTGCGTGCCGCCCCAGTCGCTCACCGCTTCAGGCGGGCAAAGGCGCTGGCCATGGCGCCGCTTGCCTCGGGCTGGCTTTGCTGGCGCTGCCGAGCCCTGGCCGAGGCTGGCGCGGGTGCCATTCTTGGCGCGCTGGGCAGGTCGTCGGCGAGCCGCATGGTGAGCGCAATTCGCTGGCGCGGCAGGTCGACCTCGAGCACCTTGACCTTGACCACATCGCCTGCCTTGACCACCGTGCGTGGATCCTTGACGAACTTGTCGGCGATGGCCGAGATATGCACCAGACCGTCCTGGTGGACGCCGATGTCGACGAAGGCGCCGAAGTTGGCGACGTTGGTGACCACGCCTTCAAGGATCATTCCCGGCTGCAGGTCCTTGAGTTGCTCGACGCCTTCCCTGAAGGCCGCGGTCCTGAATTCGGGACGCGGGTCGCGCCCCGGCTTTTCCAGTTCCTTGATGATGTCGCGTACAGTCGGTAGGCCAAACTTCTGGTCGATGTATTTTTCCGGCGCCAGCGTCTTGAGCAGGCGTGAGTCGCCGATGACCTCGCGGATGCCTTTCCTGATGTCCGCGAGAATCCGCTCGACGAGCGGGTAGGCTTCCGGGTGCACCGCCGATCGGTCGAGTGGATCGTCGCTGTCGGTGATGCGCAGGAAGCCGGCCGCCAGTTCGAAGGTCTTCTCGCCGAGGCGGGGAACCTCCCTGAGTGCCTGCCGGTTGCGAAAAGCGCCATGTCTGTCGCGGTGCGCAACGATATTCGTCGCCAGCGTCGGGCTGAGGCCGGAAACCCGCGTCAGGAGAGGGGCCGAGGCAGTATTGACGTCGACACCGACCGCGTTCACGCAGTCCTCGACCACCGCGTTGAGTGCTTTTGCCAGCCTGGACTGGCTGACGTCGTGCTGGTACTGGCCGACGCCGATCGACTTCGGATCGATCTTGACCAACTCGGCCAGCGGATCCTGCAGGCGGCGGGCAATCGACACCGCGCCGCGCAGGCTGACGTCGATGTCCGGGAACTCGCGTGAGGCGTATTCGGAAGCCGAGTAGACCGAAGCGCCGGCCTCGGAAACGACGACCTTGCTCAGGTGAAGCTCTGCCTGCTGGCGGATCAGGTCGGCTGCCAGGCGGTCGGTTTCGCGCGATGCGGTGCCGTTGCCAATGCTGATCAGATCGACATGGTGTTTGCGCGCCAGCAGGGCCAGGGTGTGCAGCGAGCCGTCCCAGTCGCGGCGGGGCTCGTGCGGGTAGATCGTGGCGGTGTCGAGCAACTTGCCCGTGGCGTCGATCACGGCGACCTTGACGCCGGTGCGCAGGCCGGGGTCGAGGCCCATGGTGGCGTGTTTACCGGCTGGCGCAGCGAGCAGCAGGTCATGCAGGTTGGCGGCAAAAACGCGGATGGCTTCGGCCTCGGCGCGCTCGCGCAGAGCGTTCATCAGTTCCCCTTCGAGGTGCAGCAAGGCCTTGATGCGCCAGGTCCAGCGTACCGTGTCGGCGAGCCATTTGTCGGCTGGCCGGCCGCGGTCATGGATGCCGAAGCGCAGCGCGATGCGTGCCTCGCAGGGGTTGGCGCCGCTGGTCGTTGCGCCAGGCTCGTTGTCGAGAACCAGCGAGAGTTGCAGCAGGCCCTCGTTGCGTCCGCGCAAAAGGGCCAGGGCGCGATGCGAGGGGATGGCGAGGATCGCCTCCGAGTAAGCAAAATAGTCCTGGAACTTGGCCGCTTCGTTCTCCTTGCCAACCACGACCGTCGATCTCACCAGGCCGTGCGCTGCAAGATAGGCGCGCAGCTCGCCGAGCAGTTCGGCGTCTTCGGAGAATTGCTCCATCAGGATCTGGCGGGCGCCATCAAGGACGCTCCTCAGGTCGGCAAAGCCAGCTTCGGCGTTGACGTAGCGCCCGGCTTCGCTCTCCGGCGACAGCGTCGGGTCGGCCAGCAAGGCGTCCGCAAGTGGAGCCAGACCTGCCTCACGGGCGATCTGCGCCTTGCTGCGTCGCCTGGGCTTATAGGGCAGGTACAGGTCTTCGAGGCGTTGTTTGGTGTCGGCGGCGCTGATTTCGGCTGCCAGCTCGGGGGTCAGTTTGCCCTGTTCCTCTATCGAGGCGACGATGCTGGTGCGCCGGTCTTCCATTTCCCGCAGGTAAGTCAGGCGTTCATCAAGCAGGCGCAACTGAATGTCGTCGAGGCCACCCGTCGCCTCCTTGCGGTAGCGCGCGATGAAAGGCACGGTCGCCCCTTCGTCGAGCAGGGCGGTGGTGGCCCGCACCTGCGCTGGCCGGCAGCCGATCTCTTGCGCGATTTTCTCGGCGATTTTCTCGCTGATTCGTGGGTCCGTCGGTGGCGGCATGGCGATGGGCACAGAGGCTTCTGGTAACTGAAAAAGCGCGAACTATGCCGAATTGGCAGGCAAAACTCAAGAAGGCACGTGCCTCATCGAACGATTTGACTACCGCTACGCTTCAAATCGGGTTAAATTGAGCATTCGGTTGCTACACACGGTGGCCTGTCCGGAGAAGAAGATGAGAATCGATGTCGAGAAATTTGGTCTGAAGGACGTGCCTGTCGACCCGGAGACCGTGTTCACTTTCGCTGAGGGAATGACTGGTTTTGCCGACTGCACGCGCTTCAAGATCTTCCACGAGGAAGGCAAGCCGACGGTGTTCTGGTTGCAGTCGCTTGACGATTCTGCGGTAATGTTCCCGATTGTCGCGCCGGAGATGCTGGATCTCGAATACGAGATCGAACTCTCGGACGCGGACTGCGCGTTGCTCGCGCTGCAGGATGCCGCGGATGTGGCGGTGGCGGTCATCGTCTACCGCGATGCGGCCGAGGGTGGCAAGATTGCCGCCAACACCCGCTCGCCGATCATCCTGAACCTGAAGAATCGCCGGGCGATGCAGAAGGTGTTGCAGGAAGTCCATCCGACGCTGCTCTATCGCGCCCGCTGATACGGGTTGTCGGCAAATTGCCTTTGCTCTAGTCCGCGCTTGGAACTTTGGAAGACTTCTTCCGGAGCTTGGGTGAACGCGCTAAAGAAAACGCTGCTGGTGCCGTAGATCTACGCGGCGGCAAAGTGTTCAACAATGATGGAGGGGCCAGGGATGAGCGGAGTCGCTCGGAAGATTCGCAGCGTGATGCTGCTTCAGGTCGCTGCGGCTGCAGTGGCTGGCTGGGCGGCGAATGCCGTATCGGGAGACAGCACCTTTGCCTGGCTGGTCGCCTTGGGAGGGCTGGTGCTCATCGCCGCCGTGCTGGCTTTTCTTCTTGAGAGGAATCTGGTCGGACGTCTGAACGGGCTTCGTCACGCGATCGCGAGCATGTATGCGGATGGCGATCTGACCAAGCGTGCGCCCGTGGAGGGTAGGGATGAAATCGCGTCCGTGGCCGAGGATTTCAACCGACTGATCGGCAGTTTCGCGACGATTATCGGCAAAGTGCTGTTCAACTCGGTCGAGGTGGCCAGCGCCTCAAGACAGTTGATGTCCGACGCCAAACGTGTTGCCACGGGGTCGAACCAGCAACGCGAGGCCGCGTTGGCGACGGCCGTCGCGATGGATGAATTGACCGAAAACATGAATCAGGTCAGTCGGAGTGCCAGCGAAACGGCGGCCATTTCGGAGACCTCGAGTAGCCTGTCGACCGAAGGCATGAAGATCGTGCGCAGCGCTTCGGCAGAGATGGAGCAAATCGCGGCGTCGGTGACCCAGTCGGCGAGGGTGGTATGTGCGCTTGGCGATCGTTCGAAGGCGATCAGCGGCATTGTTCAGACGATTCGGGAGATTGCCGACCAAACCAATTTGCTGGCCCTCAATGCAGCGATCGAGGCTGCGCGCGCAGGTGACCAGGGGCGTGGTTTTGCCGTTGTCGCGGATGAGGTCCGCAAACTCGCTGAACGGACCTCGCAGGCGACCGGCGAGATCAGTCACATGATTGGCTCGATTCAGGGTGAGACACAGAGCGCGATTACCAGCATTGAAGCGGGCAACGGACAGGCCAGGAACGGTGCTGAACTCGCCCAGCAGGCGGCGAGTTCGCTGGAGCGCATCAACGACGGAGCGCGAGAGACGATGGCCAAAGTCGAGATGATCGCTACCTCCGTCGCCCAGCAGAATCGCACCGGGCAGGCGATCGCGGATCATGTCGGCAGAATCAGGGAAATGGCCGAAACGAACAACGCGGTGACGGCAGAGGCGCTGCTGGCGGTCGATCGTGTCGAATGCCTGGCCGAAAATCTCAGGGAAATCCAAAATGTCTTCAAGCTTGGGTCAGCCGGCGAGCAGGCGGTCGCAGCGCACGCGAGAATGCCTGAAATCGTCAGGCAGGCCGCTTGTGCTCTCGGCCAGCTCTTCGACAGGGCGGTCGATTCGGGCAAGATGACCATCGAAGAACTGTTCGATGACAAATACCAGCCGATCGGCAACACCCGGCCGGCGAAGTTCAAGACACGTTTTGACGCCTTCACCGATCAAGTCGCGCCGCCGCTGCAGGAGAGTCTGCTGCAGCAATACAACTGGCTGATCTACGCTATCGCTATCGACCGCAACGCTTACGTGCCCACCCATAACCGGAAATTCTCGCAGCCGCTGACCGGCGACGAGAAGGTCGATTTCGTGAATAGCCGCGGCAAGCGGATCTTCGATGACCCGGTGGGCAAGCGCTGCGGCGCGCACCAACAGCCCTTCCTCTTGCAGACCTACCGGCGCGATACCGGTGAGGTGCTGCATGACATTTCGGCGCCGGTTTACGTCAAGGGTCGACACTGGGGTGGCTTCCGCATTGGCTACAAGACAGAGGTCTGAGCCGCTGTGCGGCTCAGTTTGTCTGCGCGGATGTTCATGACGTGGTGGTGTCTATTGGTTTAGGATGCGTGCGACACGGATCGTACGGGTCTTGGCGCGAGGGAATGGAAAAATGTCAGAGCTACTCAAGAACATTGATGCCCGTACAAAGCTGGCGGGGACCAACAAGCTGGAAATTCTGCTGTTCATGCTCGGGACCGATGCCCGCACCGGACGATGCGAAACCTTTGGCATCAATGTCTTCAAGGTACGTGAGGTGATGCGTACGCCGCCGATTACTGCGGCACCTGAAATGCCTGCCTCGGTGGAAGGGATGGTCAGCCTGCGGGGCGCGTTGGTTCCGGTTGTCGATCTGGCCCGCTATGCACGCGTAGATACCCAGACACCACGCTCGATCATGATCGTTACGGAATACGCTGGCCACACACAAGGTTTTCTCGTTGAGGGCGTGGATACGATTCTGCGTCTCGACTGGAGTCAGATGAGGGTGCCGCCGGCGATGCTCCTGGCTGAGATGGGCGGTCTGGTGACGGCGGTTACCGAGTTGTCGGACGGTCGTCTGGTAATGCTCATGGACGTTGAGAAGATCCTGTCCGAAACGACGAACTACGACGACGAGATCGTCTATCGCAACATCCAGCCTCTCAATAACCCGGGCTTGACGGTGTTCTTTGCCGATGACTCGACGGTGGCGCGCAAGCAGATCCAGAGGACCCTGGACGCCATGGGCGTAGCGTCTATGGCGGCAATCAACGGTCGCGAGGCCTGGGATGAACTCGAAAAAGTGGCGACCTATGCTCAGGCGTCTGGTCAGAAGGTGACCGACCTGATCAGTCTGGTACTGACCGATATCGAAATGCCGGAGATGGATGGCTACATTCTCACCAAGAAGATCAAGTCCGACGCGCGTTTTGCGGGCGTACCAGTGATCATGCACTCGTCCTTGTCCGGGATGTCCAACCAGCAGCTTGGCAAGTCCGTTGGCGTCGATGAGTACGTACCCAAGTTCGAACCCCAGCGCTTGTCGGAAACCCTGACGCGCAGGCTACTGGGTGTTGGTCAGGTGATGCAGTTGACCTGATTTCAGGATCTCTCTGGAGCGAAAAGATGGATTTGGCAGAACGGAAAAACCTGCTCGAGGGCGTTGACGCGAGAACCCGGCTTGCCGGCTCCAACAAGATGGAGATTCTGCTCTTCTCCCTCGGTACGCGCGAGACTTTCGGGATCAACGTTTTCAAGGTGCGCGAAGTCGGGCGAACTCCCCACATCACCAAGACACCGAACATGCCCCGCGGCGTCGAGGGCCTGATTTCCCTGCGCGGCAATGTGATCCCGGTGTTGTCGCTGATTTCGTTTCTTGAGCACCACGACCAAGTCCGCGAGTACGGCAAGACGATGATGGTCGCCGAATATTCCAAACGCACGCTGGGGTTCCTGGTCCACGAGGTGGACAGGATCATTCGCGTGGACTGGGAGAAGGTGAAAGCTCCCGAAAGCGTCTTGTCGACCAACCAGGGGCTGATCACGGCAATCACCGAGTTGGACGATGGCAAACTGGTGTCGATTCTCGACGTTGAGCAAATTCTCGCCAATGCCTTTGGCGAGGCGATCATCGTCGATATCCCGCCGATGAACATCGACGAGGATATCAGCATATTTTTCGCTGATGATTCGATTGTCGCCCGGCGAAAGATCAGCGAAGTGCTCGACAAGCTTGGCGTCAGGCACAAGCATGCCACGAACGGTGCCGAGGCATGGAGCCGGCTGCAGGGAATCGCGGCGCACGCGACGCAGACCGGCCGCGCGGTCCACGACGAGATCCGCATGATTCTTGTCGATGCTGAAATGCCCGAGATGGACGGCTATGTTCTCACCAAGAATATCAAGAGCGATTCCCGTTTTGCGGGCATTCCGGTGGTGATGCATTCATCGCTGTCGTCGGAGGCCAATCATGCGATGGGCAAAGCTGTGGGAGTCGACGCTTACGTCGCCAAGTTCGACGCCGAAGTCCTTGCCGATACCCTGCGCCCCCTGCTCGAGCGCTGAGAGAACCAAAAAGCAACCAGGAGTAAGGAATGGCTGATCCAAAGATGAGAATTCTGGTGGTGGATGATTTTTCGACGATGCGACGCATCGTCAGGAATCTCCTCAAGGAACTGGGTTTCTCCAATGTCGACGAGGCTGAAGATGGTGCAGCCGCGCTGCAGAAGTTGCAGGCCGGCGGGTTCGAGTTTGTGGTTACCGATTGGAACATGCCGAACATGGACGGCTTGCAACTCCTGCAGGCGATTCGCAGCACGGCGACGCTGAAGCACCTGCCGGTGCTGATGATCACCGCCGAGGCCAAGCGGGAGAACATCATTGCTGCTGCGCAGGCGGGAGCAAGCGGCTATATCGTCAAACCGTTTACTGCCGCGACGCTCGCCGAGAAGCTGCAGAAGGTTTTTGAGAAGATGGGTGGCTGAGATGAACGACGCCAACAGGTCCGGCGACTCGGATGATCTTGAAGCACTGTTCGACAGCATCGTCTCGCAACGTGACACCACCGCAACTCCGCTACCAAAGCCAGCAAAACCTTCCTCGCCGTCACTGATCCAGCAGTTGCGCGAAGGCGGTGGCGAGGCTGACGACAGTGATGACTTGCAGGCCTTGTTCGATTCCGTCGTGGCAGTGCAGACTCAGATTCCGGCAGGTCCTGGCCCCGAATCGCCGGAGGGTTCCGACCCGTGGCCGGATCAGGACAAGGTGTTTCATCGCGTCGGTCAGATGGCCCGACAGTTGCATGACACGCTCGGTGGGCTGGGCTACCATGAGCTTCTCGAAAGTACGGTTGCAGCCATACCGGATACCAGGGACCGGCTCAATTATGTCGCCAACCTCACCGAGCAGGCGGCCTGCAGGGTGTTGAATGCGACCGATATCGCCCATCCCTTGCAGGATGAGCTGGAGTCGGCTGCCGCTGCGCTGGCGGCCAGGTGGGATGCGTTGTTTGACAACCAGATGGCCGTTGAGGACTTCAAGCGACTGGCGGAGGAGACGCGTTCTTTCCTCAAACAAGGATTGCCGCGGAAAACAGAAGCGACCAAAGCGCAGTTGCTCGAGATCATGATGGCCCAGGACTTCCAGGATCTGACTGGCCAGGTCATCAAGAAAATCATTGTCATGGCGCAGGAACTGGAGGCGCAACTGATGGGCGTGCTGATCGAAATCATGCCCGGCGAGCGGCGCACCGACTCGGTGATGAGTCTGCTCAACGGGCCGGTGATCAATGCCGAAGGGCGCAGCGACGTCGTTGCCACGCAAGAGCAGGTCGATGACCTGCTCGGTAGCCTGGGATTCTAGGAGGTTCAGGATGAGCGATTTTGCCGGGATGGAAGACCTGCTGCAGGATTTCCTGCAGGAAGCCGGTGAACTTCTGTCGGATGTGGATAATAGACTCGTCGAACTGGAGCGCAGTCCCGACGATCGTCGCCTGCTCAACGACATCTTCCGCGGCTTTCACACGATCAAGGGCGGCGCCGGTTTTCTCAACGCGGGCGAACTGGTGGCTCTGTGTCACTTGACAGAGAGCCTTTTCGACAAGTTGCGCACGGCCGAGATGAGGCTGACGCCGGGGTTGCTGGATAGCATCATGGCCGCGACGCAAGGCGTTCGTCAGATGTTTGGCACGATTGCCCAGGGCCGGCAGCCACACGCGGCCGCTAGTGAGGTGGTGGCGGCCCTGCGCGCTGCGCTCGAAGGTGGCGATGCGGTGCCGCCGTCTACGTCACTGGCAGCCGCTGGTGCTGCGCCCGAGGCGTCGGCGGCGCCGTCGTCAGCCCAGGCGGTGACTGATCAGGGCCCGGACTGGCAGGCACTGCACGCGACCTTGACCGGACAGCAGCAGCCACCTTCGACAGTCGCGCCATCTGCAGAGCTTCCGGCCGAGGTTGACCTCGCGGGCCTGCAGCCGCACTTCCCGCCCGAGGGGCGCCGCGTGACGGACAAGCCGGGCGCCGTAGTGAGCGGTGCTCCCTCCGGTCGCCGCGCGGAAGAAAAGGCGGCTGCTCGCGAGACAACGATTCGCGTCGATACCGCGCGGCTCGATCAGGTGCTCAATCTGTCCGGCGAGATCGGGCTGACGAAGAACCGCCTGACCAGCCTGCGTGCGGACATACTTGCCGGCAGGACCGATACGGAGACTCTCCAGGCGCTTGACCAGGCGGTCAGCCAGCTCGATCTGCTGGTTTCCGACTTGCAGAATTCGGTGATGAAGACGCGCATGCAGCCCATCGGGCGTCTGTTCCAGAAATACCCGCGCATTGCCCGCGACCTTGCTCGGCAATTGGGCAAGGACGTCGAGTTGGCATTGGTCGGCGAAGAGACTGAAGTAGACAAGACGATGATCGAGGATCTCGCCGACCCGCTCATCCACCTGATTCGCAATGCGGTTGATCATGGCGTCGAGCCGCCCGACGAGCGCCAGGCGGCCGGCAAGCCGGCGAAGAGCGTGGTCCGTCTGGAGGCGCGACAGGAAGGCGATCACATCGTCCTGATCATTGCCGACGACGGACGCGGGATCAATGCGGAGCGTATCAGGGCGAAGGCGGTCGAGAAGAACATCATCAGCGAAGAGGAAGCCAATACGCTCGACGATCGGCAAAGCCTTAACCTTATTTTCCTGCCCGGTTTCTCGACGATGGCGCAGGCGTCGGCGGTGTCGGGCCGCGGCGTCGGCATGGATGTGGTCAAGACCAACATCCAGAAGCTAAATGGTTCGGTCGAGATTCGTTCCGAGCCTGGCAAGGGCTCGGTGTTCATCATTTCCCTGCCTTTGACCCTGGCCATTCTGCCAGTTCTGCTCGTCATGCTCGGTAAGCAGCCATTCGCCCTGCCGCTTTCCATGGTCAGGGAGATCCTGCCGATCGACCATGAGCGGATGCAGGAGGTGGGTGGCAAGGAGACGCTAGTCGTCCGCGGCGAGATTCTGCCGGTGATCGCACTGTCGCGTTTGCTCGGCTGGCCGCAGGTGCAGCCTCCCGAGTATGGGGTCCTGATGCAGATTGCGGAACGTAGCTTCATTCTCGCAGTCGATAATTTTGCCGGCCGTGATGATGCAGTGATCAAGGCGCTGGACGATTTCCGCCCACGCGGGGTGGCCGGGGTGACGACGCTGTCAAATGGTCAGATCGTCCTGATACTCGACATGAAGGAATTGCTTTCGGATCTGGCCTCGCACAGCGAACGCGATGCACGCAGCGGCCATTCAAGGGCGCTTGATCTGCTGGCGTGAGCGTTGAGGCCGGAAGCTGTTCAGGGGGCTGCGGCCCCCTGAATTTTTTGGTGTCAGCGCGACAGATGTTGCTTTCGCGCAACTATCCGAGAAATGGTCTAAATAAAACGGCATACATCTCTATTTATTATGGTTTTTTTCTATAATGGCGTAGCCTACACTGGAAGCGCGACATGGCTGAGGAAAGCGATCTCGAACGAACCGAACCGGCGTCAGGTCGACGCCTGGAACAGGCGCGCGAGGAGGGGCAGGTTCCTCGTTCGCGTGAGGTCGGCGCTTTCCTGATTCTGATCGTTGCTGCGGCGGCGTTCTGGTTTCTCGGTCCCTGGATGGTGCAGCGGGGGGCAGCAATTTTCCGGCGCGGTCTCGTTTTCGATCAGGAATTGACGCGTGAACCGCAGTTGATGCTGCTTCGCCTGGCCGATATTTCGCTTGATGCGGGCTTGACTTTCGCCCCTTTGTGCGTCGCACTGGTCGTTGCTGCCCTGCTCTCGCCGTTTTTTGTCGGTAGCTGGAATTTTTCCCCCAAGACCCTGCTGCCTGACGCCTCGCGCATGGATCCACTAAAGGGCCTCGCTCGCCTGGTTTCTGTGACCGGTCTGGTGGAACTGGTCAAAGCAGCATTCAAGGCCCTCCTGGTCGGCGGCGTTGCGGTCTGGGTCCTGTGGCGCGAGCGGGAAGACCTGCTCGCCCTGTTCGCGCAACCGAGCCAGGTCGGCCTGTCGAGTGCCGGTCATTTGCTCAGTTTCAGCTTCTTCGTGATCGTTGCGTCCATGTTGCTGATCGTCGCTGTCGATGTTCCTTTCCAGATCTGGCAATATCACGACAAGCTCAAGATGAGTCGTCAGGAAGTCAAGCAGGAAGGCAAGGAACTAGAAGGAAATCCGGAAATAAAGGGCCGCATTCGGCAGTTGCAGCGTGAGGCGGCTCGCAAGCGGATGATGGCAGCGGTACCTGCCGCCGACGTCATTGTCACCAACCCGACCCATTTCGCGATTGCCCTGGCCTATCGGAGTGGGATGCGAGCGCCCAAGGTTCTGGCCAAAGGGATGGGCGAGGTGGCCCTCAAGATCCGTCAACTGGGCACCGAGAGCGATGTGCCGATGATTGAGGCGGCTCCTCTGGCACGCGCGCTCTATCGCCACGCCGAGCTCGATCAGGACATTCCGGCTGCCCTGTACGCGGCCGTCGCCGAGGTGTTGGCCTATGTTTATCAACTGAACGGCTGGCGTCACAACGGGGGCAGTTATCCGCTGCCGCCGCGCGACATTGCCGTACCCGGCGAACTCGTCCCGGAGGTCGTGAATGGCTAGCACGAGCGTGGTTTTGCAGGATATCTTCGTCCGCTTTGGCCAGCGGCAAATGGCCGGGCCGGTACTGATTCTGCTGATTCTGGCGATGATGGTCCTGCCGCTGCCAGCTTTCGCCCTAGATCTTTTTTTCACCTTCAATATTGCCATTTCGGTGATTGTCATGCTGGTCGCCATGAGCGTGATCAAGCCGCTTGACTTCTCGGTCTTTCCGACGGTGCTGCTGGTCACGACTTTGCTGCGGCTGTCACTCAACGTTGCTTCGACACGCGTCGTTCTGCTCCAGGGGCATACTGGTCCGGGTGCAGCAGGACGGGTCATCGAAGCATTCGGACACTTCCTGGTCGGCGGAAACTATGTTATTGGACTGATCGTGTTCACGATTCTGGTGGTCATCAATTTTGTGGTCATCACCAAGGGTGCGGGTCGGGTGGCTGAAGTGGCGGCGCGCTTCACCCTCGACGCAATGCCGGGCAAACAGATGGCCATTGATGCCGACCTCAATGCCGGATTGATCGGCGAGGACGACGCGCGCAAGCGCCGTGCGACGATCGCCGAGGAGGCGGGATTCTTCGGGTCCATGGACGGTGCTTCCAAGTTCGTTCGCGGCGACGCGGTCGCCGGCATACTGATCATGCTGATCAATGTGATTGGTGGCCTCTTCGTCGGCGTTCTGCAGCACGACATGGATATCGGCACGGCGGCGAGAACCTATACCTTGCTGGCGATTGGTGATGGCCTGGTCGCCCAGCTCCCGGCCCTGATCATCTCAATTGCCGCGGGCATGGTCGTGACGCGCGTCGGGGATGCTCAGGATGTTTCGCAGCAGTTCGTTGCCCAGCTCTTCAATAAGCCAAACGTTCTGTTTCTGACGGCGGCGATCATCGGTTTGCTGGGCCTGATTCCCGGCATGCCGAATTTTGTTTTCCTGCTGCTCGCCAGCGGTCTGGCGGCCATGGCCTGGCGGATGGAGAAACGCATGGTGACCGCCGCGCCGGTGCTGGTCGCCGCGGCACCCGTGGCGCCACGGGAGACACAGGAGGCTACTTGGGCGGATGTGACGCCTCTTGATGTTCTCGCTCTCGAAGTGGGCTATCGGCTTATCCCTTTGGTTGACAAGGGGCAGGACGGTGAGTTGCTGCGCCGTATCCGTGGCTTGCGCAAGAAGTTCGCTCAGGAGGTGGGTTTTCTGGTCTCTCCCGTTCACATCCGCGATAATCTGGAACTGAAGCCAAACGCTTACAAGATCCTCCTCAAGGGCGTCGAAATCGGCAATGGAGAAGCCTTTCCAGGAAGCCTGCTGGCGATCAACCCCGGCCGGGTCGCGGGACAGGTGCCAGGTACGGCAACCAAGGATCCCGCCTTTGGTCTGCCGGCGGTGTGGATCGAGACTGCGCTGCGGGAGCAGGCACAGGCGTATGGTTATACGGTCGTCGATGCCAGTACGGTGACCGCCACACACCTCAACCACCTGATTCTCTCGCACGCAGCGGAGCTTCTGGGGCGGCAGGAAACGCAAGCATTGCTCGACCACCTGGCCAAGGAAATGCCCAAGCTGGTCGAGGATGTGGTGCCCAAGGCCATGCCCCTCGGTGTTCTGCAGAAAGTGTTGCGCAGCCTGCTCGAAGAGGGTGTGCCGATTCGCGACATGCGGACGATCATCGAAACCCTGGCGGACAGTGCGCCGCGCTCGCAGGACCCGGAGTTCCTGACCGCACAGGTGCGCATTGCGCTGGGTCGTTCGATAGTCCAGGATCTCTACCCGGGTGGTGCTGAAATGCAGGTGATGTCGCTGGACCCGCAGCTCGAGCGCCTTCTCCTGCAGGCGGTGGCGGGCGGCGGCGATGGTGCCGCCATCGAACCGGGCCTTGCCGATACGCTGGTTCGCGAGGCCGTTGCCGCGGCGCAGCGCCAGGAGGCAGGGGGGCTGCCCACCGTGCTCCTGGTACCCGCTAGCCTGCGCACGCTGTTGTCCCGCTTTCTGCGGCGGAGCATTGCTCAACTGAAGGTACTCGCCCATGGCGAAATACCTGAGAGCAGGATCATCAAGGTTACCTCAATCATCGGGGGCAGGGTATGAACGTCAGGAAATTCATCGCCGCGACCGCGCGAGACGCCTTGCGCAAGGTCAGGGAGACTCTGGGACCGGACGCCATCATTCTGTCCAATCGTGGCATTCCCGGAGGCGTTGAGATCATGGCGGTTGCCGCCCGAGACATGGAGATGATCGTGCCGACTCCGGAACGTGAAGCGCCATCTCGGGGCAAAAAGGACTACGGGGACTACGGCTACGCGGCTGGCCAGGCAACCGACAGCGGCCCAGGGCGTGGCATCGGGCCGCAGGTACGCGTAGCGACCCAGGCGCCGGGGCTGCAGTCCGCGCAGCCGGTGTCTGCGCTGCCGTCGCTGGATGCGCCACGGCCACTCCCCCAGAAGGCGCCGACGCCAGAGGCGGAAGTCATTCCGGCGACCATGATGGAGGAGATCCGTACGCTCCGCCGGATCGTCGAACAACATCTGGCTGGCTTTGCCTGGGGGGAGTCCGCGCGCGCCGAGCCGGTGAAGACGGAGATGCTGCGCCAGATGCTTGACGCCGGCTTTTCGCCGCAGTTTGCTCGCCAGTTGCTGGTTGATCTGCCTCGCGGTCTCGACACCGGGAATGCGCTGGCCTGGGTCAAGGGTGGTGCCGACCGTTGCTTGTTGACCATCAATAGCGAAACCGACATCGTCGACCGTGGCGGCATCTACGCGCTGGTCGGACCCACCGGGGTGGGCAAGACGACGACGACGGCCAAGCTTGCGGCGCGCTGCGTGCTGCGTCACGGGGCCAGGAAGCTCGCCCTGGTCACCACCGACGGTTACCGGATCGGAGCGCACGAACAACTGCGCATCTATGGCCGCATCCTTGGCGTATCGGTACATCTGGCCAGGGATGCCGACGATCTGCGCGCCACGCTCAATGATCTGCAGCACAAACACATGGTGCTGATCGACACGATGGGTATGAGCCAGCGGGATCGACTGGTGAGTGAGCAGGTGGCGATGTTTGGTGACAGTCAAGTCAAGTCCCTGCTGCTCCTGTCGGCGACCAGCCGTGGTGACACACTGGATGATGTCGTCAGAGCCTACAGCGGGTTGCATCTCGCCGGTTGTGTGCTCACCAAGGTCGACGAGGCTGCAGGCCTGGCCTCATCGCTGGATGTGATTCTCCGCCACCGCTTGCGCCTGTTCTACGTTTCCAATGGACAGCGGGTACCGGAAGATCTGCATCTGCCCAATCGCCCCTATCTGCTGCACCGTGCGTTCAAGGATGTGCCCGAGACTTCGCCGCATCGCCTGGCAGGCGTCGAGCCCGGCTTGATGATGGCCAGCTCCGGTGCCAGTATGTTGTCTGCAGGAGGCTAGTGTGGCTGAGTTTCGGGGAGACCAGGCGGCTGGTCTGCGTCGCCTCTTCGCTACTCGACAGGTCCGTATCGTGACCTTTGTCGCTGGCCGCGTGGGAGTGGGCAAGAGCATGTCGGTAGCCAATCTGGCGGCTGCACTGGCCCGCCAGGGGAGGGAAGTGCTGGTGGTTGACGAGAACACGGACGACAGCATCGCCGCGTTCTACGGGGCGTCTGCCGTCCACGATCTGCAGCAGGTCGTCGATCGCGAAAAGTCGTCGTCGGAAGTAATCGTCTCGGTAGCGCCGGGGATCCGTGTTCTGCCGGCCGCCAGGATCGTCCAGCAACTTGCCAGGTTAAACGCTGCTCAGCAGCGGAGCCTGGTCGAGTGCATCACGGAAATCGGCCGGCCAGCCGACGTTGTTCTGGTCGACGCGTCGCCTGATCATCCGCTCGGCTTCTCGCCGCTCGGTCTGGCTGCCCACGAGACCGTGGTCGTCGTTTCGCCGAATGGCGCCGCCATCACCGACGCCTACGCGTTGATCAAGAAGGTCAGTCTGGGTTACTCGCGCAAGCATTTCCGCATTCTGGTGAACAGGGCACGTTTGGCCAGCGAGGCGCAGGCGATCCATGACAACATCGCCCGGGTGACCAGCAGTCGCGGGCTTGCACGCCTCGAATACGCGGGCTATGTGCCTTTCGATGAGCAGTTGCGACAGGCTTCCCGGTTGTGTCAGCCTGTGGATGGTCTGTTTCCGGATTCGCCGGCAGCACAGGCGTTTCATGCCATGGCCAATGATCTGCTGAATTGGCCACCGGTCGACGATGATCGAGGGGGGCTCGAACATTTCGTAGAACAACTGTTACACTTGAGCCAACACATAGATCCCGTCGCGATCTACGCCTGATAGCCTCCGGCACACGAATGAATGTATAACGCTGCTGGTCAGCTCAACAAGGATCAGCTGATCCAGCGCTTCGCGCCGCTGGTGAAGCGAATCGCTTGTCATCTCATGGCCCGCCTTCCAGCCAGTGTTCAGGTCGACGATCTGGTACAGAACGGAATGCTTGGTCTGCTCGACGCGAGCAACCGTTTCGAAGCGGGAATGGGCGCTCAGTTCGAAACCTACGCGGCGCAGCGGGTGCGTGGTGCGATGCTCGATGGTTTGCGCGAGAACGACTGGTTGCCACGCAGCTTGCGTCGTGATTTTCGGCGAATCGAGGTCGCCATTGCTCGACTCGAGCAGGAAAATGGCCGTCCGCCGAGCGAAAGGGAACTTGCCGATTGCCTCGGTATGGCGCTTGGCGACTACCAGAAAATGCTCCAGGACGCGCGCGGGCATCAGCTCGTCTACCTTGAGGACCTGGTTGCCGAAAGTGGTGAGGATTTCCTGGAACATCATCTGATCGACGGTGACGCCGATCCCGCGAAGCTTCTCCAGGATCAGCATCTACGTCAGTCATTGGTAGAGGCGATCGAGGCTCTGCCAGAGCGCGAAAGACTGCTGATGGCGCTTTACTACGAGCAGGATCTCAATCTGCGCGAGGTCGGAGCGGTGATGGGGGTGACCGAATCGCGGGCTTGCCAGTTGCACAGTCAGGCGGTAATCCGATTACGTGCCCGCTTGTTTGGCGGCGGTGAGCGCAAGGCGACGAAAGCCGAGGTCCATGGATAGGACGAGCATCCTGGGCCTGCTGATCGGCTTCGTGGCTATCGTTGGTGGTCAGATTCTCGAGGGAGGACATGTCGGATCGCTGTCGCAACCGACGGCGATGTTGATTGTCGTCGGAGGTACGCTTGGCGCGGTCATGCTGCAGAGCCCCTACGCGACTTTCCTGCGCGGGGCCAGAATGGTGAAATGGGTTTGGTATCCCCCCGTGGTCAATCATCAGCAACTGATCCAGCAGATCTCTGGCTGGAGCCAGGTGTCGCGCCGAGAGGGTTTGCTGGCCCTGGACTCGGTGGTCAACGAACTCAAGGATGACTTCACGCGCAAAGGGCTGCAACTGCTGGTTGACGGCGCAGAACCAGAACGGCTGCGAGAGGTTCTAGAGGTCGAGATCAGCACCTTTGAACAGGAAATGAAGCTTTCGGCACGAGTCTGGGAGGCTGCCGGCGGGTATTCGCCAACCATCGGCATCCTGGGCGCCGTAATGGGATTGATACAGGTGATGGAGAATCTCTCGGATCCTTCCAAACTTGGTGCCGGTATTGCGGTTGCTTTCGTCGCGACGATCTATGGCGTGGGCCTCGCCAATCTGGTCTACCTGCCGGTGGCCAACAAGCTCAAGACACACATCAATCGCCTGATCGTACAGCGCGAGATGATTGTCGACGGGCTGGTCGGAATCGCCAATGGCGATAATCCACGGATCATTGAAAGTCGCCTTCGAGGGTATTTCTTGTAACTCATGACACGTCGAAAACGCGAAGACGAAACGGAGAACCACGATCGCTGGCTGGTGTCCTATGCTGACTTCATCACCCTGCTGTTCGCCTTCTTCGTCGTGATGTACGCGCTTTCTTCGGTCAATGAGGGAAAGTACCGCGTACTGAGCAATTCGATGGTCAGCGCCTTTCGCAACGTTGCGGTCAATAGCAGCGGACAGAACATCGTGGTCATGCCGCCGCCGGTGCCATTACCGACGCTTACCGAGAGCAACACGCAGGAGGCCAGCAAACACAAGCAGCGCGAGAAGATGCGCAACGCCGCAAAGGCGATTCTCGACGTGATGGCGCCGCTGGTCGCACAGGGAAAGGTTCGCATTCTTGAAACCAGCCGCGGTGTGACCATCGAAATCAATGACAGCATCCTCTTTTCGCCGGGGCAGGCCTTGCTCCAGCCGCAGTTGATCACAGCCATGCAGTCGGTGGCCGAGGTACTCGTCGCCACTGACTTTCCAATCACCATTGAGGGGCACACCGACAACGTTCCGATCAAGAGCGTTCAGTTCCCCTCGAACTGGGAGCTTTCTGCAGTGCGTGCGACGACCGTCTTGCGCCTGTTTGCCGACGCAGGCATCGCCGCCGAGCGCCTGACGGCGATCGGCTACGCCGATACGCGGCCGGTGGAGCCTAATCTCTTGGCTGATGGGCGGGCGCGCAATCGTCGGGTGACGATCCTGATCGACTCGCAGATTCCAGAGAAGGGAACGGAGCTGAATCTTCGCGGGCAGTCCGCCGAGACCAGCGAAGCGCCGGCATCAAAAGAGGCTGCGCCGCAGCAATCAACTCGCTAGACGGGTTCCAGCTAGGCGCTGTCGGTAATGCAGCGGCCGCTGGGAGGCGTACTTTGACCGTCCGGGCCATACAGGCTGAGGGAGGTGCTCGTGCCGAGCAGAGTTTCCAGGGCCAGCGCGTTGTGTTGCATGCGAATCTGGATCAACTCACCATTCGATCGATTGAGTTCGCGCGCCTGGCTGGCGAGCGACAGCAGCGATGACCAGATGGCGCGCGCATGGATCTCCTTGGGGTGAGCAGCAAACCAGGCGGCCATTCCAGCTCTGTCCAGGGTGAGCCCCGCTGCCGCGAGAGACTCGTTGCGCCGGGCCGCGAGGGCGGTGAGTTCGGAGGCAAGGCCATTCTTCTCACCGACCAGGGCGATCAGCGTGCCGACTTCACCGGTGATCAGCATCTCCTGTTCCAGCCCCAGGAGGGCCACGAAGTGCCGTACCGCAGCAAGCTCTGCCTCGATGATGGGAACGAAATCCAGTGTTGCCGCCGCCATCAAGGTTCCAGCGTTCAAGCCTGCCGTTGAGAGCCGACGAGCTCGCTGGCCGAGGTGATCAGGCGGTCGGCGATCGCGCCGGTATTGATCGTGAAGCGACCGTCCGCGATGGCCTGCTTGATTTCTGTCACCCGGTTGGCGTCGAAGGTCGCTGGGTCAGCGGTCGCCTGTAACTGCGAGGCAAGCTCGCTCAGGTGGACTTCCGCGGCATTGCCGCCCGTCGGTTTGCTGATGGTGCCACGATTTCTCGTCTCACCGACAGTGGTCGCCGTGCTCGTTGTGCTGTCGATCTTCATGGTGCTGCCCCTTCAACGGTTGTGCTCAATTCCAGTATCGGCGAACATCGGTAGAACTTTAGCAGTTTTTCGTCACAGCGGACGAAATGCGTCAGTACGTCACCTCAACGATGCCGCCGGCACGGGCAACGCCGCTGACCACCTGCCCGGTGGCTGTCCTGACCTGGGCGATCTGTCCTTCGGTGGCGTTGTTCAGCGCCTTGCCCTCATTGCTGACCGTGAAGCCGGTGCCCGACGAGAGCAGCTTGACGCTCTGCCCCTGCTGAACCGCCCACGGGGCGATCAATAGATCGCCGCGCAGTGGCTGGCCGGCAGCGACGCCATTCCTGACCGTCTTTCCCACGGCTTGCGCCGGGTCGGTTAGTACGCTGGCCGGCAAAGCACCGAGGTCGCCGCTTTGCGTGCGCACGTCGGTGGCGCTGACGATCTGGCCGGCAGTCAGTTGTCGTGCGGTCAGCAGGTAGCTTCCGGAGACCTTGACCTGCACCGCCACATAGACCGTCCACGCGCTTGGCGCCAGGCAACGTATGCCGACGGTCGTCCTTCCCCATAGCTGACCGCCCGGCGGCAGGAACGGCTCGAACGCGCTGCATGGCGCGCGCTGAGCGTGTTGATCAAGCGGGCCGACGCTGTAACTCACCTGGCCCGGCAACCCCTGGGTCTGGGTGCGCAGGTATTGATCCAGCGTGCTGGATAGGGATGTCTCGGCGCACACCCCGCTCGTGATGGCCGCCAACAGTCCGCACAGGAGCTTCAAGACGCGGTCAGGGCGGTCGATGAGGTAAAGAATGGACATGCCGCCATTCTGCCTGATTCTGGCGCGGTAGCGAAAATACTGACTGACCCACAGCCTTCGCGGTCAGCGGCAAGATTTGCCGGCAATCCGGCAATGGCCTGTGTGGCGCGTCGGCAAAGCAAGGGCGAAACCCTTGCCGGCCTTCGTTCCGTAATAATGGCATGAATATTGCTTAGGTTGTTCCACGTCACATCACACCGCCAAAAGAGGTCATCGTGGTCAGCAAGCTTGACAATGCGTTATTCTTCCAGAAGCAGGCACTGACCTTGCGCGCCAATCGGCAGCAGGTGCTGGCGGGAAATATCGCCAACGCCGACACGCCGCACTATCAGGCGAAGGATTTCGATTTCACCGCGGCGCTGCACAGTGCGGTCGGCGGCCGCGGCGCCGGCAAGCTGGCACTCGCCAGCACGTCTCCGGGCCATTTGCAGGGGAGTGCGGGATCCGGCCCCGTGCGCCTGATGTATCGCCAGGCAGGGCAACCCAGTGCCGATGGCAATACGGTCGAGATGGATGTTGAGCGGGCGCAGTTCGCCGAAAACGCTGTTTACTACGACGCCGGCCTGACCTTCCTAACGCTTCAGATCAAAACCCAGTTGGCAGCCCTTCAGCCGTAATCAGCATGAGCATTTTCAATACCTTTCAGATTGCCGGAAGCGCCATGACGGCGCAGTCGATCCGCCTGAACGCGGTAGCCAGCAACCTGGCGAATGCCGACAGTGTGGTCGGCTCGGATGGCCAGCCTTATCGTGCCAAACAAGTCGTATTCGCGGCCACGCCGATGGGCAGCGCTGCGGCGCAGGGTGTGCGGGTCATGCAAGTGGTTCAGGACGGCAGTCCGGGGCGCATGGTTTATGAGCCACGTAATCCTGCCGCTGATGAAAAAGGCTACGTCACGATGCCCAACGTGAGCGTCGTTGAGGAAATGACCAACATGATCTCGGCGGCGCGCTCGTACCAGACCAACGTCGAAGTGATGAACACCGCCAAGCAATTGCTACTCAAAACGCTGACGCTTGGCCAGTAACCAGCGAACACTCAAGGAGGAATAGATGGCAGCCGTGCAATCAAGCAATTCAGCGAGCGATGTCTTTGCCTCGCTCAACGCCCAGTCCAGGGCCAAATCGACTGATTCGACCTCGACGAGCGGGGCCGCGGTACAGGATCGTTTCCTCAAGCTGCTGGTGACGCAGCTACAGAATCAGGACCCCCTCAACCCGCTGGACAACTCGGCGGTTACCACGCAGATCGCCCAGATCAATACCGCGACCGGAATCGAGAAGCTCAATACGACCCTCGAGACGCTGCTAAGCACTTACCACGAGACTCAGGCCACGCAGGCGGCCGGTTTGATCGGCAAGAATGTTCTCGTGGCGGGTTCAAAACTCGCTCTTGCCAGTGGCGAAGCGGAAGGTGGCGTCAATCTCGCCGGGCCGGCCGACAGTGTGATGCTGAAGATTCTCGACGCTGCGGGCAAAACGGTGCAAAGTCAGAACCTCGGTGCGCGCGACGCAGGCAGCTTCACCTTTACGTGGGACGGCAAGACCGATTCTGGTGTCGGTGTACCTGCGGGGACTTACAGCTTCACGGTCAGCGCCCTGCGCGGCACCGAAAAAGTGAGCGCAGACACTTTGCAGCTTGGCACGGTTTCTGCTTTGGTCAGGAACGGGGCCACCTTCCAGCTCGACCTCGGCGAGCTCGGAAGAGTAAGTTTGGACAAGGTGCAACAGATTCTCTAGGAACAGGGGGACAAGTATGAGTTTCCAACAGGCGTTAAGCGGTCTGGCTGCTGCGGGTACCGCGCTGGATGTAATCGGCAACAATGTGGCCAATTCGAGTACCGTCGGATTCAAGAGCGCCACGGCGGATTTTGCGGATCTCTACGCGGCTTCGTTGAGCACGTCCAGCGCTTCCCAGGTTGGTAGTGGGGTCGGCGTGGCGGCGATCAGGTCGCAATTCACCCAGGGTAATCTGACGACGACCAGCAATCCGCTCGACCTGGCGATCAATGGCGGCGGCTTCTTTCGCATGAGAAACAGCGGCAGTGGGACGATCACCTACTCGCGCGATGGTCAGATGAAAACCGACAAGAGCGGTTATGTGGTCAACGACCAGAACCTTCGTCTGACCGGCTATAACTACGACCCCAAGGTTGGCGCTCTGGTGCCTACGCTGACCGATCTGAAGCTGTCTTCCAGCCTGCTTCCGGCGAAGCCGACAAGCAACATCACGATCGGCCTCAATCTCGACTCCGGGGCCACGGTTCCGTCAGTGGCTTTTCCCCCTCCCCCAGTCCCCGCAGTCCCTCCGCTGCCCTCTGTTCAGCCGCCGACGACATCGTACAATTTTGCATCTCCCGCGACGGTCTTCGACTCGTTGGGGAATTCTCATGTTTTTAATACTTACTACGTTTTCGTAAGCCCTGGTACGTGGAATATGTACGCCACACTCGATGACAAATTTGACGATGCGAGCATGGCAGCAGGGACCCTTCCCGCTCCCGTGCCGATTACTTTCGATTCCTCGGGTACGATGACTTCATCACCGACGGTCCAGCTTCAAGACTACAAGTTGACCAATGGTGCCTCGACACCATGGACGGCCACCCTGAATTTCACCGATACAACGCAGTTCGGTAGTGCGTCGACGGTCAACAGCGTTGACCAGAACGGATATACCTCGGGTAGCCTCGCTGCCCTCGGTATTGGCAGCGATGGCCTCATTCAGGGGCGCTACAGCAATGGCGCGGCCTTTACACTGGGGCAGGTGTTACTCTCCACTTTTGCGGCTCCGAATGGTCTGGCGAATGTCGGTAACAATCAGTGGAGTCTCACCTCGGAGTCAGGGTCGGAAGTGATCGGTGTGCCGGGAACCGGAGGCCGCGGACTTCTCCAGTCGGCTTCGGTTGAGGAATCGAACGTCGATCTGACCAAGCAACTGGTCGCCATGATCACTGCGCAGCGCAGTTATCAGGCCAGCGCGCAGACGATCAAGACGCAGGATGCGATCTTGCAGACGCTGTTGAATTTGCGCTAAGGCGCTGAACTGAATCGCGCGGGGGGCCTATGGATCATCTGATCTACACCGCAATGACTGGCGCCAAGCAGGTTTTCGTGCAGCAGGCGAGCGTCGCGCAGAATCTGGCCAATGCCACGACGACTGGCTATCGCGCCCTGGAGAACCGCTCCCGCGCTGTGCAGGTTCTTGGCGAGGGTGCGCCGACACGTGCTTTCGCGGTCGACGCTTCGGTGGCCAACGACTTTGAACAGGGGCCGGTGATGACCACCGGTCGGCCGCTCGACGTCGCGCTCCGGGGCGTCGGCTGGATTGCCGTGGAGGGCGCCGACGGTCGCGAGGCGTACAGCCGTGCCGGCAACCTCAAGACCGATGTCAATGGCGTGCTGCAGACCAGTAGCGGCTTCAATGTGCTCGGCGAGGGCGGGCCGATCGCGCTGCCGCCGGACAACAACATTGCCATTGCCACCGACGGGACGGTATCGAGCATTCCGCGTCTGGGTGCCGGGGCGATCAATAACGTCAACGTGGTGGGCCGCATCAAGCTGGTCAATCCACCGGAAAATGATCTGGTCCGCGGCGATGACGGCTTGTTTCGGACTCGTAACGGGGTTCCGGCAGCGGTCGACGACAATGTGAAGATTGTCCCCGAGGCGCTTGAGGGCAGCAACGTCAACTCGGTCGATGCGATGGTCAGAATGATCAGCCTGGCGCGTCAGTTCGAGATGCAGATCAAGATGTTGCAGACGGCCGATGCCAATGCGACTGCGGCCACCAAGATTCTCACGATGAACGGCTAATGGAGACGACAACCGAATGATCACCTCGCTATGGACCGCCAGTACGGGCCTCACTGCGCAACAGGTGCAGATCGACATCATTGCCAACAATCTGGCCAACGTGAGCACCAACGGCTTCAAACAGGCGCGCGGCATTTTCGCCGACCTCCTCTACCAGACGCTGCGTCAGCCTGGAGCACAGTCGTCACTGACGACCCAGATTCCCGATGGTCTGCAGATCGGTTTAGGAGTGACACCGGTGTCCACCGGGCGTATTTTCACGCAGGGCTCATTGCAGCAAACCGGCAACAGTCTCGATATGGCGATTGACGGAGCGGGTTTTTTCCAGGTGCTGCTGCCAGATGGGACGACCGCCTATACACGTGATGGCTCATTTCAGAAGGACAATCAGGGGCAGATAGTCACCGCCAATGGCTATCCCTTGCAGCCGGCGATCACGATCGCCGCACAAGCCTTGACGGTCACCGTGGCGCCGGATGGCGTGGTCAGCATCACGCTGCCGAATGTAACGGCGCCGGTACAGGTCGGGACCATACAAGTCGCCACCTTCGTCAACAACGGCGGCCTGCAGAGCGTCGGCGAAAACCTCTTTCTGGAGACAGCGTCAAGTGGCACAGCGACGCCCAATACCCCGGGAACGAACGGCTCAGGGGTCGTGGTGCAGAACTATGTCGAGGCGTCAAACGTCAACGTCGCGCAGGAACTGGTACTGATGATCCAGACGCAACGTGCTTACGAGGCGAACGCCAAGGTGGTGTCGACCTCGGACCAGATGCTGGCGCGTTTGACCCAATTGTAAGGGACTGATCATGAGTCATGGCTCGATCGTCAATAAGTGGCTACCGGTCATGCCGGCGCTGCTTTTCGTGCTTGGCTGCACGACCGTACCGCCGACCAACGTGCATCAGCCGATGACGGCGCGTCCCATGCACCGGCCGGAAGCGCTCGCTGCCAGCCTTGCAGCGACGGGCACTATCTACCAGGCAGGGGCTTCGCGAACGTTGTACGAAGATCGGCGGGCTCGTTATGTCGGCGATACCATCACGGTGACGATTACCGAAAATACATCAGCGGCGACCAAGTCGAATGCCAACGTCAGCAAGACCGGTAGCCTCAACGCTTCGCTGGGGCCCAACCTCAATCTACCCGGCAAGACGCTCACCGAGCTGAAAGGCAGCAGCAGCAACGTCGCTGCTGGCAAGGGCGATGCGGCGGCCAACAATGTCTTTACCGGCACCATCACGGTGACCGTGATCGAGGTGCTGCCGAACGGCAACCTGCTCGTCTCCGGCGAGAAGCAGGTGGCAATTGGTCATGGACAGGAATACATTCGTCTGTCAGGCGTGGTCAATCCTTATTTCATCAACGCGGCTAATACCGTTGCGTCATCACAGATCGCTGATGCGCGTATCGAATACAAGGAAAGTGGTGCCATCAGTGAAGCGCAGATCATGGGCTGGTTGGCACGGTTCTTCCTTAGTGTACTGCCATTCTGAGGAGGTCCGTGGATGTCCCCGACCATCGGTAGTCAAGCGAGCAGGGTTCTCCCCTGGACGGCAGTCCTCGCCGGGCTGATTCTCGCGCTGCTGAGCTTTTCGGCTGCGGCCGAACGGATCAAGGATCTGGCGTCCGTGCAGGGGGTTCGCAACAACCAGCTCGTCGGCTACGGCCTTGTTTTCGGTCTCGATGGGACCGGTGACCAGACGACGCAGACGCCTTTTACCACGCAGAGCATCATCAATATGCTCGCCCAACTCGGCACCACGCTGGCGACGACCCAGTCGTTGCAGCTCAAGAATGTGGCTGCCGTGATGGTCACTGCCAGTTTGCCGCCCTTCTCTCGAATCGGGCAGCAGATAGACGTCACCGTATCGTCGATGGGCAATGCCAAGAGCCTGCGTGGTGGTACCTTGGTGATGACGCCGATGAAAGGCGCCGATGGCCAGATTTACGCTCAGGCGCAGGGCAGCCTGCTGGTCGGTGGTGCCGGAGCATCGGCGGCCGGCAGCAAGGTGGCCATCAACCACCTTTCCGCTGGTCGGGTGATCGGTGGGGCGACCGTTGAGCGTGAGGTGCCGACGGCGCTGGGGCAGGGCCCGTTCATTCATTACGAGATGGGGAACACCGACTTCGGCACGACCCAGCGCGTGGTCGAGGTGATCAATCGCGAGGTTGGCCCAGGCACGGCGCAGGCCGTTGACGGCAGGCTCATTCGCGTCATCGCCCCCGAGGATCCCAGTAGCCGGGTGGCTTTCCTGGGGAGGCTCGAGAATCTCGATGTGCGTCCGGTCAAGACAGCCGCCAAAGTCATCATCAATCCGCGTACCGGTTCGGTGGTCATGAATCAGACGGTGACCATCGAGTCCTGCGCGGTCGCGCATGGCAGTCTATCGGTGGTCATCAATACCGAGCAGAAAGTCAGCCAGCCCAATGCGCTGGCCGGCGGACAAACGGTGACCACGACGCAGAGCGAGATCGATATCAAACAGGGTGGGGCCTCTCTGATCCAGTTGAAGGCTGGCGTCAATCTCTCCGACGTGGTGAAAGCGATCAACGCGCTCGGTGCCGGGCCGCAGGATCTGCTCTCCATCCTGCAGTCGATGAAAGCCGCCGGTGCTTTGCGCGCAGAGCTTGAAATCATCTGATCCGCCGGTCAACCAGAAGCAGGAAGCAGCGCATGAAACCCACAGACGCCGTCACCAATCGTCTCGCCATCGACCCGGCCGCGGGTGCGGATCTGCGCGCCAGGCTCAGAGACGACCCGCAAGCCGGGCTGAAGCAGACGGCGCAACAGTTCGAGGGCCTGCTGCTGCACCTGATGCTGAAAAGCATGCGTGACGCGACCCCGACGGATGGCCTGCTGGGCAGCGAGCAGAGCCGTTTCTTCACCACCCTTGGCGACCAGCAGTTGGCGCAGAACCTGGCTGCGCAAGCGCCGCTGGGCTTCGCCGGAATGATCGAGAAGCAGTTGGCGAGCCAGATGACCACTCACACAGGTGCCGCGGTGAGTTCGCCACTCGACGCGCTCCAGCAGTCGCTGCTTGCGCAGCAGGCCGCGAGCGCCGCTGCGCGTGCGGCGGGACCTGCCCGGCGGACGCCCGTGACGCCGGCGGTCACGCAAGCCGGCACGACAGCCGAGGTGGGGACCAGCGCTGCGTCGTCCCCGCCAGGCGCGCGCGCCTTCGTCGATCGCGTCTGGCCACATGCCGTCGAGGCGGCTGCGCTGACCGGCGTGCCGGCGCATTTCCTGGTCGCCCACTCGGCGCTTGAGAGTGGCTGGGGCAAGCACGAGATCACGATGGCCAATGGTTCGCCAAGCTTCAATATCTTCGGCATCAAGGCCGGGCGCAACTGGTCGGGACCGACCGCCGAGGTGCAAACGACCGAGTTCGTCAATGGTGTGGCGCAGTCCACACGCGCAACGTTCCGCGCCTATGGGTCCTACGGCGAGGCCTTTCGCGACTATGCCATGCTTCTGCAGAGCAAGCCACGCTTTTCCGAGGTCCTCGGCCAGCAGGATGGCACGCAGTTTGCTCGTTCCCTGCAGCAGGCCGGCTATGCTACTGACCCGATGTACGCCGACAAGCTGGCGCGGATCATCAGCAGCAGCACGCTGCGTCAGGCGATCGCCGCGGCTGGACCGAATCAACGCACTGCCACTTAAGATCTCGGCGCAACGGCCGTTGACGGAATTAACGAGGATCGCACGCCATGAGCACAGGAATGATCGGTAGCAGTCTCAGTGGTTTGCAGGCCGCTCAGCTCGGCCTGCAAACCACCCAGCACAATATCGCCAATGCCAAGACCGCCGGATATACGCGACAGCAGACGGTGCAGGCGAGCAATGACGCAATGAAGACCGGTGCCGGTTTTGTTGGCCAGGGCACCCACGTGGCGACCATCGAGCGGGTTTATAGCCAGTTTCTGACCAACCAGGTCACCCGTTCCCAGAGCAGTGCGAGCGAACTCGACAGCTACTACGCGCAAGTCAAGCAGATCGACAATCTGCTGGCTGATCCGACCACCGGAGTGTCGCCGGCGCTGCAGGGTTTCTTCCAGAGTGTTCAGGATGTCGCTGCCGATCCCGGGCAGTTGTCGAGCCGCCAGGCGATGATCTCATCGGCGCAGACGCTGAGCGCCCAATATCAGTCAGTGGGCGGTCAGCTCGCGCAGATGTACGCTGACGTCAACGGCCAGATCGCGGCCACCGTTGCCGGGATCAATTCCGGCGCTGAACAGATTGCTGCGCTGAATCAGAAGATCGGCATCGCCGAGGCCTCTGTCGGCCAGCCGGCCAACGATTTGCGTGACCTTCGAGACCAGGCGCTTCTCGATCTGAACAAGCTGATCAAAACCACAACCAGCACGAATGGCGATGGCAGTATCAACGTCCTCATCGGCAGCGGTCAACAACTGGTCGTCGGCTCGCTGGTGGTCGACCTGACCACCACGCGGTCTTCCGCTGATCCTTCTCGGCTGGTCATTGGCCGGAAGACCACGGCGGGAATTCAGGAGATGCCGGAGTCTCTGATCAGCGGTGGCAGTCTGGGCGGTTTGCTGGCATTTCGCCGCGAGTCGCTGGATCAGACGAGCAACGATCTGGGGCGCCAGGCCGCATCGTTGGCGCTGACCTTCAATGCGCAAAGCGCGCTCGGTCAGGATCTTCTTGGCCAGTCGGCGGCGTTTCCCGCGCCTCCCGCACTCAGTAGTTTTACGCCAAACTTCTTTTCACTTGCCCAACCAACGGTGATTGCGGACCACGGGAACCCGGCTACCAGCCCGACGCTCAGCGCCACCTTTGTCAGTCCGCCACCGTTCAGCGGCAACTTCTACACCGATCTCGGTCGCAGTGACTACCAGATCAGTTCCGATGGGACAACCGTTACGCTGACTCGGCTGACTGACAACATGCTGTGGACAGGCAGCGACGTGACGGCGGTCAATGCCAAGCTGGCGCTCGATCCGCAGGGGTTTACGCTGGCTGCATCAGCCCCACTGGTGGCTGGTTCGAGCTATCTCGTCCAGCCAACCCGTAACGCTGCCCAACACATCTCGGTCAATGCGGTAGTCGCCGCGGATCCTCGCCTGATCGCGGCTGCGGGACCGATGATCAGCTCGGCAGCGAAGGCCAATACCGGTGCGGCGACGGTTTCGGCAGGCAGTGCTGGACCAGGCTATGCCGCGGCTGTGGCAGCGGCACCGATGTCTCTGGTCTATCAATCTGGCGGGTTGCAGAACTTTCCGGTCGGTGCGCAAGTGTCGATCAATGGCGGTGTGCCGGTGACCATCGCTGCGCCCACCGATGTCGTGCCCTACACCAGTGGCGCGAGCATCACGCTGGTTGGCTCGGTGGTCAGCACGCCACCCTCCGGATTCAGCTTCACGATCGCCGGCCTGCCAAACAATGGCGATACGTTTTCGCTTGCCCGCAATGCCGGGGGCACTGCCGATGGACGAAACATGCTGGCCCTCGGTCAGCTCCAGACGCAGCACACCATGTCCGGCCAAACGACGTCCTTCCAGGATGCGTATGCGCAGTTGGTCAGCGACACCGGCAGCAAAACACGCCAGATTCAGGTCAGCGGGCAGGCGCAGAAGTCCATCCTTGATCAGGCCAGATCGAGTCTCGACTCGTTCTCGGCGGTCAATCTCGACGAGGAAGCAGCCAATTTGCTCAGCTATCAACAGGCCTATCAAGCATCAGCCAAAGCCTTGCAGATCGGCAACAGTCTGTTCGACACGATTCTCGCCATCGTCGCGGCCTAAGGGGCATCAAATGCGTATCAGTACCAATCAGATGTATGACGCGGGTGTGCGCAGCATAGAGCGCAACCAGGATTTGCTGACCACACTGCAGAACCAGATTTCGAGTAACCGACGGATGCTGAGCGCAGCGGATGACCCTGTTGCCGCCGCCCGTTCCCTGACCATCACTCAAACGAAGGCGGTCGGGAATCAATACGCAAAGAATCAGGGCAACGCAAGCGACCGGCTCAGTCTGATCGACAGCCAACTCACGTCCCTCACCGAATCGCTCCGGAGTGTCCGCGACCGCGTTGTCCAGGCCGGCAACACAATCCTCCAGGACAGCGACCGTCAGGCGATTGCCACCGAGCTTGCGGCGCGCTTTGAAGAAGTCCTGGGGATCGCCAACGGCCGCGACGCGGGCGGAGACGACCTGTTTTCAGGTTACCAAGGCGCGACGTCGCCGTTTGCACGCAGCGCAGCGGTCCCGCCGGCGACCACCTCGTCAGTCAGCTATTCTGGTGACGATGGCCAGCGGCTGCTGCAGGTGAGTTCTTCGCAGCAAATGGCGATCAACGTCGCCGGCAGCGATTTGTTCATGAATATCCGCGACGGAAACGGCAGCTTTGCGACCAGCGCCGCCGGCAATGGCTCAGGCAGCCCCAATCAGGGATCAGGGGTGATTGACGCCGGTTCCGTGCTTGATCCGCAGAAGTGGCAAAGTGCCGTGAACGCCTTTCCCTGGCAGGGGACAAGCAATCTCGGGCTGCAGATCCAGTTCTCGTCTGTTGCCGGGGTGAGCAGTTACCAGTTGTTCGATGTGTCGAGCCCGCCGCCGCCCAGTGCCGCCTTGCCCGCCCTGGCGGTCAGCGCCGTGCTGCCGTTCACGCCGGGACAGGCCATTTCCCTGCTGACCACGACGCAGCCACCGGCGGCGCCGGTGACGACCGACTTTGGCGCGCAAGTAGTGATCACGGGGTCGCCCGCCGCCGGGGATAGCTTCACGGTCAAACCGAGTGCCAACAAGAGTGTCTTTGAGACTATGCAGGGGCTGATCGACCTCCTGCGTTCACCGCTGGGTTCGGGCACGTCAACGACAGACTTCTCCAGCCAGTTGCAGGGGCACCTGGGCAATCTCGACCAGGCATTGGCCAATGTCAGCCGCGTGCAGTCGACCGTTGGTGCGCGTTTGAACGAGCTGGACAGTCTGAGCAGTACCTCGTCTTCGCTGGATGTTCAGTACCAGCAGAGCTTGTCCAATATCCAGGATCTGGATATCGTGCAGGCCCTCTCGGACTTCACCAGGCAACAGGTGACCCTTGAAGCGGCACAGAAGTCCTTTGTCCAGGTGACCGGCCTGAGTCTTTTCAAGTATCTGTGATCGACCAGGATGGCCGTGCGCACTGTTGCTGGTTGCACACTGGTGTTGTTGCTCGCTGCCTGTGGCAGCGTCAATTGGCAAGCACCGCCGCGCGCCGACGTGAGCCCGGCAGATTATTCCTATACCCAGTCGCCGAACCCGACGGTCAGCGTGGAGCCCACCAGGGTTGTCGCTCTGGTCGGCGCAGTAGGCTATGCAGCCAGCGAGTATGCCGGCCCGGCAGTCAACCTGGGGATGGCCGCTGCCGCGGTGGTCGCTGCCTACGCCATCTACGATCCGCTGGCCCCCAACTGGACCATCGAGGAGAGGATGGTCAACAATGACACCTACCTCCTGTCCATGCGTGCCAAGAGTTTTCGCACTGGCGGTGACGGCGAGTCAGGGCTGATTCTTCGCCGGCGAGCGCTTCAACTGCAGCGCGAACGGGGCTTTCCAGGCTACCGCATTCTCGACTATTCCGAGGGTGTGGAATCGAGCACGCCGTTCACCCATCGCTATGCCGAGGGAACGATTCAGATGGTTCGCGCTGATCCTGGCAAGAAGCCCTGAACCCTGAGCCCTAGTTTGCCGCGGCGAAATGCCCGAGCATCGACTGTAGCCCGTATTCGAAGAACTGCTGCAAGGGCACGCCCAGATGCGACAGACCGAACATCAGGGCGGCAAAACCGAGCGCAATGCTGAGCGGAAAGCCAATGGCCATCAGGTTGAGTTGTGGCGCCGCGCGGCTCAGAATGGCCAGTGCGAGGTTGCCGATCATCAAGGTGACCAGGATGGGTAGGGCGAGGAGCAGCCCGGCGGAAAAGACGATTGCGCCGGCATTGGCCAGGTTCCACCAGGAACTCGCAGTCAGGTGGGCGGCGCCGATCGGCAGAACCGTGAAACTGTGCGTCAACGTGGCGATTACCATCAGATGACCGTTGATGGCCATGAATATCAGCAGCGCCAGGAGTCCCATGAACTCGGAAATGACCGCCGTCTGGCCGGCCGTCTGCGGGTCATAGGCGGTGGCAAAACCTAGACCCATCTCCAGACTGATGACGTTGCCGGCAAGGTCAACGGCGGTAAAGACCAGGCGCATGGCGAAACCCATGCTGGCGCCAATGACCAGTTGCTGGGCAAGGATCAGAAGGCCTGCCGCCGACGCCGGGTCAAGCGCCGGCATGGGTGGCAATAGCGGGGAAATGGCGAAGGTGATCGCCAGGCCGAGGAGCAGGCGGATGTTTACCGTCAGGGCCGCATTGTCGAATGGTGGGGCGGTGAGCAGTACGGCGAGAACGCGCGTCAACGGGAAAAAGAAAGCCACCACCCAGGAATTGATCTCGGCCGCGGTCAGGCTGATCACCGGGCGCTCAACCGATCAACTGCGGGATGCTCTCGAACAGCCGCCGAACATAGTCGACCATCAACTGCAGCATCCACGGGCCGGCGACAAGAACCATCAGGAACATGCCCACCAGCTTGGGAATGAAGGCGAGCGTCTGCTCGTTGATCTGCGTCGCCGCCTGAAAGACGCTGACCACCAGACCGATGACCAGCGCAGTCACGAGCAGCGGTGCCGCGAGCAGCAAGGTCATCTCGACCGCTTGCCGCCCGATGTCCATGACCACTTCAGGCGTCATGTGGCGAAGCTGGCGACCAGTGAGCCGAGCAGCAAATGCCAGCCGTCGACGAGAACGAACAGCATCAGCTTGAGAGGCATGGCGACCATCACCGGCGACATCATCATCATGCCCATCGACATCAGTACGCTGGCTACGACCATGTCGACGATCAGGAAGGGGATGAAGATGATGAAGCCGATCTGAAAAGCCGTCTTCAGTTCGCTGGTCACGAAGGCCGGGATCAGCAGGCGCATGGGAATCTCATCGGCAGACTGGAACCTGGGCGCTTGCGTCATGCGCGCGAAGAGGGCGATATCGGCCTCGCGAGTCTGTTTGAGCATGAACTTGCGCAGCGGCACAGAGGCTCGTTCGATCGCCTGGACGTAGCCGATCTTGTTCTCCGCCAAGGGCAGATAGGCATCGGTGTACACAGCATCAAGAACCGGCGACATGATGAAGAAGGTCAGGAAAAGCGAGAGACCAAGGAGCACCTGATTCGGCGGCGAGGTTTGCGTGCCCAGTGCGTGTCGCAGCAGGGAGAGAACGATGATGATCCGCGTGAAGCTGGTCATCATCAGCAGCGCCGCGGGAATGAAGGTCAGCGCGGTGAGGGTCAACAGAGTCTGGATCGACAGCGTGTAGGTCTGGCTGCCGTCGGCGCCGGGTGTGCTGGTCAGCATCGGCAGAGGACCAGCCTGCGCCCAGGCAGTCATCGGCAAGACCACTCCAAGCAGTGCAAGCAGTCCAAGCCAGAGGCCTGGTCTGGATGAGTGCAGGTCAACCTTCATTCTTGCGCTCGGTGATCTGCTTCAGCCACTGGGCAAAAAGTCGGTCGCCATCGCCAGGCGTCTTGAGCTCGCCCTTGGGCAAGGTATGCAAGGTACGGATCTGCCCTGGAACCAGTCCAACGACCAGCCAGGTATCGCCGACCTCGACGAGAACGATGCGCTCGCGGGTGCCGATCATCAGTCCGCCAACGACGCGCAGCGGACCATTGCTGCCGAAGCCTCGACCCCCGTTGAGTTTGCGCAACAGGTAAGCGGCGAGAAAAAGAACACCGATGACCACTGCCAGACCGAGCGCTGTTTGCAGCATGGTTGCCGTGGAAATGCCCACTTGCTCTGCGGCAGCGGTTTGCGCAAAAACGCGGCTCGCAAACAGTGCGAACGGAACGACGCTCACACCGCTGGAAAGGTATGATTTAAATGAATGCATCACATCAATGTCCGAGATTGCGAGCCCGCTCGGCCGGTGTCACGATATCGGTCAGGCGAATGCCGAACTTGTCGTTGACCACCACCACCTCGCCCTGCGCGATCAGTGTGCCATTGACGAAAACACTCAGCGGCTCGCCAGCCATCGCGTCCAGTTCGACGACAGAGCCGTGCGCGAGTTGCAGCAGGTTCTTGATGGCGATCTTCGTGCGCCCGAGTTCGACTGCGATCTGGACGGGGATATCCAGGATCATGTCGAGTTCGTTCATCAGCGAGGGCTTGTTTCCCTGTTCGGTGAAGCTGGGGAAGATGTTGGCCGCCTGGGCATTGGCGCCCGGTGTGGCTTCGGCGATTGCCTGTTCGGCCATCGCCGCAGCCCAGTCATCGTCAAGGCCGTTGTCGTCGGCCGCCGGAAGTCCGAAGTCCTCGGTGTCTCTAGCCATTACGTTCTCCCAGAGGGGACTCCTGGTTTTCGGAAGCGATGAAGTGCTCGACCTTGAGCGCGTATTGCCCGCCCTGCTGCCCATAGCGGCATTCCATCAGCGGTACATTGTCTACCAAAGCGACGACTTTTTCGGGAATGTCGATGGCGATGATGTCGCCGACCTTCATCTTCAGAATCTGGCGCAGGGTCACCGTCGCCGTTGCCAGTCTGGCCGAGATCTCGACTTCGGCGTTCTTCAGTTGCTTGCGCAACATGATGATCCAGCGCCGGTCGCTTGACAGTTGATCACTCTGCATGGTGCTGAAAAGCAGGTCGCGAATCGGTTCGATCATCGAGTACGGAAAGCAGATGTGCAGGTCCGCGCTCGAACCGCCAAATTCGAGCGAAAAGGTCGTCGACACGACAATCTCGGAAGGTGTCGCAATGTTGGCGAACTGCGAATTCATCTCCGATCGCATGTACTCAAAAGTCAGGTCATACACCGGTTTCCACGAGCGCGAGTACTCGCTGAAAACGACACCCAGCAGCCCCCGGATGATTCTTTGTTCAGTCGCCGTGAAATCTCGGCCTTCCACTCGCGTGTGAAAGCGACCGTCGCCACCGAACATGTTATCGATGACCAGAAAAACCAGGCTGGGGTCGAAGACAAACAGTGCGGTGCCGCGCAAGGGCTTGGCGCCGACCAGATTGAGGTTGGTCGGTACGACCAGATTGCGGGTGAACTCGCTGTATTTTTGCACGCGTATCGTGCCAACCGAGATCTCGACGCTGCGATGCATGTAGTTGAAAAGGCCGATACGCAGGTAACGGGCAAAGCGTTCATTGACCAGTTCGAGCGTCGGCATTCGCCCACGTACAATCCGCTCCTGCGTTCCCAGATTGTACGGGCGAGGGCCGGTGTCAGCGCTTGCGGCGGCTTCCGGTTCATCGGCCTCGCCACTGACGCCCTTGAGCAGGGCGTCGACTTCATCCTGAGAGAGGAAATCGGCGCTCATTGTGGCTCATCGAAGCTCATTGAATGATGAACGAGGTGAACAGCACTTCCTTGACCGGCGAGTCACGCTTCTTCCCCTTGCCAGCGGGATCGAGAACGCCGTTGATCTGCTCCTTGATCTCCCGGGCGAGGAGTTCCTTGCCGTCCTTGCTCATCAACTCCGAAGCCTTCTTGCCCGACAGGAGCAAGGTGACGTCGTTGCGCAGCTTGGGGCTGTACAGCTTGAGTTGATCGCCCGTCTGTGGGTCGTCTACCTCTACCGAAAGAATCAGCTGCAGAAACTGGTCGCTGCCTTCCGGAACGAGATTGACGGTGAACGGATCAAGGGCCACATAGATCGGTGCCGCTTCCCGATCGGCCTTTTTCTTCTTGGCGGGTCTTGCCTTTTCAGGCGCGACTTCGCCGTCGTCCACCTCGTGCTCGGCAGCAGGCTTCAACAGCACGAAGGCGGTCACCCCACCTATGCCGAGCACGAGCACGACCGCAGCGACGATGATGATGAGCAGCTTCTTGCTGCTCTTCGATGGTACCGCTTCCGTGCCGGTAACCGGTGGCTTGGCATCCTTGACCATTCAGCACTGCTCTCCCTGGACGTTGCGGTGGTATCCAAATATGCGGCGGGCGCGACCTTCGATGGGGCCAGGCGGCAGCTGCTACGCGAAAATATCGATCATCGCGCTCCCGCGCTGCGTGGCGGAGGGCTCAGCCAGGAATCCGCCCGCCGAATCGATGCCAAGTATAGCCTTATCGGCCAACTGGCGGGGTGGGTATGACGGTTGCGGCTGACCGTTCGACTGCTGACCGAACGATTCGCTGCCGACGCTGACCTGGCCCAGTTCAATACCGGCACTGGCGAACATTTCGCGCAGTCGCGGCACAGCAGTTTCGATGGTGCTGCGCACCTCTGCGTTTGCCGAGGCAAAATGAGCATTGGCACTGCCCTTGCTCATGTCGAGAGTGACCTCTATCGACCCCAGATGTGGTGGGTTCAGCGTCAGCTGCGCCACTTGCTTATCGTTGCCGGCGAACCACAGCAGCTTGTGGCCAAAGTCACTCGCCCAGGAGGCGTCACGCAGGTGTGTCGGAATCTCGTGGCTGTCCGCAACGCCCTGCGGGACAGGAGGCTGCGGCGCAGCCAGCGTGGCCAGGTCGCTGGTCTCTGCCACTGGTGGCAGGCGCTTAGCTGTCGATGCCGGTTCGACGCGCTCGGATACCGCCGCGGCGAAGGCGGCAGCGGCAAGTTTTGCCGGCTGCTCGTCGACGCCCACTGCCGCAGCTGCCGACGAGCGCGTCTCGTCGATGGCCTGCGTCGTTACTGCCAAAGATCTCGTTGCGGTGGTGATCGATGGCGATGCCGACGAGCGTGTGTCGTCGACGGCCGGCGTCGTCACTCCCAGGGATCTCGCTGCGCTTGTGATTGATTCCGGTGCCGGCAAGGGGTCGCTGCGCCGCGGGTCTGCCAGCCTGCTCTCTACCTTCGGCGCAACAGTCAGGCCGAGTGCCGCCAGGAACGCTCCATCGGTGGCCGCTGGGCTGGCCTCGGCCAGGTCTTTCGGTAGCGGGTCGGCCGGCCTGATCACTGCGTCCTCGGCGGCTTCAGAACGGCGCGAGTGCAGCGAGGGAGTCAGACCGAGTGCCGCCAGGAACGCTCCATCGGTGGCCGCCGGGCCGGCCTCGGCCAGGTGTTTCTCGCCTTTCTCGCGGTCGGCGGACGCGTCGTCTCTAGGCGACGCTGGCGCCGTGCCGGCCGGCAGACCGAGCAGCAGTCTGGCAAAGGTCGCGTTCGTGCTGCCGTCGGCAGCCAATCGCCCCGTGCTGGCTTCGCTTTCGGCGGCTTTTGCCAGAGTGGTGGGCTTGACGAAACTTGAAATGATGGCAATGGTCATGATGGGTCCATTCTCGGCAGGAATGCCGTGCGTCTGGGAGTGACTGAAGCAATAATCGTGCTAACAGCCGGTCAAGCTTCGTGCTCATCGTCTTTGGGGCGTGCGGCAAGCTCGTCCTGAGCCTTCTGCTCCTGACGATGTTCAATGCGCGCTTCGCTGGTGCGGTGACGTTCGGAGAGAGCATCGAAGGCTTTCAACCGGGCTCGCTGCTGCTGCCACTCGGCCTGGCCGGCGGCGGTGCGTGTCTCCTGGATACGGATGGCCTGCAGTTGCAGGGTGACCGCCTCATCGAGACGGTTCAGGAACTCCTGATAGTTGCGCCATTCGGGTTGCCCGAGTCCATTTCGCGCTGCCTGCCCAAAACGCTCTGCGTATTCGTCGCGATACTGCTGCAGCATGGCGAGCTTCCTTTTCGCATCACCCTCCGCTGCAATCAGACGGGCAAGCCCTTGCGTCGCCTTGTCGGCACGGTCATGCATCAGTTCGAGCACGGTTTGCAGGGAGAAGGGGCTGGCCACGACAATGTCGGCAGGTTCGAGACGGTGGGATGGGCTCTAGCGCGCTAGGGGTCAGGCGGCAGCAAACAAGGCATGCAACTGCGCGACGCTGCTGGTGAAGTCCGCTCGCTCGGTGAGGTTTTGCTGCAAGAATGCCTCGAACCGAGGATAAATGGCGATCGCCTGGTCGAGGTGGGGGTCGGAACCGGCGGCATAAGCGCCGACAGTGATCAGATCGCGCGACCGCTGATAGCGCGAAAAGAGGCTCTTGAAGCGGCGAATGTGGTCGAGATGCGAAGGCTCGACCAGGTTGACCATCGCCCGCGAGATCGACTGCTCAATGTCGATGGCCGGATAGTGGCCAGCATCGGCCAGCGTCCGCGACAGCACAATGTGACCGTCAAGGATGGCTCGGGCGGCATCGGCGACGGGATCCTGTTGGTCGTCACCTTCTGCGAGCACAGTGTAGAAGGCAGTGATCGAACCGCCGCCATCGGAGCCATTGCCAGCGCGCTCGACCAGTTGTGGCAGACGTGCGAAAACCGAGGGTGGATAGCCGCGCGTGACCGGCGGCTCGCCGATGGCCAGAGCGATTTCGCGCTGCGCCATGGCGTAGCGCGTCAGAGAGTCCATGATCAGCAGCACATGTCGGCCGCGATCGCGGAAGAATTCGGCAATGCACGTCGCATAGGCCGCCCCTTGCAGCCGCATCAGGGGGCTGACGTCAGCCGGTGCAGCGACGACAACCGAGCGGCGAAGGCCTTCCTGGCCAAGAATCTGCTCGATGAACTCCTTGACTTCGCGGCCCCGCTCACCAATCAGGCCGACGACAATGACTTCCGCCTCCGTGTAGCGGGCCATCATGCCGAGCAGCACGCTTTTGCCGACACCTGATCCGGCAAAAAGCCCCATGCGCTGCCCGCGGCCGACGCAGAGCAGTCCATTGATGGCCCGGACCCCGACATCGAGCGTCTGGTCGATCGCTGCTCTGGACATCGGGTTCACCGGCCGGCTCTGCAGCGGGCGAAGCGACCCTGCGTGCAGCGGCCCGAGCCTGTCGAGCGGGCGGCCTGCGCCGTCCAGGATGCGGCCAAGGAGCGATTCGCCGACCGGCACCAGCTTGGCGCGGTCGATCGAGCGTCGGCGGGCGGGTGGCGGCTGGCCGATCCGCGGTGGCTGGTTGCGGGTTTCGAGGGCCACGACCCGGGCGCCCGGCGACAGCCCATAGACATCCTCCGAGGGCATCAGGAAAAGCCGCTCGCCGTTGAAACCGACCACTTCGGCTTCGATTGGCGATCCGCCAAGCGGCATGATCCGGCACGAACTGCCCAGGGGCAACTTGAGCCCGCAAGCCTCCATGACCAGGCCGTTGATGCGCGTCAGGTGGCCGCTCGGGAGCAGCGAATTGACTTGGCTGGCGGCCTGTCGGCAGCCGTCGAGAAAGTCACGCCAGCCGGCGATGTGCTTGTCAAAACCGTCACTCATCACTCATCGCGCCATCGCTTTGCTGTCCCGGTCGGCAGCGTTGAGCCATTCGTCGCTGACGCCGATGGCCTCGATGACACGTCGCCAGCGCGTCTCGACGGTCGCGTCGACTTCGCTGTCGCCCAGTTCAACGCGACAACCACCCGCCGTCAGCGTCGCGTCTTCGACGATCCGCCAGTGGTGGTGCGAGAGCTGATCGCCAAGATGGCTGCGCACCAGCGTGGCATCGTCAGGGTGTACAAACAGTAGCGGCTGGCCGTGATGGGTATGCAGCGTGGTGACCGCTTCCCTGACCACCGGCAGGAGCAAATCCGGCTGCACGCGCAGGCTCTGGCGCAAGACCTGGTTGGCAATCTCAATGGCCAGAGCCAGCAACTGATCGGCGACACCTTGATCGATACCGCCCAGCGCCTCCTGCAGGTGGTTCATCAAGGTAGTGATTTTCGCCACCTCTGCCTGCGCTGCAAGGCTGCCTTCCTGATAGCCATCGGCATAGCCCGACGCATGTGCCTCGCGATGCATGCGCTCGATCGCTTCAGCGGTTGGCAAGGCAAGCAGCGGTTCCTGTGGCTGACTTTCGGGTTCGATGGACGCCTCGACGGGAGGTCTCTCGGGCGGCGGTTCGGCCGGCGGCGGAGCCGCCGTCGTCCGTTCCTGCTCGTCGAAGGCGGCGACTTCCCAGCGTTGGTAGGCGGTCAGTTTCTCCTTTGGAATCCAGTGGGTCATGACCATTCCGCGTTCAGATCATTTCCTCGCCACCCGCACCACCAAGCACGATCTGGCCTTCGTCGGCCAGGCGGCGGACGATCTTGAGGATTTCCTTCTGCTCGTTCTCGACCTCCGAGAGGCGTACCGGGCCGCGGGAATCGAGATCTTCGCGCAGCATTTCCGAGGCGCGCTGCGACATGTTCTTGAAGATCTTCTCGCGCAGGGTTTCGTTGGCTCCCTTCATGGCCAGGATCAGCGACTCGGACTGAATCTCGCGCAGCAGCAACTGGATGGCACGATCATCGAGGTCGAGAAGGTTCTCGAAGACGAACATCTCGTCGAGAATCTTCTGCGCCAGGTCGGGGTCATATTCGCGGATCGAATCCAGAATCGCGGTCTCGTTGGCCGTGCCCATGAAATTGAGGATTTCGGCGACCGCCCCGGCACCACCCTTGGCGGCCTGTTTCATGCTCGCCGAACCCGAGAGGAGCCGCAGCATGACGTCGTTCAACTCCTTCAAGGCTTCCGGCTGAATCCCTTCGAGCGTCGCGATGCGCAGGACCACATCGTTACGCAGGCGTTCAGTGAACTGGTTTAGTATGTCCCCGGCGTGATCGTGTTCGAGGTGCACGAGTATCGTGGCGATGATCTGCGGATGCTCGTTCTTGATCAGATCGGCGACGGTGGGCGCATCCATCCACTTGAGGCCTTCAATTCCATTGGTCTCGCCAGGCTGCAGAATGCGCGAAATGAGGTTCGACGCCTTGTCGTCACCGAGAGCCTTGGTGAGCACCGAGCGGACGTAGGCGTCCGTATCCACGTGCACCGCAGCGGATTCGTCGGCGGTCTTCTTGAAGTCGCTAAGCACCTCTTCGACGCGCGCGCGCGGTACCGATTTCAGCGCCGCCATGGCGTGGCCAAGCTTCTGCACCTCCTTTGGGCCGAGGTGCTTGAGGACCTCGGCGGCGTAGTCTTCGCCAAGAGCGATCAGCAGGATGGCGCTCTTCTCGACGCTCTCGTCAGCTGCCATTGACTCCCATCCATTCCTTGATGATGTTGGCCACGATTTGCGGATCCTGCTGCGCCAGGGCTCGCGCTTCGGCGATGCTCTTCTCAAGCAGCTCGGCGCCGGTCGGAACATGTTCGTGAGCTTCCGCTTCTTCTTCGTCACCGGCGACGACGTCGATCTGGCCGCCGACGGCGCTCTCGGCTACTGCGGGGCGTTCGAACATGGTCTTGAGCAGCGGGCGAACGACGCCGAGGAGTAGATAGGCGATGATGCCGGCAATGGCGCCATACTTGAGCAGATCCTTGACCAGTGAAACCGCTTCCGGGTCTCGCCACGGCGGTAGTGCTTCGTCCTTTTCGATCACCGCAAATGGCGCGTTGGCGACTGAAATGGTGTCGCCGCGATCCTTGTTGAAGCCCATGGCCTCCTTGACGAGGTCGCTGATCTGCTTCAGCTCGGCGTCGGGCAGCGCCTTGGTGATCGATTTGCCGTCCTTGGCAATTTCTCTGCGCTGATTGACGACCACGGCTGCGGACAGGCGCTTGATTGTCCCGACCGATTGCTTGACGTGCCGGATGGTCTTGTCGATCTCGTAGTTGATCGTCGAGTTCTTGCTGGTGTTGAGTGGTTGGCCGACGCTGGCGATCGGCGCCTGGACACCGGCCGCGTTGATCTGCCCTGGCAGCGGTGGAGCCGCAGTGGCCCTCCCGCCAGCACCAGGGACGGGGGGTTGGGTCAGCGGAGCGGTTGCCGGGACCGGCGGCTGATTGCTGAGTGCGCCGGGAATTCCCTGCGCCGACGGACTGGTGCTGGCCGTTTCGCTGGTCTGCTGGCTGCGAATGCTGATCTCGGGTGGCGTCGTATTGGGTCGATGCGTTTCGGCCGTCTGTTCGCTCTGCGAGAAATCGATGTCGGCAGCGATCTGCACGCGGGAATTGCCGACGCCGACGATCGGCGCGAGGATGTCTTCAATGCGCTTGATGACGCTGCCCTCGACTTCGTGGACGTACTTGACCTGCGTCGGATCGAGGCCCGCCTCCAGCAGCTTGCTCTTCATCTGTGAGAGCAGCGCACCGCTCTGGTCGAGCAGGGTGACGCTGGCGGAGGCGAGTTGCGGCACGCTGGCGGCGACCAGGTTCTGGATACCGGCGATCTGCGCGCTATCGAGTGAACGTCCGGGGTATAGGTTGACCAGGACCGACGCTGATGGCCTGAGCTCTTCGCGCATGAAAACACTCGGCTTCGGAATTGCCAGGTGTACCCGCGCCGCCTGAACGGCCGCAATCGACTGGATGGTGCGCGCAAGTTCCCCTTCCAGACCGCGCTGATAATTGACCTGTTCGGCAAACTGGCTAATGCCGAACTTCTGGCTTTCCATCAACTCGAAGCCGACTGCACCGCCTCTGGGCAGTCCCTGCGCGGCGAGGCGCAAGCGTACATCATGAACCCTGCTGTCCGGAACGAGGATCGCGCTACCCGAGTCGTTGAACTTGAACGGAATGTTCATCTGTTCCAGCGAGGCGATGATCGCGCCCCCGTCGCGCTCGCCGATGTTCGAGAAAAGGACGCGAAACTCGCTTTGCCTGAGCAATGTGCCGGCCGCTACGAGCAAGGCGATGACGGCGGCGATCGAGACCATTAGAAGCACTTTCTGCTGGTTGGTCAAACGCGCCAGCGCCGCGCGCGCGCGATCGAGCGGGTTGCCCGTATCGACGGTCTCTGTGGTTTCGATTGCTGCTGTCGCCATGCTCGTGAGGGGGGTAAAGGCGTGTGAAATACGTGATAAACCGGCAATAAAGCAAGCAGAAAGCGAAAAAACGCTGATAATTGCGGAGCTATTGTAGCGGTTAATTGCACCGGACTTGCCATCGGATGAACGAAGTCGCACAAATACCCGGCCCTGAACTGAAGGCGCAGGAGCTCCAGCGCGCTTTCGACGTCTTCAACCAGGTCTCTTTGGCCCTGACCCAGTCCTACCAGGGTCTGCAGGGCCGCGTTGAGTCCTTGACCGCTGAGCTGGCGGTCGCCAATGGCGAGCTACGCCGGCAATATGAGGCCAAAGAGGCGCTTTCCGAACGCCTGTCGCTGTTGCTCAACGCACTGCCGGCCGGCGTAGTGGTGCTTGACAGCGCGGCCTGCGTCAGTGAGGCCAACCCGGCAGCCCGCCGGATATTCGGAGAGGCGATCATCGGTGCACGTTGGCCGACGCTGGTACAGGCAAGCCTGGTGGCGACCGAGATGCCGGACGAATGGCAGATCGCTTCGCAGATCGACTTGCCGCTAGATTCGCGGCGCCTGACGATTGCCGAAAGCCCGTTGGATTCATCCGGCGGACGAATTCTACTGATCCACGATGTGACGGCAGCGCACATCCTCAAGGCGGAACTTGAACGTAATCGGCGTTTGGCGGCGATGGGCGAGCTGGCCGCTTCGTTGGCCCACCAGTTGCGGACCCCGCTGGCAACGGCTTTGCTCTATAGCGCCAATCTCTGTCAGCCCGAGCTTGCCGATGCGGCGCGCATTCGCTTTGCCGGCAAGGCTACCGCGCAACTCAAACGGCTCGAACGCCTGATCCAGGAGGTGCTGCTCTTTGCGCGCGGCGAAAGCGTTGGCCGCGACAGGATTCCGGTCAGGCAATTGCTGGCCGACGCCACGCAGATCGTTGAGCCGTTGTTCACCGAGCGGAAGGTGGCTTTCCGGGTGATCTGCACGACAGACAGCGCGGTGCTGACCGGTAGCCGAAAAGCTCTGGCCGGCGCGCTGGTCAATCTGCTCGAGAATGCGCTGCAGGCCTGCGCCGCGGGTGGCAAAGTGACACTGACGGCGAGTGCGGTCGACGGACAGTTGTGCATCGGCGTCGTCGACACCGGTTGCGGAATCGCTCCAGAGATACAGGTGCGCGTCTTCGAGCCTTTCTTCACAACGCGCGGCCAGGGGACCGGGCTCGGTCTGGCGATTGCGCTGGGTGTCGCTCGTGCCCATGGGGGTACCATAGAGGTCAGTTCGGCAGCGGGAGAGGGTTCGGAGTTCGCGATCATGCTGCCCATCAAGACGACGGTGGATCTGGAAAACTGAGGGAACGCGGAGCGCATGGCACAAGGATTTGGATTGCCCATACTGGTGGTTGAAGACGACGCAGCTTTGCGCGAAGCGGTCTGCGATACCCTCGAACTGGCGGGGCAGGCGGTCGTCGCCGCTGCCGGCGGCGACGAGGCGCTGCAGTTGCTCGCCAGGCAGGCGGTCTCGCTGGTGGTCAGTGATGTACGGATGGTGCCGATCGACGGCATCGCCTTGCTGAAGGAGGTCCGCACTCGCTTTCCGCACCTTCCGGTGGTCCTGATGACCGCCTTCGCCGACGTCGACCGGGCCGTGGAAGCGATGCGGGCAGGCGCGTGCGACTTTCTCCTCAAGCCCTTCGAACCGAAGGCGCTGCTCGAGCATGTCCAGCGTTATCGTCTGCCGGCCGTGCTCGATGACGATGGAGTGATCGCCAGCGATCCGCTCAGTCGCCACCTCTTTGCGCTGGCTGCGCGTGTGGCGCAGAGCGATACCACGGTCCTGCTGACCGGCGAGAGTGGCGTCGGCAAGGAGGTCGTGGCGCGTTTTATCCACCAGCACTCGGCGCGGCGCAAGGGCCCGTTCGTGGCCATCAACTGCGCGGCGATTCCGGACACCCTGCTCGAAACCACGCTCTTTGGCCATGAAAAGGGCGCTTTCAGTGGTGCTCAGCAGGCGCAGGCGGGGAAGTTCGAACAGGCGCAGCACGGTACGCTGTTGCTCGACGAAGTCACCGAAATGCAGCTCGGTCTGCAGGCCAAGCTGCTGCGCGTGCTACAGGAGCGCGAAGTCGAGCGGGTTGGCGGCAAGAGGCCAATAGCCCTCGATATTCGAATCGTCGCCACGTCCAATCGAGACATGGCGGACGCGGTGGCCAAGGGTCTCTTTCGCGAGGATCTGTTCTATCGGCTCAATGTTTTTCCCCTCTTGATCCCGGCTCTGCGCCAGCGGGGCGAGGATATCATCCCTCTGGCGCGCCATTTGCTGGCCGAGCATGGCGGACGCGCGGCGCGGCCGGGGCTGCGCCTGTCGGCGGCTGCCGAGGCGGCCCTGCAGTCGCACGCCTGGCCAGGCAACGTCCGCGAGCTGGAAAACGTCATGCAGCGGGCGGTCATCCTTGCTGCCGGCGATGTCGTCGAAGTGGATGCCTTGCATCTGGCGGCGATACGCGTCGATCCGGCCGCCGGGCAGTCGCCGGCAGCCACGGTGCCGGCAGCGACGACGGTTCTGCCGGCCGAGACCCAGAAAGGCGACAAGATGCGGGAAGTGGAGCGCGAGCATATCCTTGATACGCTGGCCTCTGCCGGCGGCTCACGAAAGCTGGCGGGTGAGCGCCTCGGCATGCCCGAGAGAACGCTGCGTTACAAGTTGCGACAGTACCGCCTGGACGGTTTTCTGAAAGGTTGATGCTCCGCTAGAAGGGTGGTCAGGCGCATTTCTTGCTTTGATAGAGCGGGTGGCGTTGGGAGAAATGAATGGAAACCAAGGGTATTGACCAGATGTTGAGCATGTTGCGAGCCACCTCGGCCGCGGCGGGTGGTCGTCTGGCCGACGTGCAGGGCGTTCCTGTGGCCGGCACCGACTTCGCGCAGGTATTGCAGAATTCGATTGCCCAGGTCAGTCAGACGCAGCAGCAGGCAGAAGTGATGGCGGCAGATTTTGCCGCCGGCAATAGTACCGAGAACCTGCACGAGGTGATGATTGCCTTGCAGAAGGCCAATATCTCTTTTCAGGAGATGGTCCAGGTGCGCAACAAGCTCGTCTCGGCTTATCACGATGTGATGAACATGCAGGTCTAGTTCAAGCCATGCGCGCGGCGGTCCACGACATGCCGCCGGACACCGCCAGCACGGATATGATCAGCAGCGCGACGCAGATCGTGTAGTACGTCCTTGGATGGCTAACGCGGTCGGCGATCGCCAGGACGTGCAGGGCGCCCCAGGCCACGGCCAGCCCGGTGACCAGCGGAACGGCGAGTACCTGTAGTTCGACGCTGTTGAGCGACAGCATGCGGCTCTCGCGCCAGGGTACGGCGAGAAACATGCCGAAGGTCCAGAACAGCGCGTTACTACCCGCGGCGCAGAGCGCGGCGACGACGCGGGTGATCCATTGTTCCATTGAGTTTCCTCGTCAATAGATGAAACGATCGCGCAACTCGTCGAGATCGAGCAGATCCAGGATCTGTGCGAGGCGAGCGCCGGCGTTGCTGCGCGCGACGCCGCTGTGCCTGGCGATGATCAGCTCGTTTTTCAGCGAGTGCTCCCAGCCGACGAGTTCGGTGACCGTCAGTTGGTAGCCGTGTGCTTCGAGTTGCAGGCAGCGTAGGGCATTGGTCACCTGGCTACCGAATTCGCGGGTGTGGAGGGGGTGACGCCAGAGTTCCGACAGCGGCGTCTTGGCCAAGGATGCGTTTTTCTTGCTGCGCAGCAGCGTGGCGACTTCAGCCTGGCAGCAGGGGACGAGAACGATGAACTGGGCCTGCTTGTCGAGCGCAAAGCGGATCGCGTCGTCAGTCGCGGTGTCGCAGGCATGCAGCGCGGTCACCATGTCGATCCGCTCGGGCAAGGCCGGTGAGGCTATCGCCTGCGCGACGCGCAGGTCGAGGAAGGACATGCGCGCGAAACCGAGTCGGTTGGCCAGTCGGCGCGATCCATCGACGAGTTCCGCGCGCGCTTCGACGCCGTAGATGTGGCCGGTCTCTCTGGCTTTGAAGAACAGGTCGTAGAGGATGAAACCCAGGTACGATTTGCCGGCACCATGATCGGCCAGCGACAGGCAGTTGTCCTTGCTGGCGAGTTCGGCGAGCAGCGGCTCGATGAAGTGAACCAGGTGATAGACCTGCTTGAGTTTGCGCCGGCTGTCCTGGTTGAGCTTGCCGTCGCGCGTCAGGATGTGCAGTTCCTTGAGCAGTTCGATCGACTGCCCGGGCCTGATTTCGGGGATCACCGACAAGCTTTTTCCTGACATGGGTGAGGAGAGATCGGCATTCTAGCGCTTTGCCGACCGTTGCGGCCGCTGCCAACGGAGCAGGGGAGCGGAACTGGTGGGATAATGATGGATCTTCAAGCTATTCGGACTGCGCATGGCCATTCAGTGGTATCCCGGTCACATGACTTCGGCGCGCAAAAAGGCGGCCGAGACGATGGCGTCGATCGACGTGGTCATCGAGGTGGTTGATGCGCGCCTGCCGGCAGCAAGCACCAATCCGATGGTGCACGAACTGCGCTTGCACCGGCAGCGTCCGTGTATCAAAGTGCTCAACAAGGCCGATCTGGCCGATCCGCTGGTGACGCAGGCGTGGATCGCGGATTACAACCGGCAGGACGGGGTGCGCGCCGTGGCGCTGTCGTGCAAGAAGCCCGGCGAACTGGCGCGTCTGCCCAGCCTCTGCCAGAGCCTGGCGCCGCATCGCAAGGACAATACGAAGCCCTTGCGGATGATGATCATGGGTATCCCGAACGTCGGCAAATCGACGCTGATGAATGTCCTGCTCAGGCGCAGGATGGCCAAGGTCGGCGACGAGCCGGCGGTGACCAAGTCGCAGCAGACGCTGCAACTCGATATCCGTCATTGGCTGACCGATACGCCCGGCTTGCTGTGGCCGAAAATCGAATACCCGAGTGATGGCCTGATGCTGGCGGCCAGCAATGCCGTCGGTCGGAATGCGATGATCGACCTCGATGTGGCGATCTTTCTCGCCGGCGTGTTGCTGGCGCGTTATCCGCAATTGCTCGCCAGTCGCTACGGTTGCCCGGTCGAGGAGCCGGCGGGTGTCGATGCAGTGAGCGTCATCGAGGCCATCGCCGGACGTCGCGGCCTGCGCATGCGCGGCGGCGAAGCCGACCTCGAAAAGGCGGCCAAGGCGCTACTGCAGGATTATCGCAACGGCGTGCTCGGCCGCATCAGTCTCGAGACGCCGGCGACGCGCCGCGTCATGCTGGCCGCGGAACTGGCGGAGCATGCTTAGTTTCCTGCCGGCACCGCTGATCGGCCTGATCGCTGGGTGCCTGCTTGGGATCAACTCGCTGTTCTGGGTGCCGATCCTGGTGCTGGTGGCGATCGCCAAGCTGATCCTGCCGTTCAAGGCCGTTCGCCTGCGCCTGGACCCGCTTCTGGTCTCCATCGCCGAGGCCTGGATTGCTTGCAACAGCGCCTGGATGGCACTGACGCAGAAAGTGTCCTGGGATGTCCAGGGGATCCACGGTCTCGATCCGCGCGGCTGGTACCTGGTGAACTGCAACCATCAGAGCTGGGCCGACATTCTGGTGCTGCAGCACCTGTTCACGCGGCGTATTCCCTTGCTCAAGTTTTTCCTCAAGCAGCAACTGGTCTGGGTACCGGTCATGGGACTGGCCTGGTGGGCGCTCGATTTCCCCTTCATGCGCCGGCACAGCGAAGAAGTTCTCAACAAGCATCCGAAATTGCGCAGCAAGGACCGCGAGACAACTCGCCGGGCGTGCGAGAAGTTTTCGCTGATCCCGACCAGCGTCATGAATTTCTGCGAGGGCACACGCTTCACTCAGGTGAAGCATCAGCGGCAACGGTCGCCGTATAGGCACCTGCTGAAGCCGAAAGCGGGCGGTATCGCGCTGGCCTTGAATGTGATGGGCGACCGGTTTCACGCTGTTCTCGATGTCACCATCGTCTATCCCGACGGAGCTCCCGATTTCTGGCAGTTCTTGAGCGGCCGGATGAAGCGGGCGCGCGTGCGGGTGCAGACCCTGCCGGTGCCGACAGACCTGGCGACCGGCGACTACGCCAACGACCCGGCGGTACGCGAAGCATTTCAGCAGTGGATGCAGCAAATCTGGCAGGACAAGGATGAGCAGATCGCCAGGCTGCTGTCCTGTCCTGCCGACGCCAGGCGGGTCAGATAGAGATGCCATTGGTCCACATCACGTGCAGCAAGCTGCACTGTCCCCGGATCGTCCATGACTTCGTCGTCCGCAGCGAGTTGCTGGCCCGGCTGGAAGCGGGCAGTGAACTACCCTTGACCTTGCTCTCGGCACCGGCCGGCTATGGCAAGACTTCCCTGGTTGCCGACTGGCTCGGCCGCCGCGACGGTTCGTCCGTCTGGCTCTCGCTAGACAGTGAAGACAGCGATCCGCTGGTCCTTCTCGGCTACTTGGTGGCCGCCGTGCGGAGCGCGTTTGTCGACGCTTGTGGCGAGACTCTGGACCACCTCAATTCCGGGCAGCGGTTGCCGTTGCCGGTTCTCGCCAGCAGCCTGAGCAACGATCTGGACGCGTTGTCTGCGCCCCTTGTCGTCGTCCTCGACGACTTTCATCGCCTCCACTCGTCAGGAGCACACGCCTTGCTCGATCGCTTGCTGGCGCGCCCGTCGAGCGCTCTTCATCTGGTGATCATCACGCGCCAGGAGCCCCGCTTGTCTCTCGGGGCGCTACGCGTGCATGGGATGATGAGCGACATTCGTACGCGGGACCTCCAGTTTTCAGCGCTGGAAAGCGCCACCCTGATCGAGCGCTGCGCCGGACGCGCCGTCCCGGGAGCGGCACTGGCCAGCCTGCAGAACGCCACCGACGGATGGCCGGTTGCTGTTCGCCTGGCGGGTTTGGCGCTGCGCCAGGGACGCGCCGTCGACGCGTCAGGGGAGTGTGACGAGAACGATTACGGGCGCTGCATCAGCGGTCAAATGCCGCCTTTGCAGCCCTATTTCGTCGAGGAGGTGCTCTCCCAGCAGCCCGCAGTCGTGCGTGATTGCCTGCTCAGGACATCGGTCGTCGACCGCTTCTGTGCCCCCTTGTGCGACGCCTTGCTCGGCAAAGGGACGGCGGCGGGCGGTGAAGAATTTGGCGGCCAGGCTTTCATGCACCTGGTGGTCAGCGGGGCAGTGCTCGCCAGCGCCGTTGACGATCGGCTCGAGTGGCATCGCTACCACCGCCTTTTCGGAGAGTTTCTGCAGCGGGAACTACGGATGCACCATGCCGCGGCCGAGATCGCCGAGCTGCATCAACGGGCAGCCGCCTGGCTGGAGACGCAGGGTCTGCTGGAGGAAGCGATCCCGCAGATGCTCGCCGGCGCCGGCGTAGCGGCGGCGACGGAGCTGCTGGCCCGCCATCACAACCTGCTCATCAACCGCGAGCAACGACAGCGCCTCGACCGTTGCCTGCGCCTGTTGCCGCTTGACGCCGTCGAGGACGATCCCCAACTGCTGCTGCTCAAGGCCTGGCTGATGCATCACCAGGGCCGCCACCGCGAGACGCCTGCCGTTCTCGACCGTATCGAGGCCTTGCTCGATAGCCATGACCCCGCTCCCGACACGCTGCGCTCGGATTGGCTGCACGGCAATGTTCTCGCGCTGCGCAGCCTGCAACACTATCTGGAGGGGTGCGCCGACCTGGCCCTGGCGTGTGCCGAGCAAGCCCTGCAACGATTGGCGACCGACTGCGTGCAGGCGCGCGTCACGGCACAGGCGGTTCTGGCTGGAGCGCGGCAGCTCAGCGGCGACCTGGGCGGCGCGCGTCAGAGCATCCATGATGCCCTGGTCCGGGCATCGGGTCCGATTGATATCTGTCAGGCAAGCTTGGTGGTCGCGCTGTGTTTTATCGACTGGATGGCTGCCGACCTGTCGGCGCTCCAGTGGACCGCCAATCTCAAGCACCCGCTGAGTGATGCCAGCTTCGGCAGTCAAATCAACTCGGCGCTGGGGCGCTACTTTCTTGGCCTGGTGCAGTATCAGCGGAATGAACTCGCGCCGGCGGAGGCTACGCTGCTGCCGGCAATTGCCGCCCAGCAGGCGCCGCAGCTTGGCTACCGGACTGAAATCTCGTTCGCCCTGGCTGCCGTCTACCAGGCGCTCGGCCAGGCGGAGCGGGCGCGCGAGATCGTCGATGCGGTCTGCGAGCGTCTTGTACAAAACAAGAATTCTCCGGCACTGTTTCGCGCTCGGGCCTGTCAGGCAGACCTCGCGCTGCGTCAGGGCCGGATCAACGACGCGCTGGACTGGGCGCGGAGCTTTGATCCGGGCCCAGTTCAGTTCGACTACCGCTTCTTCAGCGCTCCCCACCTGACGCTGATCCGGGTGTGGATGGCCGAGGGAACGGTCGATAGCCGCGAGCAGGCCGGTCGCCTGCTGCAACTGCTGGCGGCAAGGCTTTCGGCCAGGCATAACCTCAGGTTCCTGATCGAAGTGCTGGCCTTGCAGGCCTTGCTGCACCATGCCCAGGGCGAGGAGGCGGCAGCCACCGACCTGCTCGGTCGTGCACTGGCAGTCGCGCAGCCGGGGGGCTTCATTCGCCTGTTTGTCGATCTGGGGCAGGAACTCGCGCCGCTGCTCAAGCGCCTGGAAGCCGACAAGGGGCAGGCGCGCTACGTTGCCCAGATTCTTTCGGCGTTCAAAGACGACTGGCTGGTGAGCGCCGGTCGTCAACGGGTGGGCACCGACCTGACGCGGCGGGAGCTGAAAATTCTCAAACTGCTCGCGGCCCGGCTGAGTAACGTTGAAATCTCGGAGGAACTGTGTATTTCTCGGGCGACCGTCAAGCGGCATACGCAGAACATCTACCGCAAGCTGCGCGCCTCGAGTCGCCACGACGCGGTATTCAGGGCCAGAACGCTCAACCTGCTCGCCGACGGCTGATTTTCCTCGGTCGCAACGCTTCCTGGAGTCGCGTTCAGGCCACCCGCTGGCGCTTCGCTTACGATGAAAGTCGCGTCCCCCCCAACCCCTCTCCCGCATTGCGGGAGAGGGGTTGGGGGGGAGATGGGGAATTCACGGAGCATGCTCCGTGCCCATCGAGCGATTCCGGCGTGCAAGCCGGAATGCGCCCTGCAAGGGAGGGAAACGGTCATGATTTTGATGATCGGGCGCGTCTTGAAAGTCATCACCGTTTGGGCATTCTGACGATATGGTTTTTAGGCAATCACTAGGTGTGGCGCCCGTTTTCCTTGACTTAAGTCAGGCGCTGGGCGATTCGGCAAAAAATGGCCCATTTCATGGCCCTTTTCCGGGCCATTTCAGGCTTGTCGCTCTTCCGCATGCTGGCATAATTGAAAGTTATGCAGACTCTTCACATCAACAAATTCCTTATGAAACGGGTGCCATGTCAATGTCGCTAGGCCGGGTGATCGCTGTCGTCTCGCAAAAGGGTGGCGCCGGCAAGACCACCGTCGCGATGCAACTGGGGGGCGGTTTTCACGCTATCGGTGCCTCGGTGCTGCTGGTTGATCTCGACCCGCAGGAAAGCGCTTTTCGCTGGGCGGAGTCGGCTCCCTTGCTCGATTCCGATCTGCAACTCGATGTCCGCAAGATGTCGGGCCTGGAACTGATCAAGCACGTTACTGAGTTGCAGACCGAAGCGGATTACGTCGTTCTCGACACTCCACCGTCGATCTACCACCCGTCTACGCTGGCTGCGCTGGCCGTGGCGCATCTGGCGATCATCCCTGCGGTGCCGAGCCCGACCGACCTGTGGTCGACGCTCGCCGTCGAACGACTGATCCTCAATCGCATGGAACAAAGCCATCGCCTGCACGGCTGCATTCTCCCCAACCGCGTGCAGAACACCGCGCTGGCCGTCGATGTGCTTGACTTGTTACATGAATTTACGTTGCCCATACTCGATGTGATGCTTTCCCAGCGTAACGCTTATGCGCAGAGTGCGGTCATCGGCGCATCAGTCTTTCAGCTCGGCAGCGCCGCCATAGCCGCACAGCAAGAAGTTCGCAAGCTGATTGCTGCCGTTCTTGAACAACTGGGAGAATCCTGATGACCACAACCACACCCGCCAACACCAACAAGACCGCTCTGCGGGCCAGCCTGAAGAAGGAAGACGAGTCGCTCGCCCAGCGTCTGTTGGCCACCGACATTCCGCTTGTCGCCGCACCGGAGGACCAAGCTCCGGCCGCCGCGCCGGCGAGCCAGCCCGGTGCTGAGCAGGCACGGCCGCGCCCGGCTGCCGCTGCACCGACTCGCAAGGTGGGCGCCAGCCCGGTTGCCGAGGTGGCGCCGACCCCTACTACTACGAATGCGCCCGCCAAGGCCGGGAAGAAGGTCACAGCGGCAAGGGCAGGCGCCGTGAGATCTGCCGATCCCGTCGCTGCGCCGGTGGCTGCTGCACAAGCGCAGCCGACCCGGCGGCAAGCTGTCGTCGAAGCTCAGCCGGTTGGGGCGCAGAAGCCGGCCAAGGCGCAGGCGAAGTCCTCGCGAGTGACCGCAAGAGATGCGGTTGGCAAGAAATCTGCCAAGGCGGAGCCGGTAAAGAAAATCGACAAGGCGGCCAAACAGAAGGGCGACAAACGCAAGAAGAAGGGCTGATCGGTACGAAACCGCACGGCTCGTCGTCGTCGAGGCGGCGGGCCTTTGCCTTCGGGGTGTGGTGTTGCGGGCTGAAATCCAGGAGCCGTTCAAGACGTGCCGACAATTGACCGGCAGAGATTTTTTACGTGAGCTGTTCGCAAGAACAGATAACCAAGGGAGGTCGTATGTTTAGTAGTTTGATGCCGCAACGCAAGGAATTCTTTGAACTTCTCGCCGCGCACTCGGAGCAGGTGGTGGCCGGGGCCAACGCAACCTTGCGTCTGATTAATGGGCTGGGCGATGGCAGTGCCGACGTTTCCGCGCTGGTCGCGGAAGTCAATCAACATGAGCAGAATGGCGATCAGATCAAGGCCAAGGTGATCGGGCGCTTGCACCAGTCGTTCACCACGCCGATCAACCGCGATCAGATCCACGCGCTGATCACCGATCTCGACACGACGCTCAATATGCTGCAGAGCGTGGCCAATGCGCTGGGAATGTACAGCATCACACAGTCGACGGTGGAGGCGCGCGAAATGGCGTCCTTGAGCGCCGACGCGTGCCTGCGCCTCAACCGTGCGGTGGCTGCTCTGGGCGACAAGGCTCGCGGTGCGGAAACGCTCAATCTGTGCAAGGAGATCGAGGCCATCGAGTCGAAAGCCGACAAAGTGCAGCACAAGGCGATCACCGCTTTGTTCGCGGACGGCGCCAACATCTGGCAGACGATGAAGATGAGGGAGTTCTACTCTCTTCAGGAAGCGGTCCTCGACTCTTGCCAGGAAGCGGCCAAGATGATCGAAGAGATCCTGATCGAAAATTCCTGAGAGGCTGCGGAAAATGGAAGGCCTAAATATGAGCATCTGGACGCTGGCGTTGCTGATCGCAATCGCGCTGGCGTTCGACTTCATGAACGGGTTTCATGATGGCGCGAACTCGATTTCGACGATCGTCGCGACCGGTGCCCTGACCCCGAAACAGGCGGTGTTGTTTGCCGCGTTCTTCAACTTTGCCGCACTGTGGGTGTTCCAGCTCAAGGTGGCGGCGACGATCGGCAAGGGAACGGTTGACCCGACCTTCGTCGATTATTACGTGATTTTCGGGGCGCTGGTGGGGGCGCTGGCCTGGAACATCATTACGTGGTACTACGGTATTCCGTCGTCGTCGTCGCACGCGCTGGTCGGTGGCCTGGTCGGAGCGACCGTGGCCAAGGCCGGTTCGGGGGCGCCGATCGTCTGGGATGGTTTCGGCAAGATCCTCGCTTTCATCATCATCTCGCCGCTGGTCGGGGTGATCATTGGCGGCTTGCTGATGGTGCTGGTGGCCTGGATCTTCCGAGGCACCTCGCCGTATAAGGCCGGGAAGTTTTTCAAGGGGGCGCAGTTGTTCGCCGCCGGTGCCTACAGCCTGGCACACGGCGGGAATGATGCGCAAAAAACGATCGGCATCATCTGGCTGCTGATGATCACTGCCGGGGTGGCAACCAAGGACGTCGCGACGCTGCCGAACTGGGTGATTTATGCGTGCTATTTCGCGATCTCCTGGGGAACGTATCTCGGTGGCTGGCGAATCGTCAAGACCATGGGCACCAAGATCACCAAGCTCAATGCGGTCAGTGGTTCGTGCGCTTCGATGGGCGGGGCGATCACCTTGGCGCTGGCGACGTTTGGCGGCATTCCGGTGTCGACGACGCATACCATCACCGGTGCGATCATCGGAGTCGGTGCGGCCACCGATGTCAAGGCGGTGCGCTGGGCCATCACCGCCAACCTGATGGTTGCCTGGGTGCTGACGATTCCGGCCGCGGGCCTGATCGCCGCGATCTTCTGGTATATCGGGACCAAAGTCATGTAGGTAGCGAGCGTTTCATTCGCCTGAGTGACTCCCCTGCGACGGGGAGTCACTCAGCTCGCTCAGTACAGGCCATCGGAACCGGTCAATAGTCGTCACCACAGTCAATCAAGGGAGGTTTTTCATATGTTACCGAAGCGAGCCGAGTTTTTCGAGCTTCTCGCGGCGCACAGCGAGCGCGTTCTGGCCGGCGCCAATGCCATGCTGCGTCTGATCACCAGTCTGGGGGTCAGCAAGGAAGACGTTGCTGCCCTGGTCGAGGAAATCAACATGAACGAGGCCAGTGCAGACCAGATCAAGGCGGATTTGCTGACCATGCTGCACAAATCCTTCGTCACGCCGCTCAACCGTGACCAGGTCTATAAACTGACGCTGGACATCGACAACGTGATGAATGCGGTGCAGGATGTCGCGCAGGCGGCCAGTATCTACAACATCACCGAGGCCAGCAGTCAGTCGCGCGAGTTGGCGGCGATGACTGTCGACGCGTGCGCGCGCCTGACGCGAGCGATTGCTTCGCTGAAAGAGCGGGCGCGCAGCCAGGAGACGGTCGACCTGTGCGTTGAAATCGAGCGCATCGAAGAGAAATCGGTCGCGGTCATCTATCAGGCGATCAAGGGCTTGTTTGATCGTGAGGGAGACGATGTCGCCGCCTTGCGGGCGATGCGCATGCGACAGTTCTACTCGCTGCAGGAAAAGGTTCTGCGGGCGAGCAAGAAATCGGCCCAAACGCTCGAAGAGATCCTGCTGCAGAACTCCTGATCGCCTGGAGCGCTCGCTTTGCATCCCTGGACGCCCCGGCAACGGGGCGTTTCTTTTGCTGAACTTCGGCATACAATTCGCGCCGGGAGCCAAGACCGGGTTATCGACTGCCGCGGCAAGCGCTTGTCGGTGGCGTCTCCGGGCGTGACGATTCGCCCTCCCACGCCGGCAGCACATCTTCAGTTGCGTTAGCGGAGGAACACGATGGTATCGACCAACCCGATTGCGGCCCTGTTTGGCAAATCGCCATTCAAGCCCCTGCAACAGCACATGCGCATCGTGATGGAATGCGTGGCGGAAGTGCCGGCCTTGTTCCAGGCGCTGATCGACGACGATCAGGACCGACTTGAGGAGCAAAAGAACCGGATCTTCATCAAGGAAGGCGAGGCTGACGCGGTGCGCGCGGATATGTGCGACCATCTGCCGCGCAGTCTGCTCCTGGCGGTAGATCGGCAGGACCTGCTGGCCTTGCTGGCCATGCAGGATGCCATTGCCGACACCGCCCAGGATATCGCCGGCCTGCTCGTCGAGCGCAGGATGGAGGTTCCGGCAGGAATGGCCGAACCACTGATGCGATTGGTGAGCCGATGCGTCGACGCCTGCGGACTGGCGCAGCAGATCATCGAGGAACTAGACGACCTGCTGGAGAGCGGTTTCCGTGGCCGCGGGGCGCAGGGGGTACAGGCGATGGTCGTCGAACTGGGGCGCATGGAAAGTGATACTGACGTCATGGGGATGCATCTTGCCAGGGTACTTTTCGCCGAGGAAGACAAGCACAAGCCGGTTTCGGTGATGTTCTGGTACCAGTTGATTCAGTGGGTCGGCGCGTTGGCCGACTACGCCGAGAAGGTGGGCGAAACCCTGCGTCTGCTGATCGCCCGCCGCTAAGCAGGAACCGAGAGAGTGTGCCAGCCAGTTTGTCCGCCCGCTGCCTCTGGTCGTCGGCGCCACGCTCGCAGCCAGTGCTCTGTCCGTTTGCGGGTCGGCTCATGAAAATGATCGCCGAGCATCAAACCCTGTTTTACGTCCTGGCTTTGACTTTTGGCCTCTACATGACCTGGGGGATCGGCGCCAACGACGTGGCCAACGCCATGGGCACCACGGTCGGTTCCGGCGCCATCACGGTCAGGCAGGCGGTTGTCCTGGCCGCGGTCATGGAATTCCTCGGCGCCTATCTGGCCGGCGGCGGCGTCGCCGATACGATCTCGCATGGCCTCATCGACGGCGAGCTTTTTGCGCCGGTGCCGCATCTACTGTTGCTCGGAATGCTCTCCGCGCTGCTCGCCGCCGGCATCTGGCTAATGGTCGCCACGCTGCGTGGCTGGCCGGTGTCCGCGACGCATACGATCGTCGGCGCCGTCTGCGGGGTCGGCGTCGCGGCGCACGGCGTCGACGCCGTGCAATGGTACATGATGGGCGAAATCGTCGCCAGTTGGTTCGTCTCGCCGGTGCTCGGTGGCAGTGTCTCGCTGTTGTTGACCATGAGCATTCGCAGGCTGATCTTCAACACCGGCGATCCTGTCGGCCAGGCGCGCAAGTGGGGGCCGCTGTATGCCTTCCTGGTCGGCTGGATCGTTTCGCTGATCGCCATCAGCCAGGGTCTCAAGCACGTCGATATCAATCTCGGCAAGCTCGATGGTCAGTTCCTCGCCGTCGCGATCGGCGTTGTCCTGGCCGTCAGCGCCAGGCTGATGATGAACCGTGTCGGGAACGACGAGGGGGCCGACCGAGCCTTCCAGTACGCCACCGTCGAGCGCTTGTTCGTCCCGCAGATGGTGTTCACCGGCGCGGCGATGGCCTTCGCCCACGGCTCCAACGATGTCGCCAATGGCATCGGCCCGATGGCTGCGGCCATTCAGATCATCGAGACCAAGGCGGTGTCGGCCACCTCGCCGGTAACGCCGTTCCTGTTGTTCATCGGGGGTCTGGGCATCGTCGCCGGGGTGACCACCTATGGCTACCGGGTGATGGCCACGCTGGGTTACAAGATTACTCAATTGACGCCAACCCGAGCTTACTGCGCGACCATCGCCGCTTCGTTGGTGACCGTCGCGGCTTCCGGTCTGGGATTGCCGGTGTCGACCACCCACATTGCGGTCGGTGCCGTGATCGGCGTCGGAATCGCGCGCGGCATCGGTGCCCTGGACCTGAGGGTCATCAGCGGCATCGTGGTTTCCTGGTTCATCACCGTTCCGGTCGGGGCGCTAGTGGCGGCCGGCACCTTCCAAATCCTGAGAGCGATTCTTTCCTGAAATGGCCGCGCTCAGTCCAGCCGCCTGCTCCATGCCGGCCATTGCACCAGCGATGGATTGAGCGTCGAACCGTGCCGGATCTGCCCACCCAGCCCGTCGAGTCGCTGCAGCACTTCAAAGGGATCGGTTTCCCCAGCGACGTGCGCTATCGCCAGCTCCTGGTGACCGGTCCCCCCGGCGCCGGCAAAAGCACCCTTATCATGCGTCTCGGTGGCTGGTCGGAAGAGGGTTACCTGGACCTGGGCCAGAAACATTGGTGGCGATCCGAGATTCTGTCGGTGCGGCCGCGGGAGATCCATCTCGGCATGCCGTTTCTAGGCCTGGAGAACGCGGTATCGGTTTTTGATGCCGAGTTCCTCGATTGCGACCCCTTGCCGCCGGTCGATTTCTCGCGCCTGGTTTTGCCGCCGCGCAAACGCAGTTTCCTGTCCGTCGATTGGTATCGCCGTTATACGTTCGAATTTCTGCTGCCGCCACCGGAAGTAGTCTTCGAGCGCCGCGCGGACCGGGCGCAGCAGAGTACCCACCCGGTAGATGCGCAGCTCAGCCTCGACATCTGCACTGCGCAGCTCGAAGTCTTCCGTCGCGTGGCCGAGCATCTGCACCAGAAGGGCTTCACGGTCTATCTCCGTGAGGGAATGGATCTCTGTCCGCGACGCTTCCTCGATCCGCCATCACAGCCGTGAAAAGGACCGCCACGCGACGACTGTTCAGTATTTCGAGCCTTCTCGCCTGGCTGAAAGCACTTTCTGCCCGGCTGGGCTTCGGCTGGGGTCACAACCTCAAGCTGGGCGATGCCTATCGGCTCGGCAGCACCAAGGTACGGGTTCCGCTCGACGGTATTCCGATCGAAATCACCCTCGGTCTGAACGACAGGCGGCTTCATCTCTACCCGGAAACCCGTCTGAACTCGCGCGGCGAGCCGACCAGTGTCGGCAGCTTCATCATCGTCGATCCGCGCACCCATCTGCGCCGGATCAGCGGCTTCCTGCGCCTGACCCCAAAGAGTTGGCTGGCCCTGGGGTCGGCGGATGCTGTCCAGCAAGCGCTCTTTGATTATCCGTCGGCGATTGACGAGCAGCACCTGGTCGTGATCTACGGCCGCGACGCGCTGGTATTTCGCAACCTGAGCGACGCCGGCACCGCCATCGCGCCGGTACGCGACGAAGTCAAGTCGATTCGGGTGAACAAGCTTCGGCTGCTGCGCGAGATCTTCGGCGGCCCGATTCAGTTACTGCCGAGAGACGAGGCTTTGCCGCTCATTGCGCAGGTCAACGAAGTATTGCGTCAGGAAGTTCATCGCCCCAGGGACGATCGCGGACTACCCGGCGGAGTGCTGGCCCTGCCCCAGGAGCTGACGCCTATCGTGGTCGCCGACCTGCATGCCCAGGTCGACAATTTGTTGACCGTGCTCAGCCAGAATGCCTTCCTCGATGCGCTGGAGGCAGGCAGTGCAGCCCTGGTCATCCTCGGTGACGCGGTGCATTGCGAGGTCGACGGGCAACTCAGGGAAATGGAAGGCTCGATGTTGCTGATGGATCTCATTTTCCGCCTCAAGCTGCATTTTCCGGAGCAGGTGTTCTATGTGCGCGGCAACCACGATTCGTTCTCCGAGAATATTGCCAAGGACGGGATTCCGCAGGGCCTCCTATGGGCAAAGGAACTGAGTGAGCGACGGGGAACGGTCTATCTGAAAGCCATGGCCGAGTTTTACGGGCTCTTGCCCTATGTGGTCGTGTCGTCCGACTTCGTCGCCTGTCATGCTGCGGCGCCGAAGTCCAAAGTCAGCCTGGAGATGCTGGTGCAGATCCATCGTTACCCGGCGCTGATCTCCGAGTTGATCAACAATCGCCTGTATCGGCAGAACCGGCCGCAGGGCTATAACCGGCGTGATGTCAAGCGCTTTCGCCGCGCGCTGCAGGTTGCAGCGGATACGCCGTTCATCGTGGGCCATACGCCGATCGACCGCGAGGGAACTCTTTGGCTCGATGTGGACGGGATTGCCAATCACCACGTGCTGTTCAGCGCCCATCCCGAGCAGGTCGGCGTCTTCACCCGCGTTGACCACACCATGATTCCGCTGAGCTACCCGGTGGACGCCTTGACGTCGATCATCAACGCCCTGTAACCCCGTCAACCGCAAAGCCAATCGAATCCAGGGAGTCACTGATGGAAGAACGCCTCACGGAACTCGAAACCAGGATCAGCCTTACCGAGGATCTGGTCGACGAACTCAATCTCGCGGTCTACCGGCAACAGCAGCAGATCGAACTGCTGCAGCAGCAACTGCGCCATCTTTACCAGCAACTGCAGGAGGGGCCGGTCGTTGCCGAAAACCCGCGCGAGCAGATTCCGCCGCATTACTGAGCGCGGTCCCCCGCCGCTGTACAGGGGCGGGTGGAGGAGCGCGGCGGCTTGTTCTCGACCTTGTCGTCAAGGTAAAGTGGACCCACTTGGCGGCGGCGAGCGGAATGTGCCGTTTGCCATCCGAGTTGAAGTGGTCGCATCTGGTTGGCGCGGGGATTTTTGGCGGCATCGGCTTTACGATATCGATCTTCATCACCAATCTCGCTTTTCCAGCTAGTCCGGAGACCATAAACGCCTCGAAGATGACAATTTTATTGGCTTCCCTGGCAGCCGGCGTATTTGGCTTTGTCTGGCTGAGATTTTTTGGCAAGTATGGAGAACGTACTGGCGGCGAGAGGCGCATTCAGACTAGATTTTCCGGGGTCGGCGACCGCGGCGACATTCCGGCGCTCCGTGCCTGGCACCGCTGCCGGACCGAGCTTTAGCGTGGCGCGTTCTCTATGAAACTGGAGGAGGCGATGAACTGGCTTGAATTTTCGCTGGCGAATAGCCGGCCATGGCTGGAACTGGGGCTGCAGTGCTCGCTGGCGATCCTGATCGGCTTGCTCGTCCATGCCCTGCTGCATCGGATAGCATGCCGCGTTTCCAGCGGTTTCGTCGTCGCCGGCAGCCTGGTTACCTACGGCCGGCGTCCCGTGCAACTGCTTCTGCCATTGCTCCTGGTCCAGATCGCGGCAGGCGATGCACCGGATTCCCTGTTCCTGATCAATCCGCTGCGCCATCTTCTGAGCATCGCCCTGATCGCCGTTCTGACCTTTCTTTGCATCCGCCTTGTCAAGGGCATGGCCGAGGCGGTGATCAGCCTGCATCCGGCCGATATCGCCGACAACCTGCGGGCGCGCAGCGTGCACACCCAGGCGAGGGTGCTATCACGCACCGTGATGAGCCTTGTCGGGCTGGTTGGCGTAGCTTCGATTCTGATGACCTTCCCCGGCGTGCGCCAGATCGGCGCCAGCCTTCTCGCCTCGGCCGGCGTCGCCGGGCTGGTTGCGGGCATCGCTGCCCGACCGGTGCTGGGGAACCTGATTGCCGGGCTGCAGATCGCTCTCACGCAACCGATCCGCATCGACGACGTACTGATCGTCGAAGGAGAGTGGGGCAAGGTCGAGGAGATCACAGGAAGCTACGTCGTGGTGCGCATCTGGGACGAGCGCCGGCTGATCGTGCCGCTGGAATGGTTCATCCAGCATCCGTTCCAGAACTGGACACGATCGACCTCACAACTTATCGGCACGGTGCTTTTGTGGGTGGACTACGCCATGCCGCTCGAACCCTTGCGGCAGGAGCTGGAGCGCGTCTGCCGCGCCGCACCGGAATGGGATGGCCGCGTGTGCCTGTTGCAGGTCACCGAAACGACCGAGCGCGCGATGCAGGTTCGCGCGCTGGTTAGCGCCCGTGATGCGTCCAATGCCTGGGATCTGCGCTGTCGGGTGCGTGAGGCATTGGTCGTGTTCGTGCAGGAGGGATACGCGAGCTATCTGCCGCGGCTGCGTGCTTCGTTCGATCGCATTACGGATGATGCGCCCCTATCACCGTCGCACGCGCCTTGCGGCACAGTGGAATGAGCAATGCGACGCGCTCTTCGGCCATCCTCGTCGCCGATATCGGCGGCACCTTCGCGCGCTTCGGTCTGGCGCAAGGGGGTCGATTGTTCACCAATGTCCTGACCCTGGCGCGCAGCAGCGCCGGCGATCTGCCGGGACTGTGCGCGCATGACCAATGTTAACCACGTTTATCTGCCGCGATACGCCTGCGCTTGGACCGAACGTCCTCGGGGCGGCAGATAAACGCTATTCGTTCGGCACTGCCTTGCCGGCGACCTTGGCATTGCGTACCGCGGATGGACCACTCCGGACTGGGGGCGACGCTTCTCGGTAGGTGGCCGAAACGATGATCAAGGCCTGCTGCAGCCCTTCGCCATGGGAACGGAGGCCAGTCGGTTGCGATGCCACCGGGTCACCAGACGCATGACCTGAGCCCGGCTGTAGCTGCAGGTACCTGTGCAGCACGCCCCGCTCCCGTTTGCTCCGCCCAGGGTAATCAAAGCGTGTGAGTACGCGACTGATGTGCCCATCCGCTCACTGTCGTCGCCCGTCGCCGAGAACTCGATTGACGCGCTGGCGCTGAGAAATTGTTCGATCTGCTCGATCGCACACAGCCGTGTTTCGTTCATGTTGATCACCATCCTTGCGATGATCAACCCACACTTCAGTTCACCCTCAATTTCTTTCCCTCAGGCTCATTCCTGGGTGGAAATACGCGCCTCGTTCAGGCTCATACCACATTGGAAAAGGCTTGCGCTTGACAGCCTGCCTCGGCATACGGATAATTCGCTGCGCTGGCTTGCGCACGGTCGTTTCGGTCGTTGAAATCGGGCCAGCGTGGTCAGCAGGATTGATTGCGGGAGTAGCTCAGTTGGTAGAGCGATACCTTGCCAAGGTATAGGTCGAGAGTTCGAGACTCTTCTCCCGCTCCAGATATCGAAGGGAAAGTGTGAAGCCGCACTTTCCCTTTTTTTCATTCCGGGCTGGCATGGTTGCCGGGAGTGCCGGGATGGTGAAACAGACGGGCACAAGAGGCTCAATGTACAGCTTGTGAATCGTCAGTTGCCGCCCCTTGTGCCGTTTCTGTGCCGTACTGACAGCGACAAGTGTGTTGCCGGCATTGACCTCACCCCTTGCATAGTGGCTCAGCCCTGCGCGCGACAGGTCCCCGGTTGCTGGCAGGCTGTCAAGTGGGTTACGATGCGGGCGATGAGTACAGTAACCTTCGACACGCTCAAATTTGCCAAACGGCTTGAAGCCGCTGGCGCCTCTGCGCAACTGGCTGAAGCGATGGCCGAGGCGCAACGGGAAGCCTTTTCCGAGGCTTTGCAAGGCCAGTTGGCCACCAAAACGGACATTTCCGACGTGAAAGCATCGGTCGCCGAAGTCAGGGCTGAACTGGTGTTGATCCGCTGGATTCTGGGCACCGTGCTGGCCGTGGCCCTGGCCAACTTCGCCAAGCAGTTCTTCTGATATTGGCAATACGCCCGGATGGTGAAACAGGTAGACACAAGAGACTTAAAATCTCTCGGCCTTGCGGCTGTGCCGGTTCGATCCCGGCTCCGGGTACCATCCTTCACTGCAGGTTTACAGCCTTGATCCCCAATGATCATTTTTGACCTTGCCTGCCCGCACGACCATCGCTTCGAAGGCTGGTTCCAGTCTCGCGAGGACTTTGATGGCCAACTCGCGCGCGGCCTGACCGCCTGCCCGCAGTGCGGCTCGAGGGCGATTCGTCGCGTGCCGTCGGCGGTCCATCTCGCCAGGCCAGCACCGTTGCCGCCAACCGCATTGCCGCCAGCGCAGCCAGAGGAATCGCTCGCCGGCGACAAGCGTGCTGGCGCTCGCGCTGCCTATCGGCAGTTGACCGAATTAGCCGAAGTTCTGCTGGCCAACTGCGAGGATGTAGGTACCCACTTTGCCGAAGAGGCGAGAAGGATTCACTATCTGGAGGCGCGCCGGCGCTCGATTCGCGGTCAGGCCAGTGCCGAGGAGTACGAGTCGCTCTGTGAGGAGGGGATCGAAGTGCTTCGCCTGCCGCGCCTGAAGCGCGGCGATCTGCACTAGTGCCCCGTCCGGTTGGTGTTGCCGGGAGGAGGCGCTCATCGCTGGTGAGTTGCTGCTGTTCGCGACGGCACGCAGCCGCCATCTGCCCTGTGGACCCACCTGAGGAGAGTCACTGATGATCAAAGCACGCGCCGCTGTTGCCTGGGCTGCCGGGCAAGCGCTGGAAATCACCGAAGTCGACGTCGAGGCGCCACGATACGGCGAGGCGCTGGTTCGCATCGTGGCCACGGGAGTGTGCCATACCGACGCCTTCACACTTTCGGGTGCCGATCCGGAGGGTGTCTTCCCCAGCATTCTGGGTCACGAGGGTGGCGGCATCGTCGAGGCCATAGGCCCGGGGGTGACTTCGGTCGCTGTCGGCGATCACGTGATCCCGCTGTACACTCCCGAGTGCGGACGCTGCAAGTTCTGCCAGTCAGGCAAGACGAATCTCTGTCAGGCGATTCGCGCCACCCAGGGCAAGGGCTTGATGCCCGATGGCAGCAGTCGCTTCTCCCGGAACGGCAAGCCGATCTTTCATTATATGGGTACCTCGACCTTTTCCGAGTACACCGTGTTGCCCGAAATCTCGCTGGCCAGAATTGCCAGCGATGCGCCGCTGGAGAAAGTCTGTCTGCTCGGCTGCGGCGTGACCACCGGCATTGGCGCGGTGATCAATACCGCCAAGGTCGAGCCGGGCGCGACGGTGGCCGTCTTCGGGCTCGGTGGCATCGGCCTGGCGGTGGTCATCGGCGCGGTGATGGCCAAGGCGTCGCGGATCATTGCGCTCGACACCAATCCGGCCAAATTCGCCATCGCCAGGCAACTCGGCGCCACCGATTGCGTCAACCCGGCTGATCATGACCGGCCGATCCAGGAAGTGATCGTCGACCTGACCGATGGCGGCGTCGACTATTCGTTCGAATGCATCGGCAAGGTCGAGGTGATGCGCTCGGCGCTCGAGTGCTGCCACAAGGGCTGGGGTGAATCGGTGATCATCGGTGTCGCCGGCGCCGGTGAAGAGATCTCGACCCGCCCCTTCCAGTTGGTGACTGGCCGCGTCTGGCGCGGTTCGGCATTCGGCGGCGTGCGTGGCCGCTCGGAATTGCCGGGCTACGTCGAACGCGCCCAGCGCGGCGAGATTCCTCTCGACACCTTCATCACCCACACCATGGGTCTGGAGGATATCAACCATGCCTTCGAGCTGATGCATGCCGGCGCGAGCATTCGCTCGGTGATCCGCTTCTGAGGGGCGATGAACTTGGTTCCCGGCACGCTTGAGGAGGTCGCCGTCAACCGCTGTTTCGGCGGTTGGCACCGGCGTTACCGCCATCGTTCGGCGACGCTGCATTGCGACATGGTGTTTGCCGTCTATCTGCCGCCACAGGCGGCAAGCGGGACGGTGCCGGCGCTGTACTGGCTTTCCGGGTTGACCTGCAACGACGAGAACTTCATGCACAAAGCCGGCGCCATGCGCGTCGCGGCGGCACTGGGGATGGCCATTGTCGCGCCCGACACCAGTCCGCGCGGCGCCGCGGTGCCGGGCGACCCGGAGGGAGCCTGGGATTTCGGCCACGGTGCCGGCTTCTATGTGAACGCGACCAGGGCACCGTGGGCGGAGCACTATCGGATGCACGACTACGTGGTGTACGAATTGCCGGCTTTGATCGAGGCGAATCTGCCGATCGACGCGCGGCGGGGAATCAGTGGCCATTCAATGGGTGGTCACGGCGCTCTGGTCTGTGCCTTGCGCAATCCCGGTCGCTATCGCTCGCTGTCTGCACTGGCACCGATCAGCCACGCGCTGGCCAGTCCCTGGGGGCAGAAGGCTTTTGCGCGCTATCTCGGCGAGGATCGTGCCGCCTGGAAGGCATGGGACGCCTGTGAACTGATCGCCGGGGCCAGCGAACGTCTGCCTCTGCTGGTCGATCAGGGCGGAGCCGACGGTTTTCTGCTTGAGCAGTTGCAGCCGGAGACGCTACGCCAGGCCTGTGCCGCCGCCGGACATCCGCTCAAGCTGCGCCTGCAAGCGGGCTACGACCACAGCTATTTCTTCATCGCCAGCTTCATCGACGATCACCTGCACCATCACGCGGCAGCCTTGCTGACCTGAATCTACCCCCTCAGGTGGCGACAGTGACGCGGTTGCGGCCGCCGTTCTTGGCTTGGTAGAGCGCAGCGTCGGCCGCCTGGATGAGCGCCTGGCTGGTCGTTTCAGCGCTCTTGAGTGTGGCCAGGCCGATGCTCACGGTAAGGGGGATCGACCGACTCTGCCAGAGGAAGTCGTATTTCTCAACCAAAGCGCGGATGCGCTCGGCGATCTGCAGCGCGGTGTGGATATTGGCTTTGGGCAGAACGGCGGCGAACTCCTCGCCGCCATAGCGAAAGACCAGGTCTTCGGCGCGTGAGGCGCGTTTGAGGAGGTCTGCGAGCTGCTGCAGGACGGCATCGCCGGCAGCATGGCCGTAAGTGTCGTTGATCCGCTTGAAGTGGTCTATATCGAGCAGCAGGCAGGCCATCGGCAAGGCGTTGCCCTGGGCAAATGTCCATTCGGAGGCGAGGAAATCGAGCCCGTGGCGACGGTTGGGGAGTTGTGTCAGGGTGTCCGTGAGCGCATCGCGCAGCAGGCGCTTGTGGGCCACGGCAAACTCGTCTGTCGAGCGCATGATGCCGCGGCGCTCGCGCTGGATTTCTTCGCGCAGGAGCAGCATGCGGGTCGCGGTATTGAGGCGCACCCGTAAGGTCTGGATGGTCAGTGGTTTGACCAGAACATCATCCGCCCCGGAATCGATGGCCTCGAGAACGTGGCCTTCGCTGTCCGGCGAAGCCAGCAGGAGGGCGTAAGTCTCCTTGCCCGCGGCCGTCTGGCGAAGGATACGGCAGAACAGGGCCGGTTTCAGCCCCGGCATCGTCAGGTCGGCGATGATGATCTGCGCCGGCTGGCGCAGGGCCTGTTTGATGGCTTCGGCAGTCGTCTCGACCACCACGGGCAGATGACCCAGACTTTCGATCTGCTGCCGGAGGGCGGGAAGTTCGGCCGACGGGATGCCGAACAACTGGATCTGCAGGCGAGGGGAAGCGACGGTTCCGTTCTCTTCGCATGGGCTGGTGCTGACGCGTCGGCTAGGTGGGCTGGCGGCAAGGACCTCGGCAAAAGGGGGCATCTCCGGGGTGCGCACCTGGAGCATGGATCCCCACTCACGCCAGCGGCGCACGATCCGGTCGACCATGTCGTTCAAGGCATCACCGCTGATTCCCAGGCGTGCCGCTCGGGTCAGGAGACCGGGCAGGAGGCTCCAGCGCGACTCCTCGGTGGCCATGCAAATCGCGGCCAGCGAACGGGCGAAATTGAGCGACTGGGTCAGCGTCTGGACGCGTGAGCCATCCGGAAAGCCGGCCACGTCAGGCTCTTCGTGAAAATACGCGGCCTGGATCAGCATGTCGGGCAGCCCCCATTCGGCGAGCATCGTGGCGCCGAGTTGATGGTGGTCCATGGCGAAGCATTCGCGTTCGAGCGTCTCCAGGTCGTACCGCCCGGTCCGCACCTTGAGCAGCACCGCTGCGTATTCGTCGGGGTACAGCGAGGCCATGGCCAGCTCGCCGACCCGCGCGAGCAGGCCGATGGTGAAGATTTCCTCGCTCGAAATCTGCGCGATACGGGCGAGCTCCTGACAAGCGATTCCGGTGGCCAGTGAATGTCCCCAGAAGGCGCCGTAATCAAACGCCAGGCACTGACCGCTGGTGTGGCTGTGCATCACCGAGAGACCGATCACCAGGTCACGCACCCGGAATGATCCGAGGGCGACGATCGCCCGGTGCAGCGAGACAATCGGCCGCGGACGGCCGAAGGCGGCGGCATTGGCGAACTTGAGCAGGCGCCCGGCGATCGCCGGGTCGGACTGGACCAGTTGCACCAGCTCGGCGACCCTGAAATCATCGCGCTGCAGGAGCTTGATGATCGAGAAGGCAACCCCCTTGGGCGACGGCAGCTTGCCCGTCGCCTTCATCGAGTCGTAACGGTCGGGAGCGACAAAGCTGATCAAGTAAGTCTCGAGTCGCACATTTGTCGGCGATTATGCTACAAAAGCACGTCAGTCAGGCCGTCGATCAGTGGCGGATCGGTCGCCGGTCACCAAGCGGAAAGGCAGCGCGAGAACGGTTTTGCCGGTATCGACGATCACCGTGATGTTCCAGACCATGTTGCCGGTAATGCACACCGGCAGGCTGGCCTGGCCGGTGAAGCGCTCGCCGCCGCCCGGCTGACGCTCCAGTTGCGGTCGGTTGTAGCCCATCTGCATCTCGGCACCGGCGAGATCAACGGCCACCCCGCGCACTTCCACGCCGCTGAAGGTCGCCTGCAACTGGAGTTGCTTGAGCGTGGGGATTGGCCGCGGTTCGATCGAGAATTCGACCTGGCCCCCATCGGGCAGCGTCGTTGCGCAGGCCTGCCGGCCGAGGTTGCAGGTCGACAGCGGCAGGGTAAGGTCGGTCTTCGCGTCGAGCAGCGGCGCCAGCTTGTAGCCGATGACGCCGAGTATGGCGAGTCCAAGCAGGATGGCTGCGTCGAGCAGCAGGGTTTTGATCATCACGTCAGTGTGGTGGCGGCCGATGGCACGGAGAAGCTTGATTATCGCCCGGCTGCGCCATTTGCTGGGCAAGCTGTGCACCGACGCCTCGCCGGGTAAAAAAACGGGCCGCCAGTCGACCAAAAGACCTTCGGGCACGACACCAGCCGGCCCACGCTCCTGGCGCCAACTTTCTTCCCGCTTGCGAGACGGTGACCAGTGTGGTGATAATGACTGGTGCCGAGCTGGCACCGTTCCTGGTTTGTGTGCCAGCGGCGCCATTGGAGTGATGATCGTGACTAGATTGCTGGCCCTGCTGTGCATTGTCCTGCTCACTGGCTGTGCGGCGCCCGCTCTGCGCGGAACTGGCGACCTGGGTCTGGTCATCGAGCGCGCCAGCGGACAGGTGACCCTGGTCGACACCAGTCGGCGCGAACCCTATGCACGCATTGACGGCTTCGGTGACCTGTCGCATGCCTCGGTGGTCTATTCGCGGGATGGCCGCTACGCTTACGTTTTCGGTCGTGACGGCGGACTGACGAAAGTCGATCTACTCGAGGCGCGAATCGTCAGGCGCGTGCTGCAGTCAGGTAATGCCATAGGCGGTTCGATTTCGCAGGATGGCCGCATTGTCGTCGTCCAGAACTACACTCCGGGCGGCATCAAGGCCTTCGCTGCCGACACCCTTGAACTGCTGTCCGAAGTGCCGGCAGAATACGCGCCGGGGAGCTTTTCCAAGGTCGTCGGTCTGGCCGACCTGTCCGGCAACCGCTTCGCCTATGCGCTCTTCGATGGCGGCGAAATCTGGGTGACCGACTTTTCCGACCCCCGGCGGCCCCAGACGAAGCGCTATCCCGCCGGCCTGCAGCCCTATGACGGACTGGTGACGCCCGATGGGCGTTACTATCTGGCCGGGTTGTTTGGTGAGGATGGCGTCGCTTTGCTCGATACCTGGCAAGCGGAGCAGGGCACGCGCCGGATTCTCGCGAACTACGGGCGCGGTGAGGAGAAGCTGCCGGTCTTCAAGATGCCTCACCTGCGCGGCTGGTCGATGGCGCAGGGCAATGCCTATCTGCCGGCGGTTGGCCGGCACGAGGTGTTGGTCGTCTCGGCAAGCAACTGGCGGGAAGTTGGCCGGATCAAGGTCAAAGGCCAGCCGGTGTTCGTCATTGCACGGCCGGACGGACGCCAGGTGTGGGTCAATTATGCGTTTCCTGACAATGGATGGGTCGAGGTGATCGACACGCTGAGCGGGAAGGTGGTGCACACGCTCGCACCCGGGAAGGCCATCCTGCACATGGAGTTCACGCCGCGCGGCGAACAGGTCTGGATCTCCGCCCGTGACGACAACAAGGTGCTGATCTATGATACGGCCAGCTTCGCCAAGGTCGGCGAGTTCGCCGCGCAGGCGCCGAGCGGCATCTTCTTCACCAGCCGGGCCGGCCGGACGGGATTTTGACCGAGATGATTGACGAGGTGCTCGACTTCCGTTTGCTCAACGATTTCCAGCGGGACTTCCCGCTCTGTTCTGCACCCTTTGCCGAGTTGGCGACCCGCCTTGGCGTCGCTGAAAGCGCCGTCTTGCGGGTCCTCGAGGCGCTGCGCCGGGAAGGCAAGGTGGCCCGCGTCGGCGCGGTCTTTGCCCCCAAACGCATTGGCGCCAGCACGCTGGCGGCGATGGCGGTACCGCCGGACAAGCTTGCTGGAGTGGCCGAGGCGGTCAATCGTTTTCCCGAGGTGAACCACAATTACGAGCGCGAGCACCGCTACAACCTGTGGTTCGTCGCCACCGCCGGATCCGAAGGGCGGCTGCAGGCCGCGCTGGGTGCCATCGTTCAGGCGGCCGGCTACCCGCTCCTTCGCTTGCCCCTGCTTCAGGAATACCATATCGACCTGGGATTTTCGCTCGATGGCAAGGGTGAAAAGCCGACGCCCAGCCGCGTGCGCAGGCAGGCTTTCGTTCCGCCGAAGCCCCTCGACGAGTTCGAGCGGCGTCTGGTAATGGCCCTGCAGGAGGGCTTGCCGCTGTTCATTCGTCCGTTTTCGGTGCTCGCCAGTCGGGTCGGCTGCGACGAGAGCGAAGTACTCGGGCGTATCCGTCGCTGGTGTGACGAAGGCATCATCAAGCGCTTCGGGGTGATCGTCAGGCATCACGAACTCGGCTACACGGCCAATGCCATGTTGGTACACGACGTTCCCGATGAAGTCGTCGGTGACATCGGCGAGCGTCTGGCGCGCGAAGCGGGGGTCTCGTTGTGCTATCAGCGACCGCGTGTCGAGCCGGACTGGCCCTACAACCTGTTCTGCATGATCCATGGTCACGCGCGGGCAGAAGTGGGCGCCAGGATTGCCGAGTTGCGAGCCCGCCTGCATTTGGGTGACTACGCCCACGCGATCCTGTTTTCGCTTACCCGTTTCAAGCAAAGTGGCGCTCGTTATGCATGAGACGGCGCGCTTCGACGCCATTGACGCTATTGACACCGTTGATCGCGCGATCATCGACGGCCTGCAGGGTGGTTTTCCGATTTGCGAGCGGCCTTACGCCCAAGTCGCCAGCGGGCTTGGCATCACCGAGGAGCAGTTGCTCGGGCGCCTGCGGCGGCTGCTCGCTACCCGTGTGCTGACCCGTTTTGGTCCGCTGTTCCAGGTCGAGCGGATGGGCGGCGCCTTCGTTCTGGCGGCGATGTGCGTTCCCGAAGCCGGCTGGCAGCGGTCGGTCGAGGTGGTCAACTCGTTTCCGGAGGTGGCCCACAACTACCGGCGCGAGAGTGACCGCAACTGCCGCTTCAACATGTGGTTCGTGCTGGCCACAGAAACCACCGATGGCATCCCGGCCGTCATCCGCAGGATCGAAGAGGCCAGTGGCTTGCCGGTCTTCTCCTTCCCCAAGCTGAGCGAGTACTTCGTTGAAATGAAACTTTCGGTGCGCGCATGAAAGCCGCCGTCGATGCCGTCGATCGCCGTCTGGTGCTGGCGACCCAGAGCGGCCTGCCGCTGGTGTCTCGGCCTTACCACCAGCTTGCCGAGCAACTCGGCATGGCGCCGGAAGAAGTGCTTTCCCGGCTGACCCGCATGCTCGAGAATGGCGTCATTCGCCGCATCGGCGCGGTCCCCAACCACTACGCGATCGGCTACACCGCCAACGGGATGAGCGTCTGGGATGTGCCGGATGCCCGCGTCGATGCACTCGGTGCCAGCGTCGGCGGGCTAGACTTCGTGACTCACTGCTACCACCGGCCGCGTCAGCCCCCGGAGTGGCCGTACAACCTGTTTGCGATGGTGCACGGCAGTTCGCGGGCAGAGGTTTTGGCCAAGGTGGCGGAGATCGCCGGACTCCTTGGCAGCGATTGCCGTTCGTACGATGTTCTGTTTTCGACCCGGATACTCAAGAAGACAGGCCTGCGGATCGGTGGCTGACGAGAATCGCCGGGACGATCAGCTTGGTCAATCTGTACTACAATCCAGACTGATTGCTGATATCCACTGCTTGACTACCCGGGAGCTTCCTCATGCGTTGTACCAAAGTACGCCTCGCACGCTTGGCACTCCTGACACTCCTGGCTCTGCCTGCCGCGCTGGTCCTTGCGCAGAGCCGGACGGACATGCAGCCGCTGCCGGCAGTCCCGCCACCGCCGCCGGAAATGGCTCCCTTCGATGCCGCCCTTGAACCCGAGGTGACGATCAAGAAACGCGAAGGGGATACCGTCGAGGAACACCGGCTCAACGGCAAGCTGTACAAGATCAAGGTGACCCCGGAACACGGTGTCCCCTACTACCTGATCGATCGCCAGGGCGACGGCAACTTCACGCAGGATACGATGGGCACTCCCGATGTCAGTGTCCCGCAATGGGTTATCGGCACCTTCTGAGAACGGCCATCCTGATCAGTTGTGATTCGCCTGCAAGCCGTGTCGGGCTGCCATGTCGGTGTTCACCCAACTGAGCGCCGAGCAGGCGGCAGCCTGGCTCGAGGACTATGCGCTGGGGACACTGGAGACGTTGGAAGGCATTGCCGAAGGGGTGCAAAACTCCAATTTCTTTCTGACCACTACGCTTGGCCACTACGTGCTGACCATTTTCGAGCAGGTGGCGCGCGATGAAGTCCCTCTCTACATTCAACTGATGGCCCATCTGGCTGCCCGTGGCATACCCTGCCCGGAACCCGTCGCCAACCGCCACAATGCGTTCATTACCGACCTCTGCGGCAAACCGGCGGTGATCGTCAGCCGCTTGCCTGGTCGCTCTGAAAGCTCGCCGAACCTGGCGCAATGCGCGGCGATTGGCGCCATGCTGGCCGACTTGCACCGCAGCGCACAGTCGTACCGGGGCGCTCTGGCTCATCAACGCGATACGGCATGGTGTATCGGCGTCGCCGCGCAGATCGAGCCGCACCTGAATACAGACGATGCCGCACTGCTGCGCGACGAGCTGCGCCACCAGCAACAGTTTCGGCCCGACGACCTGCCGCGCGGGGTGATTCACGCCGACCTCTTTCGCGATAACGTGCTGTTTGCGGGTGATCGCGTCAGCGGCTTGCTCGACTTCTATTTTGCCGGTGTCGACGATCTGCTTTTCGATCTGGCCGTGACGGTCAACGACTGGTGCACGACGCCCGCCGGTGCCCGTGACAGCGAGCGCAATCGAGCACTGCTGGCCGCCTACGCTACTCGCCGACCGTTCCTGGACAGCGAACGGCTGGCATGGCCGACGATGTTGCGCGCAGCGGCTTTGCGTTTCTGGCTCTCACGGCTGCACGATCTTCATCTGCCGCGGCCGGGCGACCTCGTTGTCCAACGCGATCCCGACGCCTACCGAACGATCCTCCTGGCTCGCCGCGCGACGGGCGCCAGCCAGGTCGTCACCTGCGCCGCGGGTGGTCAGTCTCTGCTCACCCTCCCTTGAACAGCGGCGTCGTCGCGCAACCTTTCGACCTGGAATTCTTTCTCCCTATGGAACCTATCCCTCCCGTGGAATCCTTCCCTATTCCTGCGCCGCGCTTCAACGGCGCCAGCCGCAGCGTCGAGGCCGGTAACGCTCTCGACTGGCTGCGCCAGGGCTGGGCAATCTTCATCGTCAATCCGGGTGCCTGGATTGCGATGATGGTCATCCTGATCGTCATCTACCTCGCTCTGTCGATCGTCCCCTTGATCGGTCACCTCGCGGCCTTTGTGCTCACTCCACTGCTGGCTGCCGGCATGTTGCTCGCCTGCCAGAAGGTGGCGCATGAGAAAACGCTCGAAATCAGCGACCTTTTCGCCGGCTTCCAGCGCAGTACAGGTGCCCTGGCGACGCTGGGCGTGCTGTACATGCTGGCCATGCTGATCGTCGGCCTGCTGGTCTTTCTGCTCGCCGGCGGCGGTCTGGCGGGTGGTCTGATGATGGCTAACCCGGTCGGCGTCGGCGTCGCCCTGAGCAGTATCTTCATGGCCGGTCTGCTCGGCATGCTGTTGTCTGTGCCGATCGTGATGGCCATCTGGTTTGCCCCGGCGCTGGTCCTGTTCAACCAGATGCCAGCAGTCGACGCCCTCAAGGCCAGCTTCAACGCTTGCCTCAGGAATGTCGTTGTTTTTCTGGTGTACGGTCTGATCAGCATGGTGTTGTGTTTCTTCGCTGCGCTGCCCGCCGGGCTGGGATTCCTGGTCCTTGGACCCGTGCTGGCCGGCTCCGTATATGCTTCCTATCGCGACATTTTCATCGCCGACTGAGCCTCCATCACTACATCACTACATCACGACATGCAAGTACTGACTCTTCCCGCCGCGTGCGGCTGGCGCTGGCTGATCGACGGCTTCCGGATCTTTCGCCGCAATCACCTGATGCTGACCCTCCTGATCATCAGCTACTGGATCTTGATGGCTCTGGTGAATGTCATCCCGCTCATTGGCCCCATCGCCAGCACACTGTGCATCCCCGCTTTTTCCGTCAGCCTGATGAATGCCTGCCGCAACATCGAGTCGGGAGCCCCCCTTGGTGCGCCTCTTCTGTTCTCGGGCTTTCGCAGCAACTTGCGCTCGCTGCTCATCCTGGGTGGAATCTACCTGGCGGCGACCGTCGGCATCCTTGCCGTTTCGGCACTTGCCGATGACGGCGCGCTGATGCAGATGCTGCTCGCCGGCCAGAAGCCGGATGAGGAAGCCCTGGCCAGTGGCAGTCTGCTGCTCGCCACCCAGATCGCACTGTTTCTTCTGTGCCCGCTGATCATGGCCTACTGGTACGCGCCGGTGCTCGCCGGTTGGCACGGATTCTCGCCAGCCAAGGCGCTGTTTTTCAGCTTCGTCGCCTGCGCCCGAAACTGGCGGGCGTTTCTGGTCTACTCCATGGCCATGCTGCTCGTCGCCACCGTGTTGCCGGCACTGTTCGTCGGCCTGCTCGTGGCCCTGCTGCCCGACGGTGCAGCGCTGCTGACGGTCCTGCTCTCCGTGTCGATCATTCTCGTTCTCGCGCCAACGCTGTTTGCGAGTTTCTACGTCAGCTACCGGGATGTTTTCGTCGCTACCGAAAACGATGCCTGATCGATCAGGTGACCGGCCGCTGGGGATTTTTGGCGGCACCTTCGACCCGGTCCATCTCGGCCACCTGCGCCTCGCCGAAGAAGCCGCCGACCAGCTCGACCTGGCCGGCGTGCGCTGGATTCCGGCCGGCCAACCGGCGTTGCGCGGCGCGCCGCAGGTGACTGCACGGCAACGCCTGGCGATGGTCCGCCTGGCGATTGCCAATAACCCGCGCTTTGCCGTTGATGCCGCCGAAGTCGATGCCTCCGAAGTCGAAGGGGCGCGGCCAAGTTACACCGTGCTCACCCTGGAGCGTCTGCGGCGGGCTGATGCGTGTGGTGCGCAACGGTCGCTGGTCGTGCTGCTCGGCGCCGATGCCTTCGCCGGTTTGCCTGGCTGGTACCGCTGGCAGTCGCTGTTCGATCTGGCGCATCTGGCCATCGCCCATCGCCCAGGTTTCCCGATTGACCGTGCTGGCCTGCCGGCCGGGCTGGCGACCTGTTACGATGCGCGCTTCTGCGAGCGTTCGACGACACTGGCCGAGTCGCCGGCGGGACGCATCGTCACTTTTGCCATGACTCCCTTGGCGATCTCGGCGACACAGATTCGTTCCTTGCTCGCCCACGATGGTAGTCCCCGCTATTTGCTGCCTGACGAAGTGATCGCTCACATTCGAAACCACCAACTCTATCTGGAAGACTGACTTGCCAATGATGAAACTCCCGCAACTGGAAAAACTCGTGATCGAAGCACTCGAAGACATCAAGGGTCGTGATATCGAGGTCATCAATACCAGTCGATTGACGCCGCTCTTTGACCGTATGGTCATCGCCTGTGGCGACTCGAATCGTCAGGTCCGCTCGCTGGCCGGCAACGTTCAGGACAGGGTGCGCGCGGCGGGTGGCGGCGTCCTTTCCTGCGAAGGCGAGGAAGTGGGCGAGTGGGTTCTGGTCGACCTGGGCGACATCGTTGTCCACGTCATGCAACCGGCCATCCGCAGCTATTACAACCTCGAAGAACTGTGGGGTGGCAAGGGTCCGCTGCGTGTGCGCCGGGCGGTCGCCGAGGCCGGTAGCATCGGCGACGAATGAAACTGGCCATCCTTGCGGTCGGCCACAAGCCACCCGCATGGGTGACCCAGGGCTGTGCCGAGTACATCAAGCGCATGCCGCGCGAGCTACCGCTGAAGATGGTCGAAGTCAAGCCGGAACCGCGTGGCTCGAAAACCCGCGAACAACTGCTCGCCGCCGAGAAGGCACGCCTGCTGGTGGCGCTGCAAGGCTACGCTCGTGTGGTCGTTCTTGACGAGTGCGGCATCGATCTGTCGACGCTCAAACTGGCCGAGCGTCTCCAAGACTGGATGCGTGCCGGCGGCGCGACGGCTTTCGTCATCGGCGGCGCTGATGGCGTCGACGAGACCTTGAAGCAGCAGGCCGACGAGGCCATCCGCCTGTCCAGCCTGACCCTGCCGCATGCCCTGGCCCGGCTTCTGCTCTGCGAACAGCTTTATCGCGCGGTCAGCATCGTCCGTCACCATCCTTACCATCGCGAGGGCTGAATGTCAGTTGCCCCGCAACCGCCACGCCTGTACCTGGCATCGCGCAGCCCGCGTCGGCGTGAATTGCTGACCCAGATGGGTATCGGCTTCGATACCATCGCCTTCCGGGACTCGCCGCGCGACGACCCCGGGCTTGATGAGACACCGCTCGCCGGAGAGGACCCGGTTGGCTACGTCGAGCGCGTCGCTCGCCACAAGGCGGAGCACGGCTGCCGAATCGTCGCCTGGCGCCGGCTGCCGGCGCAGCCTGTTCTGGCTGCCGACACGACGCTCGATCTGGCCGGCGAACTGATCGGCAAACCCCTCGACGCTGTCGATGCCGAGAGCATCCTGCGCCGTCTTTCCGGCCGCACGCATCGCGTACTTACCGCTGTCGCTGTCGGTTTTGCAGGCCGCGTCGAAATGGCCCTGTCGATCAGCGAAGTGCGTTTTCGCGCTCTCGACGAGGACGAAATCCGTCGCTATGTGGCCAGCGGCGAACCGATGGACAAGGCCGGCGCGTATGGTATCCAGGGCCGCGCCGCGATGTTCGTCGAGCACCTTGCCGGCAGCTACACGGGCGTGATGGGCCTGCCCTTGTGCGAGACGGCGCAGTTGCTCAAGCGCTACGGCTACCACGTGTAGCCGTCTGTAGGGAACAGATCATTGCGCATTTTACTGGTTGAAGACGATTCCCTGCTCGGAGACGGCATTCGTGCCGGTTTGAAGCTGGCCGATTATGCCGTCGACTGGGTGCGCGACGGCGAAGCCGCGCGTCTGGCTCTGCTCGACCACGCGTATCAGGCCTGCGTTCTCGATCTCGGCCTGCCGAAGCGTGATGGCGTGGCGGTCCTCAAGGATTTGCGCCAGCGAGGCAATCACCTGCCGGTGCTGATCCTCACCGCCCGTGACAGTAGCGCCGACAAGATCGCCGGGCTCGACGCCGGGGCCGACGACTACCTGACCAAACCGTTCGACCTCCTTGAACTGCAGGCGCGTCTGCGTGCCCTGATCCGCCGCGCCAGGGGCTCCGCGACACCGACGCTGGAGCATGCCGGCGTGGTGCTCGAACCAGCGACCAAGCGAGTGACGCGCGATGGCAAGCCGGTCACGCTGTCGGCCCGTGAGTATGCCCTGCTGCATGATCTCCTCAGTCACCAGACGCATATCCGGACGCGCAGCCAGCTCGAAGAGAGCTTGTACGCCTGGGGCGAAGAAACGGGCAGCAATACCGTCGAGGTGTACGTCCACCATTTGCGCAGGAAACTCGGCGCCGACTTCATCCGCACCGTTCGCGGCCTGGGCTATCAGCTCGGCGACTCTGCCTGATGGTCAAGGGGTCATCTGGCGTGCAATCGCTACGCTGGCGCCTGCTCAGCACTGTGTGCATCGCCGCGTTGCTGGGTCTCGGCTTGAGCGGCGCGTTGACCTACCGAAAGGCACAGCAGGAAGCAGAAGAGTTGATGGATGGCCATCTGGCGCAAACCGCCAGACTCCTGCTGGCCCTGGTGCGCGACAACGAGAGTCACCTGGCCGACCTGGCTACGCGTCTGGCGACGGTGCGCAGCGACCGGGCGAGTCATTATGACCCGCCGCTCGAGTTCCAGATCAGGCGTGCCGACGGTTCGCTGCTGCTTCGTTCCGAGCATCCTCCCGACACGCCCTTGTCAGCCAGCCCCGGCTACACCGTAATCGAGCACGATGGCCATCGCTGGCGCATGCTCACGCTCACGCTGAACGAGGCATCCGGCGACTATCGGGTGCAGGTGGGGCAGTCGATTCGCCTGCGCGACCGCGCGGCGCTCGAGGTGGCCACTCAGTCGGTCGTCCCGATTGCACTGATGTCTCCGGTCTTGCTGCTGCTCATCTATTACTCGGTGCGGCGCGGGCTGCAACCGCTCGATGACCTCGCCGCCGAGGTCGCTTCGCGTTCGCCGGAAAACCTCAAGCCATTGGCTAGCGGCAACGCGCCGCTCGAAGTGCAGCCGCTGCTGGCAGCGCTCAATCGGCTGATTTTCCGGCTGCGCGGCACGCTGGAAAGCGAACGACGGTTTACCGCCGATGCGGCGCACGAGTTGCGCACGCCGCTGGCCGTCGTCAAGATTCAGGCCCAGGTCGCCCAACTCAGCGGCAATGCCGACGACCGACAGCACGCCCTCGCTCAGATCGTCGCTGGTGCCGATCGCGCCACACGCGTGCTCGAGCAACTGCTGCGCCTGGCGCGCCTGGATCCCCTGGCGCGGCTGCCCAATCCGGGCGAGATCGACCTGACCGCGCTGGCTCGGCAGGCGGTCGCCGATACCGCGCCGACGCGCGAGGCGGGAGTCATTCGGCTGCAAGTCAGTGACTCCCCCTTGCTGGTCAGGGGTGATGGCGAACTCCTGCAGATCGCTCTGCGCAACCTGCTCGACAATGCCGTCCGTTATACGCCACCCGATAGCACGATCACGGTCTTCGCACGCAGGCACGACGGCGCGCTGTCACTAGGGGTCATCGACGACGGTCGCGGCGTTCCGCCGGACGAACTGCCGCGGCTCGTCGAACGTTTCTATCGCGGGTGCGAGCCAAGTGCCGAAGGCAGCGGCCTCGGTCTGGCGATCACCCAAAGGATCGCCGAGCTGCACGAAGCGCGTTTCGAGGTCGAGAACCTGGCAGGCGGCGGCTTCGAGGCGCGCCTGTGCTGGGGCAGGACTTGGGCCGCGTGACACGTATTTCGCTGGCCAGCCCGTTCGAAGGAAATTCCTCGATCAGGAACTGCGCGCAGTGGTGCAGGATGCCGAACTCGGCAAGCGTTTTGTCGATAAGCTGGTCCGCGTTCGCCGTATCTCGGGCGGAGAGGACTGGATTTACATTCACCTCGAAGTGCAGGCAAGCCCACAGGCGGAATTCGGCGAACGGATGTTCGTCTACAACTACCGCCTGTACGACCGCTACCACCGCCCGGTTGCCAGCATGGCGGTACTCGCTGACGAATCTGACGGCTGGCACCCGACATCCTTTGGCTTCGAGGTGCTGGGTTGCGAACATACGCTGAAGTTTCCAACAGCCAAACTCCTGGATTTTGCGGGTCGCGAAAGCGAGTTGCAAACGCAGGCCAATCCCTTTGCCCTGGTGACGCTGGCGCATCTCCTGACCAAAGCGACACGCAAGGACATGGCAGCCCGCTTTGCAGCGAAGTGGAAGCTGATCCAGTTGCTCTACCAACGGGGCTGGGAGAAACAGCGCATCATCGACCTGTTTCTGGTGGTCGACTGGATGATGCGGCTTCCCGAGCATCTTCAACATGAGTTGTGGCAGAATATCGATGTACTTGAGGAGAAAAAAATTCGCTACGTATCGTCAATCGAACGCCCCGGGGTTGAAAAGGGTTTGCAACAAGGCTTGCAACAAGGCGAAGCCTTGGCACTGCAGCGTCTGTTTGCCAAGCGCTTTGGCGCCATTTCGTCCGAGATCACCGCCCGCGTTGCGGCAGCGCCGCTCGAAGAGATAGAGCGCTGGTTCGACCAGGCCATCGAAGCGACGCAACTCGACGACGTCTTCGGGCCGACCGCTCACTGAAAGCAGGCGTTTTGCACCTGAAGGCAATCCTGAACCGCATCCAGGATTGCCTTTTCCGGGCGCACCATTCTACGGCGCCCCGTGTTCAGAGATACTGACTGACCAGTAGCGCCGCCAGGAGGGCGGCGATCAGGGCGAGCAAGCGCCCTTGCTGGCGCTGAGTGCGTGCCAGTTCGGCGAGCAGCGGCGCCAGATCCGGCCCCTTGGTTTGTGCCAGAGCCTGGTGCACCAGGCGGGGCAACTGCGGTAGCGTGCGTGCCCAGTACGGCGCTTCCTGCAGGACGCCCAAGCGGAAAGCGTGCCGGCCGACCTGCTCACTCATCCAACGTTCCAGGAAGGGCTTGGCGGTCGTCCACAGGTCGAGATTGGGGTCGAGCTGGCGGCCCAGGCCTTCGATGTTGAGCAGCGTTTTCTGCAGCATTACCAGTTGCGGCTGAATCTCTACGTTGAAGCGGCGCGAGGTCTGGAAGAGGCGCAGGAGAACACGACCGAACGAGATTTCGTGCAGTGGCCGGTCGAAGATCGGTTCGCAGACGGCGCGAATCGCGGCCTCGAATTCATCGGCACGCGTATTGGCCGGCGCCCAGCCCGCTTCGATGTGCGCCGTCGCGACGCGCTTGTAGTCGCGCTGGAAGAAGGCAAGAAAGTTCTGCGCCAGGTAGTTCTTGTCGGCGTCGGTCAGCGTCCCGACGATGCCGAAATCGAGCGCAATATAGCTGCCATGGTGGGCCGCATCGGTGGCGATGAAGATGTTGCCGGGGTGCATGTCGGCATGGAAGAAGCCGTCGCGGAAGACTTGCGTAAAGAAGATCTCGACGCCGGCGCGGGACAGTGCCGGCAGGTCGATACCGGCGGCCAGTAGCGCCTCGGTCTGACCGATCGGGATGCCGCGCATGCGCTCCATGACCATCACCGTCGTCGTGCATTGATCCCAGTACACCTCGGGAACCTGCAGCAACCGCGAGCTGCTGAAGTTGCGCCGCAACTGCGAGCAGTTGGCCGCTTCGCGCATCAGATCAAGTTCGTCGTAGAGGTACTTGGCGAACTCGCCGACCACTTCGCGTGGTTTCAGCCGTTTGCCATCCGACCACACCTTCTCAAGCAGACCGGCCAGCGTATCGAGCAGCGCCAGATCATTGGCGATGACGCTGTGCATGTCAGGACGCAGGATCTTGACCGCCACTTCGTGGCCGCCATCCTCCGGGCGCAGGCGGGCAAAGTGCACCTGGGCAATCGACGCACTGGCCACCGGCGTCGCGTCGAACTCGGCAAACACCTCGCTGGCCGGTCGACCATAGGCCTTGGCGATCTGTGCCAGCGCAAGTGCGGACGAGAACGGTGGCACACGATCCTGCAACTTGGCAAGTTCGTCGGCGATGTCGGTGCGCAACAAGTCGCGACGGGTGGACAGCACCTGGCCAAACTTGACGAAGATCGGCCCTAGCGATTCCAGTGCCTGGCGCAGACGAACTGCCGGCGGCGTGTTGAAGCGTCGCCAGAAGTGCAGGCCGCGCGCCAGGGCCGCCAAACGGCCACTGGGCTCGTTTTCGAGGATCATCTCGTCGAGGCCGTAGCGGTTGGCGATACTCAGGATTTTGGCGAGGCGGAAGAGTCGCACGGCTGGCGCTAACGTTCTGGTCGGGTTCTGGTCGGCAAAGAAGCGAGTTTACACAGAAACCGGCTTGGCCGTGCCGTCGTTCGCCCGGTCCAGCGTCGCACATCGTATAATCAGCGGCTTGACCCCATCCTCCCGTCGAAGCAGCCTGATGAATCACGCCCTGAAGTCCCATCTCGCCGACCTGATGCGCGCTGCGCTCCTGAGTGTCGCCCCGGCCGAGGCCGACACTACGATCCATATCGAGCGGCCGAAGCAGGCCTCACACGGTGATTTTTCGTGCAATCTGGCGTTGCAACTGGCGCGATCGATGAAGCGCAATCCTCGGCAACTGGCGGAACTGCTGCTCTCGGAGCTGCCGTACTCGGCGTTGGTCAGCAAGGCCGAGATCGCTGGTGCCGGTTTCATCAATTTCCACCTGCCGCCGGCCGCGAAGTTCGAAGTGGTGCGCGACATCCTCGACCAGGTCGATGGCTTCGGCTGTTCGACCAGCGGCGGCCAGCGAAAGGTGCTGGTCGAGTTCGTTTCGGCCAACCCGACCGGGCCGCTGCACGTCGGTCATGGTCGGGGTGTGGCTTATGGCGGCAGCCTCTGCAAGCTGCTCGCCTTTGCCGGCTGGGAGGTGACCAGCGAATACTACGTCAACGACGCCGGCCGTCAGATGGATATCCTCGCCGCGTCGACCTGGCTGCGGTATCTGGAGTTGTCCAGTGGCCAGGGTGCGCCTTTCCCGCCGAACGCCTATCAGGGCGAATACGTGCGCGACATGGCGAGACAGATGCTGGCAGCGCATGGCGACCGCTACCGGCGTTCGGCGGCCGATATTCTCGACGGCACGCCGGGCTTGCCCGAGCCTGAGCGTAGCGATGCAGAAGCGGCGCAACAGCGTGAAACACAGCTCGATGCGCTGATCGGCAACGCCAAGCGCCTGCTCGGCGAGGATTGGCACTATGTGCATGACTTCGTTCTCACCGAGCAATTGGCCGACTGTCGCAACGATCTCGAAGAGTCCGGCGTCCATTTCGACGTCTGGTTTTCCGAACAATCGCTGTTCGCCACAGGTCTGGTGGCTCGTTGCGTCGACCAACTGGAGAAGGGCGGTCATCTCTACCGGCAGGATGGTGCGCGCTGGTTCAGGTCGACGGCTTTCGGCGACGAGAAGGATCGCGTCGTCCAGCGCGACAACGGCATCTACACCTACTTCGCCTCCGACATCGCCTACCACCTCAACAAGTACGAGCGTGGTTTCCAGCGCATCATCAACGTCTGGGGTGCCGACCATCACGGCTACATTGCCCGCGTCAAGGGCGCCGTCAGCGCACTCGGGCTTGATGCCAGTCTGCTGGAGGTAGCGCTGGTGCAGTTTGCCGTGCTCTATCGCTCGGGCTGGAAGGCGTCGATGTCTACCCGTTCGGGTGACTTCGTGACGCTGCGCACCTTGCGCGATGAAGTCGGCAACGACGCCTGCCGTTTCTTCTATGTCCTGCGCAAATCGGACCAGCACCTCGATTTCGACCTCGATCTGGCCAAGAGCCAGTCGAACGATAACCCGGTCTACTACAGCCAGTACGCGCACGCCCGTGTCTGCAAGGTGCTGGCACTGTGGGGGGGCGAACAGGACACGCTGGTCGCCGCTGACCTCGCTCGGCTCGACAGTCCGCGAGACCTCGCGCTGGCGGCCAGGCTGGGCGAGTTCCCGGAGGTCGTCGAAACGGCCGCGGCTGACTTGGCGCCACACCTGATCGCTTTTTATCTCAGGGACCTGGCGGCCGAATTTCACAGCTACTACCATGCCCAACGCATCCTGGTCGACGACCCCGGGCAACGGCTGGCGCGCGTGGCGCTGGCCGCTGCCGTCAGGCAGGTGATTCGTAACGGGATGGCGATTCTGGGCGTTAGTTGCCCGGTATCCATGTAAGCGAAGGACAGAGGATTTCCATGAGTGTTGACCTCAAACCCCGCAGGACGCCACCCGCCAAGAAGGCGGGTGGCGGCACCCTGTTCGGCTTGTTCATTGGTCTGGTCATCGGCATGCTCGTCGTCGCGGGTGTGGTCTGGTATCTCAACAAGGCGCCGCTTCCGTTCACAACCACCGGCCAGCAACCCAGACTACCGCCACCCACCGCGGGCAAGGGGTCGCCATCGACCACCCCCGAGGTGCCGCCGCTCGCCTCGGCACCGGCGGCGCTACCGGGCAAGCCCGGCGATCCTGTCGCCACGGAGAAGCCGCGCTTCGACTTCTACAAGATCCTGCCCGGCAAAGCTGAGGCGATTCCTGACCCCAAGCCTGAGGATCCCAGGGCCGCCGATGCCAAACTCGCGCTCAGCAAGCCTGCCGAGATCAAGCCCATCGAGTCGAGACCCATCGAGATCAAGCCCATCGAGTCGAAACCCATCGAGGTCAAGCCCAGCGAGGTCAAGCCCAGCGAGGCAAAGTCGGCGGAAGCCAAGGCCGCGGAAGGCAAGCCCGCGGCGACCAAAGCGGCCGACGGCAAAGCGGCCGAGGGCAAGCAGGCAGATAGCAGCAGAGGCAAGGCCGAAAAGGATGCCACGCTCAAGGAGCCGATCTACTTGCAGGCAGGCTCGTTCCAGAGTGCCGGTGAGGCTGACAACCAGAAAGCAAGACTGGCGTTAATGGGGGCTGAGGCGCGGATTCAGCAGGTGATGTTGCAGGACAAGGTGTGGTATCGCGTTCGCCTGGGCCCGTACAACAAGATGGACGAAGTGAATCACTTGCGCGGCGATCTGGCCAGGCAGGGAATCGACGCCAACGTGGTCAAGAAGGACTGACATGAGGAGAATACCGATGTATCGACGTATCACAGGCTGCTTGGTGGCGATTACGCTGGCGCTGCTGGCGGTCGCTCTGCCCGCACGGGCTGAACTGGTGTCTGGTCGCGACTATGTGCCGATCGTCCCGGCCCAGTTGACCGATAATCCGGCCAAGTTGGAAGTGCTGGAGTTTTTCTCGTACGGCTGTCCGCACTGCAGCGAATTCCACCCAACGGTCAGCAAGTGGTCCGCCGCACTGCCAGGCGACGTGGTCTTCAAGCGGGTGCCGATTTCTTTTGGCCGCCCGCAGTGGGCAAGTCTGGCCAGGCTTTACTATGCCCTGGAAGCCACCGGCGACCTGACGAGGCTCGATGGTGCCGTGTTCATCGCGCTGCATAAGGATGGCATCAGACTCTACGACGACAAGAGCATCATCGAATGGGTGAGCGCGCAAGGGGTCGATGGCAAGAAATTTACCGATGCCTACAACTCCTTCGGCGTGGTCAGCAAGGCCAGGCGTGGCGACCAGATGGCGCAGGCCTACCGCATTCAGGGCGTGCCGGCACTGGCCATCGATGGCAAGTACCTGGTGACCGGCAAGGAGACCAAGGGTTTTTCCGAGCTGACCGCGATCGCCGACCAGGTGATCAACAAGGCGCGTAGCGAGCACAGCAAGAAGTGACGGCGACCGGGGGGCCTGCGGCGCGACGCGACCGCGCCGTTCGCCAGCAGGGCGGGGTCGGGCGAGGTCGGGCGCAGCCGTAGTCCTCAGTGACGTGCTTGCATTTCTGGGTCCCCGCCTTCGCGGGGACGACGGTTAGCACTTCTACTACTTTCAGTTGGGCTGATTGGTAGCCTTCAGCGCCGCGCCTGACCCGTCGCTTGCGAAGCTCAAGGAGCCGCCGGTGCTCAAGCTTTTCATCACCGGTGCCTCATCCGGTATCGGTTGGGCGCTGGCCGAGCACTACGCAGCACGCGGCGCACTGCTCGGCCTCTGCGCGCGGCGGGCCGAGCCTTTGCACGGACTGTCCGCGCGTTGGCCAGGACAAGTCAGTGGCTACCCGCTCGATGTGACCGACGCGGCCGCCTTGCACGCTGCCAGCGAGGACTTCATGGCGCGGATTGGCGTTCCCGACATCATAATCGCCAATGCCGGCGTTTCGGTGGGCACGCTCACTGAATGTGCCGAGGATCTCGACGCCATCCGTCGCGTCATGGAAGTCAACTACTTTGGTACGGTGGCCACTTTCGCACCCTTCATCGGCGCCATGCGCAGTGCCGGTCGCGGTCGGCTGGTCGGGATCGCCTCGCTGGCCGGCGTCCGCGGCTTGCCGGGCGCAGGGGCATACAGTGCTTCCAAGGCTGCCATGATCAGCTATCTCGAGAGCCTGCGTCTCGAAATGCACGACTCGGGAGTGAAGGTAGTCACCCTCTGTCCCGGCTATATCAGCACCCCGATGACCGCGGCCAACCCCTTCCCGATGCCTTTCCTGATGCCGGCCGACGAAGCGGCGCGGCGCTTTGCGCGGGTGATTGCGCGCGGCAGCAGCTACACCGTCGTTCCCTGGCAAATGGCCATCATCGGCAAGTTGCTGCGCCTGCTGCCCAATGCGCTCTACGATCGCTTGTTTGCCGGTGCGCCGCGCAAGCCACGGCGTACCCTTGCCGAGCTGTAGGTTGGGGTGACGCAGGAACCCCAACGCAAGATGGTTACCAGTCGATCGCTTTGCCGTCGCGAAAAAAGCCGCCACTGGGGCCGTCTTCCGGCAGCAGGGCCGCCCAGACGATTCCCCGTGCACCCTCGTCGGCGCTGCGCGTGGCGTCCTGGCCACCCATCCCGGTGCGGCACCAGCCGGGGCAGACCGAGTTTATCTTGATGGCGCTCCCTTCGAGTTCCTTGGCGGTGAGTCGCGTCAGCGCGTTGAGGGCGGCTTTCGACATCCGGTAGCCGGGCCAGAAACCGCCCATTTCGGCCAGTTGTCCCATGCTTGAAGAGACATTGACGATTCTGCCCCAGCCATGGTCGCGCATCAGCGGGACCACTGCCTGAATCAGGCGCAGCGGTGCCAGCGCGTTGCAGGCATGGGTGGCGGCGACCAGTTCGGGATCAACGGCGAAAACGCTGGCCCCGTCGGGGGGGACGGCAAAACCCTTCGGTTCGAGCAGGACGCCGGCGTTATTGACCAGGATGTCGGCCCGGCCGAACTCGCGGCGAAGGCGAGCGGCCAGCGCGGCAACGGCGCCGGCATCGGTGACGTCGGCTACGTGCGGCAGGACTTCATGGCCGGAAGCCCGCAGCGCCTGGGCGGCGTTTTCGATCGTGTCGCCGTCGCGCCCGACCATCAGCACCTGGCAGCCGGCGGCCGCGAGATCGCGTGCCACCGCCAGGCCGAGGCCCCGAGCGGCGCCAGTCACGACGGCAAGTTTCTGCGCTAGCATCTCTCTCTCCTGTTCTATGTCGATACTGGAGGCCGCATCATGCAATGGTCTGACGCGCTCGGCAAGCCTCATGGCCGCTATGCCGGCAAACCGCGGGTAGTCTCGCTGGTTCCCAGTATCACCGAACTGCTGCTCAGCCTCGGGCTGGCCGAGGTGGTGGTCGGCCGCACCGGCTTCTGCATCCATCCGCGGCAGTTGGTTCGGCGGATACCGAAGCTCGGCGGCACCAAGGGCTTCGCTTTCGAGCGTGAATGGGCGGCAGTGAGTGCCTGGGTCGCCGATGTGCCGCGGCAGAAGGTGTTGTATCTCATCTGGCGCGAGCCCTGGCTCAGCGTCGCCCGTGACACCTACATCTCGCGCATGCTGGCTGCCGTCGGCTGGGACACGCTGCCTGTTGACAGCCTCGTCCGCTACCCGGAGGTCGATCTGTCGGTGCTGCTACGCGAAGTCGATGTCGTCCTCCTTTCCAGCGAGCCGTATACGTTTCGTGAACGACACTTGCGTGAACTGTGCCGGCGGCAACTGGCCGGCGAACTGCCACCAGCACCCAGTGCTCTGATCGATGGCGAAATGGTCTCCTGGTACGGCACGCGGGCAATTGCCGGCCTGGCGTATCTGCGTACGTTGCGCACCGAGCTTGGCAAATCAGCGGGAAATTGACCGGCATCAAGTGCCGGCCGCCACGGCTGACTATACTGGCCCGCTTCGCTCGACGAGGATTCACATGCCACGCCCCAAAGCACCACAACTCGTCCCACAACTCGTCTGTCCCGCCGGCAGCCTGCCGGCGCTCAAGGCGGCGGTCGACCATGGCGCCGACGCGGTCTATCTCGGCTACCGCAACGAGACCAACGCGCGCAATTTCGCCGGCCTGAATTTCGATCAGAAAGCGATGGTCGAGGGAATCCGCTATGCCCAGTCGCGGCACCGCCAGGTGTTGATGGCGATCAACACCTTCGCGCAACCCGGGCGCGCTGCCGACTGGCAGCGCGCCGTCGATGGCGCGGCTGATCTCGGCGTCGATGCGGTGATCCTGGCCGACATCGGCCTGCTCGACTACGCCAGCCAGCGCCATCCCGCCCTGCGTCTGCATCTCTCGGTACAGGGCTCGGCGACGAGCTATGAAGCGGTCAATTTTGCCCACCGCGAGTTCGGCGTCCGCCGTGCGGTGCTGCCGCGCGTGCTGACGCTGGCGCAGGTCGAGACGGTGATCAGGAATACACCTGTGGAGATCGAGGTATTCGGATTCGGCAGCCTGTGCGTGATGAACGAAGGCCGTTGCTGGCTGTCGTCGTACGCTACCGGCGAATCACCGAACACCGTCGGCGCGTGTTCGCCGGCCAGATTCGTGCAGTGGGAAAGATCGCCCGGACAGATGACGACGCGGCTGAATGGCATCCTGATCGACAGTTTCGGCGACGACGAACCGGCCGGCTACCCGACGCTGTGCAAGGGACGCTTCGCGGTCGACGGCGAGACCTACTACGCGCTTGAAGAACCCACCAGTCTCAACGTCCTCGAAATCCTGCCGGCGATCGCCGCCATTGGTGTCGTGGCCATCAAGGTCGAGGGGCGCCAGCGCAGCCCGACTTATGTCGCCCAGGTCACCCGCACCCTGCGCGCGGCGCTCGACGAACTCGGCCGGGACGGCGAGCGTTTCCACGTCAAGCCGGCCTGGCAGGCCGAGCTGGCCAGGGTTGCCGAGGGCAGCCAGGTGACGCTCGGTGCCTACAACCGCCCGTGGCGCTAGGTGAGCTGAAAACGATGAAACTCGCTCTCGGACCACTGCTCTACTTCTGGCCCAAACACGAAGTCTTCGAGTTCTACGCCGAAATGGCGCAGAACCCGGCGATCGACATCGTCACCATCGGCGAGGTGGTCTGCTCGCGCCGCCAGCAGATACGCGTTGCCGATTGGCTTGGCCTGGCGCGTGACCTGACCGACGCAGGCAAGGAAGTGGTTGTCGCCGCGCAAGCGCTGCTCGAGTCCGAGGGCGATCTCAAGTCGCTGCGTCGACTCGCTGACGAGTTGACCGGAATCGCCGGCTGCCGGCTCGAAGCCAATGACCTCGGCGCGGTCAATATCGCTGCCGGCAGGCCGTTCGTTGCCGGGCCGCATCTGAACATCTACAACGAAGCGACACTGGCCACCTTTGCCCGCTACGGCATGCGCCGCTGGGTGCCGCCGCTGGAGGGCGACCGTCGCCTGATCGAGGCGCTGCACCGGAGTCGCCCCGCCGGCATGGAGACCGAAGTCTTCGTTTTCGGCAAACTGCCGCTGGCCTTCTCGGCGCGTTGCTTCACCGCGCGTCGCTATAATCTCAACAAGGACGACTGCCAGTTCAAGTGTCTCGACCATCCCGAGGGAATGACGCTGCGCACGCGCGAAGGGCAGCCGTTTTTGACCATCAACGGTATCCAGACGATGTCGGCACAGACCTACAACCTGCTGCCGCAAATGCCCGAATTGCTGGCCATGGGCGTCGAGGTCGTGCGCATCAGTCCGCAGCCGCAGGCGATGTCAGCGATCATCGCTGCTTTCGACGCCGCACGCCACGGTCGGCGGCTGACGCCCGACACCTCGGGCTGGGGGGCTGAAGGCCTGGTCGACGGCTACTGGTTTGGCGATGCCGGCATCGCCCGCCATCAGCAGGCCGCGTTCGCATCACAGGAAGGAAGTTCGTCATGAACCACGGCTTTTCGATTCCGCGCTTCAAACTCCCCGGCCTGATCGCTGCGATTGGCGCGCAACTGCCGCAATGGCCACACTCGCTGGCCCTGGCGACGGCGTTGAACGCCGCCACCAAGCTCGGCCTGCTCCGAGAGGACAGCCTGGCGCTGCTCGAAGGGCGAAGTTTTCTGGTGGAAGTGGCCGATGTCGCTGGGCAGGCGTCCTTCACCTATCGTGGCGGCCTCTTTCGGCCGCTGTTCAAGGTCCCGGCAAACCCGGACCTGTCGTTCCGCGCCAACCTGTCGGCGTTCCTGCAATTGCTCGCCCGCCAGGAAGACCCCGACACGCTGTTCTTCAACCGGGAGTTGTCTATCGTCGGCGATACCGAACTGGGGTTGCTGATCAAGAACATGCTCGACGCCGTCGAGTGGCCGCAACTGCCCAGGCTGCCGATCCTTCGCCCCTAAGTCGCGACGCTGAGACAAGCTGGCGCCCCCATGGGGCCGCAGCCGTCGGCCAACCGGGCGCTCTTCGAGGGCGTCGCCTGCGCGCTGGGCGCCGGCCTGCTCTGGGGGCTGGTCTTCGTCGTTCCCCTGATGTTGCCCGACTATCCGCCGGCGATGCTCTCCTTTGGCCGCTACCTCGGCTTTGGGGTCATCGCGCTGCTGCTCGCGTGGACCGATCTGACGCGCCTGCAAGGACTGCAGCGCCAGGACTGGCGCGTGGCTGGCGAACTGGCGCTGGTCGGCAACATCGTCTATTACCTGTTTCTTTCTGCGGCCATCCAGCTTGCCGGTGCCCCCTTGCCGACGACGCTGATCGGCACGCTGCCGATCGTCATCGCCATCGTCTCGAACTTCGGCGCCGAAGCCCTGCCATGGCGCCGTCTGTTGCCTTCACTGGCCGCTATCGCGAGCGGCATCGCACTGGTCAACCGCCACGAGATGGAGCAGCTCAGTGGTGGCCGCAGCGCGCATGACTATCTTCTCGGTGCCGTGTTCGCCCTGGCCGCGGTCGCCGCATGGACCTGGTACCCGGTGCGCAATTCCCGCTGGCTGCGGCAGCGCCCGGCGCTCGCCTCCGGCACCTGGGCGATCGCGCAGGGACTGGCGACGCTGCCGCTGGCCGTTCTCGGCATGGCAGCGGCCGGTCTCTATCTTCAGGGTACGGGCGGCTTCGACTATCCGCTCGGGCCCCAGCCCGTGCGCTATGTCGGATTGATGCTCACCCTGGGGCTGTGCGCGTCGTGGCTCGGCACGCTGTTCTGGAACCGGGCCAGCAAGCTGCTGCCGACGGCGCTCGCCGGGCAGTTGATAGTCTTCGAAACGCTGGCTGCCTTTGCCTATGCCTTTATCTGGCGAGGTACGCTGCCCGGCGTCCTCGCGCTGGCCGGTATCCTGCTCTTGATCGGCGGCGTAATTCTCGGGGTACGGGCGTTTCGGGCGGGGTGCTGATCCACTTGCCACCGGTCAACCATCCGCTGGCTGCCGCAGCACCCAGACATGCAGCAGCAGGGCCGCCAGCAGGGCGCAGGCAGCGGAGAAGCCGAAGGCGGCGAGCGGACTCAGCGCTTGCCACAGCCAGCCGAAGATCATCGACGCCGGCAGCAGCATGAGACCTGCGGTCAGATTGAACCAGCCGTAGGCGGTTCCCAGCCTCTCCTTGTCGACCAGATCGGCCACCAGTGCTTTTTCGGCGCCTTCGGTGGCCGCCATGAACAGTCCATAAAAGGCGAACAGGGGCCACAACAGCAGAGCCTGGCCATTCACCCCGAGGAGCAGATAGAACACGCTGTAGACGCTCCAGCCGCCGACGATCAGACGCGTTCGGCCGAGCTTGTCGGAGAGCGCCGAGAGCGGCGTTGAGAACAGCGCGGCGGTCAGCGACACCAGCGCCCAGAGCAGTGGCACCTGGTAGTCGGGCAGGCCGAGGTCTCGTGCCCGCAGCAGCAGGAACATGTTCGATGAGTTCCCGAGGGTGAACAGCGCCAGCACCGCCAGGTAGCGCTGGAAGGGGAGGGGCAGTCCGCGCAGTGTCCAGGTCAAGGGTTTCCCCCGCGGCAGCGGATCCCAAGCCGGTTCCCTGATCGCCAGCGCCAGGCAAACGGTGATCGTGCCTCCCAGCGCGGACCAGAGAAAAATCGTCTGCAAAGGCACATGTTCTGCCAACAGCCAGGCCGCCAGCAGCGGCCCGACGACGGCACCGGCGTTGTCCAGGCTTCGATGCAGCCCGAAAGCCAGTCCGCGATTGGCCGGTTCCACCGTCCTGGCGAGCAAGGCATCGCGCGGCGAAGTGCGCAGCCCCTTGCCGACGCGATCGGCAAAACGCAGCGCCAGCACGAGCGGCCAGGAGGTGGCGAAAGCGAGCAGTGGGCGAGCGCTGGCCGCCAGCGCGTAGCCGCCGGCGACCCACGGCCTGGTCGAGCGCCGACGATCCGAGAGCACACCGGCAAAGAGCTTCAGCAGGCTGCCAGTCGCTTCGGCGATGCCTTCGATGATGCCCAGCGCTTTCGGGCCGGCCATCAACACCGAGGCCAGGTAGATCGGTACTAGCGGGTAGATCAACTCGCTGCTGGTGTCGTTGAAGAAACTGACCACTCCGAGTAGCCAGACGGTGCGCGGAAGTTTACGCAGGGTTCCGAGCATCGTCATCGCTCACCTTTCTGCGCCCCACGCGCTGACCTTCGCTCACCATGCCGGATGCTTGCCCCATTCCAGCAACACGTTTTCCCCTGCGGCCGCTAATCGCCCGTGGAGACGTCCGGGGGGTCATGGGCGTCCGGGTTGATGATGCCGAAGCAGGCGGGGATGCGCGTGTAAAAGATGCGGATCCTTTGTTCACGAATGGTGTCGAGCAAGCGCTGCTCTTCTTCCTCGGTGACCACGAACTCGACCTCGATGGCGCTGCTTCCCGCCAGTTCGAAAAAGCGGTCTTCGTGCAAGGTATGGCGTCGCCCGAAACCGCCAATCGTACGGAACGCCGAACCGCCGCGGATGCCGATGGAATTCCCCTGGTCGAGCAGCCACTCCCAGAGAAGAACGCCATGATGGGTCTGAGTTTCGTGGACGTAGAACCTCAGGAATGAGCCTTTCATGCTTGTCTCCCATGCCGGGTCTGTTCGTGCGCAGTGCATGTGCGGAGCGTATCGCTCGCCGACCGGGGCGGCAAACTCATGTCGAACCACGCGCCCAGTAGACGGTCGCGATGCCGGTAAAGGTCATCAGAACCGACCCCGCGACATGTACCGCAACGATGCCGAGGGCCCAGGAAATTCGTCCCTGCTGCAGCAACATCGTAAGCTCCGCCGAGAAGGTGGAGAAAGTCGTCAATCCGCCACAGAACCCGGTAATGATCAGCAGGCGCCATTCCGGCGAGATCGCCGAGAAGGAGGCGAAGAAGGCGATCGCCAGACCGATCACGTAGGCCCCGATCAAATTGGCGACCAGCGTCCCCGGCGGTATCGTCGGGAACAGGCTATTGAGCCTGATGCCAAGCTGCCAGCGCAGCAGGGCGCCGAATGCCGCACCGACGGAGATGGCGAGAACTGATTTCACATGCATCTACCTTGAAATCTGCCTTGAAAACATGTCGCACCTGCAAAGCGGCTGAATGTGCGGTGAGACGCTCAACGGTAGGGTGCCGGTGAAACTGCCGTAGCCGCGCTCGGGTACGATCAGGTCGCGGTAGTTCAGCGACGAGGCGCGCATGCGCAGCAGCACCTGCCCCGTTCCTGGCCGGGGCGGCGGGCGATCGGCGATTCCGAGGCTCGCCATTCCCCAGTCGTCCTGAATCTGAAAGAAGCGCATTCAACTCCCCCCCGCTGTGATACGCCGGCCCCGTTGCCCGGCCGCCCACTGGCGTCGTCAACGGCAAACGCCGCGATAGTTTCCTTTGTCGGCGACAATCATTACTATATCAGGGCTCGGCTGGTTCCGAGTATTTCGGGGAGACATGGCATGTTCTACATCAGCTTCCACGGCGGCGGTGTCAGCTCCGCCATCAACAACGTGTTCGTGTACGACGTGGTCGACGGCAAGCCGGTTCGTGTCACGACGGCGGCGCTGCAGACGCCGTCGGGATCGCCGCCGTTGAGCGAATTGCGCGACCTTGTTTTCGGCCCGTCGGGTAATCTGTACGTCGTGAATGGGTACAAGAACGATAGTCAGGTGCTCATGTACAGCGGCACCCCGGACGCCGAAGGCAGCCACTCCTACCTCGGAATCTACGCCGACGCGGGCGTTTCGAAAGCGGTCGCGCATCCATTTGCGCTGGCTTTTGACCAGCGTGGCAATGGCTATCTGTCGAGCCAGGACAGCAACGTTGTCACCGGCCTGAAACCACCTGCGAAGAAGAACAAACCCAGTGGCGTGCTCCCCACGGCCACTTACCTGGCAGAGCTGAAGAAGACGAGATTCCTCAAGGGGACCCAGGTCGCCTCGTCGGTCGGTCAACTCCCGGCGTCACCGAAGCATGCGCCGTCAAATCTTGGCACGCCGCAGGGGTTGGCCGTCGGGTTCGAGGCGGACCCGTCCAGGAAGCATCGGAACCGGACGAAGGTTGCCCATTCAGTACGCGATGTGGTGGTTGCCGGCAATTCGCTGTACGTGGCAGACGAGCCCGGCGATACGGTCAAGATCTATGATCTCGAGAGCGGCCCGGGCCGGGGGAAACTGCAGGGTCAAATCGCTGCCGCGGGGTTTCTCCTGGCGCCGGTACACCTGCTCCTCAACGGCGATTACCTTTATATCGGCAGTTCCGGTACCGACACCGTGTTGCAGTATGACCTGAGGAGCGGTGGCCTGAGGACAGTCGTTCAGGAGGTGAAGACCATCTCGGGCATGTGCTTCGATGCGTCGGGCAATTTCTACCTCGCCTCGCGTGAAGACAAGGCGATCTACACCTGTGGCAAGGACTTTGGTACGCCCGAACTCTTTGTCGGCGCAGCCACCGATGCGGATTTCATCGACTGCCCGGAGTTTCTGGTGTTCAGCAGCGGCGCTTAGCCGTGTCACGGTAGCGCCAAGGCGCGAGGTTCGGATTCCGCTGCGCCTACATGATTAGCGCTGTGCTTCAGCGAGGCACAACTTGGGGTGAGGCACGAACCCCAACGCCTTTCTTGCCAGGTCCTGTTGGGGTTCCTTCGTCACCCCAGCCTGCGGAACTGCTCAGCCGTCGCTGCCGCTCCGGGCCGTCGCCGGCTCGCCACCCAGAGCAGCGAGCAGGTCGTCGAGCAGTTGAGCGACTTCGCCGGTCATCAGCGTGAAGTCGCCAGCGAAGCGCTCGTCGTCATTTTCAGCCTGGCCGTCGGCCTGTTCCTTGAGGATGTCAAGGAAGGCGAGTCGCTTGATCTGCAGGTTGTCGTCCAGCACGAAGGAAATGCGGTCGTTCCAGGTCATCGCCAGGCGCGTGACGACCTTGCCGGCAGCGATGTGCTGGCCGATCTCTTCGCCTTCGAGCGAGTGCTTGACGTAGCGCACGGTCGCTTTTTCGGCCGAGCGCAGTTCGAGATCCTGGTCAAGGGTGAAGCCGACCGGGGCTTCGCCAGCCGCCACCCAGCCGGTCATCGCTGCTGACGGCGATTGCGTCACCTTGACGACCTTGGCTGGCACGGCTTCAACGGATTTGTGCAAGTGTTCGAGGAACTCCTCTGCTTTCGCCGGCGAGGCCGAGTCGACGATCAGCCAGCCGTTGTCCCGGTCGATCCAGGCAAAGGTGCTGCGGCTACGGATGAAGGCGCGCGGGAGGAGTTCGAGCGTCATCTCGGCCTGGATTTCACGCATTTCCTTGCGGCCGATGCGGCGCCCTTGGGCTTCCTCGATTTCCTTCGCCTTGTCACTGGCAAAACGCTTGACGATCGACGCCGGCAGCAGCTTCTCCTCGATGCCAAGGGCGAGTAGCCATTGCTGGTTGATGGCATGAATCAAGGAGCCACCCGGACGCGGTGGCAGCCAGCCGATGCTGCGCGGATCGGTGGCCCCGCAGCCCTGCAGGGTCAGCCTGGCAAGCTGTTCTTCCAGCGGGGCGGCGTCGACTGCCCAGTTCTTCGGCAGACGGTAGATCTGTAGGTTCTTGAACCACATGGGCAGACTCGCAAAAGGGGGGGATTATAGGCTGGAATCCGCGGTGCAACCGCGTCCATGGCGCCAATCCGGAAGCGCGCAGCCCTGATCTCGTGTCGCGACCTCGGGAGGCGTCTCTTTCGTGTGCTATCATGGGCAGTTGCCGATTTTGGACTGCCAATACTTGCCTGCTGCCGTGCCCAACTGCGATCTTCACTGTCACTCCACCTGTTCTGATGGCCTGTTGTCCGCGCCTGAGGTCGCCCGTCGGGCGGCCGCGAATGGCGTCGATATGCTGGCGCTGACCGACCATGATGCCCTCGACGGCCTGCCGGGCGCACGCGCGGCGGCGAATGATGTCGGCATGGCCTTCGTCAATGGCGTCGAAATATCGATCGAGTGGGAGGCGCTGCAGATTCATATTCTGGGGTTTGCTTTCGATCTCGGCGATCAGACGCTGAACGCCGGGCTGGCCAGCGTTCGCTCAGGTCGAATCGAGCGCGCACGGCAGATGTCGGCAGCCCTCGAAAAGGTGGGCATCGGTGGCGCTTTCGACGGTGCCATGCGCCATGCGGCCAATCCGAACCTGATCAGTCGTTCGCATTTCGGACGCTATCTGGTTGAAGCTGGCGTGTGCAAGGATTTGCGCAGTGTCTTCGAGTCGTATCTGGTTCCTGGTCGGCCGGGCTATGTCGATCATCGCTGGGCGACGCTGGCCGATTCGGTGCGCTGGATTCTTGGCGCGGGTGGCGTGGCAGCAGTTGCCCACCCCGGGCGCTACAAACTGTCGCGTGCCGACATGCGACGCTTTCTTGCCGAGTTCAAGGATCTCGGCGGGCAGGCGATCGAAGTCATGTCGGGCAGCCACACGCCGGAGCTGGTGGACACTTACGCCCGTCTGGCCAGGGAATACGCTTTTCTGGCGTCGCGCGGATCGGATTTTCATGGACCGGGCGAGAGTTACGTCGATCTGGGCAAGCTGGCGCCTTTGCCGGACGGGCTGAAACCCGTCTGGGAGACGTTCTGAACGTCCGAGACCAGAATGGCACAGTATCTTTCAATTCATCCCGACAACCCGCAGGGTAGACTGCTGCAACGGGCGGCCGAGGTCATCCGCCAGGGCGGCGTCATCGCGCTGCCGACGGATTCGAGTTACGCACTCGGTTGCCACCTCGGCGACAAGGCGGCGGTCGAACGTATTCGTAGCCTGCGCGGCGTCGACGACCGGCATCACCTGACGCTGATGTGCCGCGATTTGTCGCAGATCGGCCAGTTTGCCCGCGTCGACAATGCCCGCTATCGCCTGCTCAAGGCTGCGACGCCGGGAAGTTACACCTTCATTCTCGAGGGCACCCGGGAGCTGCCGCGGCGCGTGTTGCACCCGAAGCGCAAGACGATTGGTCTGCGCGTGCCTGCGCATGCCGTCACGCTGGCCTTGCTCGAGCAACTGGGCGAGCCGCTGCTGACTTCGACGCTGATTATTGCCGGTGACGAAGAGCCCCTGACGGAAGGCTGGGAGATCCAGGATCGTCTCGAAAGCCAGCTCGAACTCATCCTTGACAGTGGTCGTTGTGGGGTAGAGCCGACCAGCGTCATCGATCTGACGGGTCCGCTGCCGGTGTTGGTTCGCGCCGGGCTGGGTCCGCTGGCGCCTTTTGGTCTGGATTGAGGAATAGCGGATTACCCTATGGAAGCCATGATTCAGACCGTCGCCATCGCCGCCTTGCCGGTGATTTTCGCGATCACCCTGCACGAGGCTGCGCACGGTTATGCCGCGCGCCATTTCGGTGATCCGACGGCCTGGCAGGCGGGCCGAATCACGGCCAATCCACTCAAACACATCGACCTCGTCGGCACGATCATCGTGCCGATCGTCATCCTCGCGCTGTCCACCGGAGGCATTCTGTTCGGCTGGGCGAAGCCGGTACCGGTCGATTTCAGTCGCCTGCGCCAGCCGAAGCGTGACATGCTGTGGGTCGCCGCGGCCGGGCCAGGGGCCAATCTCGCCATGTTGCTGTTCTGGGCCACGGTGATGAAGCTGGCCTGGTTGCTGCCACTCAATTTCTTCAGCTTGCCGATGGCGCGCATGGCCGAGGTCGGCATGGCGGTCAACATTGCGCTGATGGTGCTCAATCTTTTTCCGTTGCCGCCGCTCGACGGCGGCCGCATCGCCGTCAGCCTCCTGCCGCGACGCGCTGCCTGGCGTTTTGCGCAAGTCGAGCGCTTCGGCTTCCCGATCCTGCTGTTGCTGTTGTTTACCGGCATCCTCGGTTCGCTCCTGATGCCGGTCATGCAGTGGGTCGGCGGACTGATCGACTTTCTTTTTCAATTGCCTTCCTGACCGCGCGAAGACAGAACATGTACGCACAAAGAGTCCTCTCCGGCATGCGCCCGACCGGCAGCCTGCATCTCGGTCACTACCACGGCGTGCTGAAGAATTGGCTCCGCCTCCAGAACGAGTATCCCTGTTTGTTCTTCGTCGCCGACTGGCATGCGCTGACGACCCAGTACGATGACCCGCAGGGGATCGTCAGCTCATCCTGGGACATGGTCATCGACTGGCTCGCGGCTGGCGTCGATCCGGCACGGGCTACCCTGTTCATCCAGTCGCAAGTGCCCGAGCACGCCGAACTCCATCTCCTGTTGTCGATGATGGCCCCACTCGGCTGGCTTGAGCGCGTGCCGACGTACAAGGATCAGCAGGAGAAGCTCGAGAACAAGGACTTGTCGACCTACGGTTTTCTCGGCTATCCGCTGCTGCAGTCGGCCGACATCCTGATCTATCGCGCCGACAAGGTGCCGGTGGGCGAGGATCAGGTGCCACACATCGAGTTCTCGCGCGAGATCGCACGCCGTTTCAATCATCTCTACGGACGCAAAGGCACAGGCAAGATGATTCTCGTCGAGCCCGGTGCGCTGTTGACCGAGGCCTCGCGGATGCCGGGTCTCGACGGTCAGAAGATGTCCAAGTCCTACGGCAACACGATCACGCTGCGCGAGGACGAGGCTTCGGTGACGCACAAACTGAGGCGCATGCCTACCGACCCGGCGCGCGTGCGGCGCAGCGATCCCGGCGACCCGGGCAGGTGCCCGGTCTGGCAATTGCATCAGGTGTACACCGACGAGAGCTGCCAGGCGTGGGTGCAGCAGGGTTGTCGCAGTGCCGGGATCGGTTGTCTGGAGTGCAAGCAGCCGGTAATCGATGCCATCCTCAGCGAGCAGGCACCCATGCGCGAGCGCGCTCAGCCCTATCTGGACGACGCCAGCCTGGTGCGCGAGATCATCAATGAGGGCAACAAGAAGGCGCGCCATCTCGCTCGCGAAACGATGCGCGACGTGCGCGCCGCCATGGGGCTAGACTATGGCTGAGACCTGGTGAATAAATCTGCCAGTCACGGTTCCCAGTCTTGTCATTCCCGCAGGCGCGGGAATGACGGCCTTGCAGGGCTGTGGCAATGTTTTCACCGCCTCTGAGCCAAGTCCAGTGCACCGGATGAGCCATACTGCCACCAGCGAAGAGGGGACCGCGCCGGCGCTCGCTGTGCTCGCTACGGCCGCCACTCCTGCCACCATTGCGCTGGCCAGGATCTATGGTCAGCCGCTGATGCAGATGCCGCACGACCTCTATATTCCGCCCGATGCAATGGCGGTCATGCTCGAGGCCTTCGAGGGGCCGCTTGATCTCTTGCTGTACCTGATTCGCAAGGCCAACGTCAATGTGCTGGACATTCCGATGGCCCTGCTGACCGAGCAGTATCTGGTCTACGTCGACGCCATGCGCGCGCAGAACCTCGAACTGGCCGCCGATTATCTGGTCATGGCGGCGATTCTGATCGAGATCAAGTCGCGCATGCTCTTGCCGCGTGCGAAAGTGGCCGATGGTGACGAGGGGGGCGATCCGCGCGCCGAACTGGTACGTCGCCTGATCGAATATGAGCAGATGAAACTGGCCGCCTATCGGCTCAATGAACTGCCGCAGGTCGAGCGCGATTTCGAATGGGCCGAGGTGTGGGTCGAAAAAGCTCTGCTGCGACGGTTACCGGAGGTCAATGCGCGGGATTTGCAGCAGGCCTGGAGCGCCATCCTGCGCCAGGCCAGACTGCACACTCGCCACCTCGTGACGCGTGAGGAATTGTCGGTGCGCGAGCATATGGGGCTGATCCTGCGCCATTTGCGTGGCGCGGGTGGTTTCGTGGAGTTTGTCGACCTCTTCGATCCGGCGCTGGGTGCGCCGGTGCTGGTGGTGCACTTTCTGGCCCTGCTTGAACTGGCGCGTGAGCACTTGCTCGAATTGACGCAGGTGGAAGCCTTCGCCCCGATTTACCTGAGGTTGGCCGATGAGCACAGCGAACACCGATCGTTGTCTGGCACCTGAGTTGCCGGACGACGCCGTCGAACCGAAGCGGGTCCTGGAGGCTGTGCTGCTCAGTGCCAGGGAGCCCTTGTCGCTCGCCGACCTGAAGAAAGTGTTTTCTGACCAGATCAGCGCCGAGGCATTGCGGGCGCTGCTCGACGATCTGCGCGCCGAATGGCGCGGCCGATCGGTCGAGTTGCTGCAGGTGGCGAGCGGCTGGCGCTTTCGGACGCGCGCCGAGTTCATGCCCTACCTGGAGCGGCTGAACCCTGAAAAACCGCCGCGCTACTCGCGCGCGGTGCTGGAAACCCTGGCCATCATCGCCTATCGTCAGCCGGTGACGCGTGGTGACATCGAGGATATCCGCGGCGTCACGGTCGCCACGCAGGTGATTCGGGTCCTCGAGGAGCGCGGCTGGGTTGACGTCGTTGGTCATCGCGACACGCCTGGGCGACCGGCGCTGCTGGCGACGACCCGGAAATTCCTTGACGACCTCGGTCTGCGCAGTCTCTCCGAGTTGCCGGCGCTCGAACAAATCACTTCCACCCTGGACCTCGCCGATGCCCACCAGTAAGCGCAGACCCCCTGCTGATCCTTCTCGTTCTCCGCGTCCGGCCTCGTCTCCGGCCGCCGGGCGACGTCCGCCTGCGGCTTCGACGGAATCTTCCGGCGAGGACGAAAGCACGCGCCCGACGGCCAGGACGAGCATCCGCGAATCGTCACGACGTACGCGTCACCAGGAGCCCGAGGCCAAGCCGGAGCGCCTGCACAAGCTGCTCGCGCAAAGCGGTGTCGGTTCGCGTCGGGAAATGGAAGAGTTGATCAGTGCCGGGCGAATTTCGCTCAATGGCGAGGTGGCGCGTGTCGGCCAGACGGCCAGCCAGGGCGACCGGGTGAAGGTCAATGGCAAGCTGGTCCAGTTGCGCTTTTCCGACCGCTTGCCGCGGGTGATCATCTATCACAAACCCGAAGGCGAGATCGTTTCGCGCAACGATCCCGATCATCGACCGAACGTCTTTACCTCGATGCCGCGGATCTCGTCCGGACGCTGGGTGGCGGTCGGTCGCCTAGATTTCAACACCAGTGGCCTGCTGCTACTGACGACTTCGGGCGATCTTGCCAATCGACTGATGCATCCGCGCTATCAACTGGTTCGCGAATATGCCGTACGTATACTCGGCGAGATCTCCGATGAAGTGCGCCGGCGTCTGCTCGACGGGGTCGAACTCGACGATGGCCCGGCGCAGTTTGCGAGTTTCCAGGATGCCGGCGGCGAAGGTGCCAACCGCTGGTATCGCGTCTCGATCTACGAAGGCAGAAACCGTGAAGTGCGCCGCATGTTTGAAGCCGTGGGTGTCTTCGTCAGTCGCCTGATGCGTGTTCGCTACGGGCCATTTGCCCTTCCACCAGGCTTGAAACGAGGGCAGGTCCTCGAACTGAGCGATGCGGAGGTGAAAAAGCTGCTCGCCGACTTCGGTATGGCCAACCCCGAGGCTGGCCGTCCAGCACGTCGACCGCGCGAGCGCTGAGTGATCTCTATGGGACCACAGGCGCATTTACCCCGGCCAAGATTTTCGTTATAATTGAAGGGTTTTCCGCTCCCCCTTCTGGGGGTAATTTTTTCGGGGATGGGCGTTTCGCCCATTTTTTGTTTGCAGCCATGGATTTGCACGAAATTCTTGAAGTTACGGTGACCGGCCTCGGCTACGAGCTGGTCGATGTCGAGCGCAGCCCGCGCGGTCGCCTGCTGCGCGTGTTCATCGACAAGCCGGAAAAGCACCGCGGCGTGGATGTGGAAGACTGTGCGCTGGTCAGCGATCAGTTGTCACGCGTGCTGCTGGTCGAGAACGTCGATTACGACCATCTTGAGGTCTCGTCGCCGGGGATCGACAGACCCTTGAAGAAAGAGGCTGATTTCGAACGTTTCGCGGGTTCGATGATCACCGTCAAACTGCGTCTGCCCCTGAACGGGCGGCGGAATTTCAGCGGCATGCTGCAGGGAGTGCACGATGGCAAGGTGCGTCTGCAGATCGATTCCGGCGAAGTGGATTTCGATCTGGTCAACGTTGACAAAGCACGCCTGGTGCCCAACTTTGACCTGACGAAATCGAGCGACGGGCTGGTTTAGGAGGTAATGGAATAATGAGCCGCGAAATCTTGATGCTGGTAGATGTCCTGGCGCGCGAAAAGAACGTGACCAAGGACATCGTCTTCGGCGCGCTGGAAATGGCGCTGGCGTCGGCTACCAAGAAGCGCGTCCACGACGACGCCAACGTCCGCGTGGTCGTCGATCGCGAGACCGGCGATTTCGAGACCTTTCGCCGCTGGGAAGTCGTTGCTGACGGGGACTTCCTTGATGAGGAACAGCAGATCCCGTTGTCGGATGCCCAGGAACAGGACCCGGAGGTCGAGATCGGCGATTTTCTGGAAGAGTCGCTTGAACCCATAGACTTCGGCCGCATTGGCGCACAGGCTGCCAAACAGGTCATTCTGCAGAAGATCCGCGACGCCGAGCGCGAACAGATCCTCACTGACTTCCTGGGTCGCAAGGAGCATCTGGTGACCGGTGCGATCAAGCGTATGGAGCGCGGTAGCGCGATCATCGAAACCGGAAAGATCGAGGCCATCCTGCCGCGCGATCAGATGATTCCGCGTGAGAACCTGCGCATCGGCGACCGCGTCAAGGCTTTTCTGCTGCGCATTGATCGTGCTGCCCGCGGTCCGCAACTGATCCTCTCGCGTACGGCGCCGGAGTTCATCGTCAAGCTGTTCGCGCTGGAGGTTCCGGAAGTCGATGATGGCCTGCTGGAGATCAAGGCGGCTGCGCGTGATCCCGGCATGCGCGCCAAGATCGCGGTAAAGTCCAACGACCAGCGCATCGATCCGATCGGGACCTGTGTCGGGATGCGCGGGACGCGGGTGACCGCGGTGACCAACGAGCTGGCCGGGGAGCGGGTCGACATCGTGCTCTGGTCAGCCGATCCGGCGCAGTTTGTCGTCGGCGCGCTGGCGCCGGCCGAGGTCAGTTCGATCGTCGTCGATGAAGAGAAGCATAGTATGGACGTCGTCGTCGACGAGCAGAACCTGGCGATCGCGATCGGTCGGGGCGGTCAGAATGTCCGTCTGGCTTCGGAGTTGACTGGCTGGACGATCAACCTGATGACCGAGGACGAGTCGAAAACGATGGTCGAGGCCGAGGCGGCGGCGATCCGCGTCCTGTTCATGGAGAAACTCGACGTCGATGAGGAACTGGCCAACATCCTGATCGAGGAGGGCTTCTCGACCCTTGAGGAAGTGGCGTACGTGCCGCTCCACGAGATGATCGAGATCGAAGCTTTCGACGAGGTGACCGTCCAGGAGTTGCGTGAGCGGGCGCGCAACGTCCTGCTGACCGACGCCATTGTTACCGAAGAAAAGATCGGTGAGGTAGCCGCAGACATGCTCGATCTCGAAGGGATGGACAAGGCGCTGGCCGGTAAACTGGCTGGTAACGGTATCAAGACGAGAGACGATCTGGCTGATCTGGCGGTCGACGAACTTACCGAGATGACCGGCATTGATGCCCAAAGGGCCAAACAACTGATCACCACGGCGCGTGCGCACTGGTTCGAGTAAGCAGGAAAGAGGAATTCATATGGCGCAAACAAGTGTTGCCCAATTTGCCACCCAGCTCAAGATGCCGGCTGGTACGCTGCTCGATCAATTGCAGAACGCCGGTGTCGGCAAGAGGCAGGCTGACGACCTGTTGTCCGAGCAGGACAAGTCGAAACTGCTCGAGTATCTGCGTCGTTCGCATGGACGGGTCGATGCCAAGACCAAGATCACTCTGACGCGCAAGGAGACGACCGAGATCCGGTCGCAGGACGCGCATGGAAAATCGCATACGGTGCAGGTCGAAGTCCGCAAGAAGCGTGTTCTCGTCAAACGTGATCCACTTGAGGCACGAGCGGATGCGCGTGTGGCGCAGGCGCCCGTGGAGCCCGAAGCGGTGGCCGTCGCCAGTACCCAAGCACCCGTCGCACCCATCGAAGTGAGGGTTGCGCCGGTCATCGAAGCGACAACCGAAGCGGTTGTCGCAGCCATCGCCGAGCCGGTGCTCGAAGTGAGAGCCGAACCCGTGCTCGAAGTGAGAGCGGAACCGGTCGTCGAAGTGAGAGCCGAACCGGTCGTCGAAGCCACAGCCAAGCCGGTTGCCGAAGCCAGAGCGGCGCGGCCCGTCGAAGCCAAGGACAAGGACGAAGCGCCGGTCGTGGCGAAAACCGAAGCCGCCGTTGAGGTCAAGGTGAGTGCCAAGAAGGTCGTCACGCGCGCTTCGATCATCGGTGAGGAACAGCAGAAACTGCGCGCCGAGGAAGAGCGGCGGCACGCCGAATTGCGCGCGCGCCAGGAGGCCGAGTTCAAGAGCAAGCAACAGCGCATCGTCGACCTGGCGCGGTTGAAGCAGGACGCCGAGGACAAGGCGGTGGCCGCCAAGGCCGCCGTGATTGCCAAACAGGTCGCTGCGCAGACGGCCAGCGAGCGGCCTGCCGAAGACAAGACCCTGCACAAACCGGCAGCCAAGCCAGCTACCACCGACAAGAAGGCAGCCGACAAGAAAGCGCCCGAAAAGAAACCTGCCGACAAGAAAGGCCAGTGGAAGAACGAAGGGGCCAACAAGCGTCCGGGGCTGAAAACGCGTGGCGCAACCGGTGGCACGGGGTGGCGGGACAACAAACATGGCAAGCGGGGTGGTCGTGGCGGCGGCGATGATGAAGAGCACTCCTTCCAGTTGCCGATGGACCCCGTGATTCACCAGGTCTATGTTCCCGAGACCATCTCCGTCGCCGATCTGGCGCACAAGATGGCGGTGAAGGCGACCGAGGTCATCAAGGCGCTGATGAAAATGGGTTCGATGGTGACCATCAATCAGACGCTGGATCAGGAAACGGCGATGATCATCGTCGAGGAAATGGGCCACAAGGCGTTCGCCGCCAAGCTCGACGACCCCGATGCCTTCCTCGACGATACGGTCGCCGAACACAAGGATGTTGCGCTGGAACCACGCGCTCCAGTGGTCACGGTCATGGGCCACGTTGACCACGGCAAGACCTCGCTGCTCGACCACATTCGCCGCACTCGCGTCGCCAGCGGCGAGGCGGGCGGCATCACCCAGCACATTGGTGCCTACCACGTCGAAACCGACCGCGGTATGGTGACCTTTCTCGACACGCCGGGTCATGAAGCATTCACCGCGATGCGCGCACGCGGGGCCAAGGCCACCGACCTGGTGATCCTGGTCGTCGCCGCTGACGACGGCGTCATGCCGCAGACTCGGGAGGCGATTCACCATGCCAAAGCCGCCGGTGTGCCGATCATCGTGGCGGTGAACAAGATCGACAAACCCGGCGCCCAGCCCGAGCGGGTGAAACAGGAACTGGTGGTCGAAGAAGTGGTGCCCGAGGAATATGGCGGTGATGCGCCCTTCGTCCTGGTTTCTGCCAAGACCGGTGTCGGCATCGACGAGTTGCTCGAAAACGTCCTCCTCCAGGCCGACGTGCTCGAACTCAAGGCGCCAAAGGATGCGCCGGCCAAGGGTCTGATCATCGAAGCGCGCCTCGACCGCGGACGCGGACCAGTGGCCACGATGCTGGTCCTCTCGGGAACGCTGCGTCAGGGCGATATTCTGCTCGCCGGTCAGGTCTTCGGCCGGGTGCGGGCGATGCTCGACGAAAACGGCAAGTCGATCAAGGAAGCCGGTCCGTCGATTCCGGTCGAGATCCTCGGCCTGTCGGATGTGCCTGCCGCCGGGCAGGAGGCAGTGGTGCTGGCCGATGAGCGCAAGGCGCGCGAGATCGCCCTGTTCCGCCAGGGCAAGTACCGCGACGTCAAGCTGGCGACCAAACAGGCGGCCAACCTCGAGAACCTCCTCGAACAGATGACCGAAGCCGAAGCCAAGGTCCTGGCGCTGATCATCAAGGCCGACGTCCAGGGTTCTCAGGAAGCGCTCGTCCAGTCTCTGCAGAAGCTGTCGACCAGCGAAGTCAGGGTCAATGTGATCCACGCTGCGGTGGGTGCGATCAGCGAGTCCGACGTACACCTCGCGCAGGCCTCGAAGGCCGTGATCATCGGCTTCAATACCCGCGCCGACGCCGGCGCGCGCAAGGCGGCCGAAAACGCCGGGGTCGACATCCGCTATTACAATATCATTTACGATGCAGTAGACGAAGTCAAGGCCGCGCTTTCCGGCATGCTCTCGCCCGAGAAGCGCGAAGACATCACCGGCCTGGTCGAGATCCGGCAGGTGTTCCAGGCCACCCGGATTGGCACCATTGCCGGCTGCTATGTGCTCGAAGGCGTCGTCAAGCGCAGCTCGCGCGCCCGTCTATTGCGCCGCCATATTGTCGTCTGGGATGGCGAGATCGAGTCGCTGAAGCGCTTCAAGGACGACGCCAAGGAAGTCCGCGCCGGCTTCGAGTGCGGCCTTTCGCTGAAGAACTTCAATACCTACGAGGCGGGTGACCAGATCGAGGCCTACGACGTCACGGAAGTAGCGCGGAGCCTATAAATGAGCGGTAACAAGAGTTTTTCGCGCCGCGACCGGATCTGCGAGCAGATTCGCCGCGAGCTCGCCGAGTTGATCGGCAAGGAGCTGAGGGATCCGCGCGTCGGCATGGTCAGCCTGACCGACGTGCAGGTGAGCGCCGATTACGCGCATGCCAAGGTATTCTTCAGCACGCTGGCCGGCAGCGAGCATCTTGACGCGGTGCAGGCCGGCCTGGATCATGCCGCCGGATTCCTGCGCAGCGAGCTGGGCAAGCGCATCAGCATCCATACGACGCCGCAACTGCATTTCATTTTCGACGAGTCGCTCGAACGCGGTGCGCAGCTCAGCAAGTTGATCAGCGAAGCGGTGGCCATTTCGGAACACGCCGATTTGCCAGCGGATGGCACTGACCACGGCCCAGATTCCGAACCCGACACCAACTCCGACCCCCAGCACGGCCCCGGACAGGGTTGAGTGTCTGAGTTGATCGGCAAGAAGACCTGGCGGCGCGTCGACGGCGTGCTGCTCCTCGACAAGTCGACCGGAATGACCTCCAACTCGGCGCTGCAGGCGGCGCGGCGCTTCTTTTCCGCGGCCAAGGCCGGGCACACCGGAACGCTCGACCCACTGGCCAGCGGTCTGCTGCCGCTCTGTTTCGGCGAGGCGACCAAGTTCTCGGTCGACCTGCTCGCGGCCGACAAGACCTACGAAGCCGACCTGCTGTTCGGTATCCAGACCGACACCGGCGACGCCGACGGCAGCGTCGTCAGGCGTTGTCCGGTGGACTTCGGGAACGGCGAACTCGAGGCCGCCATGGCCAACTTTCGCGGCCCGATTCGACAGATTCCGCCGATGTACTCGGCACTCAAGAGAGACGGGAAGCCCCTCTACGACCTCGCCCGGCAGGGAATCGAAGTCGAGCGCGCGCCGCGCGAAGTGACCATCCATGACCTGCAACTGCTCGATTTTGCCGGTGATCGCTGTCGTTTGCGGGTCACCTGCAGCAAAGGAACCTACATCCGCACGCTGGCCGAGGATCTTGCCCATGCGCTGGGTGGCCTTGCCCACCTGACAGCCTTGCGGCGAACTGCCGTCGGCGCCCTGAACGTAGTCGACGCGGTCACGCTGGAGCAACTGGCGGAGCTTGCCGAAGAAACGCGAGGACAATGGCTGCTCGCCCCCGACACCCTGTTACAGAGCCTCCCGGCGACCGCTCTCGACGACGAGGCCGCGCGCCGCTTCATGCATGGCAATCCGGTCAGCGTCATGGCGGCGCCGGGGAAGTGCCGGGTCTACGGCCAGGGCCGCCTGCTCGGCCTTGGCGAGGTTGATGACGCCGGCAGCCTGCAGCCGCGCCGGGTCGTTGGCGGCGCTGTAGGTTGCTCAGGGGACGAACGTGAATGAGGTCTGCGTGATCACGCCGATCAGGTTCAAGGTCCCAGGCACCGCGAAGGCCGCCAGCCAGCGATAACTGCCCGCAGGTTCCTCGCCGCTGAAGGAATAGCTGAAGACGGGCGCAGCGAAGAAAGCCACAGGCCAATCGCGCAGGATCGGCTGCGCGGTTGTCGTGAAGTTCAGGCCACCCTGCCAGAACTGCACGCAGGCGAGCGAGACGCACCCCGGGAACTGCAGGGCGATGTAAACGTCGGCGACGACCGCGCTTGACCCCGGTGTTGCGCGAGCGCTCAGGGTCAGCGTGTTCCCCGTCCGCAAGTCCTGCTGTTTGACGGACAAGGACAGGGTCGGGACGAGCAAGTCAAGCAGTGGATCGCGATTCTGAGCAAGATACGCCCAGGCGGTGGGTGAAACACCGGCCATCGTCGTGTTCCACGGCGCCAAGGGACCGCCAGACCAGTGGTCTGCTGCTCCTGGGAAAGCGCCGGGGTAGCTTCCGTTGGGTGGAATCTGCAGCGCAGCGATCTGCTGCATCACGAGGTTCGCGTCCTTGATTCCGGCCGACGCTGCCTGCGCGGAAAACTCGACCGTCGGTGTGTAGGGCCCCGCGATATCGCCGTAACCGTACATCGAGCCATCGAACGAACTCACGCGCATGGTGGACGCTGCATACCCTTGGGAGTCCAATGCTTCCTGCACCCGGCCGATCGAGCGAAGAAAGGTGACTCCCCAACTGCCGCTGACGTCGATCGCCGTCGCTGCGTCGGCAGGAAGGACACCTGGCTTCATGCGGCGCTGGACGGGATCCCACCCAAATTGAAAAATGGCCTTGCCCAACTGCTCGGCTTCGTAAGCCTTTCCGGCGGCCAGCAAACCGAAGTAAGCCGAGATGTTCCCTTCGGTTCCCAGTGAAATCAGGTTGGGATAAGCCGGGTTGCGGCTGAATTGACCCAGCAGCCAGGCGGCTCCCCGGCTCACCGCGTCGCTGAGCGCGTCCGGATTATCGTAGAAACCGCCGAGCTGCAACTTGCGCAGAGCGATCAGAACCCAAGCGCCGTTGCCGACCCATTCGCAGGTGTCGATATCCTGGATCAGCGTTTCGTTCCCGTCGCAGGGAAGCGACTGCGACGCGCGAGCCGGAGGGCTCAGCACGCCGTTGTGCGACAGGTAAGTCGAGAACCATGCGCCTGACTGAGTTTTGCCCGATGGAATTTGCAGGCTGAGCAGCTTCGCAGCCATCCTTTGCGCCGCATCGCGAAAGGCGACATCGTTCGTTCGTTCATACTCGTACAGGAACACCAGCAGCGCCTCGGCCTGCGCATAGCTGTTGAAACTGAGGCTCGTTTCCGGAAACCAGGTCGGGATCAAATCCATTCCCACCCCGCTCCGGGCCACCTGGGTGCGCAAGGCACTGGCGGCGTCGGCGCTCAGCGTCGGGTTTGGCGTGACCGCTTCAAACCCTGTTTCGATCAGTCGATTGACCGCCCCGGGCTTCAGATCGACAGCCGCAAACTCGTCCAGAAACAACGTTCCGACATGCTCTTCCGGTGGCCCACCCAGCGACGGATTGTCGAACACTTCGCAGCCAGCGCAGCGAACGATCGCCATCTCCAGGCCAACGATGTCTGCCAGGTTGATCGTCCCGTTGCCGCTCAATTCGCGAAGATCGATGTAGATCGCTCGCCACACCGGCAGATCGGTCATGCTTCTCAAGGTGGTGGCGAAAAGACCGTTCGTATCCCTGAGCTTGATTTCCAGGCTGTCGTGGCTATTGACGTTGGAGCCGCGCAAGGCAAGCCGGAGGTGCGTGTAGTGGCTCAGATCCCGGTGGGGAGAGAGGGTCCGTTGCAGTACGATCCAGCTCTGCCCGGCATTCGGGCTGCCGACAGGCGCCACATTGCGCAGATCGAAGTCCACTGCCATGGCGTTGCCATTGCAGCCGGCAACCGGGCGCAGGGTCGGCCGAGGAATCGATTGATGCGCGCTGCAACAGTAATCCCAGGTGGAATCGAAGTCGTCCAGAACCGTGTCTACGCGCCCGTCACCGCAAGCTATTCCCCATGAGGGAGCAGACAGGGCGACGTTTGCACCGACCATCAGCACGAGAAAACACAGTGACGAAAGCTGCGATAATCTCATCATCATCCCCCGGTTGGCTTCGGCACTGACCCTTGCGCGCAGCCTTGCTGCGGCTCTGCCCAAGGACACCAACAAAATTCAGGCCGTTGATATATAGAAATATTATATTCAAACGCTGACGGATTTACAAAACGAACCTGATTAGCGCTGTGCTTCAGCTTGTAGGTTGGGGTGAGGCACGAACCCCAACATTGAAGGGTGGGAACTGGTTGGGGTTCCTGCTTCACCCCAATGGAACTCCCGGCGCACCCATCCGCCAGCCACGCCCCCGTCGCGCGGATGTGGGCAATCTCTCACGGTGGCGACAGGGGCCGGGTTGCCCTAGACTGCTGGATTTCAACTGAACGCAGAGAAGATAGCCACTGATGAAGTGCCCACTGTGCCACGAGAGAAAAGGAAAACGACTGTGCAAGGTCAACGCCGGCCAGTTGATCTGTCCGCTTTGCTGCGCCGCTGGGTGGGCGCCGAGGTCCAGGTCGCCTTGCGGCGGCACCTGGCGGCGGACAACGACCAGGACCGCCTGGCAATCTCCCGATCCTGCTCGCAGACGCCAGCCCCGAGGCTCTGCCGCCATTTCTCGCCAACTTCCAGGCGACCCACTGGAACTCTGTCGAAACGCTGCCCGCCGGCTGGATCGAGGCGATCAGAGCGCACGCGGTCGACCTCGCCGAACCACCAGGCAGACTGCCAATTATCACCGGCTGCCCCTTCCTGGGCCTCAACGCCTTCACCAGCGAGAATGCCCGACTGTTCTTCGGGTGGCGCAAGGAAACCATCGAGGCCGTGAGCTACCTGGGTGACCAGCAGCAGACCAACCCCGAAGACCTGCGTACCGCCGGCGGCGCCGCTTATTGCCGCTGGCTGCAGATCGAGGGCAGCAGCGGTACCGGCAAGTCATCGCTGGTCAATGCCGGCATGCGGCCGATGATCGAACAGGGCGCCTTGTGGGCGCGCACCGGCTTCGAGCGCTGGCGGGTCCTCGGCCCGATGATGCCGGGCAAGGACCCGCTGGCCAACCTCGCCACAGTCGTCGAGCATGGACTCACCCCGAAGCCGGTCCAGCCCGATACCCTGGCGAGGCGGCAGCGACTGCAGACGGACAAACGCGCGCTGGCGCTCGACCTGCGCGATTTCAGGCACGCAGAGGAAGAGCAGACGGCGTTTCTGCTGATCGTCGACCAGTTCGAGGAGCTGTTCACCTTCGCCGAAGGTGAATCATGCCGGCAGTTCGACGCGCTACTCGCGAACGCCCTGCAGGACCCCGAATGTCCGCTGTTTTTGATCGGCACCGTGCGCGCCGACTTTCTCGATCGCTTCGGGCAGTTGCCGAGCCTGCAGGCGATCTACAACAGCCACTGCAAGCGCTACTTCCTGCCGACCATCTCCGAGCATGGCCTGCGCGAGGTCATCGAGCAACCGGCGCGGCTCGCCGGGGTCAACGTCAGCGAGGTGACCGACGCGATTCTCGCAGACGCCTGCGGCGAGATGGGCGGCGCTCTGCCACTGGTCGAGAACGCGCTGTTGACCCTGTGGCAGCAGCGCGAGGGAACGCTTCTCAGCGGCGACGACTACCGTGCGGCAGGAGGCATTGCCGGCATGCTGATTGCCCAGGCTGACCAGTTGCTCGCACGCATCGGAGCGGAGGTCAAGGGGGGTCGGCAGGCGGCACTGGACCTGCTCTTGCGCCTGACCCAGATCAACGACGAGGGCCGCCATTCGCGCCGGCGCATCAGCCGCGAAGAGGCAGTGCCGGAGGCCGGTGAGCGCGTCGTGCAGATGCTCTCCGGCGAGCTGGGTCCGGACCAGAGTCACCAGAAGCAGCGTGGCGCGCTGCGGCTGATCGTCGTCACCAGCGAGGATCAGCGCCAGCCGGAAAGCGCGGAGCGGGCCAGCAATGACAGCGCGAAAGTGGGCACGACGGGGGAGAAGGAAAAGAGCCGGCCAGCGCAGCAACGCTCCGTCGACCTGATCCATGAGACGCTGATCCGTGCCCGCGGCAAGGACGAAAAGACCGGCAAACGCTTGGGCTACTGGCCGACGCTCTACGATTACATCGGGCAGAACCGTGATCGCGAGCTGCACCGCGGGCAACTCCGCTTTCAGGCCGAACAGTGGCGCAAGAGCGCGCGCCTTTGGTCGCTGGTGGAATCTCGCCGGCTGGCAAGATCTCTGGCGCTACCGGCGGCTGCGGAGAGATCGGTGCAGCGGCGAAGGGCGTTTTGTATTCTGGAGCCGCTGTGCGGCGTGGACTCAGCTCGGATTGCTGCTGGCGCTGCTCGGCGCATTCGGCGAGGCTGCCGGAGATGGTGGAAATCGGGGCTGGGAGCTTCACGATGGGCTGTGTGCCAGGCCGAGACGTCGAAGGTGGCTCCCGCGCGGGGACCGACAACGGCGGCAGGTAGCGCATTTTGCCGAGCGCTGGCGCCAGCGTCTCCGGCTGGTCAGTCAGCAGGCGGTAGAGTTCGTCGTATTGCTCATCGAGCCGGAATTTGGGGAAGTCTTTCAGCGGCAGCGGGATGAAGCGTTCGTCGCCGGCCGGCGGCCGCACGGGGATGACTGCTTGTTGCTGAACTTGTCGTCGTAGAGCGCCTGCGTGATGTGTTGCGACTCCCAGCGCACGCCGCGCCCGCTGCCGGCGGGTGCGTTGCCGTCGAAGCGTTGGCGGTACTCCTGGGTGCACACGACGAGGACCCAGTCGGACTGTTCGATCTGTGCAGTCATCCACGGCCGCCAGCCTTTCTCGACCCAGGGGAAGTAGCGGTCGATGACGGCATCGACGCCGTCTTGTCGCAGTCTGTGGGCGAGCGCCAGCACCCAGGCGGAATGGCTTCCGGATTCCTGAGCATAGCTGATGAAAACGCGCGGCGGATGGTCGATCATGGGGTGGGCGAGCAGGCAAGTGGCAAGACTTGTTGCGCATGATAGGACTTATCGCGGGTAACGTGGCTGCGTCGGCGGTTTTCATTTTGTCCTGCTCGCTGGCTGTGTGGAGGCACTTCACCGGAGTTGCATCATCAATCGTCTGCTTGCCCGTCTGCCACTTCTGATCACCGTCTCCGCAGTGCTCGCCATGCTGGCGAATGGGCCGATTGCGCAGTTGGCGAACTATCACGAATTTGCCGATCAGCGCACCGCCTTTGGTCTGCCCTGCGTCGCTGACGTGCTGTCGAATGCCGGCTTTGCTCTGCTTGGTCTCTGGGGCTTGTCGCGCTTGTGGTCAAAGCGTGGGGAGCCGGCCATCCAGGCTGGCTGGCCTGGTTACTGCATGTTCCTGATTGCCTTGACGCTTACGGCTGCCGGTTCGAGCTATTACCATCTGGCTCCCGATAACGCCCGCCTGGTCTGGGATCGCCTGCCGATTGCACTGGCCTGCGCGGGTTTGCTGGCCGGCGTTCGGGCAGAAACGCATGCCGGATCGGATCGTCAGCTTTATACGGGGGTATTGGCGATCGTTGCCGTCGCCAGCGTTGTCTGGTGGTACTTCACGGAGCTGCACGGAGCCGGAGACCTGCGCCCTTATCTGCTCGTGCAGGGCTTGCCGATCATCCTTGTTCCCCTGTGGCAGGCAATCCATCGGGCACCCGCGGCGGATCGGCGTTCATTCGCCCTGGCCTTGTTGCTCTACGTCGCCGCCAAAGCCGCCGAGCTGCACGACCACGAATTGTTCGACATCCTGGGCTGGATCAGCGGCCATACGCTGAAGCACCTGCTGGCGACAGGAGCCGCGGCAGTGCTGGTCAATCGGCTGGTGCAACGCGTATGGGAAGCAGCGAAGGGCCGTAGCTTGGGGTGAGGAACGAACCCCAACGTCGAAGGGCAGGGAAGGGACTACGTTGGGGTTCCTTCAACCCTACGATCTGAAACGGATGTCGCCGGCTTTGTCCGGGTAACACGCCGACTTGTCAGCGTAATAAGCGCGCAGCATGGCGAGGTCGGTTTCTTCATTACCGGAAAGCGTGACCCAGTGATCAGCCCTCCGCCAGCAGGCGGTCGGCGTCGGTTTCTGCTTGCGAGTGGTGGGCGTAAGTCGGCCAGTCGGGAGAATAGTCGTCGGCCTGGTGGCCCCAGGTCGTCCAGCCGGCGCGCGAGCCGCGGGCGAACATTTCCAGGAAGGGGCCGGGCGAGCACGATTCGATCAGCTCGTACGCTTCGTCGGGCTTGCGCGAGTGCTCTCGCTTGCGGGTCTTGATGATATTGACCTGGCGACGACCGGGGGCCAGCGTGCGCGCATTTTTTCCTCTGACGCCGAAGAGGATCAGTTCGGTGGTGTTGCGGAAATAGAAGCCGACGCCGCGCCCGTCCGGGCCGCCGTCCTTGCGGATTTTGTGCCAGACGATGTTGCTCTTGTATTCGAATCCCCAGGCGGTGAGGACGCGCAGTCCGTCCGGCAGCAGCGCGTTCGGCACCCACAGGTAGAGGTGCGCCGTGTTTTCGACGATTGCCGCTACGGGGAGGGCGAGAATATCGGTCAGTGTCATCGTCGCGTAGCGGTTCAGGCGCTTGTGCTCGGGCGCCATCTTCCCGGTCCGGTTCTGGAACTGCCACGGAGGATCGGCGAGGACGGTGGCAAACTTCCGATCGCCGACTCGTTCCAGCAGGTCGGCACCCACCTCGGGAAAATGCGGTTTCATCTCTGTTGATCTTCCACGTGAAGGGACTGACTCTCTGGCATGGCGGTTCTTCCGGTCAGCCGCCATCTTACCGTTCCGGCGGCCAATTGGCGAGCGCACTACCCGTGGGCACGCACAGTCGATGGCTTCCGGCCCGCGTCTCGGGATACCATCGGGACCTCGCTCACCCGCCTGGTCGACAGATGCTCAAACGCGAACTCGAATACTTCTTCGGCGCACTTCGTTTCTTCACGCGCTTGCCGGTGCCGAGATGGGTTGGTCACAGCAGCGACGCGCTCGACCGGGCGACGCGCTATTTTCCGGCGGTGGGTCTGATCGTCGGCGCGATTGCGGCGCTGGTCTTCGTCCTCTGCTCGTACCTCTGGCCGACGACGCTGGCGGTGCTGGCGGCCATGGCCAGTTCGCTCTACGTCACCGGGGCGTTTCACGAGGACGGCTGGAGCGATATGGTCGACGGCTTCGGCGGCGGCTGGGAGAAGGCGCAGATCCTGACGATCATGAAGGACTCGCGAATCGGCAGCTTCGGCGCCATCGCGCTGGTCATCCTGCTGCTCGCCCGCTTCTGCGCGCTGATCGAGTTCGATCCGCTGGAGATTCCGTTCGTCCTGCTGGCCGGCCATGCGGTCTCCCGCTTCGCGGCGACGACGCTGTTGTGTGGCCTCGACTACGTGCGCGACGAGGGCAAGGCGAAGCCGCTGGCGACGCGCATCAGCGTGGGGGAACTTGGCTTTGCCGGGATGACGGCCGTTTTGCCGCTGCTCCTGCTGTCAGCCAGCGAGGCGCTGCTCGGCTGCCTTCTGGCCGCGCTCGCGACGCTCTGGCTGGCCCGGATGTTCCAGCGCCGGATCGGTGGCTATACCGGCGATTGTCTCGGTGCCACACAGCAACTCTCGGAAGTCGCTTTCTACTGCGGGCTGCTATGCAGCTTTTCCTGATCCGCCACCCGCGGCCGCTGCTGGCGACCGGCGTTTGCTACGGCCAGCTCGACGTCGAGGCGGAAGACCCGTGGCCGTTGGTCGAGCGTCTGCGTGCTCTGCTGCCAGACGACATCGCGGTGATCGCCAGCCCGTCGCGGCGTGCCCGTGCTATGGCCGAGGCCTTGCACCCGCAGCCGCAGTTCGATCGGCGGCTGATGGAGATCGACTTCGGTGCCTGGGAGGGATGCCACTGGGAGCGTATCGAGCGGACGCTGCTCGACGCCTGGGCCGCCGACGTGCTGCACTTCGTCCCGCCGGGTGGCGAATCGGCCGCCATGCTGCAGGCGCGCGTCGTTGACTGCATCTTGACCCTGTCCGGGTCGAGCTGCGCGCTGGTCACGCACGCCGGCGTGATCCGCGCGCTGCTCGGCCACTGGCTGCGCTTGCCGATCGGCGAGTGGAGCCAACTGGCGCTCGATTTCGGCGGTATCACGCTGGTCGAACTGGAGTCCTGCGCAGCCGACGCGCCTGGTGTGCTGCACTATCTCAACCGCTGAGGCGGTACCGCGAACGACGTGCGGCCAACGATGTAGGGTGCAATAAGCGCAGCGCATTGCACCGCCAGCGTCCGGCGCAATGCCCGTTGGTTATTGCGTCCTGCACCATCCCTATCAGCCGGTGAGACCGACGCTGGCAAGAACGATCTGTCAGCCGCGCGGGTGGTGCTGGGCGTGCAGGAGCTTGAGCCGTTCGCGGGCGACGTGGGTGTAGATCTGCGTCGTCGAGATGTCCGAATGACCGAGCAGGAGCTGGACGACGCGCAGGTCGGCGCCGTGGTTGAGCAGGTGGGTGGCGAAAGCGTGCCGCAGCACATGCGGCGACAGCCGGGCAGGGTCCATTCCGGCCTGCAGCGCGTAGCGCTTGATCAATTGCCAGAAAGCCTGCCGGGTCATCGCCGAGCCGCGCGTGGTGACGAAGACGTCGTCGCTCTGACGTCCGGCGAGCAGCGCCGGACGGCCGTCGGCGAGATGGCGTCGCAGCCAGTCGCGTGCTTCCTCGCCCAGTGGTACCAGGCGCTCCTTGGCGCCTTTGCCGAAAACACGCACCACTCCCATGTCGAGACTGACTTCGTGCAGCCTGAGGCCGACCAGTTCGGAAACGCGCAGGCCGGTGGCGTAGAGCGTTTCCAGCATCGCCCTATCGCGCTCGCCGAGCGGCGTGTCGGTCTGCGGTGCCGCCAGCAGACGTTCGACCTGCACTTCGGAGAGGACTTTCGGTAGCCGCGAGGGCATCGCCGGCATGGCGATGCTCAGTGTCGGATCGCTGCTCCGCCGGCCCCTCGCCAGTTGATGACGGTAGAAGCGACGCAGGGTCGACAGGTAGCGTGCCTGCGACGAAGCGCGCAGCGTCTGCGAGAGCGTGGCGACGAAGCGCATCAGCGTCGCTTCGTCGACGCCGCACAGTGAGCCGAGATCATGCTCGCCGAGCCAGGTGGCGAGCTGCAGCAGGTCGCTGCGATAGCTGGCCAGCGAAGCCTTGGCCAGTCCGTCTTCAAGCCACAGCGTGTCGCAGAAGGCATCGATCTCGGCGAGATCGGTTGGCTTGGCCGCCGCGTTCGCCGCGTTGGCCTCAGCAGCCTTCATGCGCCAGCAGCCAGCGCTTGACGTCGAGCAGAAAACCCCCGTTCTGGCGGGCAAATCCACCGAGGCCGCCGTCGCTGGCCAGCACGCGGTGGCAGGGAACGACGAGCGGATAGGGGTTCGCGCCGCAGGCCTGGCCGACTGCCCGCGGCGCGTTGTGCAGTAGCCTGGCCACTTCGCCGTAGCTGCGTGTCTGGTGCGTCGGGATGGCCGCGATCTGTTGCCAGACGCGGCGCTGGAACGGTGTGCCGGCGGCGCGCAAGGGCAGGGCGAAAACGTATTCGGCGTCCGCCAGGTAGGCGCTGAGCTGGCGCGCCGCTTCGGCGGCCAGCGCGTTCCGCGGTGCTACTGCGGCGGTGAGCGCGAGAAAACGGATGGCGCGGATTTCGTCCTCGTCGCAGCGCACGCCGAGGCAGAAACCCGGCGCGGCGATCACCGCCTGGTAGTCGCCTTCGGCGTGCGTGCTCATGAGCATGACTCGCTGTGGCTCAGGAGGCCTTGCCGAGCAGGGCCTGCTTCAGATCATCCTGGACCGGCTTGTTGCCCAGCCAGATTTTCAGCAGCGCCTTGTAGAAATCCTCGCCGGCGATCTCCTTGCCCTTCACCTGCCCGTTGACAGTCAGTCGTGTGCCGCTCTCCGGCAGCCAGTCGATGACCACGGTCGTTCCGCTCTTGGCTTCGCCGATGATGAGCAGAGTATCCGAAAACTGCTTCAGGCGATCCTTCAAAGCCACCATTTCGGCTTCCGAATGGTTGTTGGCCATTCCCTCTTCGAGCGCATCGACGAACTGCTTGGCGCTGAGGTCGCGCAGCAGGCTGATCGAAAGTCGTTTGGCGCCCCTGGCGGCGAGAACTGCGTCGGCGTCGCTGTGTTTCTCGGGCAGGTAGAGGGCTATCGCATAGACCTTGATGACCAGCTTCTTGCGCAGGCCGGCACCGTTGGCCAGCAGCTCGCTGCTGCCGACTCGGGCCTTGTCGTCGAACTTGACACCGGCGACTTCTACCGCTGCCGCCAGATTGAAAGACACTGCGGCCACGGCCGCCATCAGCAGGTGTTTCATGTACGTCTCCTTGATTATCGGGTGCGTGTTGAGAAGTCGTGACCATTTGGATGAGGCTCAGGCGCGCACTTCGCCGTTGCCGAGAACGATCCATTTCTGGCTGGTCAGTCCTTCCAGGCCGACCGGGCCACGGGCGTGAATCTTGTCGGTCGAGATGCCGATCTCGGCGCCGAGTCCGTACTCGAATCCATCCGCAAAACGGGTTGAGGCGTTGACCATCACCGAAGCCGAGTCCACTTCGCGCAGAAAACGCATCACCGAAGTGTAATTCTCGCTGACGATCGCGTCGGTGTGATGCGAACCGTAATGATTGATGTGCTCGATCGCTTCGTCGAGCCCGGAGACGACCTTGACCGAAATGATCGGCGCCAGGAACTCGGCGGCGTAATCTTCCTCTGTCGCTGCTCTGGCGTGCGGCAGCAGGGCCAGGGTTTCGTGACAGCCGCGAATCTCGACGCCTTTTTGCGTCAGCATCGCGGCGATGGCGGGCAGCACCTGGGCGACGACCGAACGTGCCAGCAGCAGTGACTCGGCGGTATTGCAGGTGCCATAGCGCTGGGTCTTGGAATTTTCGACGATCTGCAGGGCTTTTTCCGGATCCGCGTCGTCGTCGAGGTAGACATGGCAGTTGCCGTCGAGATGCTGGATCATGGGCACGCGCGACTCGGCCAGGAGGCGCGCGATCAGTCCCTTGCCGCCACGCGGAACGATCACGTCAACATACTCGCGCAGGGTGATCAGATGGCCGACGGCGGCGCGGTCGGTGGTCTCGATGACCTGCACAGCGTTGGCCGGCAGCCCGGCAGTGGCCAGTCCTTCCTGCACCAGGGCAGCAATCGCCCGGTTGCTGCGGATGGCCTCGGAACCGCCGCGCAGGATCGAGGCGTTGCCCGACTTCAGGCACAGCGCAGCGGCGTCGGCGGTGACGTTCGGGCGCGCTTCATAGATGATGCCGATCACACCCAGGGGAACGCGCATCCGGCCGACCTGGATGCCGCTCGGCCGGAATTTCAGGTCGCTGATTTCACCGACCGGATCGGCCAGTGCAGCGACCTGATCGACGCCTTCGGCCATCGCCGCAACGCCCTTCGCCGACAGCGTCAGGCGATCGAGCATTGCCGGTTCGAGTCCGGCAGCGCGCGCTGCGGCCAGGTCTTCCCGATTGGCGGCCAGCAGGTCGTCGGTATCACGGCGGATGGCGGCGGCGATGGCGCGCAAGGCGTTGTTCTTGGCGTTGCTGTCGGCACGGGCAATGCGGCGAGACGCTTCGCGCGCGTGCTTGCCGACGTTTTGCATGTACTGCTCGATGTCCATGAGGCTTCTCTCTTTATTTACTGTGAAAGTCGCGCCAGCGACAAACCAATTATAGCCATCCCCGGCGCGCAAGGGTCAAGGGAACCACTGCCAGGGAACATACTCTGAGGATGATTGCCACTGGCCCGTAGCTATCATGAAAAAAAAGAAACTGATTGTGCCTGCCGAAGTAAAAGTCTGCGCCACCTGCAGTTACTGGGATGGTGAGCGCAGGGTCGATGACGAACTGCGTGTGGTAGTCGTCGCCGAGGATTCCGCAGGAGAATGCCTGGTGCAGAGCAAGAACTCCTCGGGCCTCAACGATGTACGCGGGGAAACCAGTCATTGCGCGTGGGAGCACCTGGCGCCTGACGCTCCACCAGGCAATGACCCTGAGGGGGGCCGTAGTTCCTGACCCGGTCGACTGCGGCCGCTTCAGAGCGCAGCGATGTGCAGGCCGAGCCGGCGGAACTCGTCCCACACGTCGCCGCTGGCCAATCCCTTGATCATCCTGTCGATCCGGGCGGCATGCGTCAGGGCGGCTGTCGCCCGCTTGCCGTCTACTCTCTTCAGCGCGCCCTTGATCAGCGCCTGCCGCGCACCCCAGACGCGCGCCTCCTTGAGCAGCAGATCGAGCGGCTGGCGCCCTGCCAGGCCGAAGTGGATCTGGGCCAGCGTGCGCACTTCTTCGCTCATCGCCCAAAGGACCAGCAGCGGTGCTTCGCCCTCCTGCTGCAGACCATCGAGGGTGCGCGTCAGGCGCACGAGGTCTCCGGCCAGCATCGCTTCGCGCAGACCGTCGAGGTCGTAGCGCGCGACATTGAGCACCGCGTCGCGAATCTGTTCGAGGCTCAAGGCACCGAGCGGGTAGAGCACGCCCAGTTTCAGAATTTCCTGGTGCGCAGCCAGTAGATTTCCTTCGACGCGCTCGGCAATGAAACGCAGCCCTTCCGTATTGGCGCTTTGCTGCTGGCGGCGAAGGCGGCCGGCAATCCAGGTCGACAGGTCGGCAAGCGCCGGCGGTAGCAGCTTGACCACTGCGCCGGCCGCTGCCAGCGCGTTCATCCAGGCGGACTTTTCGTCGCGCCAGTCGACCCCGTGCATGGTCACCAGCAGGAGCGCATCCGGCGACGGGCGCGCGCAGTACTCCTGCAAGGCTGCACTGCCGTCGCGCCCCGGCTTGGCGTTGGGAATCCGCAGGTCGATCAGCTTGCGGCCAGCGAACAGCGACAGGCTGCCGGCAGCGTGATAAAGGTCATTCCAGTTGAATCCGGCGATCGCCGTGAGCACTTCGCGATCGTCAAAACCGCGTCGGCGCGCAGCGGCGCGAATGGCGTCAGCGGCTTCGATGACCAACAGGGGTTCGTCGCCATGGACCAGGTAGGCCGCCTGCAGCTTGCCTTCGAGATGCGCCGCGAGGTTTTCGCCCTTGAGCTGCATCGGCGTCTGCGCCTCGCCGCTACTCGGCGGCGGCTGGGAATACCGGCTTGACGGCCGCCAGCTTGCGCATCAAGTGCTGCACCAGGTCATTCTCCATGTCGCGCCAGAGCAGGGCTTCTTCCTGCTGCTTGGCCAGGATGTTGGAGTCGTCGTAGGTCAGGTCGCGGACCAGTTCGATGGTCGCCGGCGGAACCAGGTCGCGTCCCTTGGCATCGGTTACCCGGTAGTTGTAGAGGTAGCGCAGACGCAGCTCGCTGACCCGGCCAGTGCCCGACACCGACAGGATGACGCGGTCACGATACTCGGCGCCCGGCAGCAAGGTGGCTTCCGCATCGCTGGCCGTCAGCGCCACACGTGTCGAAGCCGACGAGCGGATGGCGCGCTTGAGGCTGGCACCGACTACCGAGTAGTCAGGCATCGCCAGGTAAAGGCTCTCGTAGGGCAACGCGTAAGCACCGCGCAACTGGAAGCCACAGCCGGCAAGCAGCGCGAGAGCCAGGGCCAGCAAGGCGTTGCATGGTCGCGCGAAGGGCATCGGCATGTTCCTCAAAACCTTGCTCGCTGTGTCAGGCGACGATGTTGACCAGGCGGCCCGGAACGACGACCAGCTTCTTCGCTGCGGCGCCCGCCAGATGCTTGCGCGCCGCCTCGCAGGCCAGCGCGGCGGCCTCAATGCTCGCCCGGTCGGCGTCCGCCGGTACGCGCAGGCTGCCGCGCAACTTGCCGTTGATTTGCAGCACCAGTTCGATTTCGTCCTGTTGCAAGGCGCTCGCATCGGGCTTCGGAAAGGCCGCGCTGGCTGCCGTATGGCCGGGCTTGAGAAGCGCATACAGCGCTTCGCAGACGTGCGGAACGATCGGGTAGAGCATCAGCGTCACGGCTTCAAGCGTTTCCTGCCGGACGGCGCGAAGCGCCGCCGAGTTGTCGGCCGAGTTGCCGGCAATCCTGGCATAGGTGTTGAGCAATTCCATCACCGCGGCGATGGCGGTGTTGAACTGCTTGCGCCGGCCGTAGTCGTCGGCGACCTTGCCGATCGTCTGATGCAACTGACGCCGCAAGGCTTTCAATTCTGCCGGTCGTTGCTCTTGCTCCGCTGCCTCGATCGCCGCCACGCCGGCAGCCGAGACGTGCTCGAAAACGATTCGCCAGACCTTCTTGAGGAAACGGAAGGCGCCCTCGACGCCGGCATCGGACCACTCGAGCGACTGGTCGGGCGGGCTGGCGAACATGATGAACAGCCTTGCCGTGTCGGCGCCGTATTGTTCGATCAGCGCCTGCGGATCGACGCCGTTGTTCTTCGATTTCGACATCTTCTCGATGCCGCCGACGACAACCGGCAGGCCATCGGCGCGCAAGCTGGCGCCGCTGGCGCGGCCACGTTCGTCATGAACCGCGTCGACCTCGGCCGGATTGATCCATTGCTTCTTGCCGTGGCTGTCCTCGCGGTAGAAGGTCGGCGCGACGACCATTCCCTGCGTCAGCAGCCTGGCAAAGGGTTCGCCGAGCGGTTGGTCACCGAACAGGCCGAGGTCGCGCATCAGCTTGGTCCAGAAACGCGAGTAGAGCAGATGCAGGATGGCGTGTTCGATGCCGCCGATATACTGGTCGATGCCGCCCTGGCACCAGTAGGCGACACGCTCGTCGACCATCGCGCGATCGTTGTCCGGGCAACAGTAACGCAGGAAATACCACGACGACTCGACGAAGGTGTCCATGGTGTCGGTTTCGCGCCGCGCCGGCTGGCCGCATTGCGGGCAACTGCAGTCGTAAAACTCGGGCATGCGGGCGAGCGGCGAGCCAGCCCCGGTGATCGTCACGTCCTCGGGCAGCACCACCGGCAGGTCCTGGTCAGGTACCGGTACGTCGCCGCAGGCGGCACAGTGAATGATCGGGATCGGGCAGCCCCAGTAGCGCTGCCGGGAAATTCCCCAGTCGCGCAAGCGGAACTGCACCTTCTTTTCGCCCAGTTGCCTGGTCGCCAGGTCGGCAGCGATCGCGTCGATCGCGGTTGCGTAGCCGAGTCCGTCGTATTTGCCAGAGTTGACGCAGGAACCGCGCTGCTTGTCGGCGTACCACTCCTGCCAGCCATCGAGCGAAAAACGCTCACCGGCGACGGCGATCACCTGTCGGATCGGCAAGTCGTATTTCTTCGCAAAAGCGAAATCGCGCTCGTCGTGTGCCGGCACCGCCATGACCGCGCCGTCGCCGTAGCCCATCAGCACGTAGTTGCCGATCCACACTTCAACCTGCTCGCCGCTCAGCGGGTGCGTGACGAAGATGCCGGTCGGCATCCCTTTTTTCTCCATCGTCGCGAGGTCGGCTTCGGCGACGCCGCCCTGCTTGCATTCCTCGACGAAAGCGGCGATCTGTGGGTCGCGCGCCGCCGCGTAAGCGGCCAACGCATGCTCGGCCGCCACGGCACAAAAGGTGACGCCCATGATGGTGTCGGCGCGGGTGGTGAACACCCACAGCTCGCCAGGCTGGCCATCGAGTTGATAGGGAAAGGCAAAGCGGACGCCGGTACTCTTGCCGATCCAGTTCTTCTGCATCACCCTGACCTGCTCGGGCCAGCCGTCGAGCTGGTCGAGATCGGCCAACAGTTCTTCCGCGTAGGCGGTGATCTTCATGTAATACATCGGGATTTCGCGCTTTTCGATGAGCGCACCTGAACGCCAGCCGCGGCCGTCGATGACCTGCTCGTTGGCGAGCACGGTCTGGTCGACCGGATCCCAGTTGACGGTTCCCAGCCGTTTGTAGATCAAACCTTGCTCATAGAGGCGGGTGAACAGCCATTGCTCCCAGCGGTAGTACTCTGGCCGGCAGGTGGCGATCTCGCGCTGCCAGTCGATGGCGAAGCCCAAACGCTTGAGCTGGGTCCTCATGTAGTCGATGTTGGCGTAGGTCCACTGCGCCGGCGGGACATTGTTCTGGATCGCGGCATTCTCGGCGGGCATGCCGAAAGCGTCCCAACCCATCGGCTGCAGGACGTTGTAACCCAGCATACGGTGGAAGCGCGCGAGGACGTCGCCGATCGTGTAGTTGCGCACGTGCCCCATGTGCAGCTTGCCGGAAGGATAGGGGAACATCGACAGGCAGTAATACTTGGGTCGAAGCGGGTCCTCGACGGCAAGCGCCGCTCCGCTGCGGTTCCAGAATTCCTGAGCGGCGACTTCAAGGTCCGCGGGTTGATACTTCTCCTGCATGGCGGGCTGATGCTCTTGCTGCATGGCCAGTGACGATCCGGAAATGGGCTGAATCGCGGATTATACGCACACGGCGCTTGCTCAACGAGGCGGATCCGGCGTGAAGCCGGCGGGAAACGGGTTCGGAGCCGGGTTCGGCTGAGGCCTCGGCCGCGGAATGATTCCCTGGGCCAGCAAATTGGCGTGACTGTCGTAGTAGAGGGTGACGACCTCGGACGGCGAATCGCTGGCGCGGCGGAAGTCGGTGTATTGAGTCGGCGCGCTGATTCGTTCGCCGTGGCCGGTGCCCAGGCGGGTTTCCGCCTTTTTGCTCACCGCCGCGTCCTGGGCCGGTGCGGCGGCCTTGGCCTCGGCCCGCGACGACGCGCCCTCGGCGGCATCCAGGCTGCCGCGAGCACGTGGCTGCATCGCGACCTCCGGCATGGCCACCGGTTCGGCTTCCCGATAAACGGCAACGCCGATGACCCCGACATTCTGTGGTCGGTCAGTGCGGCCGGCGTAGCTGTCGGCAACGCTGGTGAAATAGAAGGCGGCCACTTCGTCCATGCTCTTGCGCCAGCCGCTGATTTCGGCCGACTGTGCCGGCGAGAGGACATACCCGGACTGGGAGGTGGCTGCGGTCTGACCGCTCAAGGCGTTGATGCCGTCCACCGAGAGCACGGTCAGCAGGCGGCCGGCGCTCTTGTTGCGCAGGATCACGGCGTAGCGGTTGCCAGGCGCGCCGGCGACGTAAAGCCGGCCGCGATGGCGGTAGACTTCCAGTTGTTGGCCGCTGCTGCGGTCCAGGACGCTGATGTCGACCAGCGCGCCGGCGTCGGCGACGGTGATGCAGCCCGCGACGGAAAGGGCGGCGAAGAGGGCGGCGATTTTTTTCATGACGGTTTCCTTACCGTGAAAGTCGCGCGAGCGACTCACGAATCTCCCCTCGCCCGCGCGCGGGAGAGGGGTAGGGGGGTGAGGGGAACGGACATGACTTTCATTATTGGAAGTGTCTTGAGAAGTCATGATCGTTGGTCAGTGAGCAGGTAAGCCTGTAAACGTAGGCGGCCGGCGAACGGGGTTGGATCACTGACGAAAATCGTCGGGCAGCGGGTGGTCCGGATGCGCGCGCCGGAACTCACGCAGTTGCCGCTCGGCTTCTTCGACCTTGCCTTCGCGCAGCAGCGTACGGATTTCTTCAAGCCAGGTGGTCGGACTGCGGGCCATGTCGGCGCGCGATTTTGCCAGTTCGGGTGCGGCTGCTCGGGCAGGAGGTGAAGGAGCCGACTGGCGACGCGCTTCGCCGCGGCTGCCGGTCGCGGCGCCCATTGCGGCCGGGGCCGTGGGCAGGCTTTCGCGCTTCGCTTCCGCCGGCGCCGCCTGGTCGCTGACCTTTGGCAGGGCCTGCTCGGCAGCGACCTGGCCTTTTGCCTGGCCGCCGCGCTCTGCCGGCAGCTCTCCGGGCGGCGGTTCGTGGAGCAGGGCGAGCGTCAAGCTCAAGGCCAGCGTCGTCGCCAAAGCCAGCGGCGTGCGCCAGCGCGTCCACCCGTCGCGGCTGTGCACCGGGCGGTCGGCAAGTGCAGCCCGTGCGGCCGCCAGGACTCGCCGGTCGACCTCGAGTGACGGTTCGGCGCTGCAATGCTGCCGATAGAGCCGGGAAAGTTGCGCATCGGTCGGCGAGTCCTGGTCCTGGTGCAGCTCGTTCATAGCAGATCCTGCAGCGAATGTCTGAGTTTGGCCAGCGCGTAGCGCAGTCGGCTCTTCGTCGTTTCGCGGGCGGTGTCGGTCGCGGCAGCGATCTCTGCCAGTGTCAGGCCACCCTCCTCGGCGAGCAGGAAGGCATCGCGTTGGGCAGGCGGCAACTCGGCCAGTGCCAGGCTGATCCGCTCAGCAAGAGTGCGCCTTTCGAGCAAGGCATGGGGCGTTTCATGGCTGGGTGCGGGCAGGCTGTCGATCAACTCATCAATCCCGTCGGCGTCGTCGTCGATGGCGTTCGAGACCAACTGCGTGGCCAACAGCGGCGCATGCTTCCGGTAGTGATCAACCAGACGGTGGTGGGCAATCCGAAAAATCCACGTTGAAAAGCGCGCCAGCGGTTCGTAGCCCGCGCGGGCGTTGACGACCTTGATCCAGATATCCTGATAAAGCTCCTCGGCAAGCGCGGCGTTACCGCAGTGCTGCGTCAGATAGCGATGGAGCGACCCTCGATAGCGCCGGTAGAGCGTGGTGAACGCATCTGCGTCACCGGCACGGTAGGCCAGCATCAGGCGCTCGTCGCTCCACTCTCCTCGCATTCTCCCAGTCTAGCGGCTGCACGCGAAAGCGCAAGTCAGCCCGACACCGGTCCCTGGCGGATGCCCCAGGCGCACTGTTGGCGTTAGAATTCGTCTCCATCGCAAAACCGGACCGCCCATGAACAGGCATCGCATCCCCTCTCTCTTCGGCGTTGCCTGGCTGGCGTCCAGTCTGCTGGCGCAGGCATCGACCCTTCCCGAACGGACCGACGCGGTCGTAGACCAGGTGCTGATGCCGGCCTGGGTCGAACGGCAAGGCGTTCGCCAGCCACTCTCGCCAGGGCTTGCCCTGCGTAATCACGACCGCGTGATCACCGGTTCCGACGCGCGCGTGCGGATTGACCTGGCCGATGGCAGCGTGCTTGGCCTGGGCGCCGATACGCACCTGGAACTCAATGCGCTGGGCGTCCGTGAGCGGCACGTGTTTACAGCCGCGCTCGACGTGCCACGAGGGGCGCTCCGCTTCAGTACAGCGGCCGCCGTCCGCCATCATCAACAGCGTGCCGTCAATCTGCGTGTCGGTTCGATCACCGCGGGGGTTCGTGGCACCGATCTGTGGGGTAGCGCAGATTCGGAACAAGACCGGCTCTGCCTGCTCGAAGGCAGCATCACGGTGTTGCACCCGCAGGCCGAGGCGCAAGAGATCAGTGAAGTGCCAAGCTGTTATCGAGCTAACACGGGGGCGGCACCGGCAGCAGTCGAGTCAGCGACCGCGCAGCAAGTCGCCGTTTGGGTTACCCAGACCGCACTACAAATCGGCAGTGGGCAGGCATCACGCGATGGAAGATGGGTGGTCGAACTGGCGACGCTGGACAGCGAGGCCGCTGCGCTGTCGCTGTATGACCAGGCACGCGCGGCCGGTTACGCGGCGCGCATCAAACCACTGGCGGTGGCCGGCGGTGGCTATCATTATTCGGTTCGCATAGCCCAACTGGCGACCGAGATCGACGCAGCGACACTGGCGGCACGTATTGCGCAGTTGCTGCCCGTGTCGACGCCCTTCGTTGCGCGTCGCTGATCGAGGGCGCCAGCACCGCGGCGGCGTATCGCGACTGCGCTGTCACGCGGCGTGTCTGCGTACGCCGAACAAGTCGTTCCAGTTGGCTTGCCATAGTCTGACGACGTTGTGCACGGTGATCAGGTTCAGCTTCGAAATCCGGTTCTGATGGCGGTACACCCAGGAAACGCAGGTTTTGGTGCCGACCGTTTCGTGGACCACGGTCCGACTGCCTTCAGCCTCTGCGAAGTCGATGAAACGCTCCACTGCCAGGTGATAATAGTCCGAACTGTCGCAACAACCGATCATGACCCCCGCTTCTCCTGCGGCACGGCGCCACAGCTTGAGCGCGAGTTCTTCGCTGATGCCGGTCCGGTGCGCGACCCACGGTAGTATTTTCGGTGCTTTCATGCTCTTTGCTCCTCAGATTCTGGCGGTGCCAGGCACTGTGATTTTTCGACAGAGAACCTCGTGAGCCCAGTCGTGTTGCAGTGCAGCATCATTATAGAGGTTCTCTGGGTCAAGAGTTGGGTTTTTCGTCTACTTTGTCTTCAGGCCATCGGTGGAGGCTCCAGTTGGGACCATGTTCGGCTTTGCAGAGGTGATTCCCCGGGCAGGACTAGCAGTTCCTGATTGTTGCGCCGCAGCATCGCCTGTGCCTTGATCTAATTGCAGGTTAGCATGCGCGCGTTTTTGACTGTGTGCGATAGAGCACTGATTGGCTTCTATCGGAAAAAAGGCCGCTCGTCGCCATCGGGAACGCGAGTCGCCAAGTCACGCCAGCCGAGATTCCTGGTGCGACGGATAGCGACCCAAAATAGCACCGCAGATAGACTGGCAGGAACGGTGCGACAAATCCGGACCGCGGTGGCCGCGGTCAGCGGCTCGGCGGCGCAGCTCTCTTCGACGATCGGCAGCGTAGCCGAGAGCGTGCACCAGCAAAGCGCTTCGGTGGGCGCCATGGTCGCCACCGTGGAAGAAATGTCGAGTGGCATCGCGGTGATGGCCAAACAGTCCGACACCGCGAAGCTCAAGGTTCAACAGACCGGAGTCCGTTGCAATCAGGGCAGCGACGAAATCACCAGTACCGCCTTGGTGGTGGCAAGTCTGGCCGCCGATGTTCAGGGAACCGTCGACTCCATGCAGTCACTGGGCGCACGCTCCCGCGAAATATCGAGCATTGTGGGCGTGATTCGCGAGATCGCCGATCAGACCAACCTCCCCGCCCTGAACGCGGCCATTGAAGCGGCTCGGGCCGGCGAGCAGGGGCGTGGGTTTGCGGTCGTCGCCGACGAAGTGAGTAAGCTTGCTTCGCATCCCGCAGCGACAAGCGAATACATGCAGCGCGCTGAACTGTCTGCCGCCAGCGCTCTTCGGGGCGTGAGGTTTTTTTGGGGCGATGTACGGGGCTCGAACCCGTGACCACTGGAATCACAATCCAGTGCTCTACCAACTGAGCTAACACCGCCATTACTCTGGCGCGCCCGGCGAGACTCGAACTCACGACCCCCGGCTTAGAAGGCCGGTGCTCTATCCGGTTGAGCTACGGGCGCAAATGCGAGACACTTTGAAACTTGTTTCCTGCCGGTACCGCCTCTTGCTGCTGATTCCACTGGTCGGGGCGGTGGGATTCGAACTCACGACCCTCTGCTCCCAAAGCAGATGCGCTACCAGGCTGCGCTACGCCCCGAGAAGAGACGCATTCTACAATCTGGCAGCGCCGTGGTCAATGACACTCGGCGGAGTCCAGCCCTGACGCATGACCCAGTCGAATCGGGCCCGTTTGCCGGTAACGCCTGCTTTGGCCGCC